>QKAF01000033.1 GCA_003246455.1 Bacteroidota bacterium
CCTCGGCCTCGGCGACACGCACTGGATCGTCTCCAACCTCGCCGCCCTCGGCGTCGTGGGCGCGGAGATGCTCATCCTCCGCGTGTATTCGGTGGAGGAGGTGCTGCAGTGGAAAGCGCAGATCATGGGACTGATGGGGAGGCAGGAGGCAGGAAGCAGGAGGCAGGAAGCAGGAGGCAGGACGCAGGAGGCAGGAGGCTCGTCGGAGCAAGGACCCCGGTTGGAGGATGAGCCTTCAGGCTCGTCCGCTGAAGGAGCGGAGAAGGAATGACCGGCATGGAACGCATCACGGCATGCATCCTGAGCTACAACCGGAAGGATGACCTGCGCCGCACGCTGGAGGCGCTGCGCGCGATCGAGGGACTGCGCGTTCTGGTGATCGACAACGCGTCGACGGACGGTACGCGGGAAATGCTGAACGCCCCTCCCGTCCCTCCCGTCCCTCCCGCCCCTACCGCCCCTTCCGCCCCTTCCGTGATCCTCCTCGATGAAAACCTGGGCATCGCGGCGCGGAACATCTTCTTCGAGAAGGTGCAGACCGACTTTCTCCTGACACTGGACGACGATTCATGGCCGCGTTCGGCGGAAGACGTGGCGCGGATGCTGCGGACGATGGAATCGGACGCGCGCATCGCGTCGGTCTGCGCGTCATGCGTGCATCCCGATACCGGCGTGGCGGAAACCGCGGGCATCGAGCGCTTCGCGAGCGGCGGTTCGGCCGAGCACGGGTACGACGTGGTGAACATCGCGGCCGGGGGATCGCTGCTGCGCATGGAGGCCATGCGGCAGACCCGGGGATACGGCGCGGAGTTTTTCTGGGGACGCGAGGAAAACGACCTGGCGTTCCAGCTGCTGCAGCGCGGATGGCGCGTCGTCTACGACCCCGGCGCGGTGATCTGGCACACGCTTTCTCCCGCCGGTCGACACGTGTACCGGCGCCTGCAGTACGTCACGCGCAACAGCCTCTGGCTGCTGTGGAAGTATTTTCCCCTCGCTGCCGCGCTGCCCGTTTCGCTTCTCTTTGTTTTCAGACGCATCCTTCCCATTTTGAAAGATCCGCGCCGCACGGGCGCCGTGCTCCGCGGCATCGCATCCGGATACGCCGGAATGGCCGCGCGCCGGCGCGGCGTTCCGGGTTCGCGCCGCTTCACTCTGCGTGAAAGCGCGGCCCTGCGCGGATGGTTCTTCAAGCTCCTCTTCGAATAACGTACCGGTACCGACAGACCGCCGATGGCCGCTCCCCTCAACATTCTCCAGATATCTCCGCACGTCCCCTGGCCCGTGGCCAACGGTGCGACCATCGGGATATACAACATCACGCGCAGCGTGGCGGCGCGGGGGCACCATGTGACCTTCGTCGGCTTCGGACGCGGGGAGGCGGAGAGTCGGAGCAGCGGAGAGGCCGGGAGGCGGGAAGGCGAGAGGGACGACAACGACATGCCGACCTTCTGCCGCCTCGAGGTCGTGGCGCACGACACGCGCAACACCGTGGCGAAAGGACTGCGCAACCTGTTTTCCCGCGATCCCTATCCCGTCTCCAAGTACCGCTCCGACGCGATGACCGCGCGTCTCGACGCCCTGTGCGCGGAGCAGCGCTACGACGTCGTGCACGTCGATCACGCGCAGATGGCGATGTACGGCGAATACCTGCAGCGGCGCTGGGATCTTCCCTACGTTCTCCGCGAACACAATTTCGAAACCACCATATACCGCCGGCATGCCGAGCACAGCCGGCTGCCCATCGTTTCGCGCTATTTCCGCATGCAGGCCGAGCGGCTCTACCGCTACGAAGCCGCGGCCCTCACCCATCCCGAAGTCATCGCCGCCATCACTCCAGAGGATGCCGCGGACATCGCGGCTTCCCTGAGAGCTCAGAAGGGCGAGAGTCCCGCCTCCGGGCGCATCGCCGTCATTCCCGCCGGAGTCGACGTCGACCGGCTGCGGCAGTTTTCCGCCGAACCCGATCCCGCGCATGTCGTGGTCGTGGGTCCGCTGGTGTGGGGGCCGAACGTCGACGCCGCGGAGTGGTTCGCCTCCTCCATCTGGCCGCGGATCAGCGCCGCCGTGCCCGAAGCCCGCTGCACGATCGCGGGCGAGGCGCCGCCCCGCCGTCTCCTGCGTTTCGCGACGGACCGTCTGCGCTTCCCGGGATTCGTGGACGCGTACGAAGAGCTGCTCGCCTCGGCCACCGTCATGGCGGTGCCGCTGCGCATCGGGGGCGGCATGCGCATCAAGCTGCTCGAGTTCTTTTCCCACGGCAAAGCCGTGGTGTCCACCGCCGTCGGGGCCGAAGGAAACGTGGCCCGGGACGGCGAGCATTTTCTCCGCGCCGACGGCGAGGAGGATTTCGCGAACGCCGTCGTCGCGCTGTTCCGCGACGCCGAAAAGCGCCGCGCGCTGGGAAGCGCCGCGCGCACGCTGATGGAGTCGAGCTACAGCTGGGCGCACATCGGCGAACTGTTCGAACAGGCCTATCTTGACGCCATCTCCCGGCGGCGCAGCGGATGACGGTCATCGAGTATATCGCCCTCATCGCCGGCGCGCTCGCCCTGCTCGCGCTGCTGACCACCTACCTGCTGTATCCGGCGGGGATGGCGCTGATCTCGCTGCTGCGGACGCGGGCGTGGAAGCGTGACGACACCCTGCTCCCTCCCGTGACCATGGTCGTGGCCGCGTACAACGAAGCCGGGCTGATCGAGGACAAGATCCGCAACTTCCTTGCGATCGATTATCCGGCCGACCGCCTCTTCCTCGCGATCGGTTCCGACGGATCCTCCGACGGCACCGACGAAATCCTCCACCGCCTGGCGGACGGCACGCGCATCCGCGCGTTCTCCTTCGGCCGCGGCGGCAAGATGAAAACCGTCAACCGCGTCGTGGCCGAGTGCGATACGCCGTATCTCGTATTTTCCGATGCGAATACCATGTACGAACCGCAGTCCATCCGGCGGCTGATGCGGCATTTCGCCGATCCGGTGATCGGCGGTGTCTGCGGAAACCTGCGGCTGCACCCGGTCAACGAGAGCGTGGGCGGCGCGGGAGAAAGCACGTACTGGTCCTTCGAAAACCTGATCAAGCGCTGGGAAGGCAACGTGGTGACGACGCTCGGCGCCACGGGCGGCATTTACGCGATTCGCCGCGAATTGTTCGAGCAGCAGCCCGAAGACGTGCAGGTGGCGGATGATTTTCTCCTGCCGCTGCGCATTCTCCGTCACGGGTTCCGCTTCGTCTTCGACGCCGAAGCGCTGGCGTTCGAGGGAACGGAAGTTTCCATGGAGCGGGAATTCCGCCGCAAGATCCGCGTCGGCATCGGCACGCTCAACACCATGCGCACGCTCGCCCCGGTGCTCCGGAAGCTGCCCGCCTCGGTGCGCCTCATGCTGTTCGCCCACAAGCAGCTGCGCTGGACCGCGCCGTTTTCCATACTCGCGCTGCTGATCGCCATTCCCCTGCTCGCGGGCATTCCCTGGGTATTCTGGACCCTTTTCCTGCCCATGCTGGCCTTTCTCCTGCTCTCCGCCGTCGGCTGGATCGCCGAATCCTTCAACCGCCGCCTCGGCCTGCTGTCGCTTCCCTTCTACTTCATGGCCATCAACACGGCCCTCTTCATCGCCTGGTTCAAGATCGCGCAGGCCAGCCGCAGCGCGACGTGGGAGCGTCCGGGACGTAAGGGGTGACCCCGGTCATCGACGTGACCGAGCCGCCTTTCGGCGTGGCCGAGCCGCCTTTCGACGTCGCCGAGCCGAGGACGAGCCTGAAGGCTCATCCTCCAGTTCCGGTTCCTCCCGCCCCTTCCGATCCTCTCCCCTTTTCCGTACATTGGAAGATTGAATCGCAACGCGGAGAAGCCGGAGGAAAATGATACTCGTTCGCACCCCGTTTCGACTTCCGCTTGGAGGCGGAGGGACGGATCTGCCGGCCTACTATGAGAAATACGGCGGCAAACTGATAACCGCAGCGGTGAACAAGTACATGTTCATCAGCATCAACCGACCGGCCATCGTCGATCAGATCAAGATCAATTACAGCCGCACCGAAATCGTCGCACCCGACCGCATCGAGGACATTCAGCATGAAATCGTGCGGGAGGCCCTCAAATGGCTCGATTTCCGCCGTCCGCTGGAGATCAGCTCCATGGCCGACCTCTCGGCCGGAACGGGCATGGGTTCGTCGAGTTCGTACACCGTCGGCCTGTGGAAAGCGCTCAACACGCTGCTCCGCCGGGATATCAGCACCCATCAGCTGGCGGAGGACGCCTGCCGCATCGAGATCGAGCTCGCGGGCAAACCCATCGGCAAGCAGGACCAGTTCGCCGCGGCCTACGGCGGCATCCTTTCGATGGAAATCGATCCCGACGGCACCGTGCATCCCAAACCCCTCGTGCTCGAACACGAGGCGATCGCCGATCTCGAACACCGCCTGATGATGTTCTACACCGGCATCCAGCGCGACGCCAACGGCATCCTCGCCGAACAGGGACACAAGGTCGCGGTGAGCGAGGACGAAGCCACGCGCGGCATGCACGCGATCAAGGAAATCGGTGTGGAAGTGGGCGAAGCGCTGCTCGCGGGCGACGTGGACGCCTTCGGCCGTCTCCTCCACCGCCACTGGACACTGAAGAAAACCATCTCATCGAAAATGACCGACCCGGCGATCGACGGCTGGTACGACCTCGCGATGCGCAGCGGCGCGCTGGGCGGAAAGCTGATGGGCGCGGGCGGCGGCGGCTTCCTGCTCTTCTGCGTCGAAAACGGGCGCCGGCGCGAACTGCGCGCGGCGATGACCGGCGCGGGACTGCGCTACATGGATTTCCGCTTCGACTGGGAAGGCAGCAAAGTACTCGGAAACTTCTGACATGAACATGACCATCTGCATCACCGGCGTCGCCGGCTTCATCGGATCGAATCTCGCCGACCGCCTTCTGCGCGAAGGATACCGCGTCGTCGGCATCGACAACCTCAGCTACGGCGTGCGCGAACAGATTCCCGACGGCGTGGAATTTCATCAGCTCGACATCCGCGGCGAGGAAATCTATCCCGTCGTGGCCCAGGCCTCGCACGTTTTCCATCTCGCCGCGAAAAACTGCATCAGCGACTGCCAGATCGACCCGGTCGAGACGGCCGACATCAACGTGCGCGGCACGGCCAACGTTTTCGAAGCCGCGAAGCGCGGCGGCGTGCAGAAGGTGATCTACGCCGAGTCGAGCGCGCTCTATGAAGGCAGCGCGCTGTTCCCGACCCCGGAAGACGATGCGCATCCCGAAAGCTTCTACGCACTCTCGAAGTACGCGTCCATGCTCTTCGCCGAGGGCTACGCGCGCTATCACGGCGTGCGCAGCACCGCCCTGCGCTATTTCAACGTCTACGGTCCGCGGCAGGATTACCGCCGCAGCATTCCGCCGGTGTTCAGCGCGTTCATCATCGGACTCCTGCGCGGCGAACGCCCCGTGATCTACGGTTCGGGCGAAAAGCGCCGCGATTTCGTGTACGTCGATGACGTCAACGATTTCCACCTGCAGTGCATCCATGACGACCGCACCACGGGCAGCGTGTTCAATCTCGGTTCCGGAACGAACCATTCCATCAACGAGATCTACGAGATCATCGCCCGCATTCTCGGTTCGGAACAGGAACCGGAATACCGCGACAACCTGCCCGGCGAAGCCGAACGTACGCTGGCCGACATCGGCCGCGCCACGGCGCTGGGATGGTCGCCGAAAACATCGCTCGAACAGGGACTCGCGGCCTCGATCGACTATATCAAAACCCTCGATCTCTGATTCAGGAATGCCCGTTTTCCCCATGCACAGCCCGACCCGCTCATGAACGCC
>QKAF01000012.1 GCA_003246455.1 Bacteroidota bacterium
GTCACCGTCCTTGTCGTTCCCCGCGTTCTTGAAATGCAGCGTCGGGATAAGCAGCGAAAGATTCGCATCGAGCATGCTGCCTTCGGTAAAGGCGAGTCCAGCCGGATTGGTGACCATCAGTTCGGGGGAATCGAAAAATCCGAAGGCCGCTCCCGCGCGACCGGCAGACTTCGCGTTGTAGTCAATCAGCCGGGCACCGTTTTGCGCCTGAGAGGCAGCGGCCATCGAAAGAATGAGAAATACCGTGAGAGTAATGGTACGTCTGAGCATGAGAACCTCAGGATAAGTGGGAGTAGTGGTGGTTGCTTCGAGTCGGGAACAGCGCGACTCAGGGGAGATAATCGGGTTTACAGATTTCCAGCGATTTTTATCCGAAACTTTGCCGTGAGATGCGGCGATTCGCGATACGATTCACGAATGAAAATATTCTGTAGGAGAAACGGGGATTATTCCGTAATTATTGCCCCATGAGCACCGAAAGACCAGAACCCCGCGGCGGTACGCTGTATGTCGTGTCCACCCCCATCGGCAACATGGACGACATCACCTTGCGCGCGATCCGAATCCTGCGCGATGTGGACCTGATCGCCGCCGAGGACACCCGTACCACGGGGAATCTCCTGCGCCATCACGGCATCACCACGCCGACGATCAGCTATTTCTCGCATAACGAACGGCAGCGCATTCCGATGCTGCTCGAACGGCTGCATGAAGGTCAGGCCGTTGCCGTGGTCTCGGACGCCGGTACGCCGGGGGTCTCCGACCCTGCAGCACTGCTCATCGCTGCGGTCATCGAGGAAGGACTCGAAGTCATACCCGTTCCGGGAGCTTCGGCCGCGCTTTCGGCGCTCGTGGCGAGCGGTCTGCAGATGGACCGCTTCCGTTTCGAGGGCTTTCTCCCGATAAAAAAACGCCGGCAGACGCGCATCTCGGAAATCGCGCAGGAAACGCGCACGATCATTCTGTATGAATCCGTCCATCGTCTGCTCAAGACCCTCCGGGAACTCCATGCCGCAATGGGCGAACGCCGCGTCTCGGTATCACGCGAAATCACGAAGAAATTCGAAGAAACGGTACGCGGCAGTTTTCCTGATGTTATCGCACATTTCGAATCGCACCCCCCGAAAGGAGAATTCGTGATTGTTGTGGGAGAAATCAGGGAGCGGGATTCGAGGGATGACAGGACCGAATAACCGGCACACCTCCGTATTTCCACGAAAAAATCTGCTTTCTTCGCGCATTGATGCAATGTGAAAATACGCCACAGTGCGTATTGCGCACGCACACACCTGCGCCACTCCATCTCAAAAAAGTGAAAATAATTCACTTTTTCCTTGCATTCCTTATACGCTTACACTAAGTTAACGCCTGTAACCCAAGCAAACACATGGCAGTGAATAATGTTCACTGCGAATACGCGTCTTCTTTTCAGAGATGCCGCTTCTTTGAACACCAGATTCACGCACCTTTTCCCGTCCGGGGTTCTCCGGGTCAGGGAATTCCACAGGTTCGAATTGAATGGTTGCACTGGTCATTTTTTCATTGGAGGATATATGAAGTCTACTTTCTACACCTTGCTGGCAGGACTGCTCATTCTTGCTGTCTCAGATCTGCAGGCACAGAACGATCCCACCACAGAATATTCCCCGGGATTCGTCCCGCCCGGTGTGCAGTGGAACGGCAGCGGCAATCCCTCATCGGCTCTTCCGACCGAGCCCGAGAGCATGGCGAAGACGACGGCTTCGCTCAATATCCCCGAAGCACTCGTTACCCCGGTGATTGACGGAATCCTGTCGCCGAACGAGTGGAGCGACGCGGCACAGGTCAACGGACTGACTGTCGTTTCAGCCGGCTGTGTCGCCTGGTTCAAGATCGACGCATGCAAGCTGTACGTCGCGGCGATCATGAAGACTCCGTCTTCCTACAGCGGCGGTAACGCCACGATGCTGAATATCTGGTTCGACCTCGACAGAGACGGTCAATGGGATACCGCGGGGGATCTCGACGGCAACCTCGCGCTGCCGGCGCCCGGCTACCTCTACCCGCCTGATGTTGCGGCATTCGGATATGCGAACCTCTCCGGCTGGACCACCTCGTCGACCGGTCGTCTTCGCTACCATCGTCCCTGGTCGTCCCTGGGAGTCGTGGTACCGAGCAATCAGATCGTCGTCAAGCGTACGACGTTCAACAGTTCCGAAATGCACCTCGAAGCGGAAATTGACTATAAGACCAGCCCGCTGCGTCTGACCGGCGGTGTCCTCGCGAATATGCGTATTCAGTGGTATGCCGGCTATTACACGGGTGGCGGCGCAGTGCAGATCCAGTCGCAATGGCCTACGGTGAGTTCCTCGGCCTACTTCAGCGGCCCCACCCCGTCGGAGATGACGGACGTGCTCCCGACTCTGGTCGTCGCCCCTCCGGATGCATTTGACGTCGTGGACATCAACGTACCCGATAACCCGCAGTTCAGCTCCAAAGCCTTCTTCATCGGCGGCAACATGGACGTCGAAGTGGAGTACACGAGCACGGCGCCTCCCACGACCTCCAATTACGAAATCAACCTCTACGGCCCCCATCCCTCGACCGCACTGTACACGACCGTCTCGTCGACGATTCAGGCGACGCAATCGAGCGGAACGGCGATCATTCATCTCCCGGTGAACATGCCGGCCGGGTTCTACCGGGTTGAAATCATCGTTGATGATCCCTGGACCTGTGGAATCAAGAAAATAGAAGACAAGAGCAACGTGCTGATACTGCTTCCGGGACAGGTCCCCTGTACGGTATGGCCCGGTGACGTCAATACGGACGGTATCGTGAATTATGGCGATCGCGGTGCACTGAACAAGTACATCTACGACGCGAACCTGAATCCGCAGTGGCTAAACGGTCCCGGACGACTCGCCCCCGACTATCCCGATCCCCTCGCAGAGTTCGAGTGGACCGGCCAGGCCGCCGCACCGTGGGCAACAGCCGAGGGATGCCATATGGATGCGGACGGCAACGGTGTGGTCAACAATTTTGACTATATCGCGGTCAAGATGAACTGGCTGCAGAGCACAGAGGCCGTGAATCCGAAAAGTGGTCCCAATACCCTCCCGTCGTCCTTCGCGATGGAGCAGAATTACCCGAATCCGTTCAATCCTTCGACAACGCTCCGCATCGCGCTCCCGGAACGCGCGGAGGTTCGTGTCGAGATTCACGACATGCTTGGACGCAGGGTCGCAGCACTGGCCGACGGCCCGATGGATGCCGGCAGCCATAATCTGCTTTTCGATGCAAACGGACTCACCAGCGGCACCTACTTTGCAACTGCGGTCATGACCGGCCTCGAATCGGGCCTCGTGTACCGGCAGTCCGTCTCCATGACCCTGACGAAATAGAACTCCCCTCCATCTCCCCCCTTCCCATGTCAGCGGGGCCGTCCGATCTTCGGGCGGCCTTGTTTTTTAGCGGCGGACGAATCTTAAAACACTGACGGGAATGAAATAATATTCAGAACTTGCGAGTATGCTGAAGATTGATAGATTATCTATGCCGTTATATCAATCTTCAGCACCCCTCGCATTATCATTTCAATATGAGTTCTACCATTCAGTTTCTCCGTGATCCGGAATACCAGGACACAGTTATTCTTTTCGTACTGGCACCGGCCGGCATTCTGTTCGAACCGGAGGAGATCGGGAAAAACCTCTTTGGCGCGTCCCGCTGGACGCATGAAGCCCTGCTGATCGACGGGCTAGCCCCGAAGGCAACCTTCCGTTATTCCGATATCAGTTTTCACTGGCCGGACTTTCTTGATCTTGCCTACCGTCATGTAAACCATACGCTGTTTTACGTGCCGCATAAACACACGTTCAAGGAAATCGGGAAGGAGAGCCTTGTCGCGCAGAATCCGGATCTGTATTCCTTCTCCTTTCACAAGCTTGTCTGCGAATCGCGCATCGGCCTGTCGCCGGATGCGGCAGAGCCGGTCTCCGTGCCGGGAAACGGTCGAGACATCACCCCGCGCAGATCTTCCGACACCGAGACCCACCCAGGTCGGGGTATGCGCGAAACCACGGGGACGGCGAGTTCACAGGGAACCGCCGCCGCAAGGCTCACCGAGGCGCGCGCCGCCCTGCTGTCGATGATCGAAGCAGGCTGGTCGGCCAATGCCGTGGCATTGCGGACGGGAATTACCGCGATGACCATCGGCAGCATCAGAAACGGAAAATCCACGCAGGCGTCCACACGGGTGCATGCTGCCATCATGAATATGAAAGCCGACTCCGATGCGGGAAGAATTACCCCCGCGCGTCGTGGCCATGAAGGGAAAACCTCAACCCCGGATCCGGGCGCCCCTTCGGCAGACCGAGCGGAAATCGGCAGCGGCAGGCAGCGCCGAAACGGAGCCACGGAGACAAAGGAGTCGTCCGGTCTGCGCGACACCCATTATATCGCCGTGGATGCCGAAAAACTGGGTGCGCTCATCGATCGGCTCAGCGGAATTTTCTCCGAGGCGATCGTCGATCTCCAGGAGATCCGCCGGCAGCTCACCCGCTGAAAAACGAAAACCGTACTCGATTCCCCTGACAACGCGAACCGGATATGACTTCCGCAGCCGTTCTTATCTCCCTCGCACTCGCTTTCTACTCGCTCGGCGTCTGGTCCGAGCGAATCGTCCGCTATCTCAAGCCCTGGCATGTCGCGGCATTCTGGCTCGGTCTTACCTTCGACGTGTCGGGCACATGGGCGATGCATCTGATGGCGACAGGACCTTTCGACATTCTCGAGCCGCATACGCTGACAGGACAACTTGCGCTGTGGCTCATGCTGGCGCATGCGATATGGGCGACCTGGGTCGTGCGGAACGGCAGTGAACCGCTGCGCATCCGTTTTCATCGATACAGTGTCATCGTCTGGATTTTCTGGCTCATCCCGTATTTCGGCGGAATGTACCTGGGAATGAGTTCCCGACCATGAGGAATGCTGCGCACCCCTCAAGACCTCCGCACATCTCCTGACCTGCGCACCGGAGCTTTCCCCCGGGAACCCGCCATTCCCCTTTCCCTCATACCCCACATTCGCTATATTACCCCCGATTTCACCATTCCCATTCTTCTGAGGAGGTCTCATGCTTCAAGCCAAGCACGTACAGTCTGTGCTGAGGCGGGTTTGTGTCGCGGCGATTCTGCTGCTCGTGGCAGGACCGGCCTGGGGACAGGCGGGCAAACAGCTCATCATCAATCATTTCGTTTCCGATCCCGCGGTCATTGAAGGACATCTCGTCATCAGCGATGTCGAGGGCAGGGGCGGAACCGTCAATGTCGCAGTGTTCGACGAACAGGGAAATCTCGTCGGCAAAGCGACGGAGACCATTCCCGCCGGCGGCAAGCTCAACGTCAACGGCGAGAAATACGTCATGGGCAAGAAAATGGTCGGGACCATGCGCATCACTTCCACCGCCGACGTCGCCGGTCAGTACTGGCAGTTTTACAAGGACGCGGCGCTCGGCTGGAAAAACATCGCGGTACCTGCCGCTGTCGGCCCCGGCTCGACCAAGCTGGTATGCCAGCATTTCGTCGCCGACCCGGCAATCGAGAGCTACATCGTCGTCGCGGATGCCGAGGGAACCGGACCGACGGTGTACGTCGAATTCTATAACGATCAGGGCGACCTCGCGGGACAGACCAAGATCAGCATTCCGAAATTCGGAAAATTCTCCATTCAGCCGCTGGCGCTCGTCGGCAACAAGAAAATGACCGGTGTGGCGTACATTCAGACCGAAGGCGGAAAAATCACCGGTGAATACTGGCAGGTCTCCGAGCGCGAGAAATACCAGATCGCGCATGCCATGCAGGGCGGCGCACCGATCGCGGAAGTCATCGAAGACGATCCGATCGTGCGCGTCCAGGTGCAGTTCGATTTCGACAGCGACAAGATCCAGAAACGCTCCTACGCGGATCTGCTCGAAGTCGCCAAAGCGATGAACAGCGACAAAAACAGGGGGAAGAAATACGAGGTCGGGGGACACACTGACAACGTCGGCAAGGACGAGTACAACCAGAAGCTCTCCGAACGCCGCGCCAATTCCGTGAAAGAGTATCTCGTGAAATACGGGAAGGTCGACGGTTCGCGACTCTCCGTCGTCGGATACGGACCGAAGCAGCCCATCGTCGGAAACGATACGCCGGCGAACCGCGCAATCAACCGTCGCGTCGAATTCAAGAAACTCTGATCACGGGAAACAGCAACGCAGGTAAGGAGTAACCATGAAATACACAAGAAACATCCTGTTGGCCGCGACCCTTCTGCTGCTCGCTTCACGCGTGCTGGCACAGGGCGCGGAAAAATACATCATCAACCATTTCGTGAACGATCCGAAGGTCATCGAAGCGCATCTCGTCATCACGGATGTCGAAGGCAACGGACCGATCGTCACGATGAAATTCTACGACAACGACGGCAATCTGCTCGGGTCCAGCCCTTCGGAAAACTCAACCTCGATCCCGGCAAATATGTCAAGAAGGTCGCCAACGGCACCATCCACATTGAAGCGCAGGGCGGGAACATCGTCGCGGAATACTGGCAGTTCTACAAGGATCCGAAGGAATCGTGGAAAAACACGACGACAGTCGGGCAGGACGCGACGGGCTACACGAAGCTGGTCTGTCCGCATTTCGTCAGCGACCCCGACGTGGAGGTCTACATCGTGCTGGCCAACACCGACGGCAAGGACGCCATCGTCAACGTGGTGTTCCACGACGACAACGGCCGTGAGGTCGGCAAGGCGCGTGAACTGGTGAAGGCGAACGGAAAAACCGCGCTTCTGCCGTGGAATATCATCAAGACCAAGGCCACGGGTGTCGCATTCATCACCGCCCAGGGCGGAAGGATCACCGCCGACTACTGGCAGGCCGAGAAGGCCAAATCGTACCAGATCGCGACGCCGATCGCGGGAATCTGATCTTGCTCGTGGAATCCGACGCCCTGCGTTTCGCAGCAGGCGCAGGGCTCGGACTCCTGGTCGCCTCCGCCGCTTGGGCCGCGCGCATGCTGCAGCCCTCGGGAGCGATCGCAACGTTTCTGCTCGCCACGGTCGTATTCGGCATCGGCGGTTGGCAGTGGACGCTTCCCATCTTCGTTTTTTTCATTCTCTCGAGCCTTCTGTCGAAGTGGCGTCGCAGGCAGAAAGCCCCGTTCGAGAGCATGTTCGAGAAAAGCGGCAATCGTGATGCGGGGCAGGTGGCCGCCAACGGCACCGTTGTCGGTGTGCTCTCCCTGCTATGGCATTTCAGCGGCGACGACCGGATGTACCTGCTGTCGCTGGTGGCTGTCGCCGTCGTCACCGCCGACACCTGGGGTACGGAGATCGGCGTGCTCGCCCGGCACCAGCCCCGCAGCGTACTCTCCGGGCGCCGTGTTCCCCCCGGCACCTCGGGCGGGATAACCCTCTCCGGAACGCTGGGCGGC
>QKAF01000049.1 GCA_003246455.1 Bacteroidota bacterium
CCCGGCAGGACGAAGCGTCGTGTGGTGTTCGTGATTCATCGCATCACCTTCGCCATTTCCGCGATATTTGAGCGCATCATCGAGACATAGCCGTCACCCGCCGTCCCCATCGGGTCGAGCTGCGCGACTTTTGCATGAGTCTCCTCCGACAGAATATCTGCCGCGCGCGGGGATTTTCGACGGTCGGCGAATACGACTGCGATATTTTCCCGGCGCATCATTTCAATAAGGGAAGTCATCTCGCGCGCGGAAACCTCACGGCCGGGAACTGATTCGATCACGCCGGCCTCCTCGAGTCCGTAGCGCCGCGCGAAGTAGAGCCACGAACTGTGATCGCCGATGAAGCGGTGCCGGCGCCAGTGCCGGACCTCCGCGGCGATGTCCCCGTCCAGCGCTTCCAGATCCGCGAGCAGTGCGGTCGTGCGCGCTGCGATGGAATCCCTTTTCTCGGGCAGCAGGGCGGTAAGCGCGTCGGAGATGCGCTGGACGGATGCTGCCGCAATCCCCGGGTCAAGCCATATGTGCGGATTGCCCGCGTTCCCATGCATGTGCTCCTGGTCATGGTGCTCCCCGTCGTGGTGCTCCCCGGTCTGGAGGAGCGCGACGCCATCGCTCAGTGTGATGACGGGCGTCCGCTCATCCCGGAGATTGTCGATAAGCCGATCGGACCAGTATTCGAGTCCCGCACCGTTGAGAACCACGAGGGCGGCACGGCTCGCGTCGCGGAGCTGTCCGGGAGAAAGTTCGAACGTGTGCGGACTGGACGAAGGAGGGATGAGAACGAGGACATCGATGTCGCTGCCGCCGATCCGGCCGATCCAGTCGCCGAGCGGCGCGATGCTGGTCACCACGAGCGGTTTTACCGGTCCGCCCTGCTCGGCGCAGCAGGCGAGCAGGAGGGTGAGGCTGGTCAGTATGATGCGTGTGATGCGTTTCATTGTCGTCAGAAATCAAAGATACGGTCGCAATGCTACAATCCGAAATCACGGGTTTTGCAATCGGATCATCTTCTCTGCTTTCATTTTCCCCCCTCACACCGTATTTTCCCCTAGCTTGAATCCTGTAGCCCAATTTACTATCGAGGAAATGCTCATGAGAAACCGGACCGCTTCCGTTTTGGTCTCTGGAAGGCAGAGAAGTGTCATGCTTATGTTGATTCTGCTCGTTTGCAGTATCCCTCTGCAGGCACAGACGTGGACGTGGAAAAATCCGCTGCCGCACGGTGTCACCAACAACAGTATCCAGCGACCGGAAGACAATCACATCGTGATCGTCGGTGATCAGGGACGGATTATCCGTTCCACGGATGACGGAAAGACCTGGGATCTCGCGGAAAGCAACACCAACATCTCTTTCCACGATCAGAGCTTCATCGATTCGGAATACGGCTGGGCCTGCGGGGAAGACGGGATCATCTCACGTTCGACGGACGGGGGACGCACCTGGAATCGGCAGAACACCGGGACAAGCAAGCGCGTCTACGCCATCAACTTCTTCAGCCGCGAAGTCGGCTGGGCCTGCGGCGTGGGCGGCCTGATTCTTTACACATCGGATGGCGGGAACACGTGGATCGACAAGTCGTATGACGAACCGTTTTTCCTCCGCTCGATTTATTTCGACGATAACCTCCGCGGCTGGGCGATGGGCTGGAACGGCCTCATCCTCGAAACCACGAACGGCGGCACCTCATGGGTCAAGAAGGACTTCAACCTGCCCGGGAACCCGGAGTACATTTATTACGTCAACGATCGCGTTCGCCTTATCTGCGGCGGCAACGGGCTCATGCTCAAGACGAATGACCGCGGAGAAGAGTGGCAGATGATCGAAACGCCGACCGGCGTGACCCTGATTTCGATGTACTTCGCAAACGACAAGACCGGCTGGTGCGTCGGCAAGGGCGGCGTCATCCTGAAGACGGAAGACGGCGGTGAGAGCTGGGTCAAGGTGAATTCCGGGACGGACAAGGATCTGATGGACGTGTCCTTCAGCGATATGGGTACCGGCGTCGCTCTCGGCGTCGAGGGCGTGCTCCTGCGTTCGTCAGACTGGGGCGATACCTGGACCTCCGTCAGCCGCGGCCCGAGGAGTTCCTTCTATCAGGTGGAATTCATAGGGAAGAGCGGCTGGGTGGTCGGGAACGACGGCACGGTGCGCTACACCAGCGATGGCGGTGAATCGTGGTTCGACACGAAAGCATCCGCGATCGAACTCAACGATATCGGCATGTTCGATGCGCGGACGGGACTCATCGTGGGTTATGGCGGCTACGTCGCTCGGACGGTCGACGGCGGTGCGACATGGACGTCGATGCAGCAGGACAAGGCGTTCCACCTGCTCAGCGTCGATGCCGGACTCAATAACATTGCCATTGCCGTCGGTACGGAAGGCAAGTACTGCAGAACCCTCGACGGCGGACAGAACTGGACGGTCGTGACTTTCCCGAAGGAAGTGCGCATGCAGAGCGTGACGCATATCGGCGGATCGTGCTGGATCGCAGTGGGCGATCAGATGACGATGTACCGCTCGTGCAATGACGGCGCCTCGTGGGATGCGGTCGATATGAGCGGCATCGAGGAAAAGGGCGTGGACTTCCTCAGCATCGCGTTCCTGAATGAAAAAACCGGCTGGGTGTCAGGTACGCGCGGCACGATCCTGTTCACCGACGACGGCGGCATGACCTGGGGCAGGGGACGGACGAACCTCTATCTTCCGCTTGCAGATGTTGCATTCTCCGACGAACTCAACGGCATGGCCGTCGGGCCCGAAGGAAGCGTTCTCGTCAGCAATAATGGCGGACGCACGTGGACGAAACTCGACCGCGTCGCGGACGTCGGTCTTCTCTCCGTCGCGGCGATCGCGAAGAAGCAGCAGTGGGTTGTCGGTCATAACGGCACGATCCTTCGCTGTGACTGGGAGTAACATCGAGAGACATTGACGAAAACGGCCCGGGAATTGCTTCCCGGGCCGTTTTGTTTTCCGCCGACATGACCGGTCCCGCTCTTTCTGATCAGCGCGAGTTTTACGATATTTCACTATTGTACTCACTTCCGGTGCCGCTCACACGCATATGATACGCGCCATAGATCTCAGCAAGAAATTTGAGAATAAAACCGCCGTCGACCACCTGACCCTGACGGTCTATCCGGGTGAAATCGTCGGTTTCCTCGGAACGAACGGCGCGGGCAAATCGACGACGGTGAAGATGCTGACGGGCATGCTGCAGCCGACGCAGGGGACCGCCGAAGTCGCGGGTTTCGACGTACAGCGCGAGCCGATGGAGGTCAAAAAGCGCATCGGGTATATCCCGGAAAGCGGTGCGATGTATGAGACCCTCACGCCTGCCGAGTATCTCGACTTCGTCGCGAGCCTCTATCATCTCGATGCCGCGCTCGCGGAATCCCGATTTTACGATCTTCTTGATCTGTTCGGCATTCTCGATGCGAAAGATCAGCGCATGGCGGAATTTTCCAAGGGGATGAAGCAGAAGGTGCTCATCGCATCCGCGCTCATACACCGTCCCGACGTCCTGTTTCTCGACGAACCGCTGAACGGACTCGATGCGAATGCCGCGATGGTGATGAAGGAACTGCTGAAAAAACTGGCGGAGCAGGGGAAGACCATTTTCTTCTGCTCTCACATTCTCGAGGTCGTCGAACGTATCTGCACGCGCATCATCATCATCGACAAAGGGCAGCAGATCATCTCGGGGACGGCGAAGAGCATTGTCGAAGATACCGATTCCGACTCGCTTGAGGACGCGTTCAGCCGTATTACGGGGATTCGGGATACGAAAGAGCTGACCAGCGACTTCCTTGCCGCCCTGGAGCGGGTATGATCGACGGTCTCCTGCGTCGGCTCGATATCGACCCGGGACAGTTCCGTGCACTGCTGCGCACGTCACTGAAAATGGATTTCCGAACCGGCATCTTCGCTTCGTCCCGGAAGAAACCGAGCAAGCGGCGTTTCCCCGGACTCTGGCAGATCGCGGTCTTTTACGGCTTCCTCGGCCTGGTGCTGAGCTTCATGATCATCGAAAATACGGATCTGTTTTTCACCGGTACCGTGCTGATGACATTCGTGATGTTCTCGATTGCGACTTCCGTTCTCGTCGAGTTCCAGGCGGTCGTCGTCTCTCCGGAAGACTATCACAATCTCAGCCATCGCCCGATTTCCTCGCGGACATTCTTCGCTTCCAGGATTGCGAACCTGCTGACGTATCTCGGCGTCATCACGGTGGCGATCGGGCTGTTTCCCATGGTGCTCTACGCATTCCGTTTCGGCTTCCAGCCCCAGCTGGGAATTGCCGCCATGCTCGGGATGCTCGGCGCGGCGGTTTTTGTTTCGCTGACGATCGTCTTCATCTACGTCAACCTGGCGCGCGTCGTGCACCCGAAGAAGCTCCGCCGGATCTTCAGTTATCTGCAGCTTGTCATGTCCTTCATGGTGTACGGCAGCGGGATGGTCTTTTCGACCCTGCTGAAGGAAGAGGTGCTGAGCGGCATGCGCCTGCATCAGGAGACGTGGATGCTGCTTCTTCCTCCGACCTGGTTTTCGAGTCTCATGCAGCTTTCCGTCGGTCAGAATATCTGGCTGAGCCTTGCGTCGGTACTCGCAGGTGCGGGGGTGACGTTTCTGCTGTGCATGTACGCCTACGAAAAGCTCTCACTGGAGTACGCGGCGATACTCTCGCGGCTCGATGAAGCCAGCGAAGGGAACAGCGTGCCGACAAGGAGGCGGAGGACGTTCGCACCGCTGTTCGGCCGAAACGAAGGGCGTGCCGCAGCCCTGCTGATCCGAAACCAGTTCAAATACGACATGAAGTTCCGCCTCTCGGTGCTGGCCATCATTCCGCTGACCGTGCTGTACCTGCTCACCGGACTCAGTTCCGGCGGAGGACTCGCGGATCCGTTTGTCAGTCCGGGGGTGCACTGGGAGAAAGCGAACCTGCTCTATATCGCGATGGCGTTCTTTCCGGTATTGCTGCTGGCGTCGATGGCGCGCAGCGATTCCTGGCAGGCATCCTGGATCTTCCATGCCACCCCGTCGGACAAGGGGAAGCTGGTGCTGGCGATGAAGGACGTCCTGATGCTGCTCTTCATTCTGCCCTACGTGTTTGCGCTGGGAGTGATATTCTTCGTCTACTTTGACAGTTATCAGCATGTCGTCGTGCACGTTCTCGTGCTCAGCCTGCTTTCCCATATCATCATGCAGATTCTCGTCATGATGAATCCGTACCTGCCGTTTTCCCGACCGCTGCGAAAAGGCGAGCGGTCGGCAGGGGTGTTCGTCGGCATCATCGTTTCCGCCATCGGCATGTCCATCATCATCAACATCCTCGTGCGCCTGATCTATGTTTCCGACGTCGCGACGGGGGCGACACTCGTCATTCTCGCAGTCATGACCCTCCTGTTCGAGAAACTTGCCGCGGAGCGCGTCCGCCGCAAAGCCCGCCTTTTTCAGTTCGATCAATGATTCCGCTTTTCCGCCTCATTTCTTATCTTCCCTCAAGTCTTTCCCCATAGCAGCGCCGTTGTTCAGCCGAAAAATCGATATCGGTGCCGTTGCGTCGCTGCCGTCCC
>QKAF01000111.1 GCA_003246455.1 Bacteroidota bacterium
GGGCATCCCGCCGCTCCCGGCATTTCGGCGTTCCTGACCGCTTTCCCTGATATTCTGCTCCGCTGGACGCGCCTCCTGCTCTGGGGCGCGGTGCGCTGGTCCCCGACCGGCATCCGCATCCTCGCCGCAGCTGCGGGCGTCTCGCTCGTCTGGGTCACCGGCGCGGAGGTGTTGCGTCGCCGGCGCCTGAACCCGCAGTCGCGCGGACGTCGCGCCGGAGCCCCGGGAACCTCCCCGGCCGCACAGCCGACCGAAGGGCGATCCACCGAGGCCCCTGGCATTCCATCCGTCCTCGGCACCTGGCTGCTGCTGCATACGGCCGCGTATGCCGCCCTCCTGCCGTACCCGGGACACGCGGGCCGCTATCTCGCGCCGCTCCTCCTCGGCGTGTCCCTCCTCCTCGCCCACATTCTCTCCTCCTCCCGCGCCGCCTCTCCTGACGGCGGCGGAACGCCCGTTGCCGACCTGCGCCGCGCGGCCCTGCCGCTCCTCCTGAAGGACGTTCTGCCGCGCGCGGTACTTCTTGCAGCGGCGGTGCTCGTCGGGTGGTCCGCGCTCTCCACCTGGTCCGCGACGTGGCACAGCAGCGTCGGTCATATCAACTCCGTGCATCGCAGGGCGGCGGAATGGATCGCCGCGCATACGACGCCGGACGCACGCATCGCCGCGTACGACATCGGCGCGATCGGGTATTTTTCGGACAGGCAGGTCATCGATCTGGGCGGGCTCGTCCAGCCGGCGGTCGTTCCTTATATGAACGGACGTATCGATGCGTACATTCTCACCGCCGGCGCCGGCTATGTCGCCATGGTCGCTCCGTACGAGGGACTGCAGGCGGAAGGATACCTTCCGAACGCGCTCGGGTATGGCATGAGCGGGCTGCTGCTGCGGCGCCGCCTGGAGGAATTTTCCATCCCCGAAGCCCGGTATCGAAGGCACATTTCCGTGACGGGAAACGCCTATCCGCGCATGTTGATAGAAAAAGCACAGAAAAAGCCTGAAAAATCATAGAAATACACTTGCGTCAAGGCCTTTCTCGAACTATTTTAGGTCAAAAATCTGTCCCCATCCAGCCATGCATCCAGCTTTGTACCGCTTCACGGCACTGGTTATAGGCGCAGACCCGCCGTTCCGCGCGTAGAGAACGTGTGTCTGCAGGTGTGTTGGCGTTTTGTTCACCCTGATTTTCGAGGAGGTATTATGGAACAGGGCGTCGTCAAATGGTTCAACAACGCGAAGGGTTTCGGGTTCATCAAACCCGAAGAGGGCGGTGACGTTTTTGTGCATTACAAGGCGATAGAGGGCGACGGCTACAAGAAGCTCAAGGGCGGCGAACTGGTCGAATACGAGGCACAGCTCGGTCCGAAGGGCATGCAGGCCACACTTGTGCGCCGCGTGCACGAGCATGCGGAACTGGAAGAACCGTTTTCATGAGTCAAATCCATTTTCTGATACAACCTCTCCCCACCGGAGAGGTTTTTTTATCCTTCAAATTGACGTAGATTCCTTCCAGCACGGGCAGGAGTATGTTCTCCGGCCGAGGAATGCGAATCGACACATGTTTTCAAACCTCGCAAATAAGCTCTCCCTTTTCCGTATCGCGCTTTCTCCGGTGTTTCTCCTCATGATCATCTCGGACGAAAGCCTGCTGCGGCAGCTGTCGCTCGCGGTTTTTCTCGTTGCGGCCATTACCGACTGGTACGACGGCGAGATCGCGCGGCGGAGCGGAACGGTGACCAACCTGGGGAAGTTTCTCGATCCGCTGGCGGACAAATTTCTCACCTCCGCCGCGTTCATCGGCTTCGCGCTGCTGGCGTACGTCCCCTGGTGGATGGTGCTCGTGATCGTCTTCCGTGACCTCCTCATTACCGTGCTGCGTTCGCTCGCGGAAAGCCGCGGGGTGCATATCGTCACGTCGAAAACCGCCCAGTGGAAGACCTTCATCCAGATGACCGTTCTCTATTATCTCCTGCTGCTGATCGTCGGGCAGGACATCGGCTGGGTGCGGGGCCTCCTCGGCGACGTCATGACCTCGCTGCTCGACGCGGCCACCGTGTACCTGATGATGCTCGCCGTCACCGTCTTCACGGCGTACACCGGCGTGCAGTACCTCGTGGAAAACTGGAAATTCGTTTCATCACTGCTTTTCAGCAGCAAGGGAGTCATCGAATGAGCGTCATGACCGTGCGCGGGTTTCTGAAAACCCTCCTGGAATGGTATTACCGCCTGCTCGGCACCGTGTTTTTTGCCGGGTACTTCCCCTTCGCCTCCGGCACCGTCGGTTCCGCCGTCGCGCTGGCGCTGTACTGGGTGCTTCCCTTCACCGACAACGGGACGATCGCCATCTCCTTCGCCCTCGCCGGCGCGTTTCTCGGTGTTCCCGCCGCGTCGTTTCTCGAGCAGAAACACGGAGACGATCCGTCGATCGTCGTGTTCGACGAAGCGGTCGGCATGTGGCTGGCACTGGTTTACCTCCCGAAAATCTGGTGGGTCGCGCTCGGCGCCTTCCTTCTGTTCCGCCTTTTCGACATCGTCAAGCCGCAGCCTGCGAAGTACTTCGACAACATGCGCGGGGGTGCGGGTATCATGATGGACGATGTCATCGCCGGCGTCTACGCGAACATCGTCATGCAGATCGCCCTCCTTTTCATCTGAGAGCATATCCCCGGCCCGCGGACGTCACTCCCGGCCGCGTGACCGCGTTTTCGCCTTGGAAAGTCTCCCGGGGACTCTATATTTCCGAATACGCCGAAATCAACGATTCGAGGATACATTCATGCAACGCATCATCACCGCGCTTCTTCTGCTGCTGCTCATCGTTCCCTCCGTTTTCGCGCAGGACGACGAGGATTTCGAAATTCGCCCGAACCGCCGTCAGCGCGGAGGCGGCATCGTCGGCGGCGGCGGCGGCGTGACGCCGACCTGGCATTTCCTGAACACGTCGGATCTCAACGCGGCACTCGCCGTCAAGGGATTCCCCCAGCTGAAGGAAGACGGGATGTTCCTCTTCGGCGGCCACGGATACGCGTACATCATGATCGTTCCCAATCTCAGGGTCGGGGGCATGGGCTACGGCGGATCCGTCGAGTCACGTGCATGGACGGAGACGGGACAGGAGACCGCCCCCTACCGGTCGACCAAGCTGGCGGTCGGCGCCGGCGGTGTGACCGTGGAGTACGTGATCCCGATCGGACGCTTTCACATCGCCTTCGGCGGAATGTTCGGCGGCGGGTCGTACACGCTGACCCTCACGGAGGGCGACAACACCGCGAAAACGTGGGACGGGCTCTTCCCCGCTTCGCCGCTGTCGGCCGTCGACAGCAGGCACGAACTCACGAGCACGTTCTTCACCTGGCAGCCATCGCTGAGTCTCGAGTATGAGGTTCATCCGTTCATCGTCCTCGGGGTGACCGGCGGCTATTTCGGAGGAAGCGGCAGCTGGGAACTCGACGAGAGCTTCGACATGACGGCGATGCCGGATTTCCATTTCGAAAGCCCGTTTCTCCGCGTCGGACTCACATTCGGACTCTTCCTCGGAGAGAACTGACCGATGACCATCCGCTCGTATGCGAAAATCAATCTCGGACTGCGCGTGCTCGGTAAGCGCGCCGACGGATTTCATGACCTCGTGACGGTGTTTCACCGCGTCGACCTGTTCGACACGCTGCGTTTCGAAGCCACGGACGGAGGCATCTCGCTCGAAAGCAACCGCGACGACATTCCGACCGACGACGGGAACCTCTGCGTGCGCGCGGCGCGGCTCCTGCTCGCCCAGCAGCGGGGTGCCGGCGTGCATATCGTGCTGCAGAAGAACATCCCCGCCGGCGCCGGACTCGGCGGCGGCAGTTCCAACGCCGCGGCGGTGCTTCGCTACCTGCCGCCGCTGCTCGGCCTGAAATTCCCCGAGGAGGAACTGCTCGAGATGGCCGCGCTGCTCGGCTCCGACGTGCCGTTCTTTCTCCATGGCGGCAGCGCGCTGGCACGCGGGCGCGGCGAAATCCTCGAACATTTCTCCTGGCAGAGTCCATGGTGGATCCTGCTCGTCAACCCGGGCATCCATGTCTCGACCGCCTGGGCCTACGGCAGTCTGCGGCTGAAGGAAACGCAGGAAGAACCCGATCTCCGTTCCGCGCTGATGGACGCCCACGTCGATCGCGGGGCTCTGGCACGGCTGCTGCGCAATGATTTCGAGGAGCCGGTGATGGAGGCATTTCCTCCCATCCGCGACACCCGGCAGCGGCTGATCGACGGCGGCGCCGCGGGGGCCATGATGAGCGGCAGCGGATCGTCCGTGTTCGGGCTTTTTCACGACGAAGCGACCGCACACGCGTGCGCGGCGACATTCCCGCCGGATCAGTTTCTCAGCCTGACCGCTCCCGATTTTCTGCCCGATCCGATCGTGCACGAACTGTAACTTTCCCTCTTCGCCGGGTGTTGTTTTTCTAATTGGACAAGGCGCAATGGGTTCACAACGCTCCCCCTGGTTTTTCGCCGCCGCGGTAAGCGGCTTTTTCGGTGTCGCTCTCGGTGCGTTCGGCGCCCATGCCCTGGCCGACCGCGTCGAACCCGCGCTGCTGGAGGTGTACCGCACGGGCGTGCTCTATCACCTCGTCCACAGTGTCGCAATGCTCGGATGCGGGATGTTTCTCCTGTTCCGGGACGATCGGAACGTGCGGCACGCGGCAATATATTTTCTTGCGGGTATCGTGCTTTTTTCCGGAAGTCTGTATATCATGACTGTTACCGGTGCGCGCTGGCTCGGCGGCGTCACTCCTTTCGGCGGGATCGCGTTTCTCGCCGGATGGTCGCGGCTCGTCGTGACAGGCTGGCAGCTTTCACGGGTTTCATCACACTAGGCAGATGCAGCGTATGTCCCTCCTTCGTCAACTTCCGTTCTTCCTCCTCGCGATCGTGATCGTGATGACGGCCTGCTCCGACGACGATCCGGCACAGGCCATCCACCATGCAAATCCCGTCTGGACGCCGGACGGAAAAACCATCGTCGCAGGCTACGACCAGTTTCAGTCCAACGGCGCAGGGACAGACGGTCCCCGGACGCAGGTATCCCGTATGGCGGTCATGGATTTCACGACGCGCCAGACACGGATCATCGACCTCGGGGATGTCATGACCTGGCACACGCTGTACGCGTTCGATCCTTCGGGAAAGGCCCTGGCGTTCGCGCAGTCCGGCCGCATCCGCTTTTACGGGCTCGACGGACAGCTGCTGCTTGAGCATCAGCCGGCCACGGGCGGCGATCCGCGCTTTGTCGTGTTCAATAATACCGGGAACTCCTTTGTCTGGCTCGGCCTGACGTCCACCGGCTATACGGTCAACCTGACCACGTACGATGCCTCGAGCTGGGACGTTCTCGATACCACCCCGCTCAGCGAAGTGACGACGACGGAAGCGCCGATCGCGCTCTGCCTCACCTCGCAGCGTTCGTACGCCGTGCGCATGAGTTCGGGTCTGGTGCGTGAGGTGGATTTCAACGACACGGAACTCAACAGCTATTCAATCAAGGCGCTGCAGGCCGATAATCCCTGGCACACGCGTCTGATCTACTACAGCAATGCCGGGAATCGCTACCTCTACACCATCGACGGCGACGGACTCATGCGTCTCGACCTGGTGACCGGTTCGGCGGATCAGCTCGTGAGGGGCGAGATTGTCGACCTCGATGTTTCCGACACGCGGCGGTCGATGGTGTACGAGACGCACACCGGCGACACGTGGCTGTCGAATCAGGACGGCAGTCCGCTCTCCCGCATCGCGCCGCAGAACCTCATGCCGCGTTTCTCGCCGGCAAACAACGGCATCGCGCTGGTGCAGCGCATCGACGCGTACCGCGATTCCCTGCACATTCTGCTGCTGCGATAGTCTCGGACGGTTTTATTTCCCTTTGGCGCGGGTCCGTGGATCCGCGCTTTTTTATTTCCCCGCTCCCTGCGGCTGCTGCCGTTCGCGCCGGAGCTGCCAGGCGCAGCGCGCCAGCCATTCCGCCGTTTCGTTCCTTGCCGCTGCGGTCAGCGGTTCGCTCCACAGATGCCGCAGCAGCCGGCGTGCTTCCTCCCACTGCCGATCGCGGTAATACAGGCGTACAGCGAGCATGCGCACGGCATCGTTCGCCGGCAGATCCTCGATCGCGCGCCATGCGCGCAAGGCCCTGCGGCAGCCGAGACTGTCGTCCGCTTCCGCCCGCATGTATTCCTCGACGACCACAGGGTCGCGGGGATGCATCCGAAGCAGCGAATCCATCGCCGCGCGCCGCAGCGAATCGTCCTCGGCGGCATTCCACCGGAGCATGCCCGCGAGCTGATCGCGCAGAACGCGGTCGCCGCCACGCCGCATCGCACGGCGCATCCTCGCGGCGAACGGTGTCGGCCACCCCGGCGGATTCTGTGCGATGAGCTGCGAGAGCGCCCGATCGGCCGCTGCGCTGTCGCCGAGCTTCCAGTGTGCCGCCCCCTCCCACAGCTTCATCGGGTACAGCGAAAAGGCGCGCGTGGTATCCGCGAGATAGCGCGCGGTGACCGCCGCGACGGAATCCCATTGTTCCTGCAGATACATCGCTCCCACGATGCCGAACGCCGAACGAGCATTCGGCGCGAGCGTTTCGGCCCCGCGGTACAGGACCAGGGCCCGCGCCGCATCGCCGGCAGTCATCGCCTCGGCCGCCGTTCGATTGCGTTCGGTCAGCACGCGCGGACAGAGCGCGCTGAACAGCGAGGGACGCCGAAACGCATACGCCACGGCGATGCTGTCGGGCAGATCGCGATGGATGGTCCCGAGGAACACGCGCCAGCGGCGGTCGATTTCCTCGTAGCTCATACCGGCTGCCGCTTCCAGATCGTCCGCGGCATACGCACGGCGCACCGTGGCGAGGCCGAGCGAGTCCATCAGCCAGCGCGTGAGGGAGCCGCTCGCCACGTATCCGCGCGATGAGGTATTGGTCGCGAATCCCGCCGTCCCGATGCAGGCGCGCGCCGAAGGCAGAATCCCCTGCGCGAGCATGCCGGCGGAGAATTCATGCAGCGTGCGGTTCCCCCATGACCATTCCACGGCCATGGCGAGCCCTTCGGTCAGTCCAAGCACGCGCAGGAACGGCGCGCGATTGATGTACGGGCCGAAGGTCCCCGCGACGACATGCACGAGCTCGTGCCGGACCGTGCCGGTCCAGCTGTCGGCCGAGAGATGGATCTCCGCACGCCAGGGACGCGCGAGATCGCTGCTCTCCGTCCCGAGCAGCCGGCGCTTCGTGGCGCGGTCGGGATAGATATACGCGGTGATCTCCCGCTTCCACGTCACGCCGAGTTCTGCGCTCACCTGTTCGAGCTGAAAGAGATGCTCCTCCGCCATCCGCCGGGCCGCACTGCTGTCCATCGTCGATCCGTCATACACGAGGCGGATGCGGCCGAGAGTGTACTCCGCGTTCAGCACGCTGCGCAGATGTGCGTAGCTGTTGGTAAAGCCCAGCGGCGCGCTGTAAAACTGGAACAGGAGCACGGCGACGAGCGCGGGAAGGAATACCGCCAGCAGGCGTCTGCCCCCCGCCGCATCGATGCCCCGCGTTCTCCGCAGCCGCAGCGCGGCGCCGACTGCGAGCAGCAGCGCGATATACGAAAGCGACGAGCAGCGGTAAAGCAGCAGGGTCAGGAACGGCGGCTGGGACTGATCCCACGAGAGTCCGAGAAACATGCCGAAAACGTGATTGTACGCGTACAGCTGCGGCTGGGAATAGATCTGCACGAACGGCTGAATGAGCAGCAGGAGCAGGAGCGCATAGTAGACGATCGCCGTGCGGCGTTCCGTCAGCGCGTCGAGAAAGAGGATGACCGCGCTGCTGAAACCGGCGGTGATCATCGGGATGAGCAGCCAGAACAGCACCCCGTCGAGCATTGAGCAATTCCGCACGAACAGGGCGTTCACGGTCAGGATGGCCATCGGAATCAGCAGCAGCGCCGCCTGGGCGAGCGTCAGGTGGATCCAGTGCGAAAACACGCCGCTTCCGCGGAGAAGCGCTTTCCGCGCCGCCCCGTCGCTGGGCGCCCCGCTTCGCGCCGCTTCCTCTCGGGCGGAGAGCCGGCGCAGCACCGGACGCAGCGAAAGCGGGAGCACGGCGCCGATCCATGCCGCAAGCAGTCCGAACACGAGCGCCGATTCATACCCGAGCGTGTCGAGCAGCGGGACGAAGGCGCAGCAGATTCCGGCCGCCGCATAGACGGCGGCGAGCAGGTACGCGCGGGGCCGAAGCAGAAAGCGGAGAAAAAGCGGGTATGCATTCACGGGATTCATTTCGCCGTCTGTCCCGTCCCCAGGTTCAGGTTCCTGTATCCGGCAACCAGGTAGCGGCCGGAGCGCAGGAGGATACGCATTCCCGCGGGAAGTATCTGCCGCGCGTCGTCATAGGCGCCGAGCAGGATTTCGTCCCGTTCTACAAGGACGGCAACCGGACCGGACTTCCGCGTGGCCGCGATACGCGCCCGGATTCCCTCGACACCGAGCGCATAGGGTTCGAGGCGTTCGAAGCGCAGCCGCTCGGCATCGACCCAGCCAATGTCCGCTCCTTCGAAATAATACGTGAGCTGGGGATTGTCGCCATTGCCGATGAGGAAAATGTGCGAGGCGTTGGATGTGCGAACGGCCGAGGTCGCCGCGGCGGCGCCGTCGTCGAGGGCGTCGGGAGCGATCAGCCAGATCCGCACGCAGGTCGCCACGGCGAGCGCGGCGACGGCGCTCCCGGTCAGCGGCAGGGAGAGCATCTTCCGCAGGCGATTCCGCCGGTACATCCACCAGACGATCAGAAGCGCGCCCGCACCGGTCAGCAGCAGCAGCGTTCCGTCAAGGAGCGTACCCGACGGGAGCGGGGCGCCGCCGAGTCCGCGGAGGAGGTTCTTCACCGCCGCGCGCCAGCCGTGGGCCAGCGACCAGGCGAAACAGAGTGCCGCGGCGAGGGAGAACGACAGAAGCCGCACGCGCGATCCGCGGCGGAGCAATGCGACACCCCGCACGCCGTGAAGAAACAGCAGCGGGAGAATCGGAATCAGGTACACCTCGAACGACGACTTCATCATCCAGAGCGCGGCCAGCGTCAGTACGATGGTCAGCGTCGCGGCGAACCAGACCGGACGGCGCGGAGGAAAGAGCGAATGCCAGATCGACAGCAGCGCGAACGGGAGCATGACACTCACATTCACCACCAGCTGATTCACATAGTAGAACACGCCGGTATCTTTTACCCGGCCCTCGACCCCGCTGAGCGTCGAACCGAACGGCAGCGACGAGGAGAAGAGGAATCCGGGGCCGTCGCCATGCGCCAGCGCGAAGGACCATGCCCACGGCACCCACAGCGGCAGGGAGATCAGCAGCATGAGCAGCGAGGCGCGAAATGCGCGTCCGCGGTATGGGGTTTCAAGCAGCGGCGCGGCGAGAAAAATGGCCGCGGGAATGCTGAGCGCGAAAAACAGCTTGGTCATCAGCGCCGCGCCCAGGCTGCATCCGGCGAGGAAGACATCCATGCGCGCATGCGTGCGCACCGCGCGGATCCCGAAATACAGTGCGCCGATCATGCCCAGCGTCAGCAGCAGATCGAGCTGTCCGAGCCGGGAAAACTGCACGGGAAGCGGTGCGAATGCGAAGAGCCCGGCGACGGCGATGGACCGCACGGTGGGCTGAACCATGCGCGAAAGGCGGTACAGCAGGGGCACGAGCAGGGCCGCGGCGATGGCGGAGGGTAGCCGGTACACCCAGAGATGCTCGGAGAACAGGAGGTGCACCGCGGTCGACAGCCAGACATACAGCGGAGGATGGGCGGAATAATACGTGCCGCCCAGCATGTGGGCGCTCTGATCCCAGAGCGCCCCGAACTGCAGGATCACCTGGGTGCGCAGCGCGTAAATCGATTCGTCCCATTGCTGCATCTCACCTGTGCCGAGACCGATGAAGCGGTAGAGCGCCATGACGGCGAGAATGGCCGCGCGATGGGCAACAATCCACCGGACAGCGCGTTTCCACCGCAGCGGTGCCCGGGCGGAGACGCGCGGCGGACGGTCGCGGCGCGGAGATTCGGTATCGATATAGGTGATTTGCGGCATATTTCGACATCACAAATTCACGCAAAGCGGCATAGAAAGCAAATCCCCGGACATGTCCGGGATTCGCACAGCGGGAAAGATTCCCCATTGATTTTCTAAGCCGAATAAAATAAGTTGTATAAATGGTTCTTGTACTGACAGACGGAGCTGCCCATGTATCTTCTCAGTCTCATCATCATTCTTAGTTACATTGTCGGATCCATTCCGACAGGTCTGCTGGTTAGCCGCTGGCTCGGTGGAACGGATATCCGCCAGCACGGGAGCGGCAATATCGGGAGCACCAACGTCATGCGGACGCTGGGCTGGAAACTGGGACTGATGGTTCAGGCGGGGGACGTACTCAAGGGCCTCTTTGCCGTCCTCGTCATCGCCCGCCTGCACTACGGAGATTTTCCGTTCAACAACCGCACGCCGTTCGATGACTTCACCGTGGTGCAGATCATTGCCGGCATCGCCGCGGTGATCGGGCATATCTTCTCCCTGTTCCTGAATTTCAAGGGCGGCAAGGGCATCAACACCGCGGCCGGCATGCTCGTCGGAATCGCACCGATCGACATTTCCATCGCGTTGATCGTTTTCGTTCTCGTGCTTTTCTCGACCGGGTATGTTTCCCTCGGTTCGCTGAGCGCGGCGACGGCCTTCCCGACGACGATGTTCATCCGCTTCAACGTCTTCCATGTCGATATTCCCAGCTATCATACACTGATTCTTTTCAGCATCGCGACGACGCTGCTGCTGTTCTACGCGCACCGCGCGAATATCAAGCGCCTGCTCAACGGCTCGGAAAACCGTTTCAACCGGCTGAAGCTGGTGGGACGGAAGGCCGGAAGCTCGATGCGCATGTTCTTTTTCTGATATCCGTAACCGTACGGATTGTCGTGCGGGTCCCTGCGGGATCCGCATGTTTTGTTTTGTCTCACCTGGTGCACTATGAAGATCGGAATTCTCGGTGCCGGCAGCTGGGGAACCACGCTGGCGGAACTCCTCTTTCGCAGCGGACACGCGGTCCGGCTGTGGTCATGGTCCGCGCGTGACGTGGAAAACATCCGCATCACCGGCCGCAACACCGTCTACCTCCCCGACATCGCCATTCCGGAGGGGCTCGCGGTCACGACCGATCTGGCTGTGACCACGGACGCGGCGGATATGCTCGTCCTGGCCACGCCGTCGCAATTCCTGCGCGGCGTCCTCGAACGCATCCCGAAAGAGAAGCTGGGCGATCCGATCGTGGTGAACGTTGCGAAGGGAATCGAGAACGGCACGCTGCTCCGGATGTCGGAGGTCGTGCGCGACGTCCTCCCGCAGCTCTCCCCGCAGCGTTATGCCGTGCTCTCCGGTCCGAGTCACGCGGAGGAGGTCTGTCTGCGCCGTCCGACGACGGTGGTCGCCGCGTCGGCGGACCGCGACACCACGCGCCAGGTCATCGACACATTCATGACGGAAAGCTTCCGCGTGTACGGAAGCGGGGACGTCGCCGGGGTGGAACTCGGGGGATCGCTCAAAAACGTCATCGCGATCGGCGCGGGCATCTGCGACGGATCGCGCTTCGGCGACAACACCAAGGCGGCACTGATCACCCGCGGTATCGCGGAGATCCGCCGGCTGGGAGAAACCCTGGGGGCGGATCCGCATACGTTTGCAGGTCTCTCCGGACTTGGCGATCTTATTGTCACAACGATGAGCCGCCATAGCAGGAACCGCCACGTCGGCGAGGAAATCGGGAAAGGCCGCCCCGTCAATGAAGTGCTTTCGGGCATGTCCATGGTGGCCGAAGGCGTCGATACCACGCGATCGGCCTACGAACTCGCCCAGAAACACAACGTGGAAATGCCGATCGTGAACGAAATGTATGAGATTCTCTTCAACGGCAAGGATCCGGTGCAGGCGACGCAGGATCTGATGATGCGACAGGCGAAGAACGAAGTCTGGTCCTGATCCGATCATCCGATCCCGATTCCGGAAACCGGTCCTGATACCGAAGGCTGGCCGTTCGTTTGAATTCCGGTCCTAACCAAGCATGGCCCCGATGACTGAATCCACTCTCCCGCTGCCGAATGTCCCTGACTGCACGCTCGAATCCCTCGCGGGAAGCGGCGGCATGGGACTGGTGTACCGCGCACGCTACGGCGCGGATCAGCGGCCCGTCGCGGTGAAAGTCCTGCACGCGGTCGAACCGTCGATGCGCGCGCGCATGCAGAGCGAATTCCGTCTCCTCAGCCGACTCGACCATCCCGCGCTGGTGCGCATGCATGAATTCGGATATCTCGATGACGGACGTCCGTTTTTCATCATGGACTGGGTGGACGGCGCACCGGTGTGCGCTTCCGCGCTCCGCGACGAAAACGACATCCTCGATGCGGCGCGTTTCGCGTCATTCGTCTACGACCTCAGCGCCGCGCTGGCTTTCATCCATTCACAGCACGTGGTCCACGGCGACCTCAAACCCGAGAACATCCTCCTTGCGGCCGACGGTCCGCGTATCATGGACTTCGGTCTCAGCGCGCTGCATGATGCGCCCGGGAACGGCAGCACCGAGCGGCAGGGCCTGAGCGGCACCATCGAATACCTCGCGCCGGAACTGATCAAAGGAGAGAATCCGTCCCCGGCGACCGATCTCTACGCGCTGGGCTGCGTTCTTTTCGAACTCGCCGGCGGCCGCCCGCCCTACGAAGGGGACAGCGCGGTCGAGGTTCTGCGCCGGCATCTGCGCGACGACGTTCCGCCGCCGGCATCGGAACTCCCTCCCGCCGTGGCGGACTGGATCACCACCCTTCTGCAGAAGCAGCCCCAGCGCCGGTACCGCAACGCGCTGCAGCTGCACGCAGCGGCGGCGGCATTTCTCGAACGTCCTCCCGCACTGCAGGCGGATGCCGAAACCGGCGCCCTGCGCCTTCTTGATATTCCACGCAGCCAGGAAACCGCCCGGGCCCGCGAGATCTGGGAACAGTCCCGGCACCGGAGCGGGATGCTCGTCGTGGAAGGACCCGAAGGCGCGGGGAAAACGCGCTTCCTCCGGGAACAGGGAACGGAGATCCAGTTCAGCGGCAGCCGCGTGCTCCGCGTCGACTGTCATGCGGGCGACGGGGTATTCGCCCCGCTTCTGAAGCTGTTCACCGGCGACTCCCGGAACCTGCAGGATGAAACCGCGGCACGCGAGTACGACCGTCTGCGCGCCCTTCTCGCGACATGGTTCCCCGACGCATTCCCCGGCACGGCACCCGCCCCGCGCGACGGACTGACAGGCGAAAGCCTGCGCCTGCGCACGCTGCATGCCGCCGCGGAACTGCTCTGCCTCCACATCGCGCCGGACGCGCTGCTGATCGACAATTTCCACCTTGCGGACGAATTCACACTGGATTTCGTCGCATATCTGCTCGACTGGATGGAGGCGAATGCACACGCGGGCCTCATGCTGCTCGCCGCCGCGGATCTCACGGCAATGGACGGCGGCGCACTCCCCGAGTCTTCGCGGATGCAGACCCTGCGTCTCCCTGCGCTCGGGAAAACGGAAATCGCGCAGGCATTGAAAGATCTGCTCGGAACCGTGTCGCCCTCTTTCGTCGAAGTCATCGCACGGCAGAGCAAGGGCCTGCCCGGCCGCATCGAGGACCTGCTGAATTTCTGCCTCGGCGAACGCATTCTCGAGCCGACCGATCACGGCTGGCTGGTGCACGAACGGGAAAACCTCGGGAGCATTTTCCCCGCGACCATGTCGCAGTTGTACGCCCGTTCGATCGCGCAGCTCGACGGGGATGCACGGAGGGTACTCGCCGCCGTCGCAGCGACGCCCGTGCCCGTCGGTATCGAGGCACTGTGCTCCGTTACCGGCATGAGCGATTTCGACCTGCGCGCCGCGGTGTCGGACCTGATGCGCGCCGAACTGCTCGAAGGGACACTCGACGCGCTCGTCCCCGCGCATGACGCCGTCCGCGATGCACTGACAGACGCCGGGAAGTCCGATACTTCCTCCGGTGGAGCGGAATCCAGACCGGCCATGGAGGCGATTCACGGAGCCTGGTACGACTGGCATCGGTCCCATCCGCCCACCCACGATACGGACGCGCTGCTCGCGCATCACGCCCTGCATCTGGCAGACCGTGCCCGTGCCCTCCCCCATCTGCTGGCCGCGGCACAGTACCGCGAGGAACGGTTCGACAGCACCGGCGCCGAAGCCATGCTGCGCGAAGCGCTGCCGCTGATCGACACGGGCGATGCGGGACGCCGATTCGAAGCACTGTCGGGACTGTGCCGGCTGAGCAACATTCTCGGACGCCGCGCGGAAGAAGAAGTGTTTCTCGAGGAAATGCTGCTGCTCGCGGCGCAGTCGAACTCCACCCCCCGCCTCGCGGAAGTCTACCGCAGCCAGACCGAGCATTATCTCTCCCTCGCCGAATTCGACCGGGCGCGCCGCAGCGCGGAAAAAGCGCTCGCCTACTACAGCGAGATCGAGGACGGACTCGGACAGGCGTGGTGTCATCAGAAGATCGGGTTCACCGAGTATCGCACCCATCCGGGAGAGCAGGTCCTGACGCATTACGAACGCGCGCGGGCGCTGTTCCGCGGCGCCGCCGCCGCGAGCGAAGAAGGAAACATGCTCGTCGACATCGGCCTCGTGTACTATTCCGTGCTGGAACTGCCGGAGCGGGCGCTCGAGTGCTTCGAGGAAGCGCGCGCCATCTTCGAGACGGTGCAGGACCGCCGGGGACTCACCCGCGCGTACGGCAACATGGGCGCGCAGTACTACGCGCTCGGCCGCTACGAGGATGCGCTCGAATACCACGGCAAGGCAAACGCGCTGGCGACCGCATCGGGCGACCGCCGCCTCATCGCCACCAGCTACGGCTCCCTCGCCCAGTGTGAAATCGCGCTCTGCCGCTACTCCCCCGCCCTCCTGCATTTGCAGGAGGATCTCCGCATCAGCCGGGAAATCGCCGATCTGTTCCGGCAGGAGATGTGCTTCGAGAATCTGGGGCTGGTCTACAAGGACCTCGGCGCATACGACCTGGCGATCGAAGCGATCACATCGGGACAGCAGCTCGCCGAAGCGAGCGGCAACACCGTCGGTCTCGCCGCTGGGCACATCGACCTCGCCGGCTGCCTGATCGAGAAACGCGATTTCGATGGCGCGCAGAAGGCGCTCAACAAGGCGGCGACGCTTCTCGAGCAGGCGCAGGACGTCAATGTCAGCGTCATGCTGCACTGGAGAAACGGCTACCTGCAGCTGCGGCGCGGCGGGGACGACGCGCTGGAAAAAGCCATACAGCATCTCAATCGTTTCGGTGATCTCGCCGATCGCCACGGGTTCGATTCCTACCGTATCCTCGCGCGCTCCTACGCCGGTCTCACACAGCTGCGGCTCGGTCGCGCATCCGTCGCGCTCGACCTCTCGAACGAAGCCATGCAGCTGCTCGAGGAAAGCGGACCGCTCTACGGCGGCGCGCACGATATCCTCTTCAATCACGCGCTGATCCTTCGGGCGAACCGCGATACCGCGGGCGCGAACGACTGCATCACCCGCGCGCACGATGCGCTGATGCAGAGTGCGGAGACCATCGCCGACGCGCAGCTCTACCGCAGTTTCCTCGAGCAAGTGTACGTGAATGCCGAGATAGAGCGCGAGTTCGCGCGCACGCATCGCAGCGAATCACCGCACGCGCTTACGGCCGTGCGCGAACAGAACCTGCGGACGCTGTACGCCGTGGCCAGCAAGATCAATTCCATGCTCGACCTCGAGCAGCTGCTCGACGCGATCATGGACAGCGCGCTCGAAAGCATGAGCGGCGAACGCGGTCTGATCTTCCTGATAGAAAACGACCAGCTTGTCCTGAAAGTCTCCCGCAACGTCGAGAAGGAAACCATCCGCGACGCCACCGAGATCAGCCTCAGCATTCTGCGCGACGTGCTCAACGCCGGGCGGCCGATCATCGTCTCCGATACGTCGGAAAGCGAGGAGTTCCGCAAGCGGGAATCCGTAGTGAACTTCAACATTCACTCGCTGATCTGCGTCCCGATGAAATCCCGCGATCAGATCATCGGGACCGTGTATGTCGACAGCCGCGCGGATGCGCTCGCGGCGATGTCCTTCTCGGAAATCGACGCGGAATTCCTCGAAGCCTTCGCCAATCTCGCGACGATGGCCATCGAGAACGCGCGACTGCATGCGGAACTGAAGAAGGAAAACCTGTACCTGCGGCGGGCCGTGGAACAGCGCTTCGGTTTCGAGAATATCGTCGGCGGGAGCAAGCCGATGCAGCAGCTGTTCGCCGAAACGCAGGCGGCGATCGACAGCGAAGGCAGCGTGCTTATCTATGGGGAAAGCGGAACGGGAAAGGAACTCATCGCCAAGGCGATCCATTACAACGGGGCGCGGCATGAACACCGCTTCGTCGCGGTGGACTGCGGCGCGCTGCCCGACACTCTGCTCGAGAGCGAACTCTTCGGCTACAAGCGCGGTGCGTTTACCGGCGCGGTGACCGACAAGCCGGGCCTGTTCGAGGAAGCCCACAACGGGACGCTGTTCCTCGATGAAATCTCGAACACCTCACTCGCGTTCCAGGCGAAGCTTCTGCGCGTGCTGCAGGAAGGGGAATTCCGCCGCGTCGGCGACACCAAGACGCGGATCGCCAACGTGCGCGTGATCTGTGCGACGAACAAGGATCTGCAGAAGGAAATCGAGGCAGAGCGTTTCCGCCAGGATCTCTTCTACCGCCTGAACGTGATCCCCATCACGGTGCCGTCCCTCCGCGCGCGCATTTCCGACATTCCGCTGCTCGTCGAACATTTCATCGCGAAATACAACGAGCGGCACGTCTCCCCCGTCCGCAGCGCGTCGGCGGATCTGATCGAGTACCTGCAGAAGCTGCCGTGGAACGGCAACGTCCGCGAACTGGAAAACCTGGTCAACCGCCTGATTGCGCAATCACAGGAGGAGATGCTGACCTCGCGCATGCTTCCGTCGGATTACGTTTCCGTCCAGAAAGTCAACGCGTCGCCGGACCGGGCCGATTTCGAGGTCTCGCTCAAATCGCCGCAGCGGCTCGGGACCCTGCAGGACGTCGAGAAGGAACATATCGCGTTCGTGCTCAAATCCGCCGACGGAAATAAGACGGAAGCGGCGAAAATACTCGGTCTGAAGCGGACAACGCTCGTGGAAAAGATGAAAAAACTGGGCATGATGTAAATTGTCAATATGTTGACGATAACGGCACCTTGACGTCAGGATAGTGCCGATGTCACAAAAACGGTGCACAGGGGTCTGTTTCAGGAGGATTTTTCCGGCATGATTATGGCATTCTGCAGTTAGAGTCATTAATGAAACTTTAATGCTATTTGCCTGATTTTTCATTGCATTCGTGCTTTCAAAGACGTAATTTCTCAGAAGTATAATCAGACGTCTATCGAGTGACACGTTACCTCTCCATATTTGTCGCAGTGCTGTTGTGGACGGGAAGCTCCGTTCACGCACAGATGATCAACCCGCAGAATCTCGCTGCGGAGCTGACGGTGGATGGGTATGTGATGCTGACATGGCAGGCGGCTCCCGGGCAGCTCCCTTCGCACTATGAAATCTGGCGCGGATATATCTCCCCTGACGTCGTCATGGCACAGATCTACTCCCCGACCGCCGTGCAGTTCACCGACTACAAGGTGAAACCCGGCGAAGAGTATATCTATATGGTCGTCGCCGTGTACCCCGGCCCGGTTTACGGACGTGCGTTCGTGAACATCCGCGTGCTTCCCGAAGCCAGCGGCCTGAATTTCACGTCCGATCCTCTTACGACGATCCGCGTGGGAATGGATTATTTCTATTCGCCGTCGACGGACGCCGAACACCCCGAAGACATTTCCTACATGCTCGTGGGCTCGATTCCGGAAGGGATGAGCCTGAGCAACGTGGCTGGCGGGCCCTCCTATATTTACTGGAACCCCAAGGCCGTCGGCGTATACAAGGTCACCATCCTCGCGACGAACACGAAGACGAATGCGCGCGCTGTGCAGGAATTTTACATCAAGGTGTCGGATAAAACCGGAACGCTGCGCGGTTTCGTGAAGTCCATTACCGACCGGCCGCTCCCGGGCTCCATCGTCCGCTTTTTCCAGGTCAGTGCCGGAACGAACATGGCGTACGAGGTGCGGACCGATGACCGTGGCGAGTTCCTGCTGGAGAACGTGCAGGTGGGACGCATCTACGCATATGCGGAGCCTCCCAACGATGCACACGAACCGCAGTGGTACATCAATGCCTCGAGAATCGAAAACGCGCTCGAACGCGTCCTCGATACGCTGAATCACAATACGCTTACCTACGAATTTTATCTCTTTGCTTCCCCCGGGAATCCGGCGCCGGTCAGCGGCCGTGTGGTCAATGAGTCCGGCGAAGTGATCAGCGGCGCGAAAGTGTCGTTCATCCGCAAGCAGGACTTCATTCATATCGGCGATACCACAAGCCTGAAAAGTTTCGCCAGCGAGATTTCCACCCCGTGGAACAAAGAGATCGTCGATACCGTCGTGTATACCGATTACAGGGGCGTCTTCAACGTCAACCTCCCCGTTGGTCGCGATTACTACACCGTCGTCGAGAAGGAACACTACATCAATTCCTTCGTTGGTCAAGAGACCAATGCGATGATGGCGAGGGCGATCCGGATCGGGAACAGCAATAATCTGAATTATTCGCTGATCGGTTCCGGTCAGACCAATAACAAGATTTACGGCAAGGTTTCGAGCAAGGCCACCGGCGTGAGCAAGCTGGCGACCATCGTGCTGATCGACACGGAACTCAAGCGCGGCGGCGCCGGCGGCGGCAACACCTACCGCAAGTACCGCTCCGTCGTCACCGATTCCAACGGTGTCTTCAATTTCGACAACCTGCCGGATTCTCCTCCGTCCGCGCTGCTTGCCATCCCGATGGAAAACAGCCTTGCACCGCAGTACTATCATTCCAACGGCGGCCGCAGCAACTTCACGGAGAGCCAGGAACTGTCCCCGCTCGGTACGATTCAGAACATCAACTTCGAACTGCAGGAAACGAAGCAGCTCGGCATCGGCAGCTACTACGGGCAGGTGATCCTGCGCAAGGGCGCCGAACGCATTCCTGTTCCCGGAACGATCGTGTTCGCCGAACATGAAGCCACAGGGAAGATCGCCGGATACGCGATTTCCGATTCGACTGGCTGGTACTCTATCGTCGGTCTCGAACCTGGCAATTACCTGCTCTATGCGGACAACCCGTCGTACAGCAATCCGAACATCTACACCAACGCGCGTCCTACGATGACGATGCCGGTGACAATGACGTATGTCAACTCGGTGGATATCAACCGCACGGTGGATATCAATTTCCACATCGATGATCTTCGGACCACAGTCGGCGTCGGCGACGATGTCGTGCCCGGAACGCTGGCCCTGTCGCAGAACTATCCGAACCCGTTCAATCCTTCGACCACGATTCAGTTCAACGTGCCGCAGCGGCAGCATGTGACCCTGAAGGTCATCAACGCCCTCGGCGAGGTCGTCGCGACCCTGATCGACAGTCCCGTCGAAGCCGGTCCTCACAGCGTTCTCTTCAACGCGGACGGGATGACCTCCGGCGTGTACTTCTACCAGCTGCAGAGCAACGGACAGACGCTCGGCAAGCACATGCTGCTCGTGAAATAAGCACGCGGAAATTCGAGTATTTAAAAAAACCGTCCCGATGGGACGGTTTTTTTTCGCCGGATAACATTCCGCCGGATAAAATTGTAGGGGCGCAGCATGCTGCGCCCCTACACGGATCACGGTCACGGATCACGGATTACGGATCACGGATTACGAATCGCGGATTACGAATTACGAATTCCTATTGGCGTTTGCGCCGCAGCCAGAGTACGAATGCAGCAAGAAGCACCACCGCGACGATTCCTCCCACCCACCAGACGTTCGTCCCGCTCGGAGCGACGATCACAGCTTCCATGCGATTTTCCGCATTCAGATCCGACAGGTGAAATACCCACACGGCATGGTTGTCCCTTACCGTGTCG
>QKAF01000132.1 GCA_003246455.1 Bacteroidota bacterium
GGCCACGAAAAGATGCATGCCCACGGCCAGCATGAGAAGACGGATGGCATGCATCTCCGGCGCGATCTCGATGTTCGACGGCAGTGTCCAGGCATACAGTGCCAGCAGCAATACCCCGGCCGCCTGCAGCACGGTTCGCGGTACGGTTTCCCATCGGCGTTTCTCCGCGAACAACGCAAGGCCCGTCAGGAAAGGAATCCCCAGCAGCGCGGCATACAGCACGCGCAGACCGGCCGGAAATTCCCCGCTTCCGTGATGTTCAATCAATACGATTGCCGATACGGTGCCCGCCGCCGCGACGGCGAGCACGAACGGAAATCGACGCAGCGTGTCCATTGCATCACTGAGAATCTGCTGCAGTGAAGGAAGTTTCATGATCGCTCCAATGATAACCGGATAAAGCGATCATACGGAAATTCTCCGCCTGATCATACTGCACCGATGGTCATTTTCCCTTCTCCCCGCGGAATTCGCCGCTCCGTTTCCCGGATCAACTTCAGCTTTCATTTGTGGCCCACGGGACGTAACTTTGGCGAAACGCTGACATGCGTCTGACACTTTCCTTACCCAAGACAGGTCTCCCGTGCGCCATGCCCTGAAGGGACTATTCCCGTTCCTCCTCGTTGTGTGTTTCTGGCAGCCGGTTTCGGCTCAGTCACGCGATGACGACGGTCCTCCCATGGACCGCCCCGCCATCGGAGTTTCCGGCGGCTTCATCAGCAACACCCACTCCGCGACATTTTCACATCTGCCCGGCATCCCCAGCTGCTGCGCGGGCTATGACGGAGGGGACGGCACCGGCATCGGCTTCGGTGCGGCTGCCCGCTTCGTCATCGATGACGCATGGTCGCTGCATCTGCTGCTGCGCTACGCGGACTTCTCCGCGACGCTCACGTCGGAGGAGAACATCGGCCCCGTGCTCACGTCACGGGGACCGGAAGAAGCGACGGTCGAACACCGCCTCGCTTCGACGACGGCAGCGATCGACTTCCGGCCGACCATCGGCTTCCGTCCCATCGCGGGTCTGCCCCTGACGCTGTTCACCGGTCCGCACCTGGCGTATCTCATCAGCAACGATGTGACGCAGACGGAAGAACTGCTCACCCCGGCCGACATCACCTTCGATGACCTGCAGCGTACGAGAAACAAGTATGACGGGGCACTGCCCGAGGCGGCTTCGCTCTATGCCGGCTTCGCGGCGGGAATCCGCTACGGGATCATGCTCGGCGACCGCTGGTCGCTCTGGCCGGAGGTCAGCATGCGCCTGGCGGCCACCTCGCTGAGCAGCGGTGTCGACTGGATGGCACACGGCGCGGAGGGTTCCGTCGCAGTCATGTACCACATCCCGAAACCGCCTCCTCCCCCGCCGCCGCCACCTCCTCCCCCGCCGCCGGCGATCTCCACGGGGGTTCAGGTCTTCGCGAAAGCGGCGGACGGGACACTGCGTGAAGACGCCCGCGTGATCGTCGAACGTCTGACCCGGGGAGAACTTTTCCCGCTGCTCCCGTACGTCTTCTTCCCGCAGGAAAGCGCGGCGCTGAATGAAACCCATATGCACCGGCTGCAGACTGCCGAAACGCAATCGTTTGATGAAACCGCGCTCCCGAACAGCACCCTCGGCATCTACGCCGAACTGCTCAACGTCGTCGGGTCGCGCATGGTGAAGCATCCCGGGTCGAAGATCACGCTGACCGGCTGCAACAACGCAACCGGCGCGGAACGCAGCAACCGGGAACTGTCCCGCCTGCGCGCGGAAGCCGTCCGCGATTACCTCGTATCCGTCTGGCATATCGACCCGAAGCGGATCAGCGTGACCGCGCGGAACCTGCCGAAGGAAGCCCCGAGCGTGGACGCGATCGAAGGACAGGAAGAAGCACGCCGCGTGGAAATCAGTTCGGACACCTACGCGGTTCTCGCCCCGGTTCGCTGGCAGTCGGTGGAACAGAGCGTATCGACGCCGACCATCGTTCTGCGTCCGGAAGTCACCGCGGAAGCCGGCATCCGGCACTGGTCGATCGGCGTCACGCAGGGCGCGACCAGCTATGCATCGTACGACGGCAGCGACATGCCCGAAGCCGTCGAGTGGCAGCTTGACACGACGCGGCTGCCGGAGGCGGGACGAAATGTCGACGTCGTTCTCCGCATCGAGGACCGCGTCGGTCAGACGAGCACGGCGCGCGTCGCACTGCCGTTCGAAACCGAGACCCGCACGACCGAAGTCGTCGAACAGCGCGGAAACCGCCGCATCGACCGCTTCAGCCTCATCCTGTTCGACTTCAAGAGCAGTGCGATCGGGAACGAAAACCAGAAGATTCTCGACATCGTGCGCGAGGCGATCACGCCGCAGTCGCACGTGACGATCTATGGGTTCGCCGACCGCACCGGATCGACAGAAATCAACAAGAAGCTCGCCCTCGAGCGCTGCGAATCCGTGCGCAGCGCCCTGGGACCCAGCATCCGGAATATCGATGTGCAAATGGAAGCCGTTGGCAGCGACCGCCTGCTGTTCGACAACGATCTCCCCGAGGGACGAAACTACTGCCGTACCGTGCAGATCGTGGTCGAGACGGGATTGAAATGAATGTGAAGGAAGGATAGCATGAAAAGATTGACGCCGTTTTTCGCAGTCCTCTGCCTCCTCGCGCTTACCCTGCCTGCCAGGGCCCAGCTGACGTTCAACGTCCTCAGTACGGACGGGAGCGGTTACCCCGACATCGGCATCACCTTCGAAGCGCTGGACGCCTCGAACAACGCGATTCAGTCGTTTCAGCCGAGCGACTTCACGGTCGTGGAAAACGGCATCGTCCGTCCCGTAGTGTCCGTGTCGTGTCCCCCGCCTGTCACGCCGCCGATCTCCATCACGTTCACATTCGACATCAGCTTCAGCATGACCATCGATGCGCGACTTCAGAACATGAAAAACGCCTCATCGCAGCTGGTCAACGATCTGTCTTACCCGCCGGCGGCAAGCGCCATCACCTCGTTCGGCGACAACACCGCCATCGTGCTGCCCTATACCAGCAACAAGACCGATATTCTGAATACGATTGCCGGACTGGTCGCGTCGGGCGGTGGCACGGATTTCATCGGCGCCTTTCTCAATCCGGGCAGCGGAGCAATCGATGTGACGAAGAACCGCAGCGGCGACCGGTACATCGTGTTCATGACGGATGCCTTCGAAAATCTGAGCGCCGCCCAGGAAAACTCGATCATCACCGCGGCGAAGGCCGCGAATATCCGGGTATTCACCGTTACCGTCTCTCCGAATACCATCAACTACAATCTCCGGCGCATCGCCCAGCAGACCGGCGGCGAGTGGTTCGAAAACGTCACGACGTACGAGAGCGCGAAGGCGATTTTCAAGGAAATCGGCGATCAGATCTTCATCTATCAGCCCTGCACATTGATCTACGAAACCGACGGCTGCGATACCGAGCGGAATATCTCGGTCACGCTGCGCAAGAACAGCCGCACGGTCACGCGCAACACGTCGGTCACCGTGCCGCAGGCCAATCTCGAATGGCTTGACGCGAGTAATGCGCTCGTGGATTTCGGCGTGGTCAACGGCGGACAGACGAAAAACGACAACGTCGTGATCACGTCGCGCGGCATCACCATCAACGTGACGAGCATCACGTCGGCCGAGAGCGCGTTCCGGATCACCGGGTATGGCGGCAGCGCCCCGCCGTTCACGCTCGGTCCGGGGCAGTCACGGACGATCAGCATCCAGTACCGGCCGGTGAACACCGATCGCATCGTCACCCCGCTGAATATCGTCTGCGACGCGCCCTGCCAGGAAAACATCGTGCTCTCCGGCGGCGTCTACGATCCCGCCCCGATGAAGCTCATCACGCCCGACGGCGGCGAAAGCATGTTCTCGGGCACCACCTTCCGCTGGTCGTGGAGCGGCATCAGCGGCACGCAGGCTGCCGAACTGGAATACAGCACGAATTCCGGTTCGACATGGACCTCCCTGACGAACAACGCATACAATTACTTCTACAACTGGCGCGTGCCCACGACGCCCAGCGACGAATGCCTCGGACTCGCCCTGACGAAGGAGGAGCGTATCGGATCGCTGGATGGCGTCTGGAACGGCGAACAGCCTGCCGCCGTCAACGCCGTCGCGGCCGCCCAGAGCGGAACGCTGACGGCAGTGGCGCTGAGCAACGGCCAGGTCAAGGTGTTCTATCCCAAGGACGGCGCGTTCGTGACGCTCCTCGACGCGCATAACGGAAGCGCCAACACCGTGGCCTTCTCTCCGGACATGCGCTGGCTGGCCACCGGGGGAAGCGACTCGCGCGTCCGAATCTGGGACACGCGCAACGGCTCTCTTGCGAAGGAACTGACCGGTCCGAGCGGCGCGGTCCATACCGTGCGCTTCACCGCGGACGGAAATTATCTCGTCGCGGGCAGCACCGGCAACGTCATTCTGTGGCGTGTCTGGGACTGGTCGCTGGCATGGACCCATAACGGGGACACCGGCAACGACGGCGCGCTCGCCGTCAGTCCGCACACCGACTTCATCGCATCCGGTGCCGGCAATGCGATTTCCATCCTCGATTTCACCACGGGAACGCGCCTGCGCCAGCTGACCGGACACACCGGCGCCGTACGCTCCCTGGATATTTCCAACGACGGCTTCGTGATCGTCTCCGGCAGCGAAGACCGCAGCGTCCGCATGTGGAACGCGATCACCTGGACCAGCATCCGCGTCCTCAACGGCCACAGTGCCGCGGTGCGGACGGTGGAGCTGTCGAACGCGGCCGGTCGTGTCCTGTCAGGGTCGAGCGACAATTCGCTTCGCATCTGGGACGGACGCAACGGAACGCTGCTGCATACATTCAACGGACACACCGGCAACGTCAACGGCGCCGTGTTCGACCGCCGCACCCGCTACATCATCTCCGGCGGTGCGGACAGGCGGATTCGCGTCTGGGGGTACGTCCCGCCCGTCGCCGACAAGAGCGACAGCCTGTGGACCATTATCCAGACCGTTACCGATCTGCAGGGGGATCCCCCGCAGTTCGATCCGCTGAAGTGTCCGGACACGTGGAGCATCGCCGAAGCGCTGTTCCGGAACACCGGGAACCAGGTCATCAACGTGCTCAGCGCACGCATCACCGGAGCGGACAGCAGTGCCTTCTCCTTCACCGGCGGATACTCCATTCCTCCGACCGTGCTCATGAATCCGGAAGACACGCTCATCATCCCTCTGCAGTTCTTCCCCGCACGCGTCGGGGACTTTGACGCCGTCCTCGAAATCGAAACGGATATTCCGGGGAGTCCTGTCATCACGATGCCCCTGTCAGGACGAAAAGACAGCGTTCGCACGGTCATCACGCCCGACACCCTCGATGCCGGAGAACTCTACAGCTGCGCGCTCCCCGTGGCACTGACCTTCCTCATGGCGAACGAAGGGACGGTGAATGCCGTCATCGACTCGATCGACACCGACATCCCGGGAGTCGTCTCCTTTCCTTCGGTCTTCCCGCGCATTCTCCTGCCCGGACAGATCGATACCGTCGAGGTACTCGTCCACCCCTCCACGGTCGGACCCTTCGAGGGATACGTGAGAATGGAAACGACCCCGTGCGGCTTTGTCGAAGACCTCGTGATTCGCGGCAATCTCGTACCCACGGCGATCGTCGCCGATCCGAACCCGCTGATCTTCGATTTCGCGGCGGTCGGGGACACCTCCTATGCCGAGTTCGTGCTCATCAACACGACGCAGGTGCCGATGGTGCTCGACAGCACCGCACTGCTTTTCTCGAATCCGCCGTTCGCGCTGCTGGACAATTTCCTTCTGCCCGATTCGAGCGGACTGTACGACTCCCTCCTCGCGCTCACCAGTATACTCCTTCCCGACACCCTGCAGCCGGGCGACAGCCTGGTGATGCACCTGGCGTATTTCCCCCAGAGTGAAGGAGGGGCGAACGGACGGATGTATTTCCATACCAGCGCGCCGTGCGACGATTCGCTGTTCGTGGATCTGCAGGCGTCCTCCTCCCGCAAACCGGCCATCGCCCATTCCGCCACGACGTTCGACGATCTGCTCTGCCCTGACGAGCAGTCATCATCTGCCACCGCCACGCTGCGCAATACGGGCGGACTGCCGCTAACCGTCAGCGAGCTGCGGAAAGCCGGCGCGCACCCGGGCGATTTCCAGATTATCGGACCCTCTGTTCCGCTGGTCATACAGCCGGGGGGAACCGAAGTCGTGCAGCTGGAATTCCATCCGACCGTGAAGGGATCTCCGCGGAGCTTCATCCTCGAGGTCGTCAGCGACGCGGAAAACGAGCCGCTGGTCCAGATCGCGTATTCCGCCCGGAAGGATTCTGTCGGAATGTCGGTCACGCCCGGGGCATTCAGTCTCGGGGAAAAGTACTTCTGTGAATTCCCGCAAACGCTCGACATCACGTACACGAATCACGGAACCGTCGACATGGATCTGACCGTCGATACGACCGCGGTGAACGGTCCCGGCTTCCGGATCTTCCCGCGTCCCTGGCCTGTGCGCATCGCCCCGGGCGCGGACTTCGTTCTGCAGGTTGATCTCGTCCCCCCCCTCGGGGCATACGGGAACTACCAGGCACAGATTCCCGCTTCGGCCCCGCTGTGCGGAACATCTTTCCTCGTGCCGGTGTCGTACAGCTACGCGTCGCATTTCGCCGAGATCACGCCCCTCTCCGTGGACTTCGGCACCCTCGGCTTCGGTGGGTCCGCGACGGGCAGTGTCACGGTGACCAACCACCAGGGAACGCCCATGCAGGTGCACATCACGAAACCGGCGGGTCCGGAAATCGCGGTCACGTCACCGGCGGTGACGGACACCACGCTCGCGCCTGGTGCCAGTCTCACGATTTCCCTGCGGATGGACGCGACATCATCCGGCGACATCAGCGACATGCTGATCATCGGGACCCTGCAGGTGTGTGACGACACCGTGTTCATTCCCCTCCGGGGCAGCATCGAATCCGCCGCTGCGGCGCTCACCCTGCCGAACCTCGAAGCGGAAATCGGCAGCCGCGTGGTCATCCCGCTCACGCTGACGAACGCCAACAACCTTGCGATCACCGGAACGCGGTCGTTCGAAGCAGACATCGTGTTCAACCGTTCGATACTCTGGCCGGAAAGTGTCACCGCGTCGAACGGATCGATAGTCATGACGCAGAAGGCGGAGAACGGCGACCTCCGTCTGACGCTGACCGCCCAGCAGAGCGCCACGCCGACCACCGGCGTGCAGGCGGAACTCACCTGCCTCGTCATGCTCGGCAACAACGATCAGACCGCCCTTCGCCTCGAGAACTTCCGATGGCTCGAGGGAACCGCCGCAACGACGACCACCAGCGGCAGTCTTCTCGTCCGGGGAATCTGCGAAGAAGGCGGGAAACGACTGGTCGCGATGCCTGCGGGACTGACGCTGTTCCAGAACAGCCCCAATCCGTTCAACCCGACGACCGAGATTACGTTCTTCACACCGGAAAGCGGCGAGGCGAAGCTGTTCGTTCTCGACATGCTGGGCAGAACCGCCGCCACGCTGCTCGACGCACCCGTCGGCAAAGGCGAACACCGCTTCACCTTCGACGCAAGCGGCAAAGCGAACGGGACATACACCGCGATCCTGGTGTTCGGGGATGAAATCAGGACGATTCGAATGATACTCGTGAAGTAACACGGGAAAAGGGCGCGCCGAGGCGCGCCCTTTCCATATCCGACCACCGATTCCGGCGCTCTGCAGCGTTACCGGTACTCGATGTCAGCATCGAGAACGATCTTCCCTTCCTCGATTGCCGCCACCGGCTTCCGCACCTCCACGGGGATTGTGACGAACTCATACCGCCCGGTCCTGTATTCCCTGGCCGGCGCTGGAAGCTTGATGTTCCCGTGCAGCATGCCGGGCATGCGAACGGCCGGGATTATTTCATCGAGCTTCAGAGGAATGCGTTCATTCCACGGGATCTCCCATCCGAGCAGGTTCACGTGGAACGTCGCGGAAAGGGCGACATTCCGCGTGGCGGGCGTGAGCAGGAGTTCGCCGTGAGCGTCCGTTTTCAGTGAGAACGTCACCGTATCGCGCAGGGACAGTTCTATCCGCGGTGAGGCACTCCCGGGAATGCCTGTGTACTTCCCCGATACCGCGATGCGGCCCTCTCCGTCGAGATCCAGGAAGACGCGCAGAGCGCCCTTCCGCAGACCGGTGATTACAGCCTGCCGGAGGTTGAGCGTAACGAGTCCGCTGTCGATGTCGAGGCGATTGCTGTACGTGATGCCGAGAATGGATTTCTTCTCTTCCAGCAGCGGGCGCGTCGCCGGGAATCCGATGCGCATGTCGTCGCTTCGCTGCCCTGCGAGCGCACCGAGAACGCGGTTGATCATCCGCGGATCGATCGCGGTGCGCATGTCGCGCTGCTGCGTATAACGCTCTTCGAACACCCGCAGCGGACGCTCGGCCGTCGCCAGATCGGCATTCAGGCGCTGGATGCGCGCCGTCGACTCCTCCACCGTGGGGAGATCGATCGAGGAACAGGCGGCCAGGAGCAGCACGACGGCAGGCACGACAGTGACCGCGGATTGCATTCGCCGCCGAGGACGCTTCCCGTCATCGCAATGCAAACCGATTCTCCGTTTCCTTTCATTTCGCACAGTTCACCTCACCGCTACCGATTCGAGATCGATGCTCACCAGGGCAACGCGGTCGAAGAGCAGGATATCCTTGATCCGCAGATTGTAATCGACGATGCGGCGCGGTGCGGTGATGACCAGGTTCGGCGTACCGCTGACCTTCGACATCGTTCCGTCGATCGTGACCTGGTCGTCGAAGCGCAGCGGCAGCCGCAGGGGCGGGAACTGCTGTTTCATGCTTCCGAGCTTGACGCGGATCACGTCCTCGATCAGCTGTTCTGCCGGCGCGAGCAGTCCGGACGCGCTTGCGGCCGGGACGACGTTGTACGGTTCCATTTCCAGGAGCAGGGCGTCGCCGTCAGGGAGCAGCGCCAGCTGGCAGTCCATGATCAGCCGGAGATCCACACCATACCCTTCGTTTCGCGCAAGCAGATCGAGCGTGACGAGGGCGGACCCGGGGTACATGCGGGCATCGACGGAATCGATGCGGTAGCGCGTCTCCTCGTCCAACCAGCCCTCCCTGCCCTGCATCTGCTGCAGCGTCCGCACGAGGAAATCTTCCTGCAGCCGGAGTACGAGGTCCGCATCGGCGGGATCCGCACCCTTCTGCAGCCGGTCGGCGAGAAGCAGCGCCCCGCGGTAGCGCGTTTCGAGCGACGCCGCTTCACGCGCTTTTTCATAACGCGCATGATCGACGTTTCCGCCCGCGATACTGCGCACGATGGCGCATCCCGGCAGCAGGAGCAGCAGGATCGCGCCGACAGCCATCAGCGGTTTCATGTGAACTGCACCTCGATGATTTTCTTTTCTTCCCTCTGGAAATAGGGTTCGGCGTCGATGACGATCGGCAGTTCGGCAATCTGCCGTACCTGTCCATGCCGCCGGGCCTCCTGGATTTCCTCATCCAGGTCGCCTCCCTTCCACACCACGAGCCTGCGCGGTCCGCCATGACGCAGCAGCGGAAAGCTCCACCGTACGAGCGACGGCAGACGGGTGACCGCGCGCGCCAGCACCACGTCGATCCTTCCCTGGCATTTCACGAGCAGCGCGTCATCCTCGACGCGTCCCCAGTGCACATCCACGTTCGAGAGCGAGAGCTGTGCCGCCATGTCCTCCACCGCGCGGATTTTCTTCGCGATCGAGTCGACGAGGGTGAAACGCACGTCCGGCCGCATGATCGCAAGCGGAATGCCCGGCATGCCTCCGCCGGTGCCGAGGTCGAGCATGGCGCCCTGTTCCGGCAGCGTCGTGGTCAGGAGCACTGCCAGCGAATGCAGGATGTGATTGCGCCACACCTGCTCTTCGTCCTTGCGTGAAATAAGGTTGATGCGGCTGTTCCAATCGCGCAGGAGCGCGGCGAATGCCGCGAGACGGTCGCGCTGATCGTCGTTCATGCCGACGCCTCCGTCGGCGAGGATGGACTGAACGGATTGCGGGGAATGCAGGGTATCGGAATTCATGACTGCAAATTACGAAATGTTGCGATACTCCGAGAACGCGGAGCGGACATTCGCCCCGGTTCTCCTGCATTCTCACTGGTTGCGCACGATCGCGATCTCGACGCGGCGATTTCTCTGGCGGCCTTCGTCCGTGCTGTTCGGTGCGATCGGCTCCCCTTCGCCGTAGGTCCGGATCTCCACCTCGTTGCGCAGCTTCACGCCTTTCTGGAAAAGCCAGTCCTGGACGTAGCTGCTCACTTCCTTCGCTCGATTGTATCCCAGCTTGATGTTGTAATTCACGGTGCCCATCGAGTCGGTGTGTCCGGAAAAGACGACCGTGGACTGCGGGTATTTCGTCAGGAGAACGACCGCGCTGTCAAGCTTTCTTTCCTCCTCAGGTCGAATATTGAAGAGATTGAAGTCGAACTCCACCGTGAACGCGTAGATCTTCCGTTCCGATTCGAGGACGGGAATCATCAGAAGGTCGTGCGTGATGACGACGCGCTCGCCCTCGTCCTTCGCCATCCTGGTCACCTTGCCGGCATCGTCGAATCGCAGTGAAGCGACCTTCTCCTCGTACCCGGCGTACTGCCCTTTCGCGGTGTACCACTTCCGGAGGTCGAGCCGGGCTTCGGCGGTACCGCGGCCTTCGGAGAGCAGCCGTTCATCGGAGGTCGATATGATATCCACCGCCGCCGGTATGTTCTGCATGGTGAAGGCATTTTTCGCCTGTACGCGCAGCACGAGGGACTTCTCCTTCGGTACGGGCGGCGGAGGCGGAGGAGGCGGTGGCACCACCTTCCGCGCCGCCCGCCAGATATCGAATCCCCCTGTCCCACCACCGCGATTCGAGGAAAAGTAGACGGTATCTGCTGTGATGTCGCCGTGAAAAAAGATATCGTCATCGCCGCTGTTGAAGGGCCGGCCGATGGGCTTCGGAGCGGACCATTTCCCATCCTGCATGGTCGATGCGTAGATATCGAAGCCACCCATTCCGGGGAGTCCGTCAGACGAGAAGTAGAGGGTGCTCCCCTCGGGTGAGAGGAACGGGGTGATTTCATTACCCGCGGTATTGACTTCTTCACCGAGATTGACCGGCGCGCTCCATCCCCCGCTGCCGAGGCGGCTCATCCAGAGGTCGCTCCCGCCGATGCCGCCGAAACGTTCGGAGGCGAAGACGAGCGTTTTTCCGTCGCCGCTCAGTGCCGGATGATGATCCCATTCCACGTCGTTGAGCGGTCCCTGCATGACCTTCGTGCGTTCGATCGCAAGACCGTCGGCGGAAAAGCGGCCTTCGATGAGGTCGCAGTCGCCGATACCGTCGTCACGGTAGCATTCCACGTACAATACCGCGGATTCGGATCCGGGGACGAACGCCACCGCGCCGGCCTTGATGTCGGCGGCGCTGCCCCGCACCCCGCGGACGCCGCGTCCCGCCGTCGCGTCGTACGGCAGAAGGTACAGGCGGTCGAGCTCCGTGTCGTCGACCTCCCGATTGGATGTGAAATACAGTCCTCGGGAAGACGGGACGGGAGCGAGGTCGTCGGCGTCACTGTTGGCCGCGGTGACCGGCGCAAGATTCCAGTCGGCGCGGTGGTCGCTGCCGCTTTCGAACATGCCCGTGCAGGCCGACAGCAGCGCAGCCAGCGCGATGAGCCAGGGAGAGAAGTTGCGTATGTGCATCAGAGTCGCAGATTAAACATGAGAAAACCATAGGCCGTGAGAACTGTCCAGTCGCTGTCGACGGAAGAGACGGTGGTCAGCGGAATGGAAAGCCCGGCACGCGGAGTGATGGCGAACATCGGCGTCACGAGGAAGTCGTAGCCGATCCCTGCGGTAATCGCTATGCGTGTGCGGCTTCCGCCCGGTATATCGGTTTCCGCGAGCAGCGTGTTTTCCGTACTGCCGTCGTAATAGGTCACTCCCTCACTGAGAATCCGCTCCATGTGATCGTAGCGCTGCTCGAGTGGGATGCCGAATTCGACGCCGCCGCGGAGAAAAAACGCGGTGCGCGGGAAATACCAGTAGACTCCGGGGTTGATGCTCACCCATCGCAGAAGAACCTCGGACGAATTCAGGTAGTCGACCTCAATGTCGGGGTTATCGCCGGCGACCACGCTGAGCCGCGTGCTCGACCGCGTGAAGCGGGCCGAAGCGTCGAAATAGCTCAGCAGGAGTCCCCACGCTATTCCTATTTTCGGGTATTGTACTCGGATTTCCGCACCAAGCGTAAACCGGCCGCCGTCCTCCTCGCGGAATTCGCAGTTGCAGGCGGGCGAGAAACTGCCCTGATGGGTGAAATAATACCCTCCCGGACCAAGTCCGAACCAGTAGCGTACCGGACGTGCCGAGAGAATATCGCTTTCGTACGGCAGCGGGGACGGCTGCTGCGCGATCGCCGTCAAGTCGAGAAGACTGAGCAGCGCGAAAATGACCGGGGGAAGGACATTCGTGATTTTATTCATGATGCGAGAATACTCAGATCAGCGCAAAATGACAACCGGCTGCGTCAGGGCCTTTCCGGAGGCTTGCAAAACGAGCTGGTATTTTCCCGAGGCCAGACCATCGGTCTCGAGCAGGATGCGATGCACCCCGGCGGACGCTCCGCCGGACAGCAGGGTACGGCAGACCCGTCCGAGCGCATCGACGAGTACGAGCCGTGCTTCCGCAGCCGCCGGGAGGCTGAAACGCACCGCGACGATGTCGCGCGCGGGCTGCGGCCACGGCACGCTCAGCGCCACATCTTCGGCCAGCGGCGGATCCGTGCGGGACGCCGTACTCTGCGAGGTGCGGAATCCCGTCGACATCGTGTAAGCGTCATGATAGGCGAAGCCGTAGGTCGCTGCGCCGAGGCCGCGGACATCCGCAGTTTCAAGACGGTTGATTCCCGTGGGGACTTTCAGCCGCGCGGTAAACCACGTTGTGCCGGACACGCGGGTAAACGCGCCCGCATCGATGGGAACGAAGTTCAGCAGCACCTGCCCCTGCCCTCCGTCGGGAACCACGATATTCACGAAATTCGAATCCTCCTGCTCCACGCAATTGAGACCCGCCGGCAGGTCCGCGACGGGACGGAGAACCGGGATGCCCATCGGGAGAAAATGATGACTGAATCTCGTCTCATCAGTATAACTCTCGCAGAAGCTCCAGTACCCGGCAAGCCCATTGCGATCGAGCGCCGTGAGGCGGGCGTTCATCGCCGCCTGAATTTCCTGCTCCGTGCGTTCGGTGGTCCAGTACCGGCATTCGTCGATCATCCCCGAATACCTGGCCGCGTTGAAATCATTGTACACGCCGCCGAACGCCAGTCCGCCGTTGACCGGGAAACTGAACGTGGCGGTGGTGAAATCCATTTCCTTTACGCCGTTGACATAGAGCTGCCCGCGCCCGGCGCTCCCGTTCAGCACGAGGGCGACATGCATCCATATCCCCGGATTGGCGAGATTGTCGACCGAGTAATTTATCTGCGACTGCGGCTGCGTGCCGGTGACCACCGCCAACCGTCTGCGGCCGCGGTCGAAATCCAGTCGCCAGTATTCCCCGCCGCTTCCTTCACGCGAGACGATTGTGCCCGAATCCCATGGGCGTATCCAGCATTCGACGGTGAATGCCGGCGAGGCGAGCTGCGGTGTATCGTCAACCTGGAGCCAGGATCCGACCTCCAGCGAAACCGCCTGGTTCGACAGGAGCGTGACGTCGGCCTCGAGCATCCCCGCAGGGAAATAGTGACAGCTCATGAACCGGTCGGCCGGGACGAGAATCAGCATGGATGCGTCGCCGTATTCGTTGTCCTCTGCGTCCCATCGCGCCGAGTTCGCGAACTGCGCGACCATCACCGGCTTGTCCGCCGCGATGTGAAGGACGTTCGAGAGGTTGTCTTCCAGCCAGTCTCCCGCTTTCGACAGCGTGCGGACCCCTATGCCGTTCAGCGTCAACGTCGTCGCGTCCTCCGTCGCGACGATGCGATAGGTATCCCCGTTGCGTCGTGAGCGATACGGAACGGCGATATACTCGGTGCCGAGAAAACGGTACGGCACCATCTGTTCCGCATGGGGATTGAGATAGCCGTAATTGCCGTCGTTGACCTCCGGGATCCAGCCCGATTCCGCGCCGGAAAACACCGCCACGGGTTTCGTCGCTTCGATGCGCGATCCGGTCAGCGAGCCGCCAATACCCGCGACGAAAGCGCGCACATAGTACAGCTCCCCTTTCCCCAGCGTGACCGCGATCGGCTGTCCGTCGGGACGGCCGCTGCTGGTGAATGCATGCGGCGTGATGGTGACATCGGTGCCGTCTTCCGTCGCCACGACGACGAAATGTTCATACGCCTCGCTCCAGTTGTAGCCCGCGGTCACGTAGCGGGTCCCGAGCGCATGCACGGGAAGCACCACCGTGCCGTCGCTGTGACGGTCCCGGTAATTTCCGGCAAACAGGTGGATGGGATGGTCGCTGACGACCCGCACCCCGCGCAGGACCTGAGTTTCTGGAGGATAATCGTTGAGCCCCGGGTCGAGCTCCACCATGCGCAGCGTTCCCGCCGCCACGTCGACGACCGTCTCCGCCCCGCCGTCGAGCTGCTGGATGCGGACGTGGCTCTCCTGCGGCGCGGCGATGAAGACGCGGAGGAACTCTGCCGCAGCCCCCACGACATCGGGCAGGTATGCGAAATAGAACTCTGTTCCCGCGGTGCTGACACCCGCCTCGAAGCAGGGTTCGAGATTGACGGGCGGAAGCAGGACGGTGTTGCGGCAGTCGAGATCCAGCCCGTCCGGTGACGTGATCTCCACCCGATACTCCGCGGTCGTCGGAACGTTCTGAATGATCCCGCGAAGCTGCCAGTCGATCTGCGTGCTCTGACCGGGCGGAAGCGGATCCGGCAGCACCGCACGTGTCATGCCCGGTGCCACAAGCACAATTTCCGGCGGAAGAAGAATCGTCGCCGAGGCGCCGCGTATGGGCACCTTCCCCGTATTGGTGATCAGCACGCTGGCGAGGAAGGGATCCGGCGCATAGCCCGCGCCGACGGGGTTCTGCACCAGACGGATCGTGTCGCCGCAGTCCAGCGTGCCGGAGGGTTTCCGCAACGGGGGGATTTCTCCCTCCGCGCTGCAGCTGCGTGCGAGCGCCGCCGGCGCAAGCAGATCGAAACGGACCTGGACGCGCGTCGCCACCGAAACGACCGCGGGGTGCACGAGCCAGGTCAGCGTAACGGTTTCTCCGGGCAGAACGGGACCGGAGGCGGATTTCACCGTGCTTTCCCCAGCGGCGAGCGTGAGCTCGGGCGGCAGCGCGATGGCGACATCGACGGAAGACAGCGGCAGAACTCCCGTGTTCTGCACCACTGCCCGAAGAGGGACGGGATCGGGCAGATAGTCTGTCGAATCGCCGTTGTAGCCGACAGGATCGATACCGCAACGCAGATCGATATCGGAGAACGTCAGGTAGCCGTAATCCGTGCCGACAGTACGCGTCTCCCCCGGAGCGATAACGGTGTCGTCCCAGCGCAGCAGCACCGCGTCATCGATGATGGGGAGCCCGGACGGCGAATAATCCCATGCCACTGTCCCGAGGTATCCGTTGAACTGCCAGTTCCCCGCGGTGAAGCGGTCGGGCGTGTCCGCGGTCGCGCTGCGAAGACGTCCGCGAATGCGATACGGACTGCCGGCGGCAGCGGCTTCGTACTGAACCGGGACTGCGGCGCCGATCCATTCGCGTTCATGGGTGACACGCGCACCCTCCGCGGAGAGGTCAACCGAATCCGCCGCACCGATCATGACATCGAACATAAGCAGGCTGCCGGCGGCCAGTGGGTGCATCGTCAGGTTTCGGACCGAGGTCACGACATTGACATATGCGTAGTCTCCTTCAACGGACGGGATGAACTCCTGGGTGAACGCGACCGAATCCCTTCCCTTCTTCACGACGGACGACAGCCGAATCCTGTCGCTGCGCTCCTCGATCACCAGTGCCGGGAATGCCTCGGTGCCCGTCGGGGCCGCCGGTCGATGTAACAAGTTGGTCGTGTAAGTGTTGTTGAAAACATGCAGATTCGAATATGCAGTAACCCCTTTTTCTCCCGTGAACAGCAGCGGCGCACCACCGGCGGCTTCGATACGGAACTGTCCGGTTGCGCGCGACACCATCACGGCGATGACAGCGTTGCCCGCCCGTACCTCGTCGGGCGGAGAACCCGTCTGCGCTCTCCCTTCCACCGGGAGCAGGAGCGCCGAGAGCAGGAGCGCTGCTCTCAGTTGACTGGAGAAAAAGGCACGCATCGGTTTCCATCAGCTTTGTCTGTGACTTTCAGGAATATATCCCCGGCGCCTCTGAAGCGCAATGCGGAATCCATCCTCCGTTTTCGTATCAGACGACCGCTCCGCATCGCGGAGGCCTCTTTCATGCCACTCGGCTGAGGCTTCCACGGGAGCGTGCTGCTTCTTGCGCTTGGTTGTCTGGAAACCTATATTCCGGTTACATGGAGCAGTGTATTGCAATCGCGCAATATCTGCCCATCCGCTCAATTCTTTCAATCATATATCTAGCTTGGAGGAGCATCATCATGAACGTACGTCACCTGCTGTCCTTGACGATCGGGTTGTCAATGTGCGTGGCCATGCTCCAGGCCGGCCAGGGGGGCCCGGGGAAAGGCGGCATCGCAATCAACGCGAACGCAGTCATGGGCGATATTCAACGCCTGGTTGGTGAGGAGGTGTGCTTTACACTGACGGCCAAAGACGAGAACGGCAATGTCATTCGCAGTTGGGATCAGATCGGGAATCCGGTCACCCTGACACTGAGCAATACAGACGCCAATTCGGACTCCAGCACGCAGTCGTGGAACGCGGATCCCGACGGCTATTCCTGGGCAGTTCTGAAGCATGACGGCGTCGAACTGGCAAAGATTTCCGCGACGGAATGGTCCATCCCCAACACGGATTTCGTGGACGGGATGGCCGAAGTCTGCCTCACCTGCACGAAGGCCGACACCGGGGTATTCATCACGATCACCCCGACGCTCACCTTCCTCAACCAGGTGTCGCAGAGTGTGGACTTCGTGGCCGATGAAATCACGAATTATCTCGTGGACATCACCTCGGCGACTTCCCCGGAAGACGGGGTATACCTGCTGCGTCCCTACGAGCTGATCGTGGTGCCGCGCGACCGCTATCTGAATTTCTCCGACAAGACCATCCGCACCCGCTTCTCGGCGCGCTTCCCCGGTGAATTCGACCAGAATCAACCCGGACTCGCGGACATCTTCAGCGGAGAAGTTTTCATCCAGGGTATGACGAATTACCTGATCGCATCGCGTCTTCTGCGCGAAAAACCGATCGAGCCCCAGTACATCGTCGCCTACTCCTCGGATGATTTCACGGTTCAGGGACAGACCGATCCGTTCGAGGTTCTCTCCCATGCACCGGCGCCTTTCGCCCTCATCGATCCGCCGGATCATCACATCATGAATCTCACGATGTCGGTCAACGTCCAGGACTTCACCTGGCAGCGCCCGAATCCGCCTGATCCGTACTGGGACATTCAGGTTTCGCGTTTCGACCAGACCCGCCTCGTATCGGACGAAGTGCGCTACACCTGGGTACTCGTCGACAGTATCAGCCTGACACGCGCGCAGCGCATCCCGTCGAACGGGAACGGTCTCAATCCTGATCTCTCCCTGACGCACGGACAGATGTGGGGGCTGCTGCAGGCGATCAGCGGACAGGCATCGACGCGCTCCTATCAGTGCGTCTGGTACGTCGAAGCGACCGACGGACTGTTCACCACGCAGAGCGACCCGACTCCCGGACATCACATCACGCTGACCGCCGACGCGATCAGCAGTGTGAAAGCTCCGCAGCCGGAATTCGTAACCCTGTCGCAGAACTATCCGAACCCCTTCAATCCCTCGACCACGATCCGCTTCTCGACAACGAAGCGCAGCCAGGTCTCGCTGAAGGTATTCGATCTGCTCGGCGGCGAAGTCGCAACGATTCACAGCGGCATCATGGCTGCCGGTGAGCACAGCGTCCTCTTCGACGCCTCGAAGCTCCGTTCCGGTGTCTACATGTACCGCCTCGAAGCCGAGGGGAAATCCCTCTCCCGTCGCATGGTCGTCATGAAATAGAACTCTCGTTCGTCGGCGGCGTCCCTCCCCGGGACGCCGCCGTGGTTAATTCCATATCTCTTCACTAATCCCCAGGGGGGGCCTTATGAAGACTTCTCTGCTTTCGCGCCTTGCGCTGATCATCTTCAGTGCAAGCTTCCTCCTATCCACATCCAGCGCTTTCGCTCAGACCGGCGGAGTGGAACTGGTATTTGCGAACTCCAATCCCATCAATCTCACGGCTGGTGACCAGGTCTGTTTCCAGCTCGTCGCGAAGGACGCGTCCGGAAATGTCATCACCGACTGGAACACCACCGGGATGACGGTGAGCGTCATCGTCACAAACAGCGTCGGTGAGACCGATACGTCGATGCAGAGCTGGAACGCGGATCCGGACGGATACACCTGGTCGAAGCTGACCGTCGCCGGACAGCTCGCCACGCCCGTCGCACCGGATCATTACACGGTCCCGAACACCCTTTTCGTCAACGGCGTGGCGGACGCGTGCTACCAGGCGACCTGCGCGGAGAACGACGTGCATCTCACCGTGACCCCGACGTTCGCAAACCTCATCCAGGTATCACCGGCAATCAACTATGCGACCGCGGCGCTCGGCAGCTACACCGTCGAACTCACACCACATCAGGGTTTTCAGCTGCATAGTGATTATTTCGCGTATCGGCCGGTCGAAATAGTCGTCGTTCCCCGCGATCGCTACCAGAATCGCCTCGAAGGGGATGTCCCGGTTGAAATTACCGGACTGTATCCCGGCGAACTTGTGGCCATTCCCGGAGTCCTGCCGAATCCCTTCGATCCGGCGCTGACAGTGAATTACCATTCGGGACTCATGCTGCGACCGACCGTGGAGCGCGTAGCAACGCAGGATCCGGGGCAACGGATCATCGCATTTCACCCGAGCAATCCCACCATTGCGGGCATCTCGGATCCCTTCTGGGTGAATCCCCATCCGCCGGCGGCGTTCGGACTGACTGCGCCCGTGGATCAGACCCAGCTCACGCTCACGACCGCGGGGATATGGGTGCAGTTCCATTGGGAGAAGCCGATTCCGGCCGACCCGTTCACGAACATCCAGACATCTCGCTTTTCCGCCGCGTCCTTCACGGACAGCACGCATTATATCATCCACTTCACCGATGTGAACGGGATCAATGACATCGCCTTCGAGGCATTCGACGCGGGACAGGCGGCGTTTTTCGGCATACGGCACGTGGACCTGGCGACCGTGATCGACCAGCTTTCCGGCGTCTCCCATGTGGGGACATTCACCGTCATCTGGTACGTCGAAGCCACCGACGGGGATTACACCGCGCACTCGACACCCGTCGGCCCCACAATACCGGGCAACCGGCTCACCATCACCAACCAGATGGTCACGGGATCGGGAGTCGGCGTCCATTTCGCTGTACAGAACCCGGTAAGCACTCCGGCGGGATCCGCGGTGAACTTTGACCTGGAAGCGTCCAGCAACGGAAACCTCATCAACGACTGGAATACCACCGGCAGCGACGTGACACTGATGGTCAAGGGAACCACGGTGGATACCGACACGTCCATGCAGTCATGGAGCAGTGATCCGAATGCGTACACCTGGGCGAAGCTGACCGTGAACGGCCAGGAAATCGCACCGACACTGCCGCATACGTACACCATTCCGCCCAGTCTTTTCACTAACGGCACCGCCGCGGTCGCATATGCTTCGAGCAAGGCGGAAAGCGGTGTGACGATTGAAATCGGTCCTGCCGTACCGGGCATCACACAGGTGTCACTCCCGCTCGAATGGACCGCCGACACGCTGGAGAATTTCCTGGTTGACATCACATGGCCTGATCCTGGAACAGACGCCGTGTATTTCAGCTGTCCCTTCGAACTGATCGTAACGCCGCGCGACCGTTTTCTCAATCCGCT
>QKAF01000151.1 GCA_003246455.1 Bacteroidota bacterium
GGAGCATTTGTGCAGGGATGCGACTCCACCGCACCGACGATCGGGCGCAATAAATTCCGGGCATACATGTACGATGTGTATTGCAACAACTCCGAAGTTCAGTTCGGCGAGCGCCCTTGGGGATCGCCCGGGAACTGGTATGCATCGCAGAACTCCTTCGGCGTCACCAACACTACAACGGCGACGCATATCTACGCGCCGAGCGGCTACGTTTACGCCTACGCGAATTTCTGGGGGCAGGGTTCGACGCCGCCCCTCCAGTACTGTGGTCCGGATGTTACCGGAAACGTTTTGACGGGCGGGAACATCAGCACCGATCCCGTTCCGTTGACCGGAGATCCGAAGGGTGGAAGCGCCACCCTCAGCAAGGATCTGGCAGCCACCTCGCAAGTGCCGCCGTCGGGCATTCGTCAGACAGTGCTTCAGCACCTGGCCTCCGCGGCCAACGGCAGCGCACAGACGGCGATCGCCGGTTACCTGTCGGCCGGCGGAGGACAGGCGGCGAGCGTTGAGGACCTGGGATTTCTCTATCGCTCCATCAAGAGGATCGGAGCGCAGTCTCTGGTTGCGGACATCCTCGCTGCCTGCGTGGCCAGGCAAGATTTGCGCAGCAAATTGCTTGCCGCGGATATTCTCAAATGGGAAGGTGATCCGGGTAGCGCTCTGTCTTTGCTGAACGGCTACAGTTTCCTTGGTTCTAACGAATTGCTGCGCGATGCGCTGATGAGAAAGGCGATACTCTATCCTCTGGCGTTCCAGGGAGGATATGCCAGCGGCGTGGCCGTGGTGGACAGCCTCCGCTCGCTGGTCGCCTTCGATACCACGCTGGGACGGTTCATCGAGCGGTATCCACGGTTGTTCAGCGGTCTCACAGCGCCAGGATCAGCGCACATTCCAAAAGCGGCACGAAACACGTACGCCGATCTTCTGCTTCTGACGGATCTCGAGGTCTGGCCGAACTATCCCAATCCCTTCCGGGACGTCACCTCCTTCACCTTCAAACTCGATAGCGACATGCATGTCCGTCTTGCGGTGTACGATGCGATGGGAAGGGAAGTGGCCGTGGTCACCGATGCGGACTACGCGCGCGGCGTGCATTCTGCCGCGCTACAGAGCTTGGGACTACCGAGCGGACTGTATTTCTACCGGCTCACGACCGATCGCGGAGTGGTGCAGCGAAAGATGCTGCTGATGCGGTAGCAGCCAAGGATTGATCCACTTGTCCAACCAAAAACCACGGCCCGCTTCCTGATAAGGAAGCGGGCCATTTTCTGTCCGATAGCCGGGGAGCGTTTCGCGCTATCGCGCTATTTCTCCACCACCCGGACCGATTCCATGCGCACGCCGTTGCCTTTCTTTTCGATCTTGTGCACGACGTCCATGCCGCGGATGACCTGGCCGAACACCGTGTGCTTGCCGTCGAGCCAGTCGCAGCCGGCTTTCTTGGTGACGATGAAGAACTGTGAGCCGTTGGTGTTCGGACCGGCGTTGGCCATGCAGATGGTGCCGTAGGCGACCTTGGCCTTGAGCGGTCCCTGCGCGAGCACGGCCTTGTCGATGCCGGTTTTCTCCTTGTACCATTCGACGGTGTGGATCATGATCGGACGCCCGCTCTGCTGCTGCTGGCAGTCGTCGACGATCTTCTTCAGCTCGGCGTCGGGATCGGTGCTGCGCTGGAAATACGGCATGAGAATGTTCTGGAATACCAGCAGCGCCTGGTCCTCGTCGGTGATGTCGCCCTTGAGCTCGGGACCCGGTTCGTAGCATTCGTCCTCAAAGGCGTAGCCCGGACCGCCCGCGCCGGTGCCCAGCGGATCGCCGCCCTGGATCATGAAGTCGTCGATCACGCGGTGGAATGTCAGTCCGTCGTAAAACGGACGCTTCACTTTCTGTCCGCCCTTCGGATCGGTGAATTCCTTCGTCCCCATGGCGAGACCGATAAAATTCTCGACGGTTTTCGGGGCGACGTCCGGCCAGAGTTCTATCGACACGTCGCCGAGTTCGGTTTTCATCAGCACGACGGGACGCTTCGCATCCTTCTTCGCGGCGTCCTGCGCGTGCGTCGAGGCGGCGGTGAGCAGGAGCTTTCATGGAATTCCTTCTTCCGGGTATGGTGACTTGAAAAAAAACACAATATAATGATACGTTCGCGGATTACGCGGGGTTCCCTGTGAATAACGCCGGCCATGCCGTGTATCAATGCAATATGCAGGAACGGAGGTCATGAATACTTCACACAATGACGACGATCTCATACTCCGCGCCCAGCGGGGCGAAAAGGAAGCGTACGGCCTCCTGGTGCGCGCATACATGCAGCCCGCCTATTACTCGGCACTGGCGCTGGTCGGCTCGCATGACGAGGCAATGGACCTTTCCCAGCAGGCATTCATTCGTGCGTGGATGGCCATTCGGAAGTTCGAGGTCGGCCGCCGCTTCTTTACGTGGTATTATCGCATTCTGCGGAACCTGTGCCTGAACCGGCTGCGCGATCGTGCGGCACAGGCCGCGCCGATGGCGCATTTCGACCACCTGATCGATGTCGCCGACGACGAACAGGATCCCGCACTGGAAACCGACCGCGCCCTGCTCCGCGACCGCGTGCGCGCCGCGCTCGGCCAGCTGCGGCCCGAAGAACGTGAGATCATCGTCATGCGCGACTTCGACGGTCAGACCTATGCCGAGATTGCGGAACTGCTGGAATGTCCCCTCGGGACGGTGATGTCGCGCCTGTACTATGCCCGGAAACACTTGAAAGATTTGCTGGAGGACCTGTCATGACGGAGATGGAACGCGACCGCTTCCGCATGCTGATGATGAAGGCGCTGGACGGGGAACTGGCCGGAAGTGAGCACTCGGAATTCGAAAATTTTCTGCGCACCTCGGAATGTGCCGACGAATGGGCGCAATTCCGCAAAGTGAAGGAGGCAACGATGTCCCTCAAATTCACCACACCCGCACCGGAGGTGTGGGACACATACTGGACCAGCGTGTACAACCGTCTCGAACGCGGACTGGCCTGGCTGCTCCTCTCCCTCGGCGCCGTCACCATCCTCGCCTGGGGCGCCCTGCTGGTGGCCGAAGCGCTGTGGAACAACAGCGGCGTACCGCTTCTGATGAAAATTGCTATTTTCTCTGTAGCCGGAGGCGTTTTCCTCCTGCTCTTCTCCGTCATCCGGGAGCGATGGTTCACGTCGCGCCACGACAAGTACAAAGAGGTTATCCGATGATCGTCACCACATCTTCCTTCGTCGCCGGGAAAAAGGTCGTCAAGACCTTCGGCATCGTCCGCGGCAACACCATTCGCGCGCGGCATATCGGGAAGGACATTCTCGCCGGTCTGAAGACCATCGTCGGCGGTGAAATCCAGGAGTACACGAAGCTCATGGCCGAATCGCGCGATCAGAGCGTTGACCGCATGATCGATGACGCGGCGCAGTTCGGCGCCAACGCCATCATCGACGCGCGCTTCTCCACCAGCTTCCTGATGCAGAGCGCCGCCGAAATTCTCGTCTACGGCACCGCGGTGCTGCTCGAGGACGAATAACCCCTCCGCGGGTTTCGTATGCGTCATCGATTTCCCGTACATTGAGGGATAGATACTCCTCACGAAGCATACGATTCTCCATGAAACGTCCCCTGATTCTTGTTTCCAACGACGACGGCTATGATTCTCCCGGTATCTACGCGCTCGTGATGTCGCTGCGGCGCATCGCGAACGTGGTCGTCGTCGCCCCCGCCACGCAGCAGAGCGCGGTCGGTCACGCCATCACGGTGCAGACGCCGCTTCGTGCGCGTCCGATCGAACGCGGCGCGCATTTCACCGGCTGGGCCGTCGAAGGCACACCGGCCGACAGCGTGAAGCTGGGCGTGTCCACCCTGCTCAAGCGCAAACCCGACCTCGTGGTTTCCGGTATCAACCACGGCATGAACACCTCGATCAACGTGATCTATTCGGGCACGGTCTCCGCCGCGACGGAAGGAGCCGTCCTCGGAATCCCGGCCATCGCGATGTCGCTGGCATCCCATTCGCTGAAAGCGGACATGAGCGGGGCCGCGACCTTCGCGCGGAAGATCGCCGCAGAAGTCCTCAAACGCGGGCTTCCGAAAGGCACGCTGCTCAACGTAAATGTGCCGGACGTCCCTGCCGAAAAGCTTGCGGGTGTGGCGGTCACGAAGCAGGGACGGTCGTGGTGGGACGACGGATTCGAAACGCGGCGCGACCCGGTGGGACGCGATTACTACTGGCTGGTCGGGAAGTACGTGTGGGACGACAATCCCCTCGCCGACGACGTCGCCCTGCAGAAAAACATGATCTCCGTCACCCCGCTGCACTACAGCCTCACCGACGACCAGCTCTTCTCCGACATGCAGTCGTGGAACATCGGCAAGCTCCACAAACCCCGGTAAGGTCATCTCACGGCCCATCCGTCCACTCCGCCTTCCTCCGCTTGCAGCGGAATTTGGCGCGACAGCCCCGCCTCCCCAGCCTATCCGGCCTGTCCGTCTGCTCCCAGCGTGTCGCGGAGCTGGCTGGCACAGTGTTCGGGGGCTGCGGGATTGATGTAGATGCCGCTTCCCATCTCGAAGCCGGCCGGGGTGGAGATGCGCGGGACAATAACCATGTACCAGTGAAGGTAGCGGACATCCTCGTCGCCGACGGGTGACGTGCGCACGAGCAGATTGTAGCTCTGATTGCCGAGGAGCCGCTGCATCGCCTGCAATGTCCGCTGCAGCGCTTCGGCCAGATCGCTGAACTCCTCTTTCGGACTCCAGAAGTAACTCGCGTTATGCACCTTGGGATAGATGCGCAGTTCATAGGGCGTGCGTGAGGCAAAGGGACAGAACACGACGTAGTATTCATTCTCGAATACGAGCCGCTCCTGCTGGCGGATTTCTTCCCGCACCATGTCGCAGTACACGCAGCTTCCGTAGCTGTCATAATGCAGCGCCGCCTTCTGAAACGGATCGCGGATATGCGGCGGGATGATCGGTGAAGCGATGATCTGCGAGTGCGGATGTTCGAGCGAGGTGCCAGCATGCGGTCCCCAGTTGCGGAAGAGCATGACGATCGCGATGTTCGGCAGCTGGCTGATTTCGGCAATGCGCTGCCGGTACAGCTGCAGCAGATCGTGCACCTGACTGCGATCCATGGTGACCAGCGTCTCGTTGTGGCGAACCGATTCGATGATCACCTCGGCGTGCCCGTAACTGCCGCTTTTGAGGAACAGACCGTTCTGCACCCGCTCCACCGACGCTTCCGCGCTGAGCGCGCTGAACTTGTTCTCCACCACGCGCATCCGCCAGCTCCCATCCCGCTCGAGGCGGAGCAGTTCGGTGGCCGTTTTTTCCTCGTTCCCCGTGCAGAAGGGACAGTCGTCGCGATGCGCCGGCGGCAGGGGACGTCCCTCTTCCTCCTTCGCGTAGTCCTGCGGACGGCCGTCGCGTCCGGGCGCGATGATCACCCATTCCTTCGTCGCCGGGTTCTGCCTGAATTCCGACATGGCGCGGTCCTCGATGTGCGGGATTTCGTACCCGGAAATCTAGAATTTCCTATATTCGATTTCAACCGAACCGCCACATTTTCCCGGCTCCCATGCTCGATCAATTTACCGCCATGCTCACCGATGTCGCCGCGGGACAGGAACGCTTCCGCAGCGCCTGGTCTCCTTTTTCTGATGATCCTTCCCTGCGCGTCGACGATGACCGGCTTCGCGCGGCCCTGCACGAACTGCAGGAACGTCTCCAGGACAACTACCCTTTCTTTCATCCGATGTACGCCGGGCAGATGCTCAAGCCGCCGCATCCCGCCGCGGTGCTGGGCTACCTCGCCGCGATGCTGATCAATCCGAACAACCACGCGCTGGACGGCGGTCCGGCAACGGGGCAGATCGAGAAGGAACTCGTCGCCGACCTCGCGCGCATGTTCGGATACGCCGATCATCTCGGCCACCTGACATCAAGCGGCACCATCGCGAATCTCGAGGCCCTCTGGGTGGCGCGGCAGCTGCATCCCGACCGCGCGGTGGCGTTCTCCGCCCAGGCGCATTACACGCACGCGCGCATGTGCGAGGTGCTCGGGCTCCGCGCGGTGGAAGTCCCTTCGGATCAGAACGGCCGGATGGATCTCGAGGCGCTCAACGCGCTGTGCCTTTCCGAACGCATCGGCACCGTCGTCGCCACGCTCGGCACGACGGGCATCGGCGCGGTCGATCCCCTTCCGCAGCTGCTGGAACTCGGTGCGCGGCACGGTTTCCGCGTGCATGTGGATTCCGCCTATGGCGGCTTCTTCCGGCTCATCGCCGACGGCGCGGCGGACGGCGTCGCCGGGGAGTCCTTCGCCGCGATGGCACAGGCCGACAGCATCGTCGTCGATCCCCACAAGCACGGACTCCAGCCCTACGGCTGCGGCTGCGTGCTGTTCCGCGATCCGTCGGTCGGGCGCTTCTACAAGCACGATTCGCCCTACACCTATTTCACTTCGAACGACCTGCATCTCGGCGAGATCAGCCTGGAGTGCTCGCGTCCGGGAGCCGCGGCCGCGGCCCTGTGGATGACACTGCAGCTCCTGCCGCTCGATGCGCATATGGGAATAGGCGCCGTGCTGCGGCGCTGCCGCGGCGCCGCCGTGGCCTGGGCGGAACTGCTGCGCACATCCACGCGTCTCTCCCTCCTGCTTGAGCCCGAACTGGACATCGTGGTCTTTTTCCCCGACACCGCGGAGCGCAGCGCCTCCGCCATATCGCGCCGCAGCGACGCGCTTTTCGAGCGGGCGATGAACGACGAAGAGAATCCCGTCTATCTCAGCAAGTTCCGTGTGAAAACCGCCCTGCTGCGCACACGCTATCCCGACGTGCGTGACGACGCCGAATGGACCACCGTGCTCCGCAGCGTGCTCATGAAACCGGAGCACGCCGACTGGGTGGAGAAGATTCACCGACGCGTGGAAGAGATCGCCGGCGAGCTCGGCGACTGATCTGTCCCGGTCGTCGACGAAGAGTCAGACAAACTATCGCCGCTCCTGAAAAGACACCGCCGCTGCCGGCCGCGCCGACGCTTCGCGGCGTGTCGTTTCGGTGTTACGCTCCATGCGGCGCTCCGAGTGGAATGTTCATCGTACGACGACCACCCTGGTCGTGAGAAGTTCCGAGCCGCTGCGAAGGGTGACGATGTACGATCCTGCCGCGGACGGCTCCCAGCGATTCCGATGCGTCCGCCCGCCGGTGAGCGAGGAGGCGATTTCCGTCAGGCGGCGGCCGAGAATGTCGCGCACCTCGAGCTGTCCCTCCGCACCTGCGGGAATGGTGCTTTCAATCGCCACGGAG
>QKAF01000145.1 GCA_003246455.1 Bacteroidota bacterium
AATCCGACCTGGTTCGTGCTTCCCTCCTCGAACTTCGCCGGGCTCGCCAACTCGCACAGCCTGTGGTCGGCCGTCACGGCAGTCGGATCGCACGTCTGGGTCTGCGGGTCGAACGGCCGCATCTATAAAACGACGGACAACGGCAACAGCTGGGTCGAAGCGCGTAACGGGATCACCGGAACCAGCACCTTCTTCGACATCTTCTTCAAGAGCCAGAACGAGGGCATGGTGATCGGCGACAACGGCGCCATGTACTACACGTCGGACGGCGGGGCGAACTGGGTGGCGCAGACGCTGCCCGCGACCGTCACGTCGGGAACACAGCTCTACGGCGTGCACAGCGCCGGGAGCAACTGGTTCATCTCCGGCGGCGCCAACACCTTCATGCGCGGAACCCCGGCGTCGTCTCCGACGAGCTGGATCGACCTGACGACGAGCCTGCCGGGCATCGGCGGCATCGAGGGACTGCAGTTCCTCGACAACAACGTCGGGACGATCGGCGGCGTGACCATTTCCGGTTCCGCGATCTACCGCACAACGAATGCCGGCGCGAGCTGGTCTCCCATCGCGGCGAGCCTGGGCGGCGGCCTCCCGTACAACGGCCTGTTCTTCTTCCACCCCGACACGGGCTGGGTCGCGAATTCCGCGACGAACATCAATCGCACCGCGAACGGCGGACAGAACTGGACGCTCACCAGCGCCACGCCGATCCCCGGACAGTCGCTCAGCAACTGGATCACCCGCATCGCATTCCCCAGCCGCAGCATCGGCTTCGCCAGCGGCGGTGCGCCGGGCACGTCGAGCCTCGGGTGGATTCTCCGCTACGAACAGCCCCCGCTCCCGGACATCTCCCTGACGCCCGATTCGCTCGACTTCGGAACGCTGGACTGCGACACCACGACGACAAAGGTCTTCACGATACACAATGCCGGTAATTCGGTGCTGACGATTTCGCAGCTCAGTTTCACGCCCGCAGAATTCACGATCGTGGGTCCGACGCCGTCGACCGTGCCGGCGAACGGCGGCGTGACGTTCACGATCCGCTGGACCCCGACCGTCCCCGGCGCGCTGCCTCCCAACGCGGGGATGACGATCACGAGCGACGATCCCGCGCACAATCCCTGGACGGTGCGCTTCACCGGTTCATGGAACGTCGGCAGCTTCACGATCGGCAGCGCGTACGATTTCGGCACGACCTGTATCGGCGATTCGCTGGATCTCAACCTGATGCTTACCGTCACGGGGAATCTCGCGCCGACGATCATCGGTTTCGAGCACGTCAACGGTCCGTCCTACGTCTCTCTCGTCACGCCCGCCACCGGGACGACGATCAGCGGAACGCAGCTGTTCACATTCCGTGCCAAGCCGACGACGGGCGGCGCCCTCTCGTCGGTCTACCGCATGATCTACGGCAATCCGCTCTGTCCGAAACAGCAGCTCATCACCTTCACCGTCTCGGTGCAGAACGCCGACCTCTCGCTCAACCCCGCGGTCGTGGATTTCGGCGATGTCTGCGTGGGAGAGATCAAGGACCTTGAAGTCACCGTCACCAACAACGGCACGACGCCGGGAGTGATCAGCTCGCGCGTCCTGGTGAGCGGACGCGACGCTTTCCCGAACCAGCATTTCACGCCGTTCGGCCCGATCGCGCCGGGTGCCAGCCAGCAGTACAGGATCCGTTTCGCGCCCACCATCCTCGACACGGGCGGCGTGCAGACGGAGTACAAGCTCGTTGTCGACCCATGCCGCGATTCGCTGCTGCTGACGCTGAAGGGTCGGGGCGTCAAGCCTTCGATCACCTTCACGCCGACGTCCGTGCTCGGCATCGGGCCCGTCCCCACCGGACAGGTCACCGAGGAGAACGTCTTCATCACGAATTCCGGAAGCAGCGCACTGGAACTGAGCGCGATCACGCTGTCGCCGCCGAATCCGCGCCTGGTCATCGTCAACGCGCCGTCGCTGCCGCGGACGCTCCCGCCGGGGCAGTCCGTCTCCGTCCGCATTCGCTTCTCCCCCGACCGCATCGAGACCATCCAGGCGAACCTGTGCGTGCACTGGTCGTCGCCGTGCGCCGACAGCACCTGTCTCCCCGTGGCGGCCACGAGCGGAAACGCGCCCACGATCGATGTCGCGTCCGCGCTGAACATGGGACTGCAGGTCTGTTCGCCGCCGCTGCGCGACACGCTGTGGGTGCGCAACATCGGGGGCGGCACGCTCACGATCAAGCGCCTGCTTCTCGGCGGCCTGAATCCCACCCACTTCACGATCTACGCGCCGACGACGCCGCGGCCGATCCTTTCCGGCGACTCGGTGGCCGTGATCCTCGGCTTCATCCGGCCCGACAACGGGGCCAGCTCCGCCGAACTCACCATCGAACACGACGACAGCAAGGTCGGCGGCATCTCCACGGTCGCGATCACGGCCGAGAAGGACATCGCGGATTTCGCCGTGCAGGCCGATTCGCTCGCCACCTTCGTCAGCTGCGCGAACGTCGGGATGAACCGCACGTACAGCATCCTCAACCGCGGCGTGCGGCCGCTCGTCGTGCATGAGATCACAATGCTGACGGGCTTCGACGTCTTCCACACCTCGAGCACGCCGCTGCCCGCCACCATTCCTGCCGGGTCCGGGCTTTCGTTCGAAGTCAACTTCACGCCGAACGCCAAGGGCGTATTCACCGGCACCATCCGTGTGATCGCTGGCGACTGCCGCGATTCCTACCTGGTCAATCTCTTCGGGCAGGGCAACATCAGCGAAGCCACCTTCATGCCGGATCCGGTGGATTTCGGAAGCGTGGACGTGGGCGACACCGACACGCGTCTCGTGACGATCACGAACAACGGCGCGGCCGCGATGGCGATCAGCGACGTGTACCTGCCGCCCGGCACGACGGAGTTCAGCCTGGTCGCGGTCCCCACGCTGCCGACGATCATCAATCCCGGCGCGTCGCGCACCATCACGGTGGAATTCGCGCCGCAGTCGGTGGGCAATCTCAGCACGCAAGTCTGCGTCGCGATCAGCGCACCATGCCCCGACACGCTCTGCGTGACCGTCCGCGGCCGCGGCAACTCCATCGGCCTCGGCGTCACGAAAACACAGTTGAATTACCTGCTCGATCCCTGTACCGCGACCGAGCGCTGCGACAGCATCGAGATCGTCAATAACGCCGGCTCCGTCGTGAACGTCACCGATGTCCGCATCGAACCCACGGGCGGCTTCACCGTATCGCTTCCAGGCACGCTGCCGATGGCGATGACGAACGGGGCCCGGGCGACGCTGCGGGTCTGCGCGCTGGCGGATTTCACCGGCAGCCGCACGGGCAACCTCGTGATCGAAAGCGACGACGCCAGCCTGCCGCTGATTCGCATCCCGCTGAACGCGCTGCGCGATTCGTCGGGCATCCGCATCACCGAAGCCGTGATCGACTTCGGCGCGATCGCCCCGTGCGAAGCGGGCGTCTCCCAATTCATCACGGTCACGAACACCGGCAGCATCACCGAATTCCTCGACACGCTGCGGCGGAGCGAGGCGTTCGTCGTCTCGACGGTGCTGCCGGTCGCGATGCAGCCGGGGACACTCACGCAGGTGCGCGTCACCTTCGTTCCGCCGGATTTCGGCGTCTTCGAAGACACGCTGTACTTCACCACCGCGCAATGCGGCAGGCGCGTTCCGCTGATCGTCCGCGGCGAAATGTGGGAAGAAAACTACCGGGTGTCGCCCGTCCCCCTCACCTTCTCCAGCGTCCCGGTGGGGACCAGCGAGATTCTGAATTTCACCTTCGAAAACCTGCATCTCCCGTCGGTGCGGATTTCCGATGTCACGATTTCTCCTGCCGGCGCCTTCGCGTCGTGGGGCGCGTATCCGAAAACGGTGAGCGCCGCAGGTACGGTGCAGCTGCCGATCCAGTATAACCCGCAGGGTTTCGGTCCGCACAGCGCCACCGCCTGCATCATCATCGACCAGCCCTGTCCCGATACCATCTGTGTCGCCATCGAAGGCAGCACGGGCGACGGAGGACTTTCGGCAGACCCGGCGGAGCTCGATTTCGGAACGCTGGCGCAATGCGGCGACGCCTTCCGTTCGCTGCAGCTGCGCAATGACGGAAGCAGCGACGTTGCGCTGCAGTCCGCCCGCATCGAAGGGCCGGACGCCGCATATTTCTCGATCCAGAATCCCATCACCGCTGTGGAGCAGCTCATCGCAGGAGGCAGTCGCACGTTCCAGATCCGTGCCGCCTCCATGCTTGCCCCTGCCGATGGCAACTACAGCGCCGAGCTGATCGTTGAAACCGGCAGTACGGCACAGCCGCAGTTCACGGTTCCTCTGCGCATGAAGCGCCTGTCGCTGATCATCCCCGACGGCGGGACACTCGACTTCGGCACCATCTTCGTCGGCACACCGACCACGCGCAGTTTCACGCTCGAAAACACCGGCACCATGGACGTGGTTTTCATCAGCGCGGTGCTTCCGGCAGGTGTGAGCATCCGGCCAGTGCTGCCGATCACGGTTCCGGCTGGAGGACAGGTGACCGTCGACATCACGATCACTCCGGCGACCGCGGGAAGTCTGACCGAGGTCGTCGAGCTGCGTGCACTCGCCCCGTGTGCCGGTCAGACCCGCATCGAACTGCGCGGCGAAGCGCAGGGCGCGTTCGACGTCAGTGCCCTCGATTTCGGCATGGTTCCGATCTGCCGGCCGAGCGTGCACATACAAAACGCCCTGCGGAACAACACCAGCGAGACCGCGTCGATCGTCTCCGCGCACTTCGAGGGAGCGGATGCGGCAGCATTCTCTCTGCTCCAGCCATCCATGTTCCCGGTCGCGCTCAGAGGCGGCGACAGCTTCACCCCCGAGCTGCAGGTGAGCCCTGACGCATCCTCCGCCCCGCGCGTGTACACGGCAAATCTCGTGCTGACCGTCGACCTCGATGGAAGCGTAAGCGAACTGCGCGTCCCGGTATCCGCGGACGCGCGCGCGAGCGTGCTGACGCTGACGACACCGATCGATTTCGGCAGCGTGACGCTCGGCACCGTCTCGGCGCCGTTCACCGCGCGCTTCCGCAACGATCTTGCGTACCCGATCACCATTGATTCCCTGCGATTCGAGCAGGTACTCTACGGAGTGTTCACCGTGACCGGCGTGAATCCGCCGCTTCCCGCGGCCGTGGCCCCCGGCAGTACGCTGGAGGTGACGCTCACCTGGGAGCCCAACGTGGAGGCGATTGCGGTGGGAATGCTGCGGCTGTATTCGTCGAACCCCTGCGACAGCAGTGACTGGCACTCGATGAGCGGCATCTGCGTCGACGACGCGATCCGCGCCACGCTGCGCATCGCCGAGCATTCCGGCGCGGTGGACGACATCGTGGAGATTCCGGTTCTTCTCGAGCAGGATCTCGGCGGCACCGCCGTCGCGTCGTGGGAGGGATCGGTCGGGTTCAACCGCAGCATGCTGCACCCGATCGCCGTCGTCGCGGAAAGCACGCTTTCCTCGGGCATGCAGGTGACGATGAATTACGACTACGCCGCGGGACGCCTGCATCTGAGCGCCGCGGGCGGAACGCTCGGCGGCGGCACCGGCGTGCTGGCGCTGCTCCGCTTCAAGGTGCTGGTGGGCGACGCCCTGAGCACCATGCTCCGCCTCGAAGACGATTTCGCCTTCACCAGCGGAAGCGCACGGGTCGAGACGCGCGTCGACGGCAGCTTCACCCTGACGGATTTCTGCGACGCGGACGGCGCGCGCCTGATCCGCGATACGGGAGGCCTGCTGCTGAAAACGAACCGGCCGAACCCGTTCGCCGCGCGTACGGTCATCGAGTACCAAACGATGCGCGAAGGTGCGGTGGATCTGCGCGTGTATGACCGCATGGGACGTGAAGTCGCGCTGCTGGTGCATGACGCCGCGCATCCCGCCGGGACGCACCACGCGACCCTCGACGCGTCGCAGTTCCTGCCCGGCGTGTACTTCGCGGTGCTCCGCAGCGGCGGCGAGACGGTCGTGCGCAAGATGCTCCGCATGGAATGATGCGCCGGCAAGTATTTTCCGGACCCGAAAGAATTCCGTTGTCCGATTTCCGTTGATGTGGTTTTTTTCTGTACCTTCAGTTTTTCCAACCTGCACGGTTGCCATATGCTGTTACGAAGACTCACCCTTCTTCCACTCCTCCTGCTGCTGAGCTGGCACGCATCGGCACAGGACGAAACACCGGGATTCCGCGAAGTCATGCGCTTCGGCGTTTTCGGCGGTCCCCAGTTCAATTTCCACAGCGGCACATACGAAGCCCTCGACCAGAACGCGCTCTGCGGCATCTGTGATTTCGAGAACGGCGACGTGATGAAATTCCGTTTCGAAGCACTGCTGGAAATTCCCCTCACTCCCGCCCTCATGCTGAGCGGACGCATCGGACTGCAGGATTTTTCCGGCCAGTTCGAGCGAAACAATTACTATGTCGGACAGGTCGCGCAGCCCACGGGTCCGCCCGCGGACATGATCGTCGACCACACGTTCGACAACACGCTGTCGTACCTGGTCATCACCCCGGGAATCCTGTATTTCCCGATGGACGCGGACCTGCATCTGAATTTCGGCCTGGGATTCGGTTTCCCGATGAGCAAGGACTACACCCTGCAGGAGGAACTGGTTTCTCCGGCGGGCATTACCTTCGCCGACGGCACGCGTGATCACATCATCCGTGACGAAGAGATTCAGAATGTCAACGGTTTCCGTTTTTCGCTTGAAATCGGTGCCGGGTATGACATTCCTGTCACGCGCAACCTGCTGGTGACGCCGGCGCTCGGCTTCAGCCTGCCGCTGACATCCGTCACCGACCGCGGCGAATGGAGCGCGTCCGCGCTTGCCGCGGGTGTGGGACTGCGCTGGGCGATGATTCCGCCCGAGAAGCCGGCTCCGCCTCCTCCCCCGCCGCCGCCGCCACCGCCACCGCCGCCGGAGAAGATTCCGCCGCTCGCGGCATCGCTGAAGGTGAGCGGACTCGATCCTGACGGCGGCTCGGTTCCGGTCACGTCGGTGACCGTCGAAGAGCTGCGCACCGTCGAGCGCTATCCCCTGCTGACCTACGTGTTCTTCGCGGACAACGAGTCCACCCAGCCGCTGCGTCAGAACCTGCTTTCACCCGAGCAGGCGAAAGCTTTCACGATTGACGAAGCGACCGGACAGGAACTCGAAATCTACCGGAACATGCTCAACGTGATCGGCCGCCGCCTGGTCGACAAGCCCAGCGCGAAGATCACGCTCACCGGCACCAACGCCGACTTCGGCGCCGAGAAGGGATCGAAGGAACTTTCGCGCAAGCGCGCGGAAACCGTCAGGGCGTACTTCACCGACGTCTGGGGCATCGACGCGAAGCGCATCACCGTGCGGTCGCGCAATCTCCCGGTCGATCCCTCCGCGGTCGACGATCCGCTCGGCCAGGAAGAGAACCGCCGCGTCGAGATCACTTCCGCCGACGAAGACGTGATCGGTCCGATCCGCCGCGACCAGACGGAGTACAACGCATCGCTGGCCGGCCTGGTCTTCGAACCGCAGGTCGACGCCCCCAACGGCGTCGAGCGCTGGATCCTCCAGGTGCGCCAGGGATCGAAAACCCTCTTCGAGAAGGAAGGCCGGAACGGCATGCCCGAAAGCATGTACTCCTGGGATATTTCCGGCGACCTGTTCCGCCGCGAGAACGCACCGCTCGATATCCGATTCGGTGTGCGCGACCGCAAGGCGCAGGAAAAGGATGTGCGGGATGAAGTCACGATGAACACGCTGACCCTCGAGCGCAAGCGCGAGGAACGCATCGGCGACGTGAGCGTCAACCGCAGCAAGCTCATCCTCTTCGACTTCGACAAGGCGACCGTCTCGACCCGAAACCGCGCCATCATCAGCGAGGTGACGAAGAGCATCACCCCGAAATCGAAAGTCTCGATCGTCGGCTACACCGACGCGCTCGGCGAAGCGGAGTACAACGTGAAGCTCTCGCAGCAGCGCGCGGACGCCGTGTTGAAATCCTTCGGAAAAGCGCTGGAGAATATCGACGTCACCACGCGCGGCGTCGGCAGCACGCAGCTGCTGTTCTCCAACGACACGCCCGAAGGACGGTTCTACTGCCGCATGGTTCAGGTAATTATCGAGACTCCCGTCACCGAATAACCCTTTCTCCGGATCGCCGCATCCGGTCATTCTCCTTGAAAACGCCCCGAAATTCGGGGCGTTTTCATTTTTTCATGCGGCCAATATTGGACGTCGGGCGGGTTTTCTCTATTATTCCCTGTTGCACTTATTCCCCCTCATGAGAGAGTTGTTGTATGGCACGCAAAGCTTCCCCTCTCACTGGATTTCTATTATTCATTTTTACATCGCTTCCGCTCCTCGCGCAGACCGGTCTCTGGGTAAACGAAAGCATCACGCCCAACACACCGGTACTGCGGGATATCGACATGCGCACGAGCATGTTCGGCATCGCCGTGGGCGCTTCGGAAATCAACGCGACGGGTGCGTCGTACTCCGGCGTCATGATCACGTCGAACGGCGGAGCCCGCTGGGATGGGATCGAAAGCAAGGTCCCGCGATTCAAGCCGGAACTCCCGGAATACACCTCGTGGCGCGGCGTACACGTCATTGACGAGTACAACGCCATCATCGTCGGCGACAGCGCCATGGCGTATCGCACCACCGACGCCGGACAGACATGGGAGGAGGTCACCGTCAATTACGGGGCCTCGAAATACATGCAGCGTCCGACGATGCACGCCGTGTACATGGCCGACGGACAGAACGGCGTCATGGTCGGCGGCGACAACCTCGACGCAGCCCGCAGCGGCGGCGAATGGCATCCGCCGATGCTGTTCACCACGTCGGACGGAGGAGTCACCTGGAACGACGCATCGCCGGCGCTCGCGCAGATCAACAATAACACCGGCGCCTTCCGATGCATCGATTACAGCGGCGGCATCTATCTCATCGGTGGGGAATACGGCCTGCTGACGACGTACCAGAACGGCAATTTCACGGTCCTGCAGCCCTTCGGCCAATCCGGACTGTTCGCCGCCCACTGGTGGGACGTCGACATCAAGAGTTCGACGGAAATGTTTGTCGTCGGCTACGACTGGGTCAACGACGGACCGCTGGCCTACCGCACGATCCGTCAGGGCACGCGCTGGGCCAACATGATCCCGGGCAACATCGTCGGCGGCGTGCAATCGATCGGCGCCGTGCACTTCCTCGACGTCGACAACGGGTGGATCGGAAGCTCGCGGCAGTACCTCGCGCTCACCAACGACAACGGCGTCAACTGGACGAATTTCAAATCCGGGAGCACGCCGTCCGCGACCCCGATGACCGGGCTCGACATGGTCACGTCCGTCCTCGGATGGGCCTGCGGCGGAACGGAAGGGGGCAACGACGCCTACATCATCAAGTTCGTGGGCGCTCCGCCCAAAGCCGACATTTCGACGTCCGACATCCAGGTGGATTTCGGCAGCATCTCCTGCGAGAAATACGTCGATGCGGAACTGTTCCTGAGAAATTCCGGAACCGGCGACCTGAACATCGGTCTGGGCGACATCACGTTTTCCTCGCCCGAATTCTCCATCGTCAACACGCAGGACTTCCCGCTGAGCATCCGACCGAGGCGTTCTGTCGGCGTGACCGTGCGATGGACCCCGCAGCGGACCTTCTCCGGTTCGCTCACCGCGGGCATGAACATCAACAGCAACGACCCGGATCATATTCCCTGGCAGGTGGAACTGCGCGGCCAGCGTTCGCACGGCGTGCTCGATCTTCTTCCGGAGTACGCGGTGTCGTTCGGCACCTGCCTCAAGGACACGATCTATTACGACATGCCCGTGTATACCGCGGGAAACATCATTCCGACCTTCATCAAATACGAATTCGTCTCCGGCCATAACGACTATTCGGTCGTCAGTCCGCCCGCAGGCACCACGGTCAAGGATTACGCGAACTTCAGGGTGCGTTTCGCCCCGCAGGACAGCGCAATGCGCGCGGGCGTCTATCGCTTCATCCACGGCGACCCGTCCTGTCCCGACACCACTCTCGTGACGTTTTCCGGCCTGGGCCAGCTCTCCGTCGTGCAGGCGTCGGTCGACACCGTCGATTTCGGTCAGATCTGCGCCGGACAGGTGAAAGACACGACCATCACGCTGACGAACAAGGGCAACACCTTCGCGAGCGTCGGCATTCTCGAGCAGGTCAGCGGCGATCCGCTGTTTTCATCGCCGGATTACTCGGTGTTCCTGCTGCAGGACAGCAGCAAGACCTACCGTCTCCGGTTCGCGCCCACCGGGGCGGGAACGTTCACCGGCACCTACCGCGCGCTTTACGGACAGTGCACCGACACCCTGCGCTTCGTTTTCCGCGGCGAGGGTCTCGAGACGAAGCTGGAGTTCGATCCGAAGAGTCCGGTTCGCATCGGACCGATTTTCGCGAACCGCACCACCGCGAAGAGCATCACGATCAGCAATACAGGCACAACGCCGGCACACATCACGAATATCCGATTCTCGAAGATCCTGGCTCCGCTGCAGTTCTCCAGCAAGCCGAATCTCCCGATGACGCTGGCGCCGGGCCAGGCGACGTCCGTCACGGTCCGTTTCTCCCCGACGAAGGTCGGCGATTACAATACGTCGATCGTCGTCGACTGGGACGCACGCTGCGCCGACACTGCCGCGGTGGACATCAACGCGATCTGCGTCCCGAATCCCGAGATCGAGGCGCCGACGAGCGCCGACCTCGGTATTCAGCGCTGTCCCGCACCCCTGCGCGACACCATCATGATCCGCAACAAGGGCAACGGTCCGCTGGTGTTTTACAGCGCCAGCGTGAGCGGTCCCGACTTCCAGGACTTCAAGATCATTCAGCCCGCGATCAACGACACCGCGAAAGCGGGCAGCAGCTATCCGATGATCGTCGAGTTCAGCCGGCCGACCGCGGGACGCAGCAGCGCGATCCTCCGGCTTACGCATAACGATTACGAGGCGGGCCGAACGGACATCAACGTGACGGCGGAACGCACGGTCTCAGAGTATGTGGTCGAAGGCGATTCCGCGACTGCGTTCTTCACGCGCCTCTTCGTGCCGGAAACCCGGCAGTTCACGATACGCAACATCAGCGCGCAGCCGGTGACGGTCACCGACGTGCGGGTGGTGAAGGCGGCTTCGGTCTTCGGCGTCACGCCGGGCCAGGCCCTTCCGCGCACACTCGCACCGAATCAGAGCATGCAGTTTGAGGTGGCCTTCACGCCGAACGCCCGCGGTCCCTTCACCGGGGTGATCGAAGTCGAAAGCGATCCCTGCGCCAACATCCACGCGCTCACGCTCACGGGTTCGGGCGACACGGATGGACTCAGCGCCGATCGCGGCGACATCGATTTCACGCTCGATCCGTGCAGCTTCAGCAGCGCGTGCGAGGATATCGTTCTCAAAAACCAGTCTCCGGACCCCGTCGAAGTGCTCAGTCTGAGCATCACCCAGTCGGGCAGCGCCTTCCGCATCGATCCCGCGGTGGCGACGCCGTTCACGCTGAGTTCGAACGCGGAAAAAACGGTCCGGATCTGCGCTTCCCCGACCGTCTCCGGTACGGAGACCGGCACGCTGATCATCAGCAGCAACGACCCGGCGTATCCGACGCTGAGCGTCGCGCTGCGCGCCACCCGCGATTCGTCCGGCATCACGGTCTCGGAATCCTCGATCGATTTCGGCCGCCTTGCGGACTGCATGCCCGCCGCGCCGCGCCGCGTGACCCTCCTCAACACCGGCGATCTGCGTGAGACGGTGACCTTCTCCTTCCTCAACGGCGGAAACGGATTCTCCTCCACCGTGAGCGGGCCGGAGAACATCGCCGCGGGACGCCCCCTCAACTTCGACATATCATTCACGCGTCCGTCCTACGGTACCTTCGACGATGTGCTCATCATCACCGTGCAGCGCTGCGGAACGGAATTCCGCATTCCTCTGCACGCAGAGGCGGTGGAGCAGGAGTATCTTGCTGCTCCGGATCCGCTGGTCTTCCCCACCGTCAACGTGGGCGGCGCGAGCAACCGGCAGTTCACGCTCCAGAACCGCGGCGGTTTCGACGCCACGATCACGGGCGTGGTGATACAGCCGACCGGCGTCTTCACCCTGAACGGCGCGGTGCCCACGACCGTCGCCGCGGGAAGCACGGAAAACATCAATCTCCGCTTCAATCCCGGGACGGAAGGCAGCTTCAGCGCGTCGGTCTGCGTGATCATCGCCGCCCCCTGTCCGGATACGATCTGCATCTCCGTCGAGGGTGACGCCGTGCGCGGCACACTCGACGTCCACCCGGCCCTGCTCGCCTTCGGCAGCAAGTCGCAGTGCGAAAGCGGCGTGCTGTACGACACGCTGATCAACAGCGGCAGCGGGCCGATCACGATTCTTTCCGCCACCATCACCGGCACGGGAGCCGCCGCGTTCATCAACCAGACACCCGTCGCGACACCCGAAGTCGTCAGCGCGGGCGGCATGCGGATTTTCCAGATCCTGTATGACGGCTCGCTCGCTCCGGGAGACGGCCCGGTCACCGCGGCCCTGACGATCCGCACCGACGATTCCGTACTCCCGCAGTTCGATATTCCGCTCGAGGCCGAGCGCGTGACACTGCGCGCGGACGCCGGCGGCAGCGTCGATTTCGGTCCCGTCCAGGTCGGCAATCCCGAGGTCCGCACCATCACCCTGCGGAACACGGGCAGTACCCCGCTGTGCTACACCACGGCGAGCTTCCCGGCGCAGGTCACCGTCGTTCCCGCACCGCCATTCTGCATCAATCCCGGAGAGAGCCAGGACCTCACCCTGACCTTCACCGCGACGGCGCAGGGATTGTTCACCGGCACCCTCGCGCTGCAGGTGGACGCACCTTGCGAGGATTCGACGATCTACACGCTTCGCGCACGCGCGGAGCAGGGTACGCTGACCCAGGTCGACACGATCGATCTCGGCGTCGACGCGTGGTGCATCCCGAGTTCCGCCCAGTTCAGCATCGCTTCGACCTACCTCGAAGCGGTCACGCTCGAAAGCGTGGGACTCGAGGGTCCGGACGCCGCGTTCTTCACGATCATCACTCCCGATGCGGCGACGCTCCCGCTGCAGATCGCTTCCGGCGGTTCGCAGTCCGTACTCATCGATTTCGCCGGGGAACAGCTGACCCGGGACTACACGGCGACCTTCGTGTCGCGCTTCACCGCCTTCGGCAGTCCGGTCGAACGCCGCACCGTGCTTCGCGCGCGCCGCGTCGTGCCGACACTCTCCATCGGCAGCGCGAGCTTCCCGGTGACGGTGCTCGGACAGTCGGGCGGCACGCAGTCGGTGACCATCACGAACACGTCCGAGCTGCCCGTTTCGGTCAGCGCCGTCACGCTGCAGCTGCCGGACTTCATCATCCGCAGCCTGACGCCGACGGCTCCGGCCGTGCTTCCGCCGGGCGGCACGCTGACTGCCGTGATCGAGTTCGTTCCCTCGGCCGTCGGACAGTTCACTGACAGCCTGGTCGCGCGCAGCGATCAGCCCTGTCTCTTCCAGGTCTCCGGGCTTCTGACGGGCGAAGGTATTCCCCAGCCCATCGTCAACGCCATCCTCACCGTCGGTTCGATCCAGGCGAAGCAGGATGCGATCATCGAAATCCCGATTCTGACAGACAGCGACCTGGGTCCCGCCGGCGTCACCGGCTGGTCGGGAAGCATCAGCTTCAACCGCAGCATGCTGTGGCCGATGGAAATGGTGACGGAGGGCTCGCTCTCCGCCTCCATGCAGGTCGGCTTCACCTACGACAACGCCAACGGGACAGTGGACATCACGGCGACGGGCGGCACGGTTTCCGCCGGCACGGGTGCGCTCGCGTGGCTGCGCTGCCGCGTCCTCATCGGCAACGCACTGACCACCCCGCTTCGGATGTCCAGCGACTTCGGCTTCACCAGCGGCTACGCCTCCGTCGCCGGGCGCGTGGACGGCAGTTTCGAACTGCTCGACTACTGCATGCCTGGCGATCGGCTTCTCAACGTGGACGGCGGTCTGCTGCTGCGGCAGAACACGCCGAACCCGGTTGAACTCAGCCGCCGGGGTACGACGCAGATCAGTTACACCCTGCCGCGGGACGCGACGGTGACACTCGAGGTCTTCGACATGATCGGACGCCGCGTGCGCCACCTCGACCAGGGCGCGCGTCCGAAGGGGACGCACACGCTGCTGCTCGACGTTTCGGATCTCCGCCAGGGGGCGTACATGTACGTCCTGCGCACGTCGACCGGTTCCGCTGTCCGGCGCATGGTGGTGACACCGTAACACACGATCCCTCTCCCAGTACGAGAAACGGCGTCCCGCTTTCGGGGCGCCGTTTTTTATCGCAGAGATTCCATTCGCGCCAGATCAACCGTATTCGCATACCGTCTTAGCACGGGCCGTCCCCGCCGCAACGTGTCTCTGGTGTTCGTGACTCCGGAGGAGTGTTTTGTTCATGACGCGCCCACCGCAGGCTTCCTCTCCGGAGAACCCGGGTCTCACACCAGAAACCAATCCGTGCAATCCGTGCAATCCGTATAATCCGTGGTTACTCTTCCTGGCGGTTTCACCGGATTATCGTTTTTTGGAACCCGGGCCGACGATGATGACGAATTCGCGTTTGCGGCGGTCGGCCTGGTAATGTTTGACGAGGGTATCGAGACGGCCCCGGCGGACGTCCTCGTGCTTGAGGGTGAGGTCGCTGGCGACCGCGGCGTGGCGGCCGTTGCCGAACGCGGCGGCCAGGTCTTCGAGCACCTGGAGCAGGCGGTACGGCGCGTCGAGAAAGACGACGGGATCCCGGAAATGACGCAGCTGCGAAAGCTCCGCCCGCCGCTCTTCCTTTTTCGGGGAGAGAAAACCGTAGAAATAGAAGCGGTGCGAGTCGAAACCCGAAAGCGCGAGCGCGGTGGTCAGCGATGTGGGTCCGGGCACGGCGGTGACCGGAATGCCCGTGTCGATCGCCTCGGTGAGAAGATGCGTTCCGGGATCGGCGAACACCGGCATGCCGCAGTCCGAGATCAGGGCGATGTTCTGTCCCATCGCCAGGTCGAGGACGATCTGCTCGGTTTCCTCTTTCTCGGTATGTTCGTTGACCTCGACGAGTTCCTTTTCGATCTGATGCTGTGAAAGCAGGCGCATCGCGACCTTGCGCTCTTCGCAGGCGATGTAGTCGACGGATTTGAGCACCTCGATCGCTCGCAGGGAGATGTCGTCGGGGTGTCCGATCGGCGTGCCGACGATGTAGAGTTTACCTTTTTTCATGCGTTGCCCCGGTCCGGTCGTGTTTCATTTTCTGTCAGGCGCAGCTTCAGGATCGCTTCCGCGACCACCAGGTCATCCGGCGTCGTGACCTTGATGTTCATCGGCGATCCCTCCACCACATGCACCGGAATATCCATGGCTTCGAGCAGCGACACATCGTCGGTCGCTTCGATGCCTTTTCCCTTCGCCTCCGCGAAGGCGATGCGGAAGAGTCCCGCCCGCGCGGCCTGCGGCGTCTGCGCCTGCCAGATCACGGTGCGGTCGAGTGTCTCGCGCACGAGGCCCGCATGGACCTCCTTTATCGTATCGCGCGCGGGAAGCGCCAGCAGCGCCGCCCCGTACGTCCGTGCGGCGTCGGCGACGGCGCGCACCTGATCGCGGGTGACGCAGGGACGCGCCGCGTCGTGCACGAGCACGATCGTATCGTCTTCCCCGCACACCGTCAGCGCATTGGCGACGGAATCCTGACGGCGGGGTCCGCCCGGCACGATCCGGACCGGGACACGCAGCGCGCAGGAATCGACCAGTCGCCGCGCGGCGGTTTCGTCGTCCACGGCGAGGACAATCGCCGCGCACTCGGGCATGGCGTCGAACACGTCAAGCGTATGCGCCAGCAGCGGGCGTCCGTGCAGGTGCAGGTACTGTTTCGGCGTATCGCTCTGCATGCGGCGTCCAATGCCGGCGGCGGGAATGCACACGGTAAACTGGTTCATGGTCGTCTCGCTCGCTTCATGTGTCTGCGCAGGGGATCCGCGCCATCGTCCGTTTCCGGCCGCATGTCTGGCGGCAGTTGTCCGGGGGTTAATCCGGTGTCCGGGCATGATCCGCTGCCGGAAAAAACACAGGCGAAGCCAAAACTTCGCCTGTGAAAAACAAAATCGCGGTCGATGCCGTCCGCGTACGGAGGCATCAGATGATCATCATGGCATCGCCGTAGCTGAACAGGCGATACTTGTCCTTGATCGCCTTCTTGTAGGCCTTCATCATCAGATCGTAATCCGAGAACGCCGCGACCATCATCAGCAGCGTCGATTTCGGCATATGGAAGTTGGTGATCAGTTTATCGGTGATCTTGAAGTCGTACGGGGGATAGATGAACTTGTCGGTCCATCCGCGTGCCGGCGTCAGCTGGCGCATGGTGGTCACGCTCGACTCGAGTGCGCGCACCGTGCTGGTGCCGCAGACGAAGACGCTCTTCTTGCTTTCCTTCGTCTTGTTGACAACCGAGCAGGCGTCCGGCGGAATCTCGTAGTATTCGGAATCCATCTTGTGCTTGGTCAGGTCCTCGACCTCGACGGGACGGAAGGTGCCGTGACCGATGTGCAGCAGGACGGAGGTCACGCCGACGCCTTTTTTCTTCAGGCGGCCGACGAGCTTCTTCGAGAAATGGAGTCCCGCGGTCGGAGCCGCGACGGCACCGATCTGACGGGCATACACCGTCTGGTAGTTTTCCTTGTCCGACTCTTCCGCGTCGCGCTTGATGTACGGCGGCAGCGGCGTCTGTCCCACCTGGTCGATCAGCTTGAAGAAATCGCCCTGGTAGTTGAAGCGCACCGTGCGGCCGCGCGACGTCGTGTTGTCGATGACTTCGCACATGAGCTTGTCGGAGAAATAGATCTTGTTGCCGATGCGCACCTTGCGGGCGGGATCGACGATGACGTCCCACAGGCGCTCGTCCTTGCTGAGTTCGCGAAGGAGGAACACCTCGATTTTCGCGTTCGTCTTTTCCTTGCGACCGATCAGTCGTGCGGGAAACACTTTCGTATCGTTGAGTACGAGGGCATCGCCCTTCTTGAAATACTCGTGTATGTCGGCGAACACGCGGTGCTCGACGTCACCCGTGTCGCGATGGATCACCATGAGACGGGCCTGGTCGCGTTCCTCGACGGGATACTTGGCGATCAGGTTTTTGGGGAAGGCATAGTCAAAATCGGAAAGTTTCATAGGTCCGGACCTGTTGATGAGGTGAACGTATGTCGCGGCGGATCGGAGAATTATCGGGTGAGTGGACAAAAAGTGCCCTATTCCGCCGGATTCACAAAAATACGAAAATCGCGAGGCGTAGTCAATTTTCGCTTTGAGTTTATTGAAATTATGGCATATATTTCATGGTTTCGGGCATTTCTGCCCTTCGAATCCCCTCAAAACAATGCAATTCCCCCTGCCCTGGGACGCCGTTTCCGCCGGGTCGTCTCGCATTATCCCCGCCTTCGTCTCGCTGTGCTCGACTCCGTCGCGACCGGCCCGCCCCTTCCGTCCCTCCCGCCCCTTCCGTCCCTCCCGCCCCTCTCCATTTTTTTTTCACACGGAGATTCGGCAATTTTTAGGATTCCGTTGTCGTAATTATGGCGACGGGACGAATGATCAAGGGATCCCCATCCCATCATGTTGACTTTTGGAGAACCGGAATGATTACCCCCCAGCTGCTGGATCCGAAAAGCATCGTCGTCGTAGGCGGATCCAATGATATTCACAAGCCCGGCGGCAAAGTCCTCAAGAACCTCATCGACGGCGGCTACGCAGGAGCACTGTACGTCATCAATCCGAAGGAAGCGGAGGTGCAGGGCATCCCCAGCTTCCCTGACCCGGATGCGCTGCCGCAGGTGGACCTCGCCATCATCGCCATCGCCGCGAAATACACCCTCCCCGTGGTCGAGACGCTGACGCAAAAGAAAGACACGCGCGCGTTCATCATCCTCAGCGCGGGATTCAGCGAGGAGAGCGAGGCGGGACGTGAGCTCGAACGCAGGGTCGTCGAGGTGATCGACGGCGTGGGCGGATCGCTGATCGGTCCCAACTGCGTGGGTATCTGCACGCCGGAGCACCACAGTATTTTCACCGAGCCCATTCCGAAACTCGAACCGAAGGGCGTCGATTTCATCTCCGGTTCCGGCGCGACGGCCTGCTTCATTCTCGAGGCGGGCATCCCGAAGGGCATCCCCTTCGCCAGCGTGTTCTCCGTCGGCAACAGCGCCCAGCTCGGCGTGGAGGAAATCCTGGCCCATCTCGATGAGTCCTTCGACCCGGAGACCAGCTCCCGCGTGAAGCTGCTGTACATCGAGACCATCAGCAAGCCGGAGAAGCTCCTGCGGCACGCACGCTCGCTCATCCGCAAGGGCTGCCGCATCGCCGCCGTGAAGGCGGGTTCCTCGGAAGCCGGCAGCCGCGCGGCCTCGTCGCACACGGGCGCGCTCGCCAGTTCCGACGTCGCCGTCGACGCGCTGTTCCGCAAGGCGGGCATCGTGCGCTGCAGCGGACGCGAGGATCTGATCGCCGTGGCGTCCATTTTCATGCATCCGCAGCTCACGGGGAAAAACATCGCGATCATCACGCATGCCGGCGGACCCGCCGTCATGCTGACCGACGCGCTGTCCAACGGCGGGCTCGCCGTGCCGCATATCTCCGGTCCCGCGGCGGACGAACTCCTCACGCAGCTGTTCCCGGGCTCTTCCGTGGCCAACCCCATCGATTTCCTCGCCACCGGGACAGCCGAGCAGCTGGGCATCATCATCGACACCGTCGACCGGAAGTTCGACGACATCGACGCCATGGTGGTGATTTTCGGGACGCCCGGACTCGTGAAGATCTTCGACGTCTACGACGTGCTGCATGAGAAGATGCTGACCGCGAAAAAGCCGATCTATCCCGTCCTGCCGTCCACCCTCACCGCGCGTGAGGAGGTCGATGTCTTCCTTTCGAAGGGACACATCAACTTTCCGGACGAGGTGACCTTCGGAAGTACGCTCGCCCGCGTCTATCACACACCGCCGCCCGCGGAAGAGGCCGCGGCCCCTGCGATCGACCTTGCCGCCATCCGCGCCGTGATCGAGAGGGAGAGCGACGGGTACATCTCGCCCGATTCCATCCAGCAGCTGCTCGACGCGGCCGGCATTCCCCGCGCGGGCGAGGCCGTCGTCACGTCGGCCGACGACGCCGCCTGGGAGGCGAAGCGTCTCGGACTCCCGGTCGTCATGAAAGTCGTGGGTCCCGTGCACAAGTCCGACGTCGGCGGCGTGACGCTGAACGTGCGTGACGAGGAAACCGTGCGCAGCGAGTTCGCCCGCATGATGAACATCCCTGACACCACCGCCGTGCTTCTGCAGCCCATGCTCAGTGGCATCGAGCTCTTCGCCGGGGCGAAAAAGGAAGACGCCTTCGGACACATGGTGCTGTGCGGCCTCGGCGGTATTTTCATCGAGGTGCTGAAGGATGTGCGCGCCGGCCTCGCTCCCCTGACCGCC
>QKAF01000075.1 GCA_003246455.1 Bacteroidota bacterium
TGCCATTCAGTCACCGCTGGATACGGTGGTCGGGGATCTGGCTGTCATGACGGCGTCGTTTGAATCCGGCTGTCTGAAACCCTGGATGGACGGGGCCGAGGTCACCGTGCTTCCGGGACACCCGATGCTGAACTGCGACATGGACGCCCCGCGGCAGCTGACCTGGGACAATGCCGTCGACGCGTACACGCCGGGACCGTTCCTGGTGACCTTCCCTGTCTTCAATACCGGGACCATTCCATCGACAGGCGGAAGCTGCACGATCGATCTCGATACGACGGTATTCCGGCTTGTCTCCCCGACCGTGCCGACCGTGGCGCTGGAGGATATTCCGCCCGGTGAATTCCGCGCGGTAACCTGGCAGCTGGTGGCGCTCCCGCAGATACATGCCGATTCCTCGATGCTGACGGTATCCGCGAGTTTCGCGAATCACACACCGATCGACTGCAGTATCCGCGTGCATTTCACGCAATCGGAGCCGATACTGGTCTGTTCGCTCGAACTGCCGGTGCTCACCGCGGACACCGCGGCGAAGCGGTACGTCCCGAATCCGTTTATCGCACGGGTGACCGTGCTCAACATCGGTGTCGTACCCGCCGACAGCGTCTTCGCCGCACTGGACCTCCCGGTCGAGATGTCGCTTGCGGGTCCTGATCTGAACGGCCCCTGGGTCAAGTCGGTGCTTCCATTCCAGCTTCAGCCCGGACAGGCAGGCACGACGCAGTGGCAGGTTTACCATCCGCTGATACAGTCTTCGCATGTGGATACGATCCGCGCGCATACCTGGGCGAATCGGGGAGGGAACAAAACGTGTGAGGACCTGCTGACGGTACCGCCGGTGAGCGGCCCCATCCTGTCGGTTCGATGCGCCGTTCCCGATTCCCTGCATTTCGACACGGCCGCTCATGCCTATGCGCCGAATCCTTTTACCGTGGAGCTGTCCTGCGTCAATACCGGGACGGAGAGCGCCTACGACGTGGAGGGGACCCTGCAGCTGCCGGCCGGCGTTGAACTCGATCCTCCGGGACAGCCGCTGACACAGTCGATACAGAGCGGGCCGGTCGCGCCCTGGCATGTCGGTGATCCCGTGCCGACCATCTTCTGGACCGTGCGCTGGACGCAGCGCGACGCTTTCGACATCCACCTGCCGTTCCACTTCACCGCCGCGGGACGCACCCATGACGGCACTCCGCTCATGGATGTCCCGTCGAACTGTTCGGTGCGCGTACCCGGGCTGCGGAAAGACCTTACCTGCGGCATCGATCTGGTCGATTCCCTGCAGCTTGATCAGACTGGCCACAACGTGGAACCGAATCCGGTCACCGTCCGATACTGGGCACGGAATACCGGTGAGCAGGACATACGGCTGAAGAACGTGATGCTGAATATCTCCGCCGACGGTCTCTCGCTGAACCAATCTTCTCCGCTGCCGTCATCCTCCATGATCGACGTTCTGCTGAAATCCGGCGACAGCACCGAGTTTCTCTGGCTCGTCGATGTGCGGAATCGGAGCTACGCGCGCTCGGTGGTGATTGTCGCGACGCTGATCGACACGGACGGCGATCCCTCGGTCTGCGATGCGCATCTGTTCATCCCGGGAATCAACGGGACACTCGAGTGCAGCGTTGCCGCCGACAGCATCACGGCCGATGTCGGTGGCCAGCAGTATCTGCCCATGCCGTTTTCGGTGACTCTGACGGCCTCGAGCAGCAAAGCGTCGATGACCGATTCGATCCGTGCGCGGATCCTGCTTCCGCCGGGAGGTCTTGCGCTTGCCGCCGCGGATGCGGGGCAGGAAACGAAACCGCTTTCCCCGGTGTGGCTCTTCCCGCAGCAGCAGGGCCAGGCGCAGTGGATGCTCGAACACCCGCTGACGACGGTCGACCTGCGCTATACCGTGACGATACTCGTCTGGGAGAAGGGCGGAGACACGTCCTCCTGTGAGACGGAAGTGCACATTCCCGCAATGCCCGCACCGTTCTGGTTCACGCTGGGCGAGTCCGGTCCGACGTCCTTCTGCGAGGGCGGACAGGTGACCCTCAGCGCGGGAAGCGGATATGCGACCTACCTGTGGTCGACGGGCGACACGACGCAATCGATCACCGTGAATCTTTCCGGGACGTTCTCCTGCGGCGTGACCGCGGCGGACGGGACGCCGGGACTCTCGAACGCGGTGACGGTCACCGTGTATCCGCTGCCGGCGAAGCCCGTGATCTCGCGGAGCGGTGACGTCCTCACCACCGATCCCGCCGCGGCGTGGCAGTGGTACCGTGACGGCTCGGTCGTTCCCGGAGCGAACACTCAGACTTTTTCCGCCGACGTCGTCGGCAACTACCAGGTACAGATCACTGATACAAACGGATGTGAAGCGCTGTCCGATATGTATGTTGTCAGTGTCCTGAATGTGGATGAGGGGCAGGCAGCCGGACAGCGCTTCACGCTGTATCCCAATCCTTCCGATGGGATCCTCAACATCAACGTCACGCTCGAACGTCCCGCACTTGTGCGGTTCATCCTGCGTGACATTCTCGGCCGCAGGATCCGTCAAACGGAGCGTGCGGCGGATGCGCGCAGTTTCATTGAACATCTCGACCTGCGCGATCTGCTTCCAGGCGTGTATTTCATCCAGCTCGAGGCTGGAAGCATGCGGGAGACGAAGATGGTGACGATTCGGTGACGGATTCCCCGCGTCCGCGGGTACCCGGATTGCAGCAGCTTTCGATGAATGAAGCCACACAACACATTCACGAGGAGATGCGCATGCATGTTGGAAACCACTTCGCAAAACATGTCCTGAGGACCCGAGTTTCTCAAACGGCACTGTTGATCGTAACTGCGATACTGATGCTTCCCCTGGCGGATGCGTCGGCGCAGGCGTTTGTCCAGTTCTCGCGCATCGTCAACAACTGGCCGACGATCGATATCTATTTCAGCGCGGCATGTGACAAGCAGCCGATCTATGACATCACTCCGGGCAATGTCCGGATACGAGATGCCGGCAAAGAAATAGCGAATTTCACACTGGAGTGCCCCGATCTCTCCACCGCGTGTCCGTGGTCCGTGGTGTTCGCCTTCGATGCGGGTGCGGCCATGGCGGGAGATTTCACGCAGGATGCGCGGCAGGCGGGGAAGGAAATGATCTACCTCATGGATGAGGCCACCGATGAAGCCGCGGTGCTCTGGTTCGACGACCAGGTCACCCTGCGCAGTCCGATGCACAGCAGCAAGGCGGAGCTGATCAATGCCATCGATCAAATTCCCTTCGGACAGGGATCCGCGGTATTCGACGGGATCTACCGCAGCGTGGAGGAGGCCGCGGTCAATGGCGTCAACGCGTGCCGCTCGGTCGTGGCGGTCATCGGCGGCACGGATGCGGGGTCGGTACATACTCCGGATGAAATCATTACCCTCGCCAACAGGAATCGTGTCCGGGTATTCATTGTCGGACTCGGAACCGGCTTCGAAAGCGAAACCGTCGAACTGATCTGCGCCCGGACGGGCGGACGATTCTACACCACGGGGAAAAGTTCACTCCTCGGCATGGTCTACAACGAGATCATGACCATCATCCGTCTGCGCTACCTCGAGTGTCACGCATCGTATACCATGACCGAGGCAGATGGACTCCTGCACACCGTCGACCTGGAACTGACGGGACTGTGCGTCATCGATGAACGCACCACCAAATCACGGACCTACCAGGCTCCGGCAGCGACCGGGATCACTGCGGCAGCTCCGGTTCGCAGCAGTTTCTCCTTCTACCCGAATCCCGCCAGCGGAACGCTCTTCGTGCAGACGTCCCGCACGCCGCAGTCGCCGGCGAACATTCTTGTTCGCGATTTCCTCGGAAGGGAGCTGCGGCGGTACGCAGTCGCCGCGGGATCGGGAACGTTCACCGCGCAGATTGACCTGCAGGGACTGCATGCCGGTCTCTACCTCGTGCAGTTCGAAACGGATGCCGCGGTAGAGTCGCAGCTGGTCGTCGTCCGGTAGGCTGTTCGCTTCTCTCATCGCGATATCGGATATTACACCCGGAACGCAGGTCCCGGCGTGCGTAAGGCGACGTACGGGCTTATCGGGCGCGGGGACGGCGGCATTCGGATGAACCTGAGGTATGGGTATGAGGCGACTGCTGACAGTCATGATCCTTCTCATCGGCCTGGCGCCCTGGATCGCGGAGGCGCAGCCGGAACTCTCTCTGCGTACCGTTGATACGGCACTGTGGCCGGAAATCAGCGTCGCGTATCGCGTGCACTGCGACGGGGAACAGCGTGGCGATGTGACGCGGGCGAACCTCCGGCTGTGGGAAGACGGGAAGGAAATCACGTCGTTCGTGACCTGGTGTCCCGAACTGTACGGACCGATCGCCGTCGGCATTGCGCTGGTGCTCGACGGCAGTGCCGACATGGCCGGGACAGGCAATGCGGGCGCGAAAGCCTGCGGTCACTTTGTCGTGGACATGATGGACGGCATCCTCGACGAGGCGACGGTCACCCTGTTCAACGACCATGCCGCGACGTACCAGGAAATGACACCGATCAAACCGATGCTGCATTCGGCAATCGACGCGCTCGGCGCGAACGGCGGCAGCGCCTTCTACGACGCGCTGTACCTGAGCGTGGTCGAAGTCGCGTACAATACCTTCAATCCCGGGAAGGCGCTGATCGTCGTGACCGACAGCCGCCCGGATTCCTCCTACCGAACACTCCCCGAGGTGCTTGCCGTGGCGAAGCAGCATCGGATTCCCATTCACATGATCAGTTTCGGCGGAGCCGCCGACACCGCTGAACTTCGGATGATCGCATCCGAAACGGGAGGGCAGTATCTCCTCAATCCGAACGCCGGACAGCTGGCCGCGCTCTACCAGACCATTGCATGGGGCCGCGTCGGCGGAGAACAGGACTGCCTGCTCCGCTTCAGCCGAAACTGCGCGGACGGAGCGGAACGCGAGCTTGTCGTCGAAATGCGTAATCTCTGCGGCGACGTCGTCGCGGACACCATCCGGTACACCGCCCCGCTTGACTCGAGCACGCTCGAACCGCTCCGTCTGGCGCTGGCAGGTGACACCGTGCTCGCGGAGCGGAACCTCCATCTCGGTCTGCACGTCGTCGAACCGGAAACGGGGAGGAGGCGCGGGGCCTTTTCCTTCACGCTGCAATACGATACGACGCTTCTCGCCTTCCCCTATGTGAGCGCCTGGGACACCGACGTCCTCCGGAATGTCGGTATCACCACCGTCCCCGTTCCTGGCGGCGTGCAGGTGACCGCAGCGGGAGGCAATGGCTGGATCGAGGAAGAGGGAACGCTTCTGCACCTTACCTTCCGCGCACACGCCCCTGCCGGACGCGGGGATACGATTCCCATGACCCTTGCCGTGAGCGAGGCGACATTCTCGGACGGCTGTCCCGATCTTTCCATCGATGATGCGCATGCGGTGATACTCGCGCACGGGCCGGAACTGCTGTTCGACGGCGAGCATCCATTATTCATATACTGGAGCAGCGCGTCCGGGACCTGGGATCCGGAGGAATTCCTCATCCGGGTCCGTCTTTTCAATACCGGCGACCGCGACGCTGAAGACGTCACCATGCGGCTGGATCTCGATACCACGAAACTCTGCTTCGTCAGTCCCGATTCCGCCGTATACGCGCTTCCCGGCGGAACGCTCGCCGCAGGCGGCTGGGCGGAGGCCGCCTGGAGTGTGAAACCGAGTGCCGAAGTGCGGCCGCTGGATTCCGCGCTGTCGTGCATGACGCTGTACGCGGCAAATCAACGACCGCATACCTGCTGCTGCCGCATCTATTTCGTGGATGCGCCGCTCGGCATCGACCTTGAACATCCCGCCGTACAATCGCTTGAGCTGTGGCCGAATCCCGGTCACGGCCGGCTGCATGTGGAACTGCCGGCCGGGGCTGCCGGCGAAGCACTCCTCGTGCTCAGCGATGCGCTGGGGCGCACAGTGCTGTTGAAGGATATCGCCGCAGCGTCCGCCGGTTCGCGCAGCCCGCTGACTCTCGACCTGTCCGCCATGCCGGCGGGATTGTATCTCATCCGCGTTCTTGCCGGCCGCGGGCAGTGGCAGGCGCGGTACCTTTACACGAAATGATCTGATTGTGCGCTGCTGAATCCTCCCCCGATGATGTGCGCGATACGCAGCGCCGAAAAATCGGCGGGTACCATTGACTCGCGGTAACAGGATTGCTACATTAAAATATCCATCCAGCCATGCGGCGCGACAGACGAATGAGCCGGCCCGGGGGGCGGCAGCGCGCTGTTTCGATCATTACATATCCAATTTCTTGCACGTGAGGACATCATGTCACGCCATGCTGTGCACCGTTGCTGGATCGAGCGATCCGCTGTCACACTCATACTTCTCGCAGCAGTTGCCCTGCTTCCGAACGCCACATCCCACGCACAGACGACGCTGCACCCCGGCCCGCTCAACGTGCTTTGGCCGTCGGTGCAGTTCCGTGTCGCCGCGGAATGCGGCGGCACTCCGGTCCTCGCCGAAGATCCGAACCTGTACCGTGTGATCGATAACGGCGAGGAGATCCGGAATATCACCGTCGCATGCACCGATACGTCGACGCGAGCGAGCTTCTCCGCATCGCTGGTGTTCGATGCGAGCGGATCCATGGATTCCGCCCGGATCGCGTGGGCGACGGAGGGCGGGCATGCGTTCGTCGACAGAATGGACGGCGTTGTCGATGAAGCCGCGGTGCTGTTTTTCACCGAGGCCGTCAGCGTCTCCCAGCAGATGACGACCGTCAAGCCCGTGCTGCATTCCGCGATCGATACCTATAACGCAATTGGCATGACAGCCCTCTGGGACGGTGTTTACCAGGGTGTTATCGAACTGATCAACAGCGGGATGAACGCACAGCGGGCCGTCGTCGTACTCACCGACGGGGAGGACATCGTATCACAGCGAACCATGACGGAGGTCGTCGAACTTGCTCGCCGGCATCGCATCCGTATCTACACCATCGGCGTGGGCGATCAGTTCAACCGGCAGGCGCTGGAGCAGCTTGCGGCGAAGACCTACGGCCGTGCCTACACGGGAGTGACTGCGACGGAAGTCGTCGAGGCCTACGCTGAGATCGCCTCGATCCTCTCCAGAATGAATTTCGGCGAATGTGTGATCGAGTACACGCTGACGGATCCCCCGTGTGCCGAGGGCGGCGCCCACACACTCGACCTCGAGCTGCAGGGTGTCTGTGGGGATACCGGCCTCGTTCATGTCGCTTATTCCGTCCCACTCGATTCCACGACCTGGACACAGATGGAAATCGGCTTCGACGACATGGTGGTGAAAGCTGGTGAATCGTATGTGCTCTCGCTGCAGCTGCGTACCCCGATGCCGCGCACGGTCCTTCCGCCGCTTTCGTTTCACCTCGAATTCGGCGCCGGCTGTGCGAGCGGTCTCGGTTTCCCGACGTCGCCGGATTATTTCTACGCAGGCAAGCCTCTCGTCGTCACACCGGAGGGCGGCGGGCTGCGCGTTTCCCTCGTCGACACGTTCACGGTGGAGGGAGCGGGACCGCTGCTCAAATTCATGGTGAGCGCGCCGGTGAACGCGGAGGACACCGTCTGCTGTGATGTGACGCTGAGCGAGATGCGCTTCGGGGATGCCTGCTATATCCCGGTTACCGATGACGCACTCGTCTGTATCGTGAAAGCCCTGCCGGACATCGATTACCGCCTCGAGTCGGATGCAGTGGTGGACTGGAATCCGGCGAGCAGCGATTACGTTCCGAACCCGGTGTCATTCAAATCAACGCTGACCAATACCGGCGATCTCGAGGCGACAAATCTGCGGCTCCTGATAGAATACGATCACAGTGCGTTCGTGCTGACCTCGCACACGGCGGACAGTGTTGCCGGCAGCCCCGTTGATCTCGCACCGGGCACGACGCAGGAGGTGATCTGGAATCTGCAGATTCTCCCGCGCAGTACGGGCGACACGCTGCACGTATGCGTAACGGCGATGTTCGACAACTACAGGACGCTTCGTCTCTGCAAGGACCTCTATGTCCCGCCCGCGGGTGTACCGTTGCTCGATGTGGAGTGTCCCGGTCCGCTGACCCTCGTCTTCGATGCGCAGAGCGACGCGTGGGTGCCCAATCCGTTCAGTGCCGGCGTGCGTGTGAAAAACACGGGAACGGCCCCCGCGAAGGACGTTCGCGCCACGCTCACCCTGCCACCCGGATTCGATCTGATGCCCGGTGATTCGGCTGTCCGGTATGTCCCGGCGTCACCACTGCTCCCATGGACCCCGGGAGACAGCGTCCCGCTGCTCCGGTGGACGATGCAGCTGCTGCGGGTGCCGCCGGCATGCCGCGACACCACCGTCATGGTCGCGTTCACCGCAAGCGGGACGAAGGAGGACGGGACGCCGCTGCCGCCCGTTACCTGCAGCATGCCTGTTCACATCGTCGCGCCGATCCAGCCATCGCATCCGCCGATCCGTGTCATCGGATCCCTCGCTTTCTGCGAAGGAGACTCGGTCGAGCTCGACGCGGGGGCGGGATTCCAGAGCTACCTCTGGTCGAACGGCATGCCGGGTCGAACGATCGTCGTGCGTCAGAGCGGAGAATATTTCTGCATGATGACGGGCCTGGCGGGCTGCCCCATCACCTCGGATACCGTCAGCGTCACCGTGCACCCGCTGCCCGTGACGCCGGTCATCACACGCCAGATGGACATGCTCACCGCGACGGACGCGACTGCATGGCAGTGGTACCGTGACGGGGTCGAGATCGGCGGGGCGACATCGCGCGACCTGCAGGTTCTCGAAACAGGGAGCTACCGCGTCCGGGTCGAGAACGGGTTCGGCTGCGTGACGTGGTCCGATCCGTATGATGTCACGGTACTCGATGTCGCGGAGGCCGCGGCAGCCGAAAATCAGTTTGAACTCTACCCGAATCCCGCAGTGAACGTCGTGGGAGTGCGATACAGGCTTGCGGCGCCCGGCGCTGCCGTGATCAGCGTGTGCGACGTACTGGGACGCGAACTGCTGCGTCGCCCGGCGGAGTCCGCGGGACGCCAGGGCGAATTGCGAATCAATCTCGCCGGTTTTCCGGCAGGCCTTTACCATGTCCGGCTGCAGGCCGGATCAACGACTCTGACCCGGCAGCTTCTGCTGGGAGTGCGGAATTGAATCATACCACAATCAAGGAGGACGGGATGTCTCATTCTCATCATTCTGGAAATGTCATGCGCCGGCGGGGGCTGCGGATGCTTTTCCTCTATGCGTTGGCGCTGCTGATCGGCAGCATGTGGACCGTGCAGGCCCAGCCGAACCTGAATTTCAAGCGCGTGACGGTGAACTGGCCGACCATCGAGCTCTATTTCTCCGTCGGGTGCAATGGACAGCCGGTGTACAACCTGCAGAAGAGCAACTTCCGGATCATGGACCATGGTCAGGAGGTGAACGACTTCACCCTGTGGTGTCCGGACCCGATGGTCCGGTGCGCCATATCCGTGGCGCTGGTGTTCGATGCTTCCGGATCCATGAGCGGTTCGGGCAATGCCGGCGCAAAGCAGGCAGGACATACATTCATCGATCTGATGGACGGAGTAATTGACGAAGCCGCCATTCTGCATTTCAACCAGTATGTGCAGGTAGCTCAGCAGATGACGACGGTCAAGCCCGCGCTTCATGCGGCGGTGGACAACCTCGTCGCCTCCGGTGCGACGGCGGTCTGGGACGGGGCCTATGCAGGCATCGTCGAAATCATCAACAACGGGGTCAACCACTGCCGCGCGGTCATCGTCCTCACGGACGGCGGCGACAACTCGTCGACGCGGACCGTTGCGGAAATCATTTCTCTGGCAAACAGGCACCGCATTCGCGTGTACACTGTCGGACTCGGGACAGCCATCAATGCGACCGAACTCGAGCTGATCGCGCTGCTGACGGGTGGGCGGTACTATCAGACACCGAATGCCGGACAGATCGCCTCGATCTACCAGGAAATCGCCAACATCATTTTCCAGGGTTTCCAGGAATGCATGATCACGTATGAGCGTCAGTGTGCGGACGGGGCGATCGGGCCGGTCGATCTACAGCTGCAGAACCTGTGCGGCGGGAACGACCTGAAAACGAAAACCTATCGTGCACCGCTCGACTCGACGACGTTCTCGGATCTGCAGTTCACTCTCAATGACGCTGGCACGATCGCGGGAGAGGAAGTGGTTGTCGATCTTGCCATCGAGACGCTGCAGCCGGTGCACCTGTACCCGTTCAACTTCACGCTGAACTACGACCGGCAGATGATGCAGCTCCTTTCCGCCGATGTCGCGCCCGGGGCGCCCCTGTCGCAGCAGGCGGTATCCACTGCGGCAGTGGCCGGAGGAACCGAGGTCATGATCCAGTCCGCGTGGGATTTGCCGGCGAGCCGGACCATCCTCCGCTTACGATTCCAGACCTCCCCGCTCCCTGCGGGAATGGACAGCCTGCGGGTGCCTCTCACCGTCTCTGATGCCGGGTTCCTGCAGGGATGCCGCATTCCGCGGTTCAATACCGCATCGGTACTGATCGAGCGCGATGCCGCGACGCTCGATTGCCGGCTGAACATCCCCGAGGTGATCTCCGACAGCCTGCAGTTCCGCTACGATCCGATGCCCGTGCCGATCACCTACGAGGTGACGAACCGGGGGACCATCGCCTCGACCGCCGTAGAAGCGACGCTGTCGCTGCCGGCGGGACTGGCACTGGCCGGTCCGGACGCACCGGACCATTTCACGAAAACGCTCCAGCCGGCTGTCCTGCAGCCGGGGGAGACGGGATCCGTGACATGGATGGTGCTGCATCCGCTGACACAGATCGAACGACGGTATGAGGTGCGAGCCCATGCGGGCCAGTATCCGGGCGACCCCGGCGTGGTCTGTTCCGATTCTCTGATCATTCCCGCCCTGGACGGGCTGCTCCTCTCGCCTCGCTGCCATGTCCCGGATTCGCTGACGTACGATGACAATCTGCTCGGCTACACGCCGAATCCATTCTCGGTGCGGCTGACATGCGTGAATGCGGGCAGCAGGCGCGTGAGAAACGTCACGGGAACCGTGATACTGCCGCCGGGCATGCAGCTCGATCCGAGCACGCCGCAGCCGACGCTCACGTTCTCCCCTGCCGAACTGCCGCCATGGGTAACCGGCGACCCGGTCCCGGAGGTGGAGTGGAAAGTGACCTGGACGATGCGTGACGGCGTCGACAGGACACCCGTGCTGCAGTTCCGTATCAGCGGGGAGGATCTGAACGGGCTGGTGATCGATACCGTCTCGACTTCCTGCAGCGTGCGTATCCCCGGAGTCACGTACGACTGGCACTGTGCCCTTGACATTCCGGATTCCCTTGGCTTGAAAAGCGATTCGTCGGGCGTTGAACCGAATCCCTTCACCGTCAGGTATACGCTGACCAATCAGGCCGGGGTGCCTGCCCGGGTCGATCGCGTCAGGCTGAATTTCCGGGCGTCAGACCTCGCGCTCCATCCGTCCTCACCCAATCCCGTCCTGGTACAGCTTAACAGACTGCTCGCGCCGAATGAACAGCTGTCCCTCGAATGGGTGCTTTTCGCAAACGAGACGACAACACGCCGTCTGACCCCGATCGCGGTCACGAGCTTTGACGACGGAGGCGACAGCCTCGAATGCGCTGACATTCTTCCGGTCGCCGCCATACCGCTGCCAACGTCGCATCTGAGCTGCGGCCTGTCCATTCCTCCCATCGTGGTGGATTCGGTGAACCACTGGCATATTCCGATGCCGTTCCCGGTGACGGTGACCGTAACAAACCTGGGGAATGCCACGGCGGAAAACATCTGGGCGACGATTGTCCCGCCGCCGGGATACCGCATCGCACTCCCCGATCCCGTGGATCGGCACAGCAAGGAACTTTCGCCGCCGCAACTGACACCCGGCCAGAGTGGAACTGCCCGCTGGCTGCTCGAACACGATCCGGAGCCGGTCAGCGACACGAGCCACGTCGACATCATCGTGACTGCGAGGAATCTGGGGCTGACGCAATGCGGGGCGGAGATCATTCTCCCCGGCATACCGGGACTGCCGTTCAGCTTCACTCTTGCAGCCGGCGGAGGCACTGCGCAGTGTGAAGGCGATTCGCTCGTCCTGGATGCACTCCCGGGGCAGTCGTCCTACCTGTGGAGCACGCAGGAAACCACGAGGACCATTTTCGTCCGCAGGACAGGATCGTACTGGTGCCGTACCGTTTCGAGCGACGGCCGTCCGGGCTACTCCGATACCGTGGACGTGATCTTTTCTCCCGTTCCCCCGCAGCCGATGATAACGAGATCGGGGGATTCACTGATCACCGATGATGCCTTCGCATGGCAGTGGTTCCTTGACGGGCTCGCCCTCCCGGGTGCCGACACGCGGGCGATTCTGATCGAGAACGAGGGTCGCTACGAGGTGCGTGTGCAGAACGCGTCCGGCTGTACGGCGTTGTCCGCTCCTTTCGACGTCTCGGTCCTGGGTGTCGAGGCAGCCTCGGCGGTGATCGAGGATATCTCCCTGTATCCGAATCCCAGTACGGGACAGGTTACGGTCGGGTTCACGGGTGACGTTTCCGTGCCGGTGCAGCTTGTTGTGACCGACGTTCTGGGGAGAGAAGTGATATCCCGCGTCGGGATACCGGCGGCAGGCAGGATGCACGTGGATCTCTCGCATGAACGGACGGGCATGTACTACCTCCGCGTTCAGTATGGAGATCAGGTGCTGAAACGCGTCATCAACATCCAGCGATAGTCGCTTCCGCGAATGACCGGTTTCGGCCGGTCGTCCTCCAGCAAAGGAACGGGTTCACCGGAAGGTGAACCCGTTTTTCATCGGTCCTCTTCACGGAACATTCCGAGGACGCTGCCGAAGGCGTTGTAGGTGTCGTCGACGAAGATCTCAACGATGAGCGTCATGCCGCGCTCAACCTTCTCCGGCAGCGCACGCTGGGCATCCCAGTACAGGCGTCGCCCGTGCGTGGCGTCCCATGTGAGACGGACGTCATATTCCCGCTCGTTCCGGATTTTCACCGTATACTTCGCGCCCATTTCCATGGCATTGAGGACGACCTCGGTGCTGTCGGACACCGCCCCGTAGAGCGGGATGAGCCTGGCATTGAAAATATTGCCGCGCTCGCAGGGGAGGAACAGTTTCGCATCCGCGGAACTGCTCGTGAAAACCGCCTGCTGGACCAGCTTGCGGAAGTCCGCGCGGAGGTTCGCCCGAAGGCGGTTCGACCGCGTATTGATCTGGAGGTAATTCTCGGGAAGCTTGTCTCCGGCGCTGGTACTGCCTTCGACGAAGCTGACATTCTGAAACGCGAAATCGGCCGAGATCCCCTGACCCGATTTACGGTTGATCTTGTAGCTGATGCGCCGCAGCCCGGGGCGGTTCCCGAGCTGCATGCTGTCGCGCACATCGAGATTGAGTTCAAACAGCGCGGTGCCGGTCTGCCCGTAGCTCCATTCGTACTGCCACCAGTATCCCGGCTGGTCGGGCTGAAGCCGGCCCATGGGGTTCCAGCCGATGAGGACGGCTTCGTTCGCGCGATCCTGCGTCGGGCCGGTTTTCGGCACCGCCCAGGCGTGGATGGCGAAAATCCCCCGGCCGCTTTTCCCTGCTCCCGGCCATTCATCGCTCCGCGGTATCGCGAAGAGGCGAAGCGGGGTGAAGCCCTGCAGCGCAGCGGTCGTGTCGGGCGATTCGAACGTCAGGGGATCGTCCTGCGCGTGGAGCGCGCATGTCAGAAACAGAATGAAGGGGAGGAAAAATACTTTCACGGGAAAACTCCGGGCTTGAACGGAAACTGAAAGAAAATCGGATATTTGAGGCTTGATTTCAAGGGGAACCGCGCGGCGGGGAACCGGCATTCTCTCGCGGATACATGCTGGCCCGCGGAGGTGCAGGCTGCTCCGTCCCACGGAGGCGCGGGCGTCCGGTATAAAAAAACACGAATTGCTTTTTATCCGTATGATTCGCATGTTTCATCGTCTTTCCAATCACCGATGGCAGCATGCATTCGTCCGGGAATTCCCCCCGGCACGGGGCTGCGGCCGTTACAGAATTGTGCCACACCGGAGGTTGTCATGCGTACTCGAGTTTTCAGTGCTCTCTTTGCGATCGTATTTCTCAGCGCCTGTGCCGCATCGGTGGACCCGGCGATGCAGCGCCGGATCGTCGATGCGTTCAACAGGTCGTCGGACGCCACCTACGACGCAACAGCCGCCGTGGTCAAACCCATGCCATTTGCCGTCGGCCAGTACATTGTCCTCGGGAATACCGACGGCGAGGAACGCACCATCTCAAAGACGGCGATCGTCGGACGCGACGGCGATGCATGGACCCTGGAGATCACGACGCTCAGCCCGACTGGCGAAACGGCGATGCAGATGAAGGTCCGCGGACTCGACAAGGTGCAGGAAACCATGGACCCGGACGACATCGACATTCTCTCGCTCAAACTTCGCGACAGGGAAGGGCAGGTTCAGAACATCGACGGGATGGCGCTCAGCCTGATGAAGGGGCAGTACGCGAAGGCGCTGACCGGTATCGCGATGAAGTATGAAATCGCCACCACCACCGGGTCGGTGAAAGTCCCTGCGGGAACATTCAACGGCTGCACGAAAGCGACTTCGAAGGTGGAGACGATGTTCGGGGATTATGAGTCGGAGGGCTTCATCCATCCCAAGGTCCCGCTCAGCGGCATCGTCCGGTCGGTCATGAAGGACAACGGCGTCGTGACCGAACTCCTGGAATTCGGAACCAATGCCCGAAGCACGTTCTGACGTATTTCAGATATTCGAAGATTTGACTCCCGTATTGCATTGCGGGAGTTTTTTTTTCTGGGTATCATATCGATACGGATTCTGAGTGTATCATTTCAGCATGGCAGGTCGTATGGACAGACGTATCGTCCTCACGCTCGTTCTGCTTGTCTTTCCCGCCGTCGTTTCGTATTCCCAGTTCTGCAGCACTGTCACGGATGAAGCGTTCATCGCCCGTTTCGACGCAATGATCGAAGCGGACTCCCGTGCGCGGCAGTTCGCATTCGACTCGTCGACGGTGGAGATACCCGTCACCTTCCATATCGAACGCCAGAACGGGACGCCGGTCCTGTCGGAGGACGAACTGCTCGGCGCCCTCGAAGGCACGAACCTCTGGTATAGGAGGGCGAACGTGCGATTCGTCGTCTGCGGTTCGCCGGTGTATTTCGAATCCGACGTCGGCCCGCGCATGAACAAACAGACCGTGAACGTTGAGCTCCGGCGGCAGTCCTCGGGCTGCGGGAGCACCATCGGCAACTGGGTTCTGATCAACCTCAACTGCACGCGGACGCTGCTCAACATTCTCTCGCACGAGCTCGGACATGTGCTCGGCCTGCCGCACACCCACGGAATGAGCAATGAGTTTCCGACCGACGAACTGGTCGACGGCAGCAACTGCGCGACCGCGGGGGACCGTATATGCGATACGCCCGCCGATCCGAATCTGCTCGGACTCGTCGACGGCGCGTGCGTGTATACGGGGACGGCGCGTGACGCGAACGGCATGAGCTATGCGCCGCTCACGGACAATATCATGTCGTACACCAGCTCTCCCTGCGCCGACAGTCTCACACCCTTGCAGCTGGCGCGTATCCGGTCGGTTGCTCTGGCGTCGTCCTACAGCTGCTGCCAGGTCGCGGTACCCGTCGTCTCCGACACGCTGATCTGTGTCGGCAGCCATGCAGTGCTCCATGCGAGCGCTGCGAGCGGAACGTTTGCGTGGTACGAGGTGCCGGAAGGGGGAACGCCCGTGGCATTCGGAGCGGACTTCACGACGCCGCTTCTCGAAATGACGACCGTGTGGTATGTCGAAACCAGGGATTCCTGTGTCAGCCCGCGCATGCCGGTGGTAGTACGGGTGGAACCCGCTTCCGGGGTCATCACCGAGGGTGCGCGGCTCGTGCAGGATATCGACACGACCGGATCGTCGGGGCCGGTCGATCTCCACGTCGTCGGGGACCGGCTCGTATTTCGGACCAATACGGGCGTATGGGCGACCGACGGGAGAGGGAACAGCGCATACCCTCTGCTGACGCATACGCGAAACGGTTCGACCACGATCCCCTCGATCATGCCTTTCCAGGATATGGTGCTTATCGGCCTGAACGATCTCACGGCCGGTCCCGCCCTGTGGCGAGCGGATCCGAAGACCGGTGCGCACAGCGAGCTGATGCGTTTCGGCGCGCGCGGGGGATTCAGCAACTTCCAGATCACCGATGCCGGGGCGTACGCCGTCTTTATGCTCAATGACGGCTCCGGCGGGACGGAACTCTGGCGCACCGACGGCACGACCCCGGGGACGCAGCGGATCGCCGAGCTGGAAGAGTCCAATCCGTTTCGCCCATTTTATTTCACGGCGCTGAACGGACTGGTCGTATTCAGTGCCGGCGATCAGCAGCACGGGACAGAGCTGTGGGCGACGGATGGAACGCGGGAAGGAACCGGGATGCTCGCCGATATCTGGCAAGGGCCGAACAGCAGCTCCCCGTCCGAGATGACCGTCTTTCACGGCAGGGTCTATTTCGCGGCGGCTGACTCGGCGATGGGACTCGAGCTCTGGGAAACGGACGGGACGATTGAACTCTGCCATCGTATCACGGATATCAACCCGCGATCGGGGCCCAGTCAGATCAGCAATCTCGCGGCACTGTCGGACCTCCTGGCATTCTCCGCCACGAGCTGGAGCAGCAATTATGAACCGTATGTCTGTGACGGTACCGCGCAGGGGACGAGGCAGATTGGAGAAATCTGCAGCAGCCATGGCTCGTTCCCGTCGCAGTTCGTCGAATACAACGGATTGATTTACTGTGCCGCCGATGCGGGAAACGGTGAGGAACTCTGGGCGCTTGATCCGGCCGGCGTGCTGAAACCGCGGAAAGTGCGTGACATCAATCCTCGATTCAGCGCGGCCATTTCCTCCCTCATCGTGTGGAACGGACTCATGTACTTCTCCGCGACCGATGATGAACATGGGAAGGAACTGTGGCGCAGCGACGGCACGGAGGGCGGGACGTTCATGCTGTGGGATATCGATACGCTGGGCAGCAGCGGCAGCAGTCCCCTCGGCATGACCCCATTCGGCGGCGGATTGTATTTCTCCGCGTTCGAATTGACGACCGGATGGGAACTCTACGCGCTGACTGCGCGTGAGTTCTCGGCATGCAGCGGCGAGTCCACGCTTCTGATCGCCCACAATCCCATCGGGATCGTCCGCTGGTACGAATTGGAAAACAGCGCGGCACCCTGTGCGGTCGGCGCGCAATGGATGACGCCGCCGCTGACTCAGTCTCGTGTGTACTGGGCGGATCTGACCGTGGGAGGATGTACCAGTGTCCGACGACCGATCACCGTTACCGTGCTCGCACCGCTGCCCCTGGTCCGTGACACCGCGGTCGTCCCGGGAAGCGATCTGCAGCTGCGGGCGTTTGCTGCGAGCGGGATCGTGGAATGGCGTCGGGATTCCGCATCCGCCATTCCGCTGTCGACCGGGACGACGGTACAACTGACCGACCTTCAGTCGGATACCACACTCTGGGTCGGCAGCGTCGAAGGGAACTGCCGGAGTCCTCGTATTCCCGTACATGTATTCGTCAGGACCGTCGGTGTGGAATCCCTGCCGGAACCGGTGACCTTCCGCGTATACCCGCAGCCCGTACGATCAGTACTGTCGCTGTATGGTCCGCTGACCGGCGACCGTACGGATCTCGTCATTTATGACATGCTCGGGAGGGAGGTCCTGCATTCAACGGAAACCGTCGACCCCGGCGGCAGGCTGCAGCTCGATGTTTCCTCCCTGCCGGACGGCCAGTACCTCGCGGTGAGCAGTGCCCCGGGAGGGCTGCGAAGCGTGCGTTTCATCAAACTGCACTAGGCAGGCGCGCAGAATCGAATTGCGCACGGATCCGGGCTTCCATCTGGCCGGGATCCGGGATCGCCGTGCGCTCGTGTTGCGCCGAATCGCCGATCGCCGCATGCATTCTGCTTCCCCGATCGACCGCGGCGGGAGAGGGGAAAAAACCTTGGGCGAAGACACCTTCGAGCTTCTCGACGATTTCCGGGATGGAATCGCCCGTCGTCGACCAGTGCTGCACCAGGGCGAAGAGTTCCCGGAGAGCCGCGACTCCTGACCAGCCGGAAGGCGAGCAGGCAATCACCGCATGCAGCGACAGACGTTCGATCATGCTGGCGATCACGGTTCCCGGGGGATTGGAACGCACCAGCCGCACGGTGTCCTTGATGTACTGCAGTCCCCGCGCGATCCGTTCATCCATGCCAGGAATGGCGCGTGCATTGAAGGCGAACTGTCCGCCCGCGCGGTGATAGTCCAGCAGCGCCCTGTCGTCGGCGCCGCAGAACGGACCGCGGAGAAACGCGACGACCGGAATGGGATTTTCGGGATCGGTCAGGATACGCATCGCGTTGAGCAGGTGGTGCAGTTCCGGGATGCGCTCACTTGAGGTCGTGCAGACGGACTTCAGCGGACACGCGCTGCACGCGGCCGTATCTTCCGTCCGGGGGAAATACCCGGCATCGACTGCTTCAGCGAAGGAGCGTCTCAGCGATGGAGGAAGCGGAGCGGCGTCCGCTTCCCCGGTGTCCTGCGGGAGTGCCCCGAATGCTTCCCCGGTTTCCCGTTCCTGTTTCCACGGCGCGGGTTCGATGACTTCCAGGATGTGCTCGAGAAAGAATGCGAACGCGCATCGGGAGAACAGCCGCACTGCGCGGTCGTGAAAGCTGTCGGCGGGACGCGAGAGGCAATCGGGACCGCAGAGGCCGTCCCACGCCGTCGGTTCGGCTGCCGCCCGCGCCGCCTCCGCCCGCGCGCCTTCTTTCAGCAGGGGGTTCCATGCATGCAGCGCGTCGGTCAGCATTGATGTTTCCTGCGTTGCACACAGCGCCAGCCACCAGTCACCCAGGGAGAGATACGGCGGACCCGGAGCGAACTCGGCCGGTCCGTCCGGGGAAAATGAGGCGAGGTCGCCGCCGCCGTCGATCGCGTACACGTTCGCGCGCAGCAGGCCCGCGGTGTCGGTTCTCGTCGTGATATGGAGATGCCCGGGGAGGGGCCCGGTTGTCGCCATGGCGTCACTGCCGGGGGCGCGGAGGACCATGGGATAGTGTTCGCTCCGCAGCATTGTCGCGAGCTGCCGTGCCGCGTCGGCGGCAGCAAGTTGCGCGTCGGGAGCGGAGAGCCGCTGTTTCATCATTTCCGCGATGCGCCTCAGGGCGAGTTCCTCGCCCGGGTACGCGTCTCGGCAGAGTTCCTCGACGAGCCGTGCCGCACCCTGCGCCATGGCGTGCAGGGAAACATGCCCGCTGCTGTCCGGTGTCGGCGTCACTGCCAGAAGCTGTTCGAGCCAGATACGGTTGGCGCGGGCCTGCGACAGGCCTCGGGCGCCGGTCATGGTTTCGATGCAGGCGTCCACCGCCTCGAGCAGCCGGCGGCGTCCCGCGCCGATGCCGGCCCGGCGCAGCATTCCCGCCATCTGCAGGCGTCCGCCGCGCTCCCCGTCGACGATGATTTCCTGCGGTGCGGGAATGCCGTCGTACATCATGCGGATCAGGTGCCGGCCGCCGAAATCGTCGGCGACCCATCGCAGCCATGCGTGGACGGTGCGTGCGGCTTTGCTGTACTGCAGCGGTGCTCCCGGATCGAGGGTCCCGGGCAGGTCGAAGGTGCGGGTGAATTCGTAGCTCAGCGGAAGCATGCCGGGCTCGGTCAGCACGAACACTGCGCTGTCGAATGCATGCCCGTCGCGCAGCAGCTGCCGCAGCGCAGTCTCCAGGCGGTGCTGCCCGCGGAGCACGGGTGCGATGCGCGAAAAGGCCATCTCATCAGATAAGGGATTCGTCGAGGTCATAACGGTGCGCGGTTCTCCGTGTCCTGCTGAAACAGATAGTATATGAAAAGATATGAAACAAGGGAGACAATTTCGGATTTGCGGGAGATATACTTGACAAACCTTATCCGATTATGTATTATACCCGCGTTAGAATCACCTGATAGCCCAAATCGTAACAATCCATACGCACACCGTCTGGGAGCGCTGCGTGTATGAGAGTGCGCACCTTGCTGTCAGCAGTCATCGATGGTAACGCCGATGTACTGTGCAGCCATGACTTTTGATTAGACGTCGTCCTATTCATGTTCAAAAAGGAGCTGCCATGAAGCGATGGATACGTGTCCAGGTTTGCCTGTTCACTCTCCTCATGGCTGCGGCGGGCGCCTTCGCCCAGGCACCGCAGCCAAGCTATGTCCCACCCGATGCGGCCGCCTACGGTCTCACAGCGCATAACGAACACCTCGCGGTGATCGAGACGAATTGCACTGACGTGGCTTCTGTGATAGAATTGCGCAATGCGCTCACGCGCAGCGGCGCGCTGGTTTCGATCATAACCTCTCCGCAGCGCATGCTGGCCTGGGTACCCCCCGCGGCACGCGAAGCGGTCGCCGCGACGCGACTGGAAACAGCCACGGGCGCGATGGGCGTGATCTCTGTGTCCTACACGGGCGCCGAGTTCGATCTCAATCGCACGGGCGATCGAGTCGACGCGCAGGAAAACGACGCCGATCGGGCGATCGTTGAGTACCTCGATTTCATCAAGCGTCCGCTGACCGACGCGGACCGGCTTCGTATCGCGGAACGCGAGAAGGAAATCGAGGCCCTGCGGCCGACGATGGAGCACCGCGACTGTACGAGTCTCGTGGAAATCGACGAGCCGCCTCCCTATCCGATCATGGACGGCATGCCCGGGATCGGGGGAGAGGGAGACCAGGTTGACGGCGTGACCGCCATCAAAGGCTACGTCGTACACACGAGCTTCTTTGTTCAGGGAAACACCGCGGGCACCACCTGGGACGCGACGGTCTACAACCGGTACCGGAATTTCTATATCGCGGGCATGAACTACTGGGTGAGCTTCGCCGCGCGCTACGGGAAAACCGTCACGACACACTGGCGCCTGTTTTCGCCCAGTCATTCCTATACGCAGTACCCCGGCAATCCCCTGACCCAGGGCGAAGACGCCTACATCCCCAATGTCATCGTAAAGGCCAAGGCCCCGACCAGTACCAATAAACCGCCGACGTGGAACAATGTCGCGATCGGTCGCCGGTACTGCTGGTGGTACAACAACAACATCCGCCAGGATTTCAACTCGGATCAGGCGATCTGCGGTTTCATCTGCTACAAGCCCTCCGGGGATGAATCGATCTGGCCGCATGCCTGCAATCTCTCATGGAATAACGGCGATATCGAAGGCGTGTACTTCACGCTGGATACACAGTACTGGCAGTGCGAACTCGATCCGTTCGCTCTCCCGATGCGCAACGTGATCGCGCACGAGATCGGCCATCTCTGGGGTGCGCCGGACGAGTACCGCAACGACAACTGCGGCTGGAGCTATCGCGGAATCGCGAACATCAACTGTCAGACCACGCACAGCGCCTACGGCCGCCCGGGCTTCAACATGCGCGGCTGGGACGGCATCATGGTCGAGAATTACATCAGCGGCAACAGCATGGCGACGCCGGTGCACACGGGCGTGATCACCGCCGCACAGACCTCCCCCGTGCGCATCTACAGCAGCACGCCGACCGGTGTCAGCTTGAAGTTCAAGAACTGTGACAACGTCCGGACGCAGAACATGACGACGCCCATCGGCGTGGCGGTGGATTTCGATTACTGCCACAGCGTCGAGGCGCCCGCGTCGGTCGTGAAGAGCGGAACGACGTACTATTTCGATCACTGGGAAATCACGCGTGAAAGCGGAACGACGACAAGCATCGACTATTACGCAAACGTGCTCCCGTCGTACTCCTATACCTCCACCTATGCGAATCCGGCCAAGGATGTCAAGGCGGTGTTCACGAGTTCGCCGCCGGATTTCCTTACGTCGAACACCACACTCGAGGCGCATCTCGCTCCCGCCGGCACGTCCGCGACGCCCAATCCCGGCATCGCCCTCAAGTGGCGGAACCGCTACAATATGAGCGACGTGAAGACGATCATCGAGTACGAGGCGTCGACGAACAACTGGAAGCCGCTCGGCTCCGGCAACATCCCGCTCGGACCGTTCAGCGTGCCGATCGGCCAATGGACCGGCGTGATGGTCTACGCGGTCCCGAATGCCTCGGGCTCGGGATCGACGAACGTCACGACGAGCAAGCAGTACCGTTTCCGCATCGTAGGCGAATTCAACACCAACCGCGGCACGCCGTCGGTGATCGCCTCGATCACGACGCGTCCTGCGTCGCCCCAGGATACGGTCTACTGCTACGACAGCAACGAACCGAACACTCCCGCGAGCCCGAAGGTGCTGCCTTCCTCCGGTCCGGGAATGACACCGTACACCCTGAAAGGCGCAATCCCGATCACGGGGATTTCCGGTGAATTCAGCTGGTTCATCCCGATCAACGACTATTACCGCGTGACGGTCATCAACGTCAGCAACCTGCTGTTCGGCGAGCGCCTGACCTTCAAGCTGCGCGTCCGCGACGGCTCGAACTTCAAGCCGCTCCTTCGCGCGCAGCGGGCCGGGACGACCACGCACATCAACTCCTCCGTGAGCGGAGGCGTGTACACGCTGAATCTCACCGCCGACGGCGAATACCTTATCAAAGTCGAGTCCGACATGAGTCAGACGATCAGTTATGACTTCGTCAACCGCACCGGTGGGTATTTCGGTTTCGGCGAATACCAGCTGGACGTGGAGCGGACGCAATCGCAGCCGCAGATCCAGGCGCCCTGCGTGAATTGCGTGAAGCTCGTCGTGGTGAAGCCCTTCCCGGGTGAGATCATCATGCGACCGCATCCGAAATTCGATCTGTTCAACCGCGGGCTCAATCGCGCGACACCCACGATGTTCAACATGTACTACCAGGTGCCGCCGGGATACTCGTTCCTCGGCTTCGGAGGCGGGTTCGGGAACCTCCCGAACAATCCGACTCCGATGAACATTGGTCCGAGCACAGCCCCGGGCGAGTACGAGGTATACCCGATCATCGAACCGATCAGTTCGGCGACCGCAGAACTGGTGATCATATATCCCGAGGGCCCGACCGGACCTTTCGAGCTGCGCATGAGCGGGCCCGTGGGCTCCGTCGTCAATGCGGAGGCGAAACCTCCGGCAGGCTATGTGTTCGTCGGCTGGGGCGGCGATTCGACCGGCACGACCAATCCCATGCCGGTCACGCTCTGGCACAGCAAGCGGCTCATCGCACACTATCGTCCCGTCCCGTGCCAGCCGGAACCCATGACCGAATGGCGGCATCAGCTGCTGCTGCGCAACGCACGGCAGAACGACGTGTCACTCGAATACGGCATGGCGCCGGGAGCGGGCGACGGTCTCGAAGCCGGTCAGACGGATCTCCCGCCGATTCCGCCCCCGACGGCTTTCGATATCCGGTGGATGAACATCACCGGATCACAGGGAAGCACCACCGACCTGCGTGCCGTCAAGAGTTCGCACGTTTTCCAGGGCCGCGTCCAGACCGGAGGCACCGCTCCCGTCATGATGACGTGGAATCCGCCCGCGTCATCGCCGAAAGCGACGTACACATTGAAAGTACAGGGCACGCCGGGGTCGATCGATCTTCGCGCCGCCTCCAGCTTTGAATTCGCGGACGAGGGCACCTACGTCTTCACCATAGAAGTGAAGGAAGCGGCATGCCCCGAACCCACGAAAGAGAACGAGGTCGAAGTCACGACGGTGGATGTCAACAACCGCGACTGGCCCTGCATCGAGCTCAAGCTCCGCCTGCGGGACCGTGCCACCGGCGAACTGCTGCCTTACTACAACCCGTATTTCCTGCGCTTCGGCGAGAAGCTGGGCGACGGTTCGGTCCGTCCCATGCGCCTGAGCAGCTTTTCGCAGATGGACTCCCTGCTGATCGTCCGTCTCTGCGGCGATCCCGGCAACACGAACCCCAACCGTGAAGTCGAAATCATCAACGAGAATGAGGACGACAACGACCAGAAGAAAGACACGATCAAGGTCACGATCCCGCCGGTGATCCCGCCGGGCACCGGAGATCCGGAGCGCTTTGTCTTTAAATCGAGCGGCGACTGGGAGATGGTCTCCACACCGCTGCTCCTGACCGAAGCGAAAACCGACGTCCTCTTCAACGACCCGAACCTCCGTCTGTATTCCTTCGATACACAGCTTGGCGGGTACGTCCCGGCGAACGAAATGGTGTTCGGCCAGGGATACTGGATGAAGTCCGAATCGCTTGAGGCAATCCTCATCGGTCTCTCGCAGCCCAGCTACGAGTGGACCGGTCTGAACGGCATCGGCGAACCGGGCGGCTACGGATGGAACATGATCGGCTCGATGTTCAAGAGCCTGCTGCTTCCTGCAGTGCAGGTGACACCCACCGGCGGAATGAAGTCCATCTTCGGATGGGATCCGGCGCAGGGCTACATCGTTCCGACAAGCGTCGATCCCGGCAAGGGATACTGGGTGCGGGTCGATCCCGGTACCAAGATCAAGATGAGCATCAGCACGGTGACCGGGAACGGCGGCGAAACGCAGTACCGCAAGACCGTGAACGCGCTCGACATCGCCGGCTTCCTCAGTGTCGAGGATGGGCGGGGCGCATCACGCCCGCTGTACCTTACCGCGACCGCTCTCGATCCCGCCGGACGCGACATCCTCGCGCTGCCCGCCGCGCCTCCTGCCGGAGTGCTCGACGTGCGCACGGGCGAGGGCTCGTCGTTCCTCTTCAGCGGCGAGAATCTTGTTCAGCTCCGTGGGGAGGGACGCATGATGCTGGTGCTTCCGATCGCCTCGCCGCGCATACGCATCGAGGTGCGCGACGAAGAGAACCGTCTCCTCCACACCTTCACCGGCGAAACGACGGACCACATGACGGTCGATGTCGCCGGCACGCGCACCCTCAAGCTCCGTGCTTCGGTGAGTCCCGCGATCGCGGCGTCTCACGCGCTGGGCAGCAACTATCCGAACCCCTTCCGCGTCGCCGCGCGCACGTACATCCCTTACATGGTGAACGAGCCGGGCAGCGTTCGTCTTGCCGTCTACGACATGCTGGGCCGCAGGCTCCGCACGCTCGTCGACGACACACAGGCGGCGGGCACCAAACTCGCCGAATGGGACGGACGGGATGAACGCGGCAATGCGCTGCCTGCGGGCGTGTATACCTACCGTCTCGAAACCGCGGACGGCATCGATTCCCGTACCCTGACGATCGTCAAGTAAAGGAGCTGAACCATGAAACACACTCGATTAATCCTCTTGGTATTCCTGCTGGTGGCCGCGCATGCGGCCGCCCAGGAGTACCGGGGCGTAACGCTTGAAATAACCGTCGATAACGGTGCGGGCCGACAGCAGGTTCTCGCGCTGGGACTGCGTGAAGGCGCGACCTCCGGATTGGATCCCGCGTTCGAGGAAGCGGAGCTTCCGCCGCAGCCGCCGAATGAAATCTTCGACGCCCGTGTCGTCAGCACGCCGGGCAAATCCCAGCTCGGCACGGGGTCGCTCGCGGATTACCGCAGCCTCGGGACCGGGACGGCGGACGTGAATGAAACATACACCATCGCCTACCAGGCGGGAATCAACGCCAGCGGCGTGACGCTGTCGTGGGGACCGGAAATTCCCGGACGCGTCAAAACCATCATCATCGACGGTGAGGACCAGGCCGGGAAGACGAGTTACGAGGCGTCGTTCGCCAGCGGACAGATTACGGTCGAACTGACCTTCACGCCCGCGGCGCTGAGTTTCGAAGCGAATCCCAATCCGATGCTTTTCAATGTCAACAACAAGGATCCGCTTCCTTCCCAGACGCTTCGGATCATCCCCCGCGGCGATCCACAGGCAGGGTGGCAGCTGTCCACCGATGCGGAGTGGATTACCATCGATCCATCCAGTGGTGAAGGGCAGCAGGACGTCGATGTGGCTGTCAATACGCGTCTGCTGCCGGAAGGCACGTACGACGGTCTGATTTTTGTCCGGTCGCTTGTCGATCCGGCGCGTCTCGACGTCCCCGTTCGCATGATAATGGTGGTCGGCATCAACGACACGCCTGTGCCGGGACGCCTGTATCTCGGACAGAATTATCCGAATCCCTTCGGGAGCGGGTCTTCGTCCGGCACCGTCTCGACCCGGATCGAGCTGGATCTCGGAACGCTGACGGCGGCAGAAACGCCGACGCTGCGCGTCTTCGATCTGCTGGGCAGGGAGGTGATGGACCTTTCCGACCGTCTGCAGACGCAGGCCGGCCCGCAGTCCGTCAGTTTCGACGCCTCCGCGCTCCCCGGCGGGGTGTATACCTATTCGCTCCGGTATGCGGGTGCGGTTCGCACGCGCAGCATGATCCTGTCGAAATAGATTCCGGTTCCCCAGGAGGCACGCTCCGGGATCTGCCCGTCTTCACGGCGGTTCGGATCCCGGAGCCCCTCGACTGATCCACGATGGAATAACGAACGGTAGCACCATGAAACACATCTTCTCTCTTTGCTTCATACTGTTGCTCGCGCCGCTTTCGGTCACCAACGCCCAGTACAACGCCGTTAATTCCGTCCTCTCGCTCAACGGCGCCAGCTATATCTCCATTCCGTATAACACGGCACTCAATTACGACCTGACGAACGCGGGTACCGTGAGCATAAGCGCCTGGGTGTATCCGACCGCCAGCGGGAACGTCATGACCATTGTCGGCAATGATGTCAGCTACGCATACTGGTTCGGGCTCAACGCGCAGGGCAAGCTGCGGTACAATCCGAATCCTTCCGGATTCTTTGAAGGAACCGCCACCGTACCGCTGAACACCTGGACGCATGTCGCCGTCAGCTTTGACGTATTCAAAAACAACCTCCGTTTCTATATCAACGGCGGCCTCGACCGCCAGATCACGACACCGCAGACCTACCTTGCCGCCAATTTCACCGACCTGCGCATTGGAGCCGACAGGCAGGCAGTCGGCGGGCCGGGCTTGTACTGGACGGGCATGATCGACGAAGTGCGGATCTGGGCGACGGACCTCGACTGGTCCACGGCCGAGGGACAGCTCTACAGGATTCCGCTGGCGATGACCGGGGGCCGCTACGGCCGCTGGATGAAAGGCGGATGGCGTTTCAACGGAAACGCGCTTTCCGTCGACGGCACAGCCAACGGTAACGCGGTCGGCTCGGTGATGTATCTCGCTTCGCCGGATCCGGGACATTACAGCCGCATCGGGCTGCAGGTCAGAAACGGGGCCAACGAGAGCGACCACGTCACGATTCAGCATAATGCCGCCCTGACGCTCACACAGAACTTCACCCTCGAATGCTGGGTGCGTCCGGCGTCCTCGGGCGGTCATACGCAGTACCAGACTTTCATCTCGAAGGGCGCGTATGCCCAGAGCGTCTGGAATTACTGGCTCGGACTCAACAAGTCGAACAACAGGGTCCGCTTCCTCCCCACCGGGAACTGGAGCGCGCCGCTGGAAAGCAGCACGGCCCTTCCGCTGAACGCGTGGACGCATGTCGCCGCGCGCTTCGAACAGGTGGGCGGCAGTTACCGCGCGACGATTTTCCTGAACGGCCTGCCCGCGGGCACGGGCAATTACGCGCAGCCCGGAACGGGAACCACGTGGGACCTCCTTCTGGGCAGCAGCGACACGCGCAGCACGGGACAGACGGCATACGGGTATTCGGGCACGATCGATGAAGTGCGTCTCTGGAACGTTGCGCGTACCGATGCGCAGATCGCCGATCATCACCGGATGGAGTTCAACGGTCCGATGCCGGGACTCGTCGCCTGTTACCGTCTCGACGGAGACGACCTGGACCTGTCGGGCAACGGGCACGATGGCGACGGCAGCTTCCGCACGAGTTCCTTCGCCTATTTCGTGAGTACGACGACGCTTCCGTCCGAACCGACGCTGACGCTTACCCGGCCGGTCGGCGGCGAACGCTGGGCAATCGGAGACGCGCAGGAAATCCGCTGGAACGCGCCGGGATTGATCAACGTGCAGATCGAACTGTCGCGCGACGGGGGACAGACCTTCGGCGAAGTGCTCGCACCCTCGGTGCCGGCGACGCCCGGAGTATTCAACTGGACGGCGACCGCACCGCCCACCACCGGTGCCGTGGTGCGCATCCACCCACCCTCGACGCAGGTGCTGCAGGATCAAAGCAAGGTCTTCGAAATCGAGGACCCGGTTCCGGTGCTGTATGTCCAGCCCCGGCAGCTTGTCTTTACCGCCTCCGAAAACGGACCCCTGCCGCCGCCGCAGTCGGTACAGATGCTCAACACGGGCGGATCCGTGCTCTCCTGGACCGCTCAGCCCGTCAGCGCGCAATGGTATGACCTCTCCGCCACCGCAGGTACGGGCAACCAGGATTCAATCCAGGTGCAGATCAACACCACGAACCTTCCCGTCGGAACGTACACCGATAACATCCGCATCGGAGGGAATGCCGTCAATGCGCCGCTGAACGTGAATGTCACGCTGCGCATCGTGCCGCTCGTATCATATTCGATATCGGGCACGATCAAAAACAATGCCGGGCAGCCTGTGGAAGGCGTCAAGGTCATCGCGTCGGGTGTCGGAGACCGCAGTGCTCTGACGGACGCCAATGGTGACTATGAGGTGCCGGGACTGCTGGGCGGCAATTACGTCGTGACACCGGTCAGTCCGTTCTTCTCGTTCGCCCCCGTTTTCCAGGCGGTGCCGAATCTCTCGTCGAATACGACGGGCATCGATTTTACGGCAAGTCCGAGCAGCGGCGATGTCGTCATCCGCTACGAAGCCGGCTGGAACCTGATTTCGCTGCCGCTTCAGCCCGCGCAGAACGGCGTCAGCAGCATCTTCCCGTCGACGGACGGAAAGGCTTACGAGTATGTTCCGTCACTGGGGTATGTCGAAGTCACCGAACTGGAATACGGCAAGGGGTACTGGCTCAAGTTCCCCACGCGCGATTCCGTCGTTGTCAGCGGCCCGCTGCTCAGTACGCTTGACTACCAGGCGCAGGATCAGTACGGCGGATGGAACCTCATGGGTACACCGAGCGGGTCCGCCGCGATCGGCGGCATCGCACAGAATCCTTCCGGCGCTCTGCTCGTCGTCTACGCCTACGATCCCACCCTGGGATACTATGAACCGACAGACGGCATGATGAAGCCCGGTCATGCGTATTTCGTGAAGGTGAACACGTCCACGACGCTGCATGTCGTCTCATCGGGATTCGCTGCATCCCCCGGGCAAACCGGAACAGCGAAATAACCACCCGGCATCGTCGCGGCTTCCCTTGTCGTTTCCCCGATGGGAACGTCCGGATCCGGGAGGTTTGGTAGAGTGAGCATGGTGTCCGATATTCCGTTTTTCGGAATTGAAGGACGCCATGCTCCGTTTTATCCCCCTCCTCGTTTTCCTCAGTGTTTTCACCGCTACCCTCCACGCACAGCCCGTCCTGACCATCGACGCTTCGCATCGGATGCGCTTCGTGGGATGGGACGCGGGGCTCGGCGGGGTCGGCGGCGCACCGGTGCAGTTCACCCGCAACCGGACGCGCGCCGGATTCACACTGCGTCCCTCCGCCTCGCTGGAGATCCGAGCCGCGCTCGTGAATGAATTCTATAATTACCTTGAGTTTCCGGGCGAGAAGCCGTTCAACTTCGACGAAATCGCTTTCGAACACCTCTACGCCAGATGGCAGGATACCGTGGGGATACCGCTCGGGGTGACGGTGGGAAGACAGGACATGCGTCTCGGCGACGGCTTCCTGATCATGGAAGGCAGTCCGCTCGACGGGTCGCGCACGCTGTACGTCAACGGCGCCCGGCTGGACATGGAAGCATGGACGTCGCAGCGATTCACGCTCTTCTACCTGTACCAGCCCGAACAGGATGATCTTCTCCCCATCATCAACGACCGGGAGCGTGCGCTCGCGGAGTACACCCGCAAGATCGCAGGCATTCATTACGACGGGACATTCGAGGGAAGCACGGTGAACGCGTATGTGATCCGGGCCGAAGGAGAATCGCGTCCGTGGCTGGAACCGTTGCGCGAAGGCGGCGAACGCATGACCTCGACCACCATCGGGCTGCGCGTCGTGAGGCCGTTCGGCGAGGGATTCGATGTGCGCGCCGAACTGGCATTCCAGGATATGCGGACGAAGGACGATTTCGGATCGACGGTGCACGACTGGGAACATGCCTTCCAGGGGGATGTCGGCTGGACAGCGCCGGATGGCGAACTCCTTGGTCTCGGCACGCGATTCGGCCTGGTCTCCTATTCCGACAGATGGGAGCCGCTGCTCGGCCGCTGGCCGAAATGGAATGAATCGATGGTGTTCTCGCGGGGCATTCTTGCAGCGCCGGGGTACTGGTCGAATCTCAGCGCATTCTTCGCCGAGGTATCGTGTCACCCGCTGCCGTCGCTGCGCGCGGTCATCCGCATCCAGCAGTACCAGTACATCGACCCCGTGTCGTGGGGCTGGCCGGACCGCTCCTCAAGCGATATCGGTCGACTGGCCGCCTTCTACCTTTTCTGGAAACCCGATCTTCCTGTCAGTGCGCTCGCGATGTTCGAGCACCTCTGGTACGCGGACACCTTCGTTGACGCGCACGGCGGAGAACTGCCCGCGTCCTGCAGCTGGGGCAGAGTGGAACTGAGCTGGGCCCTCCGCGCACTCCCGCTGTTCTGAAAAAGATAAGATTTCCGCGATATTGTCTTTGTCCCTTCTTTGTCCTATCATTTAGACTGAATTCCCGATTGTCTCCTGCCGGCGTATGCCGGGACATGCTGTCACACCAAACGCAACTGCCATCGAACGTTGTTGACCAGGCTTCGCATATTCCTGCTGTCGTGTCTTCTGTTATGCGGAACTGCAATGCAGGCCCAGCCCGTAGGCACGTGGACTGAACAGCCGATAGAAATTCCCGTTCGCGGTCTCATGGGAATCTCCATGGCCGATACCGGAACCGGGTACGCCGTCGGCGACGTCGACGTTCTCGCGATGCACACGGGCATCCTCCGGAAGAACCCGGGAGATCCCACCTGGCACGTCATTTCCGCCAACGCCTTCACACCGCCGCTCAACATCGCGCTCACTTCCTGGGCGCAGGACGTGCATGCCGTACCGGGCACGTCGGTTGCATTTATTTCATGGCGCGATGATTACCGCAGCCTCGTCTACAAGACGACGAATGGCGGCAGCACCTGGTTCTCCGTTTCTCCGCTCAACCCGATTCTCTACGGGACGCGCTACGCGCTGTACTTCAACGACATCCGTGAAGGAATGATTGTCGGCGAAGGGCCGGGGCGCGTACACCGCACCCTTGACGGGGGAGTGAACTGGACCAGCTACACCATCCCGGTACAGCCGCCGCTCACCGACGTGAAGTTCACCGGGACGTACTGGGTGGTTGCGGGCGGGCAGAACATCTTCTACCGCTACAACCCGATCAACGACCGCTGGTCGGATCTTTCCTTCACGCGGTCGACAGAGTATTTCCCGAACCATATCAAGATTCATTTCGTCAATGACGAATACGGATACCTGACGGGGTACAACCAGAACAATCCGCTGCACGTCCTGAAGACCACCAACGGGGGGCTCGACTGGGCGCCCACGCAGTACCAGCCGAATTTCGCTTCCACACCGGAAGGGCACAAGGGCGTCTTCTTTTTCGATTCGCTGAAGGGCTGGGTCGCGAGCCGTTACGACGAGTTCGCCTACACGGAAGACGGCGGCTTCACCTGGTACAAGTACCAGCCGCAAGTGTTCGGCGGGAAACCGTATCCGCCGGTGAACAAGATGATATTCCTCAACGAGGCGTTCGGCTGGGCCGTCGGCGGGGCGCAGCGGACCAGCGGATACCCGAGCGTGTCCTACGGCTGGATCATGAAATGGGTGGGCACGCAGAAGCCGGATATCTCCACGACGCCGGCGTACGCCACGTTCGATACCATGGCCTGCCAGGAATGGAAGGATATCCTCATCCCGATTCACAACAGCGGAACGGGAAGCCTGACCATTCTCACCGGGGGCATCACCTTCAACGACCCGACCTTCACGCTGCAGAACGTCACGTGGCCTATCATCATTCCGCCCGGGGAGACCTACGAAGCGCAGGTGCGCTGGGAACCGGGTCCCGATTACTACGGCGCGCCGCCGACTGGAACCCAGATGTCGGTTGTCAGCAGCGACAACGAGCACACGCCGTGGAATATCGACCTGTACGGCGATCGGCTGATCTCCCGGCTGATCCCGCAGGCGGTATCCCTGGTTTTCCCGCCGGTTTGCAGCGGGGAGAAATCGGAAGCCGTGCTGCCGGTCAGTGTGTTCGGCAACCGCAGCCCGGAAATCGTCAACATCGCCCTGTACAGCGACCGCGGGAAACTCGAACTCCTGTCGCATATGACCGGAGACAAGGTAACCGGCCCCGATTCACTGCGCTTCGCCATCAGCAGCGACAAGGCGGGCACGCTCAGCGGAAATATCCTGATCACCGTGGGCAATCCGGACTGCCCGGATATCCTGACCATCCCGTTCAGCTGCCTCATTCAGAGCAATGAGATGGAGGTCGTTCCCGCCATCGTGCAGTTCAAGGATGTGTGCGTGGGCGATGAGGTCGTGCAGTACGTACAGGTGAAGAACAACGGCAACGTTCCCGGCCGGCTCCGGGAATTCACGCAGTATGGCGGCGATACGGTGTTCACCATCGAGGCGGACACCTCGCTGACGATCGATGACGGCCAGTACGTGCTCCTCGCGCTCCGATTCAAACCCCGGAGAGCGGATTCGCTGAGCACGACGGCGCAGTTCCGCATGATCTTCTCGCCCTGCTCCGACACCCTGATGCTTGCCTGTTCGGGACGCGGTGTGGAAACCTTCATGGAACTGGAGACCGACTCGATTCTCGTCGTTGGCCCCGCTCCGCTTGACCGGGAAATCTCGACGACGATACAGCTGCGCAATACAGGCTTCCTCTCGACAAAGGTGGAGGAGGTCTGGTTCGACCCGCCCGTTCCCGGACTCGTTCTTCTTGCGCCGTCGAATCTGCCGGTCGAGGTCAAGCGCTCGGAAAGCATCGACGTGACCTTCACCTATCAGGCGGCCAGCAGAGACAGCGTAAGGACATCCCTCCATATCCGCTGGTCCGATCCCTGTGCCGGAAGCAGCACGAAGCCCGTGCTGCTGATCACCGACGAGATGCCCATCGCCGAGGTGACCGATGCGCTCGTCTTCCAGACACAGACCTGCGAAGCCGACGTCATCGACAGCGTCCTGATCAGCAATACCGGGCAGAAGCCGCTCGCCGTGATCTCCACGTCGGTGGTCGGGAGCGGCGCGGCGGATTTCAGAGTGACTGGTCCGAAACTTCCGCTGACGATCGACCCCGGGAAGTCGGCATGGCTGTACCTTGCGTACAACGCTCCGACGAACGGCGGCAGCAGTGCGACGCTGATCATCAACCACAACGATCTGACCGTGAAGGGCGAAAGCCGCGTCCAGCTCAACGGCAGAAAAAAAGTGCTCACGCTCACCGTCGTCGGCGACACCCTGGGCATGCTGCAGCTGTGCCGGGGTGTGGCGGGCACGCGCCGCTTCCTGCTGCGCAACGATAACAGCGAAGTACTTCTGCTTTCCAGCATCGATCTGATCAAGGGAAGCCCGTTCGTAACACTCCGCATGCCGGCGGTGCCGACCAGCGTCCAGCCGGGCAGCTCGTTCGAACTGTGGACGGACGTGGTTCTGCCGATGGACACCGTGCTCGAGATCGAACTCCGCGTGGTCACGGACCCCTGTCGTGCGGAGTACACGCTTCGCTTCAAGGCGGGTGTGCCCGTGCCGCTGCTGACCGTCGAGCCCGATCCGCTGGCGCTGGGAACGCGGCCCGTCACCGATACCAGCACGGTGGCCGTGCGGATACGCAACAGCGACACGCTCGACGTGGTGATCGATTCGCTCATCCTCAGCGGGGTGACTTCAGCGATGTATCTCACGCAGCAGCTCACCGCTCCGCGGATGCTGCACCCGGGTGAATCGCTGGCGGCGGATCTGAAGCTTCGCCTGGTGAAGGACACCGGAGACGTCAGCGGCGTCCTGTGCGCCGTGGTCTCCTCCCCGTGTCCGGACACGCTTTGCTTCGACATCCAGGCCCATTTCATCGGCACACCGTTTCTTTTCTCCGCGGATACGCTCGAGTACGTTTTCGCTTTCTGCGACACGCTGCTCTGCGATACCGTCCGCGTCACGAATGCGCTGACCGTTCCGCAGCTGCTGCAGCCGGCGATCAGCAACAATGCGGTGTTCGCCGTCGAACCCGATTCGGCCGTTCTCCTCGAAGCAGGGGAGAGTGTCACCTTCCGCATCTGTGCCCGGAAACCGGCGGCGGCGCTTGCGCGGGGCGAACTGCTGCTCCAGTCGAATGTCGCGCCCACGACGGCGGTCGCGCTTACCGCCTTGCGGCAGGACCAGGGCCTTCTGCACCCGGATACGGTCGACGCCGGGAATATTCCCGTCTGCGAGAGCGAGCGCCTGTTCACGATTCCGATGGAGAATCGCAGCGGGCTTGATGAAATGGTGTTCGACGCCACGAGCAGCACGGGAGACTTCGTGGTGGAGACTGCGTTCTCGCTGCGTATCGCCCCGCAATCCACCGACAGTATCCGCATCCGTTTCCGTCCCTCGGGGCCGGGCGTGTACAGCGCAACGCTGACGATCCGCAGCCGCAGCGGCGGTTGTGATCGCGTTTCCACCGTCGTACTGACCGGACGCGCGGGCGAGGCCTATATCGCCGCGACGCCGTCGACGCTGCTGTTCGCGAATGTCGTTGCAGGGACGGCCCAGTCGAGGCTCCTGAACATCCTCAACCGCGACATGGACGGACTGCGGCTCGCCGCTGTGGAGATTCAGCCCGCGGCGCAGTTCTCCGCCGTTGTCGGCGTACCGATGGATCTTCCCAGGGGAAGTTCGAAGGATATCTCTGTCGTCTTCCAGGCCGAGGATCCCGGGAGCTATTTCGGTACGATCTGCCTGATCTTCGACCGCCCCTGTCAGGACACGGTGTGTATCTCCCTTGAAGGCGTCGCGATCGACGGCGACCTCGTGTTTTCGCTTCCGCAGCTGCGGTTCGATTCCCTGGCGTCCTGTCAGGAAGAAATCGACACGGTGCTGCTGCAGAACTCCGGCAGCGCGCCCGTTCTTTTGAAGGCCAGTTCGATCAGCGGTCCGGGTGCATCCGGGTACGCCCTGCTCAACGCGGTGTCCGCGAACGAACTTCTGCCCGCGGGCGGTTCGCGCCCCTTCTATCTCCGGTTCCGCGCAGCGGATGTTCCGGAGGGCAGTGCCGCGGCCTCGCTTTTCGTGACCACGGATGCAGTCGATCAGCCCATTCTCGAACTGCCGCTGTTCGGTACGCATGTCCGGAACGAACTCCCGAAAGATATCGTCCTGAATCTCGGACAGCTCCTGCTGGGCAGCCCGAAAAACATCGACACCGCCATCGTCAACCCCGGCGATGGCGTGCTGGCGCTGCAGGGGATCACCATGCACGGTGACTACACTCTCAATGCCCCCGCGCTTCCCGCACTGCTGTATCGGAACGAACGGACGGCGCTTTCCCTCGTGCTCGTGCCGACGCGTGAAGGAATACTCGACGACACGCTGCGTATTCCGGTTCAGCCCTGCGACGGGGAGTTCCGCCTCATAGTCCGGGGAACGGTTCTGCGGCAGTTCGTGCAGGAAAGTCTTGATTTCGGGGACGTTCCCGCCTGCGAGACGCGCAGCGGCCTGGTCACGCTGTTGAATAACGGGAATTCGCCCATCTCCCTGCAGAGTGTGCAGCCGGTGGGCGCCCATGCATCGGCATTCACGATCGACAATCTTCCGCCGCTGCCGCATACGCTCGATCCCGGAGCCCAGCTCAACCTCACGATTTCGTTCGCCCCCATCCCCGGTGTTCTCGGTCCCTACCTGGTGCAGCTGACGAGCGAGATCATCGTGGACGGGCAGCTGGTCACCTTCCGATCGGACCTCCGCGCAACGGTGCTCGACGGGGGACTCACGTTCTCCGATACCGCATTCCTCGGCAGCGGAGATCTCGGCACCGAGTATCCCGCGGCATTGATTATCGGGCGCAATACGGCAACCTACCCCGTGACAGTGGAAGAGATTCTCTTCCCGTCCCCGCAGCTGCGCCTGCTTTCTTCGACGCCGCCGGCACCAGCCGTGATCGCGCCGGGCGACAGCATGGTGATCGCGCTGGCGTTCATCCCTGACCGACTCGGCATGCGCACCGACAGCTTCGCGATCCGTTACAGCGCCCCCTGTGCGGTCACGCTCCCCGTGCCGGTACGCTACGAGGGTCACGGCGACATGCTCCCGCTGACCCTGAGTGCGGGCGACCTCTCCGGTGCGCCGGATGATACCGTCGACATCCCGCTGCTGCTGAACCGCGACATCACCGGTCTCAACATCACGCAGTGGCAGGGAAGCCTGCGTTTCAACGCAAGCATGCTCTATCCGCTCACGGTGCACGGCGCGGGAAGTCTGTCCGCGTCGATGCAGCTGACCTTCGCCTACGATCAGGGCGCGGGACTCGTGACGATCAACGCGGACGGGGGACGTCTCAGCGGCTCGGGTGACGTGCTCGCGTATGTACGCTGTCTCGTGCTCATCGGCAGCGACAGCACCACCGCCCTGGAACCGGAAGCCGCGTCCTTCGCGCATCCCGCGGTGCTGATCGACCGCTACACCGCCGGACGCTTCTCGCTGTCCGGGTACTGCCTCGCCGACGGCACCCGACTGATCGGGCGCAGCGGCGGACTGCTGCTCGCTCCGCCGGTTCCGAACCCGGTGCGGGTGTCCGCGGAACTGCGATATATTCTGCCCCGCGACGGGGAATTCACGCTCATGCTGTATGACGCACGCGGCCGCGCGGTCGCGTCGCTCGGGCAAGGCAGTGCCGCTGCCGGCGAGCACCGGGCCGAAGCCGACTGCAGCCGCCTTCCCGCCGGCACGTACATCGTCGTGCTTCGGAGCGGGGAAGGAATCGCGACGGAAAGACTGACCGTGGTGCGATAATATCGCTGCCTGTTTGCCTGCGACTGGACGAGCCGCTGGTTCGTCCCTACGTCAACATGGCCTCCGAACTCCCGCCATCACCCCTCTTGCATCCCATGATTCCGCTCCATATATTTGGGTTCGTGTATTTTGTATCACAGGAGAACCATGCCTCAGCATAAGTCTGCAATCAAGCGAATGCGCACCTCGGAACGCCGCCGCGCATACAACCGCATGAACAAATCGCGCATGAAAACCGCACTCAAGGATCTGCGCGGTACGACGGATAAAGCGACCGCCGAAGCGAAGTACAAGGAAGTGTCCGCCATTCTCGATCGTCTGGCAACCAAGGGCATCATCCATCGCAACACGGCTGCCCACAAGAAATCCAAGCTCGCGAAGTTCGTCCACGCACTGGGATAATCATCGGTTCTTCTCCGTTCCGCGATGGCGGAACGGACCGGGCAGGCATGTTTTCCCATGCCTGCGCGTGTCTACAGCCGAACCTTATGGAGCCTCCGAGTAACAGTCTTTCTTCGCTTGTCAACCGGTCTGATGGAGTACAGCTATCATGACCGGCTCGCCGGTACTCGATACCTTCCTCTTTCTGTGTTCCCTCGCTGCCGCGACGGCTATTTCCGTTGCGGAGTTTGCCATTGCATCCGCATCGCGCAGCCGGCTCGAATCGCTGGCTGAGCGCGACAGCATCGCGGCGGCACGAGCCCTGCATCTGAAGGATCACGACGAGAGTGTCCAGGGAGCGACACAGATCGCCACGATGTTCCTGATCATATTCGCGAGTTTCATCATTACGCCGTCCGTGCGCGGGTGGGCCGAGCAGTTCGCCGGTTTCGTGCGCCAGGAATGGCTTTCCGACGTCCTCCAGCCGGTGGGATTCACCGTCATCGCGTTCGTTCTCACCGGACTGTTCCTTGTCGTCATACACCTGTTCGCGAAGTCGCTGGGTGAGCGCTACGCGGATGCGCTGGTATTGCGGGTCGCGGGCGGCATGCGCATGCTTGTTCGCATCCTTCACCTGCCGCAGCGCGTGCTCACGGTGATCGCGAACCTGCTGCTGCGGCCGTTCAGCGGCGCGGCGAGTTTCCGCGAATCGGTGACGACCGAGGAAAACCTGATGGACATTCTCGAAGACGGCGCGAAAACCGGGCTGCTGGATCGCACCGAGCATGAGCTCATCGAAAGCATTTTCCAGTTCACCGAGACCACGGCGCGGGAAATCATGATTCCGCGTACCGACATCATCGGCGTGGATCTTCAGATGAGTGCATCGGAAATTCTCGACCTCATCCTCGAGGAAGGGTTCACCCGCATGCCGGTGTACGAACACTCGCTCGACAACATCATCGGGGTCATTTACGCGAAGGACGTGCTCAGCCTGATACAGCACCGCAACCTGATCATTCTCCAGGATATCGTTCGTCCGGCGTACATCGTGCCGGAAACGAAACCGATTTCCGAACTGCTGCGGGAGTTTCAGCTCAAGCGTCTGCACATGGCGATCGTCGTCGACGAGTTCGGCGGCACGGAAGGGATCATCACAATGGAGGATATTCTCGAAGAGATCGTCGGGGAGATCCGCGACGAGTACGACGAGGAGGAGAATCCCTACGAGCTGCTCGCCGACGGCTCGATCGAGGTCGAGGCCCAGGTGAACATTTCCGACTTCAACGCCTTTTCCCCCATATCCATTCCGGAAAGCGAAGATTACGACACCATCGGCGGTTTCGTGACGAAGCTCTTCGGCTGCATTCCCGAGGCGGGCGACCGCATCACCCACGAGCACACGGAGATCGAAGTGCTCGAAGCCGAGGAGCGCCGGGTGATCCGGGTCCGCTTCTGGCGCACGGGCGAAGATAGCGGTCGTAATAATGGCGACTGATCCGTATTTTCTCCTCTGACACAACCGCTGTTTCACCGGCTCCGCGCCAGCCCAGGAGTTGCTCATGCTCGCCATCGCATCCCTTGTGTTCGCTCTCGTTCCGATGCTCCTCTATCTCTGGGGTATCTGGCTCATGGACCGGTATGACCGTGAACCGGTCAGCCTCCTTCTGCTGAATTTCGCCTGGGGGGCGTTCGGCGCCATCTTCTTCGGGATTCTCTTCAGCATCACCCTGTCGACGACGCTCGGGTCCTCGCCGTTCCACGACGCCATCTTCATCGCGCCGTTCACCGAGGAACTGACCAAGGGCCTGTTCCTGTTCTGGACCGTCCGCGACCGCCGCTTCGACAACATCACCGACGGCGTGGTCTACGGCATGGCCATCGGGCTCGGTTTCGGGATGACGGAGAACTTTCTCTATTTCCTGGGCGCCTCGACGGCGGGGGAATGGGTGTTCCTGGTCATCATCCGCACGCTGTTCACCGCGGTCATGCACGCGATGGCGACAGGCATTTTCGGCGCGTTCATGGGACTGACCAAGTTCGGGCGCCGCGCGACGCGCCTGCCGCTGCGCGCGCTGGGACTCTTCCTTGCCATGGGGATGCATTTCTTCTGGAATTTCTCCGTGTCGATCAACAATCCCGCGGCCGCCGGTCTCGGGACGATTTTCATCGTGCTCAGCATCATCGTCATCGTGGTGGTCGTGCAGCTCGCACTGCTCGCGGAGAATCGTCTGCTGATTCGCGAACTCGCCGACGAAAGCGAGCTCGGCCTCATCCCCGCGACGCACCTGCAGTATCTGCCGTACACCAGCAAACGGAAGCTCGTCGGCTGGCTTTCGCCGGTCGTCGACCGCAAGCAGTACGTGCAGCTCGCCACGCGGCTCGCGTTCCGGAAATTCCAGAGCCGCAGCTGCAGTGACGCCGACCGCGAAGGGTACCTTACGGAAGTCGAGAACCTGCGCGGACAGATTCGCGATCTGCTTCGCGAGGACCGGGAATCGGAGGGCGGACAGCTGTACTGAGAGCTGCCGCGGGGACGTATTCCGCGGAGGGAAACGCGGGGCGCGCCCGTGCGGCTTGGTCGAACTGCGGGGAAGTGGTACATTGAACCGATATGCCCGATGCATCGGGCGGAAATCGTATCATGTATTCCTGAGACCGTATGACACACGTCCTCTTTTCCTTCGGGACCCGGCCGGAGGCCATCAAACTCGCTCCCGTCATCAAGCATCTGCAATCCCAGCCCGAGCGCTTCCGCGTTTCCGTCTGTCTGACCTCGCAGCACAAGGAGCTGCTGCGCCAGGTGACGGATTTTTTCGGCATTCGCGAAGACGTGGACCTGGACATCATGGTCCATAACCAGACGCTCGAGCACATCACGGCGGCGGTGCTGATGAAAATGCGCGGCGTTCTCGAGGAATTTCAACCCGACGTCCTTCTCGTGCAGGGTGACACCACGACGGTGTTCGCCTCGGCACTGGCCGCTTTCTACCAGAAAATCCGGGTCGGACACGTGGAGGCCGGTCTGCGGACCTTCGACCGCTACAGTCCGTTTCCCGAGGAAATGAACCGTTCCCTTACGGCTTCCCTCACCGATTTCCATTTCGCACCCACTGAAACCGCGGCGGCGAATCTGTTCCGCGAGGGCTATCCGAAAGAGCAGGTGTTCGTTACCGGGAACACCGTGGTCGACGCGCTTCTGCTCGGACGTGGCATGCTCGATACGTGGGAGGAGCATCGCCGCGTACAGCTGCTGCAGGATACGGGGCTCGGGGAAGACGTAGTGCGACGCATCATCGCGGGGGAAGGGCGTTTCATCACCGTGACCGCGCATCGCCGCGAGAGCTTCGGCGAACCGTTCGACCGGATGCTGCACGCGATGGCGGACATCGTCGCGAAGTATCCCGACGTGGAGATCGTGTACCCGGTGCATCCCAATCCCAACGTGCGCGAAGCGGTCAAGCGCGTGCTCGAAGGGAAGCCGCGCATCCACATGATCGAGCCCGTACGCTACGAGCAGCTGATGTTCCTCATGGATCGCAGCACGCTGCTCCTTACCGACTCCGGCGGCATTCAGGAAGAGGGCCCCTCGCTGCGGAAACCCGTGCTGGTCATGCGCGAGGTGACCGAGCGTCCCGAGGGCATCGACGCCGGCGTCGCGCGCCTGGTCGGCACCGATCGCGCCCGGATCGTCGACAGCGTCACCGAGCTCCTCGACGACGCCGGGGCGTACGCGGCCATGGCGACCGGACGCAATCCGTACGGCGACGGTACCGCGAGTCGGCAGATCGCCGACATACTCTCCGCCCGCTGCGATGACTGACCCGGCGCGCATTCGTGTCGTCTTCGATGCGCATGCGCTGACGCCGCATCGGTCCGGCATCGGGGAATACAGCTGGCACCTGCTCCGCGCGCTGACCGAAGGCTTCAGCGATCGCGTCGCGCTGCATCTGTACGTCCCCTCCGGCATTCATCCGGTCGAAAGCGAGGCCGACATCGTCAGGCTGACGGCGGACGTGCGCGACGGCGCATTCTTCAAAGCCGGACACCAGTGGCGCCTGCCCGCACTGCTGCGCCGCGGCAGTTACGACCTGCTGCACACGCCGGATTTCCTCGTGCCGCTGTACAGCCCGGTTCCCACGGTCTGCACCATCCACGACATCATCCCGATCGTCCATCCCGAGTTCATTCCGCGATCACTGAAGGTGCGGCTTCTGCCGCTGTTCCGTGCCTGGGCGCGTCATGCGGCGAAGCGGAGCAGCGCGGTCATCACCGACAGCGCGCACAGCAGAAGCGACATCGTCCGCATGCTCGGCGCCAAGGAGAACGGCATCACGGTCGTTCCCCTCGCGCCGACGCTCGAGACCGGGGCGGAGGCGCTGCCTCCGGCGCTCGGGGGCGTTCTTCAGCCGGGGCGGTATTTCCTCTACGTCGGACGGCACGATCCGTACAAGGGACTGGCGCATCTGATACGCGCATTTGCCGAGGCCCGGGCGACGGACGGACTCGCTCACGTTTCACTCGCCGTGGCCGGGAAACGCGATCCGCGTTACGGCTATGCCGACCTGGTAACGTCGCTGGGTCTTGACGGATCCGTGCATTTTCTCGACTACATGGCCCCCGGCGACCTGTCGTCGCTGTACCGGAACGCGCTTGCGTATGTGCATCCCTCGCTGTACGAAGGGTTCGGACTTCCCCCGCTCGACGCCATGCGGCACGGAACCCCCGTCATCTCATCGTCCCGCAGTTCCCTCCCCGAAGTCGTCGGAGACGCGGCTCTTCTGATCGACCCGGAACAGATCAAGCCCTTTGCGCGTATCTTGAGGAATGTGGCGGAAAACAGTACTTTACGGTCGACACTTATTCAGAAAGGTTTTGAGCACGTGAGACGGTTTTCGTGGAATCATACTGCATCGAAAACTGTTGACGTATACATGCGCGTCATTCTCGCAACGCAACAATCATCATGAATCTTTTCAAAACGCTCGGCGTGGACAAGGGACTCCTTCTCGCCCCTATGGAAGATGTGACGGATATTTCCTTCCGCCAGATCTGCAAGGAATTCGGGGCAGACGTGGTCTATACGGAATTCGTCAATGCCGACGGACTCGTCCGAAGCAAGAAGCCTACGAAATCGCGGCAGAAAATGATCATCCGCGAGGAAGAACGGCCCGTCGGCATACAGATCTACGGCGGCAATCTCGATACCATGCTCGAAGCCGCCCGCATCGTCGAGGGAGAGCAGCCCGACCTGCTCGACATCAACGCCGGCTGCTGGGTGAAAAAGGTCGCCGGACGCGGTGCGGGTGCGGGACTCCTGCGCGATCTCCCCTACATGGTGGAAATCGCGAAAACCATCGTCGAGGCGGTGAATATTCCAGTGACGCTGAAGACGCGTATCGGGTGGGACCATGAAAGCATCCGGATCGTGGAACTGGCGCGCATGCTCGAAGATGTCGGAATCCAGGCCCTGACGATTCATTGCAGAACCCGTCAACAGGGGCACAGCGGGGAACCGGACTGGAGTTGGATCCCGAAAATAAAGGAAGCAGTTTCCATACCCGTGGTTCTCAACGGCGGTGTCATGACACCGGAGGATGCGCATCGTGCCTTCGAGGAAACCGGCTGCGACGGCGTGATGATCGCGCGCGGGGCCATCGCGAATCCGTGGATCTTCCGTGAAACGAAATACTACATGGAGACAGGGCATTTGCCCGAGCCGCCCAGCTTCACCGAACGCATCGATACCGCGCTGCGGCATCTGCGCATGGCCGTGTCCATAAAGGGCGAGCGCCGCGCGGTGCTGGAAATGCGGAAACACTACATCGCGTACCTGAAGTACGTTCCCAACAGCCGGCAGATGCGCCAGATACTGATGAAGCCGGAAACACTGGCCGAAGCCGAGGACGTGCTGCACAGCCTGGTCTATTTCAACAACGGCGAGTTCGCGGAAGCGACAGCCGAAGCGGCGCTGGCGGGCGCGCAGATCCCGCGTCTGGACCTTTCCGACGAATTCGGGCTTCCGTCAGATTCCTGTTGTTTTTAAGACTTTTCCCGTTCTTTTTCTTGACAACCTTGAGAATTTGTGTTTATATTGACATATATGCATTTAACACTTGAGTCTAACTTCTTACTTTAACTCATCACCGCGAAGGAGATTATTATGAAAAAACTCCGGAATTCTGTGGTGCTCGTTTGTGCTGCGGCGATCATGGCCAGCAGTGCGTTCGTTACCGGATGCACATCCTACGCCACGCCCGAGCAGCTGGCGCGCATCAGCGAGCTTGAGCGCGAGATCAGCGCGATCGAATCCGCGATTCAGACGAAGCAGTCACAGATTGGCACTCTCGACCGCCAGATTTCAGCGCAGGAAGCGAAGCTGGAACAGTGCGCGAAGGATAAGGAGCTCGTCAAGCAGCGCCTTGCCAACTGGAAGGGCAACTGATAGCTGTCACGTCTAAAGAAACAAATCCAAAAGCGAGGAGAATAGAAATGAAATGGAATAGAATTTCCGTCCTTACCATCGCGCTGGGGTTGTTCTTCATGATGGGCAGCAATCTTCTTGCCCAACAGGAAGAAATGACCGAAGAACAGGCAGCGCAGAAGATCTCGGTGCTGGAGAAGCGCGTTGCTGACCTGAAGCGTCAGCAGTCGTCTCTCGACCAGCAGATCGATGAGAAAAACAAGGTCCTCAAGCAGAAGCAGGACGACTACGAGAAGTGCGTCGATGAGCTTTATGCGCTCGTCGGTGCCACGCGCCAGGACGTCGATGCATTCGAAGCCCGTCTGAAGCGCCTCGAGAACAAGATTTCCGAACTGCTCCGTCTTTCCCCGATGGATCTGCTCGCACGCAAGGGCGAAGTGGACGAAGCGGAAGAAGAATACAAGAATCTCGCCGGGAACAAGATCAGCCTCCTTCCGGCATTCTACGATCGCGTGCAGCGCGTCGGCGAGAACATCGCCACGCTGCGTGACACCCTCTCCAAGGCCGAGAAGAGCTACACGGTGGGTACATGGTCGAAGGATCGTGACTGCCTGTGGAACATCGCCAAGAAGCCGGACATTTACGGCGACGCGTTCAAGTGGCCGAAAATCTGGCAGAAGAACCGCGATCAGATCAAGAATCCCGATCTCATTTATCCGGGACAGGTCCTGAAGATTCCTGCCCCCGCACCGCTGACGCCGGAAGAAGAAACGGCCGCACGCCGCTACTACCGGATGAAACGCGAAGCGGAAATGGGCGGAGGCACCGATACGGGCGCCGCACCGGAAAATGTGAACAAGTAAATCCGCCCGACGGTCCCGTTCCGATCGTCCGTCGCGCACTGCTTACAGCGCCGCGGAGGTACGGGTCCGCCTGAAAGGCACAAGATTTCTTCGGAAAAACCCTTACATTGTGAGATGTGAGGGTTTTTCCGCTTCTGTACCACCAGCCCGGACCGAGGATTGGAAATAGAGAAACGCATACGCATCGACGGCACGAATCCCGTGGTGCTTTTCGGTTTTAACGACGCGCATCTCCGCATCATCGAGGAACGCTTCGACGCCAGCATCATAGCGCGCGGCGAAAGCGTGCTCATCCGCGGCGAAGACGCCATCGTGGATCAGATCGAGAAGGTGCTCAAGGAACTGGTGTTCATCGTCAATAAAACCGACTCGCTGTCGGATCGCGACGTGAACACGGTGATCGACATCATGACCAGCGGCTCGTCGCCGGAGCTCTCCCCCGACGACCTCGACAACGTCGTGCTCTATGCGAAGAAGGATTACATCAAGGCGAAGACGCCCGGACAGATCAACTATCTCCGCACGATCCGTGAAAACGAACTGGTCTTCGCCATCGGTCCGGCGGGAACCGGTAAGACCTATCTGGCCGTGGCCGCCGCCGCCGCAGCGCTGCGCAAGCACGAAGTGCTGAAAATAGTGCTTACCCGTCCGGCGGTCGAGGCAGGGGAAAGCCTGGGCTTCCTGCCCGGCGATTTCCGCGAGAAAGTCGATCCGTATCTGCGGCCGCTGTACGACGCGCTCGACGACATGCTGCCGGCCGAAAAACTGAAATCCTATATCGAGCGGCGGACGATCGAGATCGTTCCGCTGGCATACATGCGCGGCCGCACGCTCAACAACGCCTTCATCATTCTGGACGAGGCGCAGAACGCCACGTCGATGCAGATGAAGATGTTTCTCACGCGCATGGGCGCGAATTCCCGCGCAATCATTACGGGCGACATCACGCAGATCGATCTTCCGGCGCGCAGCGTGAGCGGACTGGTGGAAATCCAGGAAGTGCTCACGGGTGTCGAAGGAGTCGGATTCCAGTATTTCGACAAGAGCGACGTCGTCCGGCACCGTCTCGTCAAGAATATCATCGATGCGTACGAACGCTTCGCCGGAGAGCAGAATGGCTGAACCGCGCGAAGACGCCCTCTCGCTGCGCCGGGTGCTGTTCGTCTTCGTGCTCGTGCTGATGCTTTCCTTCAATCCCATCGTCGCGCCGGAAAGCACGCGCATTCAACGTGCGCAGGTGGAATACGTCATGCGCCGCCGCCGTCGGGGATCGCCCCTGCGCGGCCGTCTCCGCCGGGAACTCCCGCGGGGGACCGTGACCTTCGTCTCCGTCGAATCATTTTATTCACTCCAGGGCTCATAGAACACATGTACGAACAATACCTCTCCAACGGCAAGGAAATCCGCCAACGCGTCGACGATCTCCGGGGGTATCTTTGACATCGCAAAAAAAGAAAAAGAAATAGCGGAGTTCGAAGAGAAAACCCAGGTCCCGGGATTCTGGGACGACAACATCGCCGCACAGAAAGTCATGCAGGAAATTTCCCTGCGCAAGGCCTGGGTGGTCGAGTGGAACGATGTCGACAGCAAGACCGCGGATTTCCTCGCGCTCGTCGATCTCGCCGAGGAATCGCAGGACGAAGCCCTCGCGGGGGAACTCGAATCGGAGAACCTGGTACTGCAGAAGCTGCTCGACGATCTCGAGTTCAAGAACATGCTGTCGGGAGAGGACGATCACCGCAACGCGATCATTACCATTCACTCCGGCGCCGGAGGCACGGAATCGCAGGACTGGGCCGAGATGCTCTACCGCATGTACCTGCGCTACTGCGAGCGGCGCAATTTCGAAGTGCTGCTGGTCGATGAACTCGAAGGCGAGGGCGCGGGCATCAAGAGCGCGACCTTCGAGGTGAAGGGACCGTATGCCTTCGGGTACCTGAAGTCGGAAATCGGCGTGCACCGTCTGGTCCGGATTTCCCCGTTCGACTCCGCCAAGCGGCGGCACACGAGTTTCGCCTCCGTGTTCGTCTACCCCGAGATCGACGACGACGTCGAGATCGAGATCAACGCCTCGGATCTGAAGGTCGACACCTTCCGCGCCGGCGGCAAGGGTGGGCAGAACGTCAACAAGGTCGAAACCGCCGTGCGCATCACCCACATTCCCTCCGGCATCGTCGTCGCCTGCCAGCAGGAACGTTCCCAGCATCAGAATCGCGCCACGGCAATGAAGCTGCTGCAGTCGCGGCTGTACCAGGTCGAGCGCGAAAAGGAAGCCAGCCGCCTCGCGTCGATCGAGGACAGCAAGAAGCGCATCGAATGGGGCAGCCAGATCCGATCCTACGTCTTCCATCCCTATAACATGGTGAAGGATCACCGTACCGGTGAAGAAACCAGCAACGTCCAGAACGTGATGGACGGAGACCTCGGCGCATTTTCCCAGGCGTACCTGCTGAAGTTCGGCAACGCCATCGCGTCCATGCCGACCTGATCAACGGAGTCGCGGACCCGGATGTCTTTTGAATCCTTCATAGCCCTGCGCTACCTGCGCAAGCGGAATCTCAGCCGATTCCTCTCGTTCATGACCATGGTCGCGATCGGCAGCGTCGCCATCGGAACCGCCGCGCTGATCATCACCTATACCATCCTCGACGGATTCGAACGCGAACTGCGCAGCAACCTGATCGGATTTTCCGCGCATATCCGCGTCGGCGTCTTCCGCAGCGACGTCGTCGAGGAGAACCCCGGGACGCGGCATTCCCTCGAGGCGCTCGAGAACGTCCGCGGCGCGGGGCCGTTCCTCGAACGTGAGGCGATGGTGATCACGCGCGACGACATCGAAGGGGTGCGGGTGAAAGGACTCGATTCGCTGGCGGACCTGTCGCGCATACGCGACAAGCTCGTGGACGGCACCTACAACCTGAACCCGGTGGACGGGCGGCCCTCGATCCTGATCGGGAAGCGCCTCGCGGACAAGCTCAACATCGGCGTTGGCGACCGCATGCTGCTGCTCGGCGTCACCGATTTCAGCAACCTGGCGGCTGCGCCGAAGGTGCAGTGCGTCGTTCGCGGCATCTACGAGACGGGAATGGCCGAGTATCTCGACGACGTCTATGTCTTCACCGCGCTGGCGACGGCCCAGAAAGTATTTGCGCTGCCCGGGCGCATCAGCGGGTATGACGTCTTGTGCAAGGACGTCGACCAGGTCGCGGAGACCGTGGATCTGATCCAGGCCCGCATCGGATACCCGTACGACCCGCGATCGGTATTCACGCTGTATAATCATCTGTTCGTCTGGATCGATCTGCAGCAGCAGCTCATCCCGATCGTCGTCGGATCGCTCATCGTCATTTCGGTATTCAACGTCATCGCCACGCTGCTTCTCTTCGTGATCGAGAAGACACAGTACATCGGCATCATGCTCGCAATGGGGGCGTCGCGGAGGCATGTGCGGAGGATCTTCGTGCTGCAGGGGCTTGCCATAGGCGTGATCGGCTCGGGGATCGGCGCGCTCGTCGCCTTCGTATTCAGCTTCGCGCAGCAGGAGCTGCGGTTTTTCAGCCTCCCGCAGGACGTGTATTTCATGACCACGGTTCCGATCCACATGTCCGTCGAGGTATTCGCGGGAGTGGTGGGGGCAGGCATCGTCCTGGCGTTCGTCTCCTCCTTCGTGCCCGCCTGGCTCGCCGCCCGGCTGAATCCCATCCGTTCCATCCGATTCCACTGAGCGATGCAGATCGAACATTTCATAGCGCGTCGATATCTCTACGGGAAGAAACGGTTCAGTTTCATCAACATCATCTCCCTGCTGGCCACGCTCGGCATCATGTTCGGCGTCGCCGCGCTGATCGTCGTCATGTCCGTCTTCAACGGCTTCAACGGTCTCGTGACCTCGATCCTGCAGGATTTCGATCCGCACGTGAAGGTGGAGCGCATTCCGCGGACCGAGGGGAAGAGCACGCAGGAAGTACGCGGCATCATCGGAACCCTGCAGGACGTGCGCGGCGCGGCGCCCTTTATCGAACGCAAGGCCATGGTGATGGCGGGCGGAAGTGCGCACTTCGTGTGGGTCAAGGGCGTCGATCCCGACAGCGTCGACGCGGTTTCCCGCGTGACGGAGAAAACCCGCGTCGGCGATTTCACGTTCCGGCAGCGCAACGGCATCGTGCTCGGCATTCAGCTGGCCGACCGCATGCGGGTGGGCGTCGGCGACACCATCGTCGTCTACAGTCCCGCCGGCATGGAGAACCTGCTCACGCAGTATGTGACGCCCTCGGTGCTGCGCTGCCCGGTCGAAGGGATCTATGAATCGCAGAACAAGATCTACGACGGCAACTACGCCTTCCTCGCGCTCGATGACGCGCGCCGGCTGTTTCGCATGCCCGGTCAGCTCACCGGCTACGAACTCAAGCTCGATGACGGAGATGAGAGCGACCGGGTCAAGACGGAGCTGGAAGCGGCAATCGGCCCGGGGTGGAACGTGCTGACCTGGTACGATCTGCACAAGGATCTGTACTCGGTGATGACCATCGAACGCTGGAGCGCGTTCATCCTGCTCGGCATCATCATCGCGGTGGCCGTATTCAATATCCTCGCGTCGCTGACCATGCTCGTGCTGGAGAAAAAACGCGACATCGGCATTCTGCGCACCATGGGAATGCCCGCGCGCAGGGTGCAGCGCATCTTCCTTCTCGAGGGCGTATGGATAGGCGTGATCGGCGTCGCCGCGGGACTGACGATCGGTCTCCTGATCACCTGGGCGCAGGCCGAGTTCGGCCTGATCAAACTCGATGCCGCGTTCATCATCCCCGCGATTCCCGTGGAACTGCGCATCTCCGATATTTCCCTGATTGTGCTCGGGACGTTCGGCCTCTGCCTGCTTGCCGCCTGGTATCCCGCGGTGCGCGCGCGGGCGGTGCAGATCATCGACGCGGTACGGTGGGAGTGAGATGTGGAACGGATTCACGAATCATACGTCAAACCCGAATCTGAATCGATCCCTCCGGATCACATACCCTTTTTCATTTTTCCGGAAGCCCGATGAGTAACCCTATTGTCCAGGTACGCGACGTCCATAAATCCTACGCCACCGGCGCGCAGAGTCATCTCGACGTGCTGCGCGGCACCTCTTTCGACGTACAGGAAGGGCAGGTCGTCGCGATCGTCGGGGCGTCGGGCGCGGGCAAAAGTACGCTGCTGCATGTCATCGGCGCGCTGGACCGGCCGGATTCCGGTTCCGTGCTCCTCGACGGCGAGAACATGTTTTCCATGGACGACCATCGCCTTGCCGCGTTCCGGAACAGGAAAATGGGCTTCGTGTTCCAGTTCCATCACCTGCTGCCGGAGTTCAGCGCGCGGGAGAACGTGGCGATTCCGGCCATGATCGGCGGTGCATCGCTGGAGGAAGCCGAGAAACGCGCCGACGAGCTGCTCGAAATCGTGAAGGTTTCCCATCGTGCGCATGCCCGTCCCGCGGAGCTTTCCGGGGGCGAACAGCAGCGCGTCGCCGTCGCGCGCGCGCTGGTCAACGGACCGCGAATCGTGCTGGCGGACGAGCCGTCGGGCAATCTTGACGAGGATAACGCCGCGCTGCTGCACGACATGCTCTGGGCGCTGGCCCGGGAGAAGCAGCAGACGTTCGTGATCGTCACCCATGACGCCGATCTCGCCGCGCGTGCGGACGCCACCCTGCGGCTGCATGAAGGCAAACTTCTTACGCGGGAATAGCGATTATCCCCCCTGAGTTTCGTAAATTATAGGTTTGATTCACACTGTATTAAATGTAGTAACGGAGTATTTGCATGGCCAAAGTGCAGAGAAAACGCAAGGGCAGCCGTCGCCCGCTGGAGGTTCCCGAAGCGGAACTGCCGCAGAAGGTCAATTACATGATCCTCGCGCTCGGCGTCATCGTTGTCATTATCGGCTTTCTCGTGATGTCGGCAGGTGACGCGGTCAGTTCGCTGTCGGTCACCACGTCCCCGATCATCCTGTTCATCGGGTTCTGCGTGATCATTCCCATCGGGGTCATCTACCGGAAGGCGAAGAACACCGGCGCCGGAGATACGACCGCGTAATCGCGGCGCAGCCGAACCGGGTTTCCCCGGCGCGAACACAGTCCGGCGTCCAACCGCCGCCCCTTTTCCCACACAGGCAAATATTCAACAGAGTCGTGAGACATATGAATTTCAAGATCTGGCATCGCATCACCGCCGCAGGCGTTTTCCTCATCTCGACGATCGTGTTCCTGATGACCGTGGCGCCGACGATCTCGTTCTGGGATTGTGGTGAATTCATCACTGCCGCCGTCACCATGGCGGTTCCGCATCCGCCGGGTGCACCGTTCTTCCAGCTTGTCGGGCGCATGTTCTCGCTGCTGCCCTTCGGCGATCTCGGGTTCCGCGTCAACCTTCTGTCGACGTTCTCGAGTTCGCTCACCGTGCTGTTCGTGTACCTGATATCCATGCGCATGCTGCGTGAGTGGAAGGGTGACCCGAAAACGCCGATGGCCGCGCTGACCATGCTGATCTCCGCCGCGACCGGCGCGCTGATCCTCTCCTTCAGTGACACGTTCTGGTTCAACGCTTCCGAGGCGGAAGTGTACGGCATCGGCATGTTCTTCATCTCGGTGGTCGTCTGGATCGGTGTCGAGTGGTACTTCCACAAGGGCGTGTTCAACTCCGAGCGCTCGCTGCTGCTGATCGCCTACCTGATGGGACTGAGCATCGGCGTGCACCTCCTTTCGCTGCTCGCGCTGTTCTTCGTGTTTTTCCTCGTGTATTTCCGCGACCGCAGCCGCGAAGACATCACCGTCAAATCCCTCGCACTCGCATTTGCGCTGATGGCCCTCGGCTTCGGCATCGTCTACCCGGGAATCGTCAAATACATCCCGGCCCTCCTCGGAAGCGGCGCCGGACTGTTCTTCTTCATTGTCGTCGCGGCCGGACTCATCGTCGTCGTGGCCATGAAGAAGCTGCACCCGCAGCTGCGGATGGCCGCGCTTGCGATTCTTCTCGTGACACTCGGATACAGCACCTATGTCATGGTGCCGATCCGCGCCGGCCAGCAGCCGGCACTGAACGAGAATGCGCCGTCAACGCTCGAAGGACTCTACAGCTATCTCAACCGCGATCAGTACGGATCGTATCCGCTGCTCAAGGGACCGAACTACAACGATCGGACCCGCAGCATCGATTTCGGGAAGGATTCCTTCCTCCCGCGCCGCTGGAGTCCGGAATCCAGCCATCTCACATCCTACGCGAATTACGGATCCGACTTCGAATTCTTCCTCAAATTCCAGCTCGGACATATCTACCTGCGCTACTTCCTGTGGAACTTCGTCGGCCGCGCCGGCGATCTCCAGGACGCTCCGGTCGCCTTCCTCGGCGACATGGGCGACTGGTCGGAAAGCTCCGGGTATCCGAACAAGTACTGGGCGATCCCGCTGCTGCTCGGTCTCTTCGGCATGTATTACAATTTCCGCAAGGACTATCGCATGGGGACGGCCATGGCCGTGCTCTTCTTCATCATGGGCATCGGGCTCGTGCTCTACTTCAACATGGCTGAGCCGCAGGTGCGCGAACGCGATTACTTCTTCGTCGGATCCTTCTTCGCCTTCGCGATCTGGGCGGGTATCGGGGTGTACGGCATCGTGGACATGCTGATGAGCAAGACCGGAAGGAACGAAGCGGTAGGCGTCGCGCTTGCGCTGCTGCTGATCGTCGCCGGGCCGGTCAACATGCTGGCACAGAACTACCAGACGCACAACCGTCATTACAACTACGTGGCCTTCGATTACGCGTATAACCTGCTGCAGAGCTGCGATCAGGATGCGATCCTCTTCACGGGCGGCGACAACGACACCTTCCCCGTATGGTACCTGCAGTACGCCGCCGGCATCCGCCGCGACGTGCGCGTGGTCAACCTGAGCCTGCTCAATACCTCGTGGTACAGCAAGCAGCTGAAGAACGAGCAGCCCTACGGCGCGAAGACCGTGGCGTTTTCCTACTCCGACATGGAACTCGATCAGATGACGCCGGTGCAGTGGAATTCCCAGCGCATCAGCATACCCATCGACGCGAGCAAATTCAATCTCGGTTCCCTCGGAGACGTGCAGGCGATCGGACAGAATCCGCAGCTTCCCGAGAAACTCGAACTCGAAGTCGCACCGACATATTCGGATCCGCGCGGCACGAAAGGCATTCGCGTGCAGGATATCCTGATCATCGATATCCTCAACAACAACTTCAATTCGCGCCCGATCTATTTCGCGCTGAGCACCGGTCCGAGCGATCGTCTTTCGCTCGAGCGGTACCTCGTCGTCGAAGGACTCGCGTATCGCGTGGCGCCGATGGAACTGCCGCAGCGCGGCAACCGCTACTACACCAACGTCAACACGTCGGTCACCATGAAGCATCTCACCGAGCTTCGCGAAGTTCCCGACAGCAACCGCGCCTACGGATTCATGTTCCGCGAGCTGAACAATCCCGACATCAACCTCGACGAAGCAAGCACCAAGATGATCTACAGCTTCCGGGTGCTGCACATGGCGCTCGCGCAGGTGCTCGTGCAGGACATGCACGACATGGACGGCGCGCGGAAGGTGCTGGCGAGGATGCAGGAAACCATTCCGATGGAATACCATGAATTCGATCAGTCCCTGCAGACCGACCTGGCGAACATGCATCTGATGATGGGCGATACGGCGCTGTACAAAACCATGGGCGAGACGCTCGAGCCGTGGTATCGCGCGCAGCTCGAAAAGGATCCGACCGGACAGAGCACGCTGCGTTCGCCGTTCTTCTTCCTGCTCGAGTACTACGACGTGACAGGGCAGTGGGACAAGGGTATCGATATCCTGCACATGGCGGAGAAACTGTACCCGGGCGATCCCTCGATCACCGAACGAATCAGGCAATTCCAATCGTACATCGACAACGGCGGCAGGCGCCCTCAGCCGGCTCCTGATACCGCCGTCGCGATGCAGCCATAGGAGCGTCCATGCCGCGTACACTCATCACCGGCGGTGCCGGATTTCTCGGAAGCCATCTCAGCGACCGTCTGCTCAAGGAAGGTCATGAGGTGCTGTGCATGGACAACCTGATCACGGGCGATCTTGCGAACATCGAACATCTGTTCGGCCATCCCGGCTTCAAGTTCGTCAAGTACGACGTGACGGAGTTCGTCCATATCGAGGGCGGACTGGATTACATTCTGCATTTCGCGTCGCCGGCGAGCCCGATCGATTACCTCAAGCTTCCGATCCAGACGCTGAAGGTCGGTTCGCTCGGGACGCACAAGGCGCTCGGGCTGGCGAAGGCCAAGAAAGCCCGCCTGCTGCTCGCTTCGACCTCCGAGGTCTACGGCGATCCGGAAATCCATCCGCAGGTGGAATCCTACTGGGGCAACGTCAATCCGGTAGGACCGCGCGGCGTCTACGACGAGGCGAAGCGATTCGCCGAGGCGATCACGATGGCCTACAATCGCTATCACGGCGTGGAGACACGCATCGTGCGCATCTTCAATACCTACGGCGAGCGGATGCGCATCAATGACGGACGCGCCATCCCGGCATTCATGTCGCAGGGCATCCGGGGCGAGGACGTCACAGTGTTCGGCAACGGCATGCAGACCCGCAGCGTCTGTTACGTTTCCGATCTCGTCGACGGAATCTACCGTCTGCTCCTCTCCGATTATTCGGATCCGGTGAACATCGGCAACCCTGACGAGATCACCATGCTCGATCTCGCGAAGGAAGTGATCGAGGTGCTCGGATCATCCAGCACGATCGTGCATCGCGAGCTGCCTGAAGACGACCCGAAGGTGCGCCAGCCGGATATTACTCTCGCGCGCAAGATCCTCGGATGGGAACCGCAGGTGGCCCGCCACGAAGGGCTGAAACGCACCGCCGCATACTTCCGTCAAAAGCTCAGCGCCGTGTAGAAAAAACCACGAAAACGCGAAACCGCGAAGAAAAACGCGAAAGTTATTATTACTGGAAACGCCTCGCATTACTGCAGGGCGTTTCTTTTTTATAAAACCTTCGCGTGTCTTTTTTGTGTTTTTGCGGTTTCGTGGTTTTTCTTCAGAAGCGAGACGAAGAGCAGGAGGGCGATGGGGAGGAGCATGGTGAAATAGGATCCCCAGGAGACGAAGAAGGCGAAGGCCTCGACGATGTAGAGCAGGAGCGCGGCGAGCGCGATCTGCTCGCGCGTGAGCGAGCGGCGTCGTCGCCAGATGAGGGTGAGCAGGAGCAGAACAAGCGGGATGTTGAGTACAGCCGATACCAGCATCTTGCGCGGACCGCCGTCGGTCGGCGCGAAAAACGTCCACGTCCCGATCAGCAGGCGGAGGGGGATGCGCCCCGGATGCGCCCGCATATCGGCTTTCGCCAGCGTCCACAGCACGGCGTCGGCCTCAGGATCCACCGCCCCGTAGTATTTCTCTTCGAATTTCCTTCCCGTGGCCGTCTCATACACGCGGGCCATCGGATAGTCACCGCCGAAATACACCGCCTCGCCTTTCCAGTAGTGGTACCCGTTTCCTGTCACCACCGGAATCACCGAATCGAAAGTCCGCACGTTCCGCAGGGTCCACGGGGCGACCACGACCAGCGTCGCGGCGATGACGAGAACCGCTGCCGTGATCCTCCTTCGCCAGCCGAGTGCGCGCAGCGAAAGAACGTACGGCGCCGCGAGCAGCGGCAGCAGCAGGAAGGTGCCGTGTGTCAGCGCGCCGGCGCCCATCGTGAATCCGGCCGCCAGTGCGGAACGCACCGGTCGCTGCCGGATGCGGTATACGAACAGCACGGCAAGCACGAGAAGCATCGCCGCGGCATTGATGAAGGTTGTGGTCTTGCTGATGAAAATCATGTAGGGATGGAAGCCGGCGAGCAGCAGCACCAGGCGCTGCCCGCGGTCGTCGAGCTGCATCTGCCGGGCCAGCGCGCGCAGTGCGACGAGCATGGAGAGGGAAAGCAGGGCGGAGCCGAGCATCCAGACGATATACCAGTGTCCGGGCCACCACGCGCCGAACAGCAGCAGCAGACCGACCTGCAGCGGCGGACGATTGTGGACCGGCGGAGCACCGGGAGCGAAGGCGTACTCCCCGGAGATCAGCAGCGTGCGCGCGATCTGCAGGTACCCGTCGGCGCCCGCCTGTTCCCAGGTATCGCCCTCGACGGGGACGTTCTCCGGAGGGACGTTGACGAACAGCATCCACAGCAGGCCGAACAGCAGGCGCAGCGCGACCGCGGCGACGATGATGCGACCCGGCGTCAGTGCGTCGAGCAGTCGTCGGGCGCCGTCGGTTATTCGCTCGCGCGGCGTCATCCCTTCGCGCTCCGGGAAAAGCGATAGCGGATCAGCGTCCACACCGCCTCGATGCCGTCGCGCCAGTTGATTTTCTTCCCTTCGTGCTTCTTCCGCGGGAAGTAGTCGATCGGAACCTCGTGGATGGCGACGCCCCGGCGCAGCACTTTCGCCGTGACTTCGGGGCAGAATTCAAAGCGGGTGCAGGTGAGCGGAATGCTGCGTATCAGGGAAGCGTCGAATACCTTGTAGCAGGTCGGCTCGTCGGTGATGTCCGAACCGTAGAGCAGGTTGGTCAGCGCGGAGAGGAACTTCCCGCCGGCGTAGAACGCCACGCCCGAGTGCAGGCGGTTGTTCGCGTTGCGTTCGCGCGAACCGTACACCACGCGCGCGCGTCCCTCGGTGATCGGCTGAACGAGCGAGGCGTAGTTGTCGGGGTTGTACTCCAGGTCCGCGTCCTGGATCAGCACCACATCCCCTCGAACCTCCGCGAGCCCGCGCCGGATCGCGGCGCCCTTCCCCTGATTTCGCGGCTGGAGAATGACCGTATGCGATGCGGCATGTGCTTCGAGCAGGGCGCGCGTTTCGTCGGTCGATCCGTCGTCGACGATGATGATCTGTTTCCGCATCTCCCCGATGTCTGCCGTTTCCACGCGCCGCAGTAATTCGACGATGGTCGATTCTTCGTTATAGCAGGGAATGATGATCGAGAGTGTGTGGGACATCGGGTCGCGGAAAAGTAAACGAATTCATGGAAGATACGGTGAATGGAGGGAATAAGGAATGGCTGATGGCTGATGGCTGATGGGGAGTGATGGATTTCGATTGTTTTTTCGGCGGGAGAGTGCTATTTTTTATATCCCGATGGCGACGTACCCAAGTGGCTAAGGGGACGCTCTGCAAAAGCGTTATGCATCGGTTCGAATCCGATCGTCGCCTCACGAAAAACGCCTCGAAGCATATGCTCCGAGGCGTTTTTCATTTCGTACAGGGGAGGGGAGCTACTGCATCAGCAGCATCGATTTCGTCTGCGTATCCGTCGCGGTGGTCAGACGGTAGACGTACACGCCGCTTGCGGCGCGCGTGCCGCTTTCGTCCGTGCCGTCCCAGATGACGGACTGCAGGCCGCCGGGCAGAGATCCCGAGACCAGTGTCTTCACCTTCTGTCCCATGCTGTTGTAGACGGCAAGCTGTACCGCCTGGGTTTCCGGCAGCGTGAAACGGATCACGGTGGAGGGGTTGAACGGGTTCGGATAGTTCTGCTGCAGAACAACCGCGTCGGGCAGCGCCGCGATGCCGGGGCCTTCCTTCGCAAGCGGTGTGACAGATTCGTGCCGTTCAGACTGCGCGACATCGGTGAGCGCATTCCGCTGCCAGCCGGGAAGATCAACGAACGCCACGGGATGCGTCGGGTCGGTATACCAGTATGCCGTTATATCGAACCCGTAGTCATTGATGAACTGGTCCGTGGTCAGCTTGACGGTGATGCTCGAGCCGCTGACGGCGGCGGAGGTGAATGTTCCGAGATTGCCGTTATAGGTCTGAATCGTCGCGCCCGTACCGTCCTTGATTTCCACGAAATCGTAGCCGGCTTCCGTGGAGAAATTCGCGAAGTCCACCTTCATGCCTGTCGCGCCGCTGTGCGAGATGGTATGTGTGTACGTCTTGCGATTCCTGTACGGATGCGGAGTGGAGTAGGAGTATGCGACCTGGGCGCCGGTCCAGGATGTCGGGGGCGGCGTCGTGGGCGGTGCGGACTGCAGGACGCCGACGGCGGTCCATGCATCCGTCACGCTCTGGACATCCGAGGCCCCGTAGAGGTCGCCCGCGGCGGCGATTGTCGCGGCGCGCGCGCCTGCAAAATCCGTAGACGGGGTCATGTACATGGTGAGGGCGCGGTACCAGATGGCGCCGACTTTCGCGCGGCCGATGCCGGCGACGGGCACGCTGGTCTGTCCGACACCGCCGGCCGTTGCCAGGTATGCCGCGAAGTTGGGAATGCCGCTGTTCGTGTGCACACCGCCGTTGTCATACGAGGTCACGACGTAATTGTTCATGTGCTTCGGCTGCCCGCCCAGCGTGGGATTGTCCATATAGCGAAGGGCATCGTTGGGCGTGCCCGGTGTCCAGCTGTCTTCGCCGATCCAGAAGTCGCCGACGTCCACCATCATGGCGAACACGTCGGAAAACGATTCGTTGAGTGCGCCCGACTGATACGAGTAGATCAGGTTGGCGGAGTGCTCGGTGACGCCGTGGGTGAGTTCATGCGCGACGACGTCGAGATCGACGAGCGGGCCGGCCTGAACGCCGTCGCCGTCGCCGAATACGATCTGCTGTCCGTTCCAGAACGCATTGACATAGTTCTGCTTGTAATGGACAGTCGCGGTGATGCGCATGCCGGCACCGTCAAGGCTGTTTCTGCCGAAGCTGCTGAGATAGTAGTCATAGGTCTGTGCGATGCCCCAGTGCGCATCCACGGCAGCGGACTGGCTGTTGGACGTGGTGCCGTCCCCCCAGATGTTGTCGCTGTCAGTGAAGAGATTTCCCGGCAGGCGTGTCTTCCTCCCGCCGTCGTACGTCCAGACATTCCGCGCCATATCCTTGAGCTCGAACGACGAACCGGCGCTGTTGGTCCCGATGGAAACCGTGCCGCGATACAGGCTGTTGCCGGTACCCGTGACACCGGTATGCTTGAGATCGTTGTAGCGGTCGATCACCCCTCCCGTATTCGCATCGATGAAATACACCCAGTTGGCCGGTTCCGGCTCCTCGACGGCGATCATTGTGCGATACGCGAGATAGGTCCCGGTGCTGTTGCTGTACAGCATCAGTTCTGCTTCCGGCTTCCAGCTCGAGCCTTCGGGCAGCATGTCTTCGAGTGCAGTTTCCCAGCGGAAGGTCGCTTCACCGACATCGGCAATCGCGATGGCGATCGCGGTCTCGCCGCTCAGACCCGCGTCGGTCCGGATTTCGTCGACGCCCGGAACGTAGCTGCCGTTGACGGCGTAGAGCTGTCCCTGCCGGTTGAAGTGTGCGATCACTTCGGAACCGAAGACCGGAACGCCGTTGACGACCTGCGTGAGGCGGACGTGGGAATATCCCAGTTCGTCTCGATCCGTACGGCGGAGACGCAGCTCGACTGCGGGATTCGCCATATTGTACAGATCCTTGAATTCTTCGAAATACGCGATGGCATTCGACGCGGGATCGGCCTTTCCGCGGGAAGGAAGCAGCATGGTCACGAAACTCGGAATTCCGGTCCGTGCGTCCGTGGTGATATCCACGGCGGCGAGAGAGCGTTCGGCAAGACGCTGCCGCGCGGCGTCCTGCGCCTCGCTGCCCTGGCCTTCCGCAATCAGCGGTACG
>QKAF01000040.1 GCA_003246455.1 Bacteroidota bacterium
AAGCATTCATCATCACGGCGGTGCAGCTCGATATCGAGCTCGGCCGGCTGAAAACCGTCTTCCGCTTTCTCGAAAACTACCACTACGGGGAGAAGGGGGAACTCCGTTCACTCGTCGCGCCGTTCCTCGATCCGCACGACAGGCCGTCTCAGCATATCCGGCGCATCCTTCGCGACGTCATCGCCGCGGGACTGACGATGAATCCGGTCATGATGGTCATTCTCAATCTTCCCCTGCCCTGGGATTTCATTTTCGCCGCGCGTCTGGAACGCAAACGTCACGCGCTGGAGGAGCGTCTCCCGGGATGGCTCGAAACCCTGCAGCGTCTCGAGGCCCTGCAGTCGCTGGCAAATTTCGCTGGCCTGCATCCGTCCTACCATTTCCCCGAGGTACGGGAATCCGCAGCACCCCCTGCAGATACCCGCGACCGTATCGAAGCAGGCTCGGTGGACGAACCGCTCTTCGTCGCCGAGGAACTGGGTCATCCGCTCATTCCGCATGCGAGCCGTGTCAGCAACGACTTTGCGGTCGACCGCCGGGGACGCGTGTTTCTCATTACGGGTTCGAACATGTCGGGCAAAAGCACCTTCCTGCGCACCGTGGGCGTGAATATCGCCCTGGCGTTTGCCGGAGGGCCCGTCGTCGCGAGAACGATGCGGACGCAGCTGTTCCGCCTCTCCACCTGCATACAGATCAGTGATTCGCTGCGGGAGGGCGTGTCGTACTTCTACGCAGAAGTGCGCCGTCTGCGGGAGCTGCTCGAGTCGACGAGGATTACGGACGCGCCGCCGCTGCTGTTCCTGATCGATGAGATATTCAAAGGGACGAACAACATCGAGCGGCACGTCGGCGCGGCGGCCTATGTCGAAGCGCTCGCGGGTGGTCATGGCTGCGGAATCGTCTCCACGCACGATATCGACCTGACGCAGCTTGCCGACCGTCTGCCCGACGTGGTGAACCTGCATTTCCGCGAGCATATCGTCGATGAACTCATGCAGTTCGATTACCGGCTGCGCACGGGTCCCTGTCCGACCACCAACGCGCTCACGATCATGCGGCTCGAGGGTCTGCCGGTTCCCGAACAGCGCTGAGCCAGGCCGCCGGAGCCGCCGGATCACGTGGGTTCATCGTCTTATCCGTGACGTGCGTTGCGTATGCGTCGATTTTCACCATGCCCGCTGTCATCACGATTCGCTTGCATCCCACAGCGGCGCTCAGTACAATACGGGCACACCGTTCACCTGAGACGAGGATGAAATGGATCGACCCGGAGGGATTTCCGGTCCGGACTCCATCGCAGTCGCAACAGGCATCGTCGAGCAGTACCGTCTCGTGCGCCGCCGCACGGAAGAGCTGTGCGCAACACTCGAGATCGAGGATTATGTCGTCCAGACCATGCCCGATGTGAGTCCGACCAAGTGGCATCTCGCACATACGAGCTGGTTTTTCGAGGCATTTCTGCTGACGCCGCGACAGGCGGATTACCGGGCACCCCACCCGCTGTACAACTACCTCTACAATTCGTACTACGTGCAGATCGGCGAGCGCTTTCACCGGCCGGACCGCGGACTGCTTTCCCGTCCCACGGTCGCTGAGATCTACGCGTACCGCGCCCATGTCGACCGGCATGTTCTGGACTTCCTCGAAGCGGCGGATGACCGGACACTGGAAGAGGTGCTGCCGATCATGGCGCTGGGACTCAACCACGAACAGCAGCATCAGGAGCTGCTGCTCACGGACATCAAGCACGTCCTGTCCGTCAGTCCGCTGCGACCGGTCTTCCGTGAAGCTTCGGCGCCGGAGAACGGACAAACGGTTTCCGCAGACGGTGTTCCCGCTCTCGAGTGGATCGCATTCGAGGAGGGACTGCATGAAATCGGTCATGGAGGCGGGGAATTTGCTTTCGACAACGAGGGTCCGCGCCATCGCAGGTTCATTCATTCTTTCGAGATTGCGAACCGCCTGGTGACCGCGGGCGAGTATATGGAGTTCATCGAGGACGGGGGGTATCGACGAGCGGAACTCTGGCTTTCCGACGGTGCCGCGACGGTGGAGAGGGAAGGGTGGCAGGCGCCGCTGTACTGGGAACGCATCGACGGCCGGTGGCATCATTTCACGCTGCACGGATTTCGGGAAGTGAACGCGGATGAACCGGTGTGCCATGTCAGCTGCTACGAAGCGGATGCATATGCGCGATGGGCGGGTGCGCGCCTGCCCGACGAAGCGGAATGGGAAGTCGCGGTGTCTCTGGTGCCGCCCGAGGGAAATTTCGTGGAATACGGTGCGCTGCATCCGGCCGCGATGGAGATCAGTGCCCGTGGGCCGCTGTACCAGATGTACGGCGACGTGTGGGAGTGGACGCGGAGTCCGTACGCCCCGTATCCCGGGTATCAGCCACCGCCGGGTGCCATCGGTGAATACAACGGAAAATTCATGGCGAATCAGATGGTGCTGCGCGGCGGGAGCTGTGTCACGCCGCACGATCATATCCGCCTTACGTACCGGAATTTCTTTCCGCCCGATGCGCGCTGGCAGTTCAGCGGCATCCGACTCGCAAAAGACACCGGGAGGAAACCATGATCCAGATAACCACGGTCGAACAGGAACGCACCCGTCTGCGTGACGAAATCTTCGCGGGTCTCCGCCTGCCGCAGAAAACGCTCCCCAGCAAATATTTCTACGATGAAATCGGATCGCTGCTGTTCGATGAAATATGCGGTCTGCGTGAATATTACCCGACGAGGACGGAGATCGGCATCATGCGCGACAACATCGATTCGATCGCGCGGGAGATCGGGCCCGACTGCCTGCTGGTCGAGTACGGCAGCGGCGCCAGCGTGAAGATCCGTCTGCTGCTCGATCACCTGGAGAGAATCGCCGGGTATGTCCCGATCGATATCTCCGCGGAGCATCTGCTGACTTCGGTGGACGAACTCAGTCGTGCATACCCGGCGCTCAGAATATTTCCCGTTCCGGCCGATTATACGCAGGACTTCGAACTGCCCGAGATCGAGGTGAAGCATAAGAAAAAAGTCATCTTCTTTCCCGGATCGACGATCGGAAACTTCACACCGGTCGAGGCGCGGAATTTCCTCGGGCACGTTTCCGAGGTCACGGGGGAGGACGGGGGCCTGCTCATCGGAGTGGATCTGAAAAAGGAGGTGACCATCCTTCATACGGCGTACAACGACAGCCGTGGAATCACCGCGGATTTCAACAAGAACATGCTGGTGCGCCTGAACCGGGAGTTCGGCGCGGATTTCGACCTGGATGCGTTCCGGCATACCGCCGTGTGGAACGCGCATCACGGACGCATGGAAATGCACCTTATCAGCATTCGCGAACAGACCGTGCATGTCGACGGAGAGCGCCTGCACTTCCGGCGCGGGGAAAGCATCCTGACGGAATATTCGTACAAGTACGGACTGGAGCAGTTCGCCTCGGTTGCGGCGCCCTATTTTCACGTCGAGAAAGTATGGACGGATGCGCGCAGCTGGTTCAGCGTGCAGTATCTCACGCGCGTTTCTCCTGCTCGAGCACCGCGAGCATGATGCGGATTTCCGCGAAGCTGATGCCGGGATCGATCACGCCCTTGATCTTTTTGAGATTGCTGTCGCGGATCCTTCGTACGGCCCCGCGGATCTGATCCTGATGGTCTTTCGGCACGAGCGGGTCGAGCTGCAGGCGCACGCCATGCAGCAGCAGTTCGGAGATGTGATTGGAAATGGTCCCTTCCGACAGTCCCCTGCGGACGGCAATGTCCGCCAGCGTAAGTCCCCGCGATGCGAGTTCCCATGTGCTGCGCACAGGGGCCGGCAGATCGCGCAATGCGTCCTTTTCACGCGCCAGTCCCTTCGCGAGGGTTTCATCGTGCGCATGATCGTCGATGGCAGCCAGGAGTTCCTTGCCGCATTTCCCGAACGTGACCGGTCCCATGCCTTCGACGCCGAGCATTTCCTCGCGCGTTCGAGGGCGCGCATCGGCGATGCGGACGATCACGGCGTCGGAAACCAGGGTGTGTGACGGGATATTGAGCGACGCGGCGATGCGCCGGCGGGCGGCCTTCAGCGCTTCGTAGAGAACGGGATCCTTCACCTGCGGCGTTTCCGCGGGCGCGGAGGCGGGCAGGTGCAGCGGGGTGACCGCGTAGCCGAGGTGCGCGCGCCCCGCTTCAGTGATATAGATCGAAGGACGCAGCGAGGCGGTCTGCGCAAGCCAGCCGAGCGCCAGGAGCGCGTCGATCGTGTCGAAAACGATGCGCTTGTCGACCGATTTCATTTTTCCGTACGAACTCGCTTCGAAAAGACGGAACTGGGCGATGCGCTTCGTCTCGGCGCCGCGAAGCACGTCGGCAAGGGTCGTGCGACCGAAGCGGCCGCCGGTTTCCGCCGCGGAATGCAGGACGAGTGCGTGATACCGGTCGAAGTGATCGTCGCTGCTTTCGCTCCCCAGATCCAGGACGGTGGAAGTGCAGGTATCGCATTTTCCGCAAACCCCCGAAATGGTGTCTTCATCGAAGTACTCGAGTATCATGTTGCGGCGGCAGGCGCTGCCGGTGATATAGTGTTCCACCGCGCGCAGCTTTTCCATCTGATGCCGCATGCGCTTCTCGATCGCCGCATAGTCGATCGCGAGATCCTGCGCGTGCACCCGCTGCCCGAGCAGGGCGATGCCGGTGCCCTTTCTGCCCGGCGTGAAATCGATGATCTCGTCTTCATGCAGACGGCGCAGCGCGGGCATGAGGTCGTCGAGCCGATACCCGCTTTTGCTCGCCATATCGTCGAGGGAGAACAGGACGGGATCGTAGAACGCGGAAGCGCCGACCGTCCGGAGAAGCGCGGTGGCCGCCGGCTGAACCTCCGGCATCGCCGACTCGATCAGCCACATGCGCATGCGGTCGGGGGAGAGCAGGAAGCGGATGGTGGAGCCGTTGTACGATTCGTTGATGCGGCGGATGTATCCGTCGCGCTCCAGCACGTCCAGCGCGCCGCGTACGGCGGTTTCCGACACGTTCCCGATCATCGACGCCAGGGAGGAAGCCGTCAGGGCAACGAGTCCTTCGAACACCTGGCCGAGCTGATTGCCCGCGAAGTGGTGAAGCTGCGCATACGTCTTCTGGATGAGCATGCGGTCGGGGTAGGTGTTGCGGATGAAAAACTCCGGTAATCCCCTGTCCTTCGGATGATACAGCAGCGTGCAGACGCTTTCCGCCCCGTCGCGGCCCGCACGGCCCGCCTCCTGGTAGTACTGCTCCAGGGTGGACGGCATGTCGTGGTGCACGACGAAGCGCACGTCCGATTTATCGATGCCC
>QKAF01000060.1 GCA_003246455.1 Bacteroidota bacterium
CGCGAATGTGGCGAAATTGGCATACGCGCTAGACTTAGGATCTAGTGGGCTTAGTCCCGTGGGGGTTCGAGTCCCCCCATTCGCACGAGTTTCATAATCACCTTATACAGAGGATCCATCTTGGAAGTACTTATCAACAGCAAGAACGACGTTTCGCACGAAATCGAAATCATCGTTCCGTTCGAAGAACTCCAGCCGCATTTTGACAAGGCCTACCGCGAGGAAGCAAAAAACATCGTCATTCCGGGTTTCCGCCGCGGACGCGTCCCGCTTCAGATCATCAAGAAGCGTTTCGGCAAGGAGATCGAATACCAGATAATCGAGAAACTTTCGAACGAGTTTTTCCGCGATGCCATCGAAGAGCGCGACATCAAGCCCGTCGGACAGCCGGTGCTTCACGACCTCGACTACAAACCGGAAGAAGCCCTGACGATCAAGGTCTCCTACGAAACCGAGCCCGATGTGGTCGCGAAGGATTATGCCGGACTCCAGCTCGAGCGCCTGACCCATACCGTCACCGACGACGAGGTCGATGACGAGGTCCGCGGCGTTCTCAAGTCCCGCCGCACCCTCGAGGCTGCGGAAATGGCGGACGACGATGATTTCCTCGTCACGGTGGACATCCAGATGCTGGACGACGAAGGGAAGCCGGTCGCGGGCCAGCGCAACGAGAACATGAAAGTGGAAATGGACGACGAGTACCTCAACCGCGATCTGAAGGCGGAACTACTCAACATGAAGGCGGGCGAGGAAAAGGACGTCGAACTGACACATGCGCACGGCGACCACGAGCATACCGAACGCGCGCATATCAAGGTCAAGAGCATCGAACGCGTCACGCTTCCGGAACTCACCGACGAGTTCGTGGCCGGATACACCAACGGTCAGGCGAAGACCGTCGCGGAACTGCGGACCATGATCCATGACCGGCTGGTGGAGATCTGGGAGCAGAGATACCGGCAGCAGTTCGAAAACGATCTGGTCGGCGAAATCGTGAAGCGCAACAGTTTCGACGTGCCACAGTCGGTTGTCGACAGCATCCTCGATGACTGGGTGAAGCAGGTACAGGAACAGCAGCCGGACAAGAAATTCCCCGCGGATTTCAACATGGAGGAGTATCGCGCCTCCCGTACGAAGGAAGCGAACTTTACCGCCCAGTGGATGTACCTGCGCGATAATATTATCGAGAAAGAGGGAATCAAACTGGAGGATTCCGATGTTGAGGAAAAAGCCGAACGCGACAGCGCGGCTATGGGCATCGAAAAAGAACGTCTGATCGAGTTCTACAAGAACGCTCCCCAGTATACCCAGACGATGCTCGTCGAGAAGCTGGTCGCCTTCCTGGTCGAAAATGCGGAAGTCAAGGACATCGACGATAATGACCTCTCCCGCACGGGCATGGACGCGATGTCGTTCCACGATCACGACGATCATGACCACGCGCATGATCACGGCCACAGCCACGATCACGACCACGATCATGATCATGACGACGACGCGGCGGCCGACACCGACGATAATGAGGAAACAAAATAAAAGGATCCGAAAATGGCAGATAATCCGTTTGATTTCAACAGCAAGAGTATTCCGCCATACGACCAGCTGGTCCCCGTGGTCGTCGAGCAGACGGGACGCGGCGAACGCAGCTGGGATATTTTCTCCCGCCTGCTCCGTGAGCGCATCGTGTTTCTCGGGACTGCGATCGACGACCACATCGCCAGCCTGATCGTGGCACAGCTGCTGTTCCTCGAATCGGAGGATCCGGAAAAAGACATCTACCTGTATATCAACAGCCCGGGCGGCAGCGTTTCGGCGGGGCTCGCGATCTACGATACGATGCAGTATATCCGCTCCGACGTCTCGACGATCTGCATCGGCATGGCCGCAAGCATGGGTGCCATCCTGCTCGCAGGCGGCGCAGATAAAAAGCGCATCACACTGCCGCATTCCCGCATCATGATCCATCAGCCGATGGGCGGAACGCAGGGACAGGCGACGGACATCGAGATTTACACGAAGGAAATGATGCGTACGCGTGAGCAGCTCTACAAGATCATCGCGCACCATACCGGCAAGACCTTCGACCAGATCATGTCGGATTCCGATCGCGACAAGTACATGTCGGCGGAAGAGGCGCAGGAGTACGGCATTATCGATACGATCCTTTCGAGCAAGGCCAAACCGGCCAACGCATGATGCCGGTGTCCGAATAAGCGCGGATCGAGGCAAAATTCGTATATTGGGTGGACGGTTCCGTTCACCCAATTTTTTTGCCATGATCTCCACACGCGCCTTATCGTTGTTCGCAGTCGTCGTGTTCCTGGCTGCGTGCTCCTCGACGCCCCCTGCCGACATCCGCACCTATCCCGTTCAGATCTCCAACATCGGGGCGGCGGTCAATTCGTCCCTTGATGAGTTCGCACCGGGCATCACCGCAAACGGATTGCGGCTCGTCTTCACGCGCGGCAACGCGCAGCCCCCGTATGACCGCGACTTCTGGGAAAGTTCCCTGTCCGGGGATTTCTGGCAGCGGCCGGTCAAGCTTCCGGGCAGCGTCAATACCACAACCAACGAAGGCTCCCCGAGCTTCACCGCAGACGGACAGACGCTCTACTATGCCGCAGCCGACCGCGACGACGGGAAGGGGAAGTCCGACATCTACCGGGCGACCCTGGACGGCCTGGACTGGCGCGGCGGCGAGAACCTGGATTTCCCGGTCAATACCGGCGCCTGGGAATCGCATCCCTCGATCAGCGCGGACGGGAAGACGCTGTACTTCGTCTCCGACCGGGACGGCGGACTGGGAGGGCTCGATATCTGGATGACCTATCGTGACGAACAGGGATTCTGGCGCGTGCCAGTCAACATGGGAGCACCGATCAATACGGAAAAGGATGAGGTGTCGCCGTTCATTGCGTCGGATGGGATGACGCTGTATTTCGCCTCGGACGGACATCCCGGCCTGGGCGGAACGGACATGTTTGTCAGCAGGAAGGTGGGAGATGCCTGGTCGGCGCCGACGAATGTCGGGCGTCCGCTCAATTCAGAGAATAACGACGAATTCTTCGCCCTTGCCGCGGAAGGAAGCACCGTATACTTTTCCTCACGCCGTCCGAGCGGGTTCGGCGGGTACGACATCTACCGAGCCGAACCGAACCCCTTTCCGCCGGGTGCCGTTATCGTCCTCAGTGGAACTGTTCGCGACAAGCGTTCGCGTGTGCCGCTCGCCGCCTCCCTGACACTGCGTGACGCCGTTTCCGGCGAAGTGATCAGCACGCATAACAGCAACGCCTACACCGGGGAATACGTCATCGTGCTGCCGGCAGGTGCGGTCTACCAGGTCGACGCCAGCTCCGGAATCTATCTTCCCGAGTCGAAACGCTTCGACCTCGTCAGCAGCGCGGCCTACAGCGAGATCAGCCACGATTTCCTGCTTTCGAAGGAGCATGAAGACGCCGCCCTCGACGCCAGTGTCACCGCCGACGTCCTCGACTTCAGCGTCCTGCACGGATCGACCGGCCATCGCGGACTGCAGATCGAGGAGCTGGTGACGCGGGAAACCGTGCCGCTTCTCAACTATGTCTTTTTCGAAGAGAATGCGAGCAGCATTCCCGCGCGGTACAATCTTCTTTCGGCGGAAGCCGCGCAGAAATACCGTCTCGACGCTCTGCCCGACGGCACGATCGAACGCTATCACCACATTCTGAACATCATCGCCATGCGGATGCAGCAGCGTCCGACGGCGACGCTGACCCTGACCGGCACCACCGACGGCACGGAACAGCAGGCCATCGCCGCGGCGCGTGCCCGGAGCGTGGCAGCGTATATCGAGGATATCTGGGGCATCGAACCCTCCCGCATCACGGTCCGCTCGCGCGGACTCCCGGAGGCGGCATCCAGCAGCCGGTCCCCGGAAGGCCGGGCGGAAAATCGCCGCGTGGAAATGGACTCCCCCGATGCCGATCTGCTGGCGCCGATCGAGACCAGCAAGGTCGAGAAAATGCTGTCGCCGCCTGACGTACGCTTCTATCCCTCCATCACGGCAGAAGCCGGGCTCGACCGCTGGATATTTGAAGTGAAGCAGGGCAACCGTATCCTTCGCGATTCGGACGGCTACACCACGTACCCCGATTCGATCGTCTGGAACTGGCGGGACCTCCAGGGCAATCTCCCGGGTGACGACACGCTGCGCTTCACGCTTTACGCCAGGGACGCACAGGGCAGCGAGGTGACGACCGCGCCGCAGGTGATCCCGGTGCAGGTGCTCACACTCGACCGGAAGAATGTCGAGAAACTTCCGGGACGGACGCTCGAAAAGATCAGCCTGATCCTCTTCGACTTCGATCGTTTCGAACTCGGTGTGCGGAACAGCTCGATTCTCGAGAATGCTTCAGCGAGGCTTCGCCAGCAGTCCACGATGGTGATCCGCGGCTACACCGATGCGATGGGGGACGACCAGTACAACCTTCGTCTCTCAGAACGCCGCGCATCCGCCGTGCGCGATCAGCTGCAGCGTCAGAATCCGACGGGCGCCATGCGTTCGGAAGGTGTGGGCGAATCGAACCTGCTCTTTGACAACGGCCTTCCCGAGGGACGTTTCTACTGCAGGACAGTTCAAATTCTGATAGAAACCATTGAATGAGGTGCGATGTGCGTCGCTATGCCGTATTCCTGTGTCTGCTCCCGCTGCTGTTCGCAGGATGCATCTTCTATGAACAGAACACCGAGCTGAACGAAGACGGCTCCGGGGAGATGGAAATTCATTACTGGATCTCCGAGAACATGCTGTCCTGGTTCAAGGGCGGAACACTCTCGTTCCACGAAGATTCCGTTCGCGCGCAGTACCTCGCGGACGGGGTGGAGGTCCGCAGCGTGCGAACCGAATCCCGCGATGCCGATTCAACGCGCCACGTCTTCGTTTCCCTGCAATTCGACGATATCTCGCATCTGTCCGAATGCAGCGGATTCAGTGACGTCCAGGTCAAATGGATGCGTGAAGGCGACGTGTTCCGTTTCGTGCAGACCCTTCCTGCGACGAGCAGTTCCGGCGACGGAATGCTCGATAACTTCACGTTCACTTACCGTTACGATTTCCCCGGCAGCATCAGGGAGAGCAACGCCGACACGGTAAGGGACAACCATGCCGTGTGGGTATTTCACCTGTCGGATCTGAATGCGGAAAATCGCATGGAAGCTGTGATCGTCGCTCCGAGCGGGACGAACGTCTGGTGGGTGGGAGGAATCGTCGCGGTGGTGCTTCTTGC
>QKAF01000102.1 GCA_003246455.1 Bacteroidota bacterium
CCCGTGCAGGCCGATGAGGCCGTCGACATCGTGGGGCACGTACCAGCTGTACTGCCAGGCGTTGCCCTCAGTGTACTCGTGCTGCTTGAGCGTCGAGAACCGCGGATTGAACGGCGAGCGGAACGAGCCGTCGAGGTTGCGTCCGCGCATGAACCCGAGATCGTGGTCGAACAGGTCGCGATAATACTGTGACCGGGCCGTGTAGCGAACAGCGTCCTCATCTTTCCCCAGCTTTTTCGCCACCTGGGCGATGCACCAGTCGTCGTACGCGTATTCCAGAGTTTTGGATACGGATTCGTTCTCCGCGTCGGCGGGGATGTAGCAGGGCGAGGAAGCCGAGAGCAGCGATACGGTGCGCTCGACCACCTTCCCGTCTTTGAAAGTGAGTTTCACTGCGGAGTTCGATCCGCCGGGTTGTTCAAATGCGGCGATTTCGAAACTGCTGAAACCCGGGTATACATCCAGCTCCGCGGAGGCCGCATCGGTCTCTACCCTGACGCGACCGGGGAGGCCGACATGCTCGCACTGTACGCGAAGGAACTGGTACCGGCTCGCGCCCTTCGTCATATTTCCGTGGCTGTTGACGACTTCAATCGACGGTTTGAACGCATGGGTGAACACCATCACCCAGTCATTGCTCCCCGCACGCTCTCCTTCGATGCGAACACGGACCGGCTGTCCGGGACGGCACAGCCTGGATGGAATCCTGAGCATCATGGTGCCGAAGAGATCGCCGAATTCATCCGTGACGGATGCCAGGAAACGAAGTTCCATTCCGCCTTCGCGGGCAGAAACGGAATTCTGCCCTGGAGTTGCCGGGGTGTTGAAGGAGAGGTGCTCCATCTCGTTCACTGCGAGCGTGAACCGGTGTCCGCCTTTGCCGGTGGACATCCCTGCCGGCCAGTACAGGACGACGTCACCGTCAATGTCATCGGGGGTCGATGCGCTTTCCCATTCGATCGGCATCGGCGCGTCGGTGGCACGGGTGATAAGTGCATGGTTGACGTTGGGGATGGCGGAATGGTACTCGATATCCTGTCCCTGAATTGTCGCGGCGTAGCCGTTCACCGCGGCGGATACGGAATTCCAGTTGAAGGAAAAGGTCTGTGAAGGTTCCCGCTGCGCCGCGAAAATCTCAGCCATCGACCGTTCTTCCCGCTGATTGTAATACTTCAGCCCGCCCTTCGTCTGCTCCGCGTTGCTCTTCATGGCCTCGAGCGCATCTTCAGCGGAGAAGCCGCCGATGCCTTTCAGTATGGCGTCGGCAATCACCGGGACGGCGTGATACCCGATCATGCAGTTGGTTTCATTGGCATGCAGTGTCCACACGGGGAGCAGGCCCGTCTCGTGCTGGAAGGCCAGCATGGACTGCACCCAGTCGGAAACGCGCGCGGGATCGAGGATTGTGAAGAGCGGGTGAAGGGCGCGGTAGGTATCCCAGAGAGAAAACACGGTCGCATTTTCAAAGCCCGTGGCGGTATGCACGGCATCGTCTCCGCCCCGGTAGCGTCCGTCGACGTCGCCGTAGAGGTTCGGGGCGATCATCGTGTGGTACAGGGCCGTCATGAACGTGCGCTTCGTCGCGTCGCTCTTCGCATCCACGGTGATGCGGGAGAGTGCCCTGTTCCACGCTGCGCGGGCGTCGAGACGGTAGCGCTCGAAGTCCTGGTGGGGAGCTTCAGCCCGAAGATTCGCGAGCGCGCCCTCGGCGCTGACCGCGGAGATGCCGGTGCGAACCAGCAGTTCGTCTCCGTCGCCGGCGAAGCCGAAGTGCAGCGCGGCGAGAAGGCGTTGTGCTTCCGCGCTGCCCGCGGGCGACTGCCAGTGCCCGTCATGGAGACGCCAGGATTTCAGCGGACGCGAGAACGCCATCGCGAAATACACACGCTGACGTACCGCCCAGCCGCTGGAATAGCGATGACCCGTGATCAGGGTATCGCTGACGACGGTGAGTTCACAACCGTCCGTGCGATCGTCCTGGCCGTATCCGAGGTCGAGAAGGACCAGCATCGAATCCGCGTCCGGAAAGCTGTAGCGTTGGATCCCGCAGCGACGGGTGGCGGTGAGCTCGACTTCGATATTATTGTCGAGCAGGACGCGGTAGTATCCCGGGGACGCCGTTTCGTGCAAATGCTGGTAGGGTGACCGGTATCCGCGATCGAGCGCGTCGGTGGACATGGCAGGGAGGAGGAGGATGTCGCCCAGGTCCGCACAGCCGGTACCGCTCAGATGCGTATGGCTGAAGCCGATAACCGCGGAATCCGACGCATGATACCCTGAGCACCAGTCCCAGCCCGATTTCCCTGCATCCGGACTGCACTGCACCATCCCGAAGGGCATGGTCGCGCCCGGGAATGTATGCCCGTGACCGCCCGTCCCGATAAAGGGATCCACGAACGCGGCGGGATCAGTCTGCTGTGCCGAGAGAGGGGTACTGAAGATCATCAGCATGCAGGTAGCCAGGAGGAGGCGCGAGGTGCTGCGTGGCATTGTCGGATTCTCGTTATTGATGTGAATCATGCGGCCTGGATATCGATCGCGATCGATACTGTAAATTGCGAAAAACGGGGGTATTTCGGAAGACTCTATCCCGAATGCAGACCGGATTTTTCCGCGCTCCGCGATTGCGTATCTTTATGGCTGTGATTCACAACAAATGAAAGACCATGATCGACAACAAAATCATTTTTTCGATGGTGCGGGTGAGCAAGATTCACAAGCCCAATAAAACCGTGCTGAAGGATATTTCTCTTTCGTTTTTCTATGGTGCGAAAATCGGCGTGCTCGGACTCAACGGCGCCGGTAAGTCGACGCTCCTGCGCATCATCGCGGGGCAGGACCCTGACATCCTCGGCGAAGTCACGGCGAACAAGGACATCTCTTTCGGACTCATGCCGCAGGAGCCGCAGCTCGATCCGTCCAAAACGGTGCGCGAAATCGTTGAGGAGGGCGTGCAGGAGACGGTGAACCTGGTGCGGGAATACGAAGCGGTGAGCGCTGCATTCTCCGAGCCCGATGCGGATTTCGATGCGCTGATGGAAAAGCAGGGCAAGCTCCAGGAACGCATCGAACAGCTCGATGCATGGGATCTCGACAGCCGGCTCGAAATGGCAATGGACGCGCTCCGCTGTCCGGCGCCGGAAACCTCGATCAGCGTCCTCTCGGGAGGCGAACTTCGTCGTGTCGCGCTCTGCCGTCTCCTCCTGCAGAAACCCGACGTGCTGCTCCTCGATGAGCCGACGAACCATCTCGACGCCGAGTCCGTCGCGTGGCTCGAACAGCACCTCGCGCGCTACGAAGGCACGGTCATCGCCGTGACCCATGATCGCTACTTCCTCGACAACGTCGCAGGATGGATTCTCGAACTCGACCGCGGCGAGGGCATTCCCTTCAAGGGCAACTACACATCCTGGCTCGAACAGAAGCAGGCCCGGCTTGCAGTGGAGGAGAAGCAGGAAAGCAAACGCCAGCGTGCGCTCGCCGAAGAACTCGAGTGGGTGCGCATGAATCCGAAAGGCCGGCACACCAAGAGCAAGGCGCGCATCGCCGCCTACGAAAAGCTGCTCGACGAGGAGCATGAAAAAGCGCGTGAAGAAATTGAGATCTTCATCCCGACCGGGCCGCGTCTCGGTGCGTCGGTCGTGGAAGCGGAAGGCCTGAGCAAGGCGTTCGACGACAAGCTGCTCTTCGAGAACCTGACCTTCTCCCTTCCTCCCGGCGGTATCGTCGGCGTGATCGGACCAAACGGCGCGGGCAAGACCACGCTGTTCCGGCTCATCACCGGGGATGAACAGGCGGATCAGGGCAGCATCAGCATCGGGCAGACCGTGCAGCTCGGCTACGTGGATCAGAAGCGTCCGCTGGATCCGGAGAATACGATCTGGCAGGAAATCTCTGGCGGCGAGGAGACGATGAAGCTGGGGAACCGCGAAGTCAACTCCCGCACGTACGTCGCGAGGTTCAATTTCAGCGGTTCCGATCAGCAGAAGCGCATCGGCATGCTTTCGGGAGGAGAACGCAACCGCGTGCACCTCGCCAAGACGCTCCGCGACGGCGCAAACGTGCTGCTGCTCGATGAGCCCACGAACGATCTCGACGTCAATACCCTTCGCGCACTGGAGATCGCCCTGCAGAATTTCGCCGGATGCGCCGTGGTCATTTCCCATGATCGCTGGTTCCTCGATCGCGTCGCCACGCACATCCTCGCTTTCGAAGGCGACAGCCAGGTCGTGTGGTTCGACGGCAACTACAAGCTGTACGAAGAGAACCGCAAGCAGCGTCTCGGCATCGAAGCCGACCGACCGCATCGAATCAAGTACAAACCGCTGACTAGAGGATAAGAATTTTACGTCATCCCGAGTAGGTCGCCGCGGCGACCGTATCGAGGGATGGCTGGATAAAATGGCTGATAGCTAATAGCTGATGGCTGATTGGAAGAATGGAAGAAAGGAAAGAATGAAAGGTGTGAACGGTGTACGTGCGGCGCTGGGCCTGGCTGTTGTCGGTTTGCTCGTGGGCATGTCGACGACGCTGCTTGCGCAGCAGAAACCGCGGACGCTCGTGAAGGGCGATACGGCAAAAGGCGTGTTCATCGGCGCCTGGCTGAAGAACGCGCCGGAGAGCGGCAAGGCCCTGGACGGACGTCCGGTGGTGCTGGAATTCTGGTCCACCTGGTGCAAGCCCTGCATAGCCGCTTTCCCGCATATCAACGAACTCGCTGACGCATTCTCCGATCGCATCCAGTTTGTCTCCATCTCGCCGGAATCCCGCCGGACCGTCGAACCGTTTCTCGAGAAACACGACATGCATACCGCCGTGGCCGTGGATACCGAACAGGGTACTACGCACAAGGTTTTCGGCGTCTGGGTGATTCCGCGTACTTTCGTCCTTAGTCCAGATGGCGTCGTGCTCTGGACCGGACATCCGACGCGGCTGACGAAGGAAATGCTGGAGGCATTCGCGGCGGGGCGGTGAGGCGCGGAACTCGGAGGCCGCAGGCCGGAGACTCGCCGCGGCGAGGGAGCGGAAGGAGCGGTAAGATTGTACGGATATGAAAAGCCCCCGGGATGCCGGGGGCTTTTCTCGTAAAATCCTTCGCGTTCTTCTTCGCGTTTTCGCGTTTTCGCGGATTTTTTACCGGCGGATCGTCCCGATGAATTCGTCGACTTCCGGGATACCGCCCTGGTAGATCAGGTAGCCGTTGTACGGTTCGCGCGGCGTGGTTTCGCCGTTGATCGATTCGAGCATGATTTCTTTCAC
>QKAF01000090.1 GCA_003246455.1 Bacteroidota bacterium
CCGCCCGTCGGCACGTACCACCCGTCGCGGATGCCGGCGAAGCCGAATTGTTTCATCACGTCGGAATGGGTCAGCTGCGTGGCGACGGCCTTGTCGAAACCGAACTCGACCGCCGCGTGCCAGTCGGGATCGTAATAGCCCGCCACGGCGGAGAAGTCCGAACCGAAGCTGACGATGCGCGCCAGGTCGTTCTGGTAACGCCGGAAATCCGCCGCGACCTTGACGGTGGCGGAGAAGCCGCGCCATTCGACGACTTCCATCTGTCCGCCGAGCCGGACGCCGAAATCGTCGACGAGCTGATTTCCCATGGGCAGGGAGAGGTTGAGTCCGACCAGGACCGGACGGGAAATATCGAACAGGCGGCTGTAGGAGAACTGCGTGACGGCGGCGTAATCGTAGCCGAGGTTCAACTGCAGGCGGTTCGGCTGATCCATGCGCGCCGCCCGCCAGTTGATGTCCTGGGAAAAGCCGCCCTGTGCGGCAGCCGTAAAAAGGACGAGGGTTATCAGCAGGGTTTTCATGGGGTGTTCCTTCTATGTAATGGTTTAGCGGACCGTGTTGAGATATGCCAGGGCGACGGGATGGAGATTCTCCCACCCGAAGTACACGATGTTGTGTCCCGTGCCGCGGATTTCGGCAAGCTGCACGCGGGGATAAGCCGAGGAAACGTGCTCTGCGTGCGATAAACCGTAGGCCTGGTTCAGCTCGCTGTAGGCGAACAGCACGGGCGTGTCGTAGTCCTGGAGATGCGTCGTGAAATCGAAGGAATGCTCGTTCGCAAATTCGAAGGCGCTCGCGGCGCACACCGCGCCCATCCTCCAGAAGGGCGACGGACCGGCGATCCCGAGCTTGTTTCCTTCCGCGTATTCGGCGGCACCCTGGAGGGCGGAGCGGTAGTCGAGCTTTTCGTGATCGCTGCCGGTGATGACCTGGTCGATGAACACGCGATCGTTGACCGTCTCCGAGAAAATATCGAGGGTCTGCCAGCGCTCCAGGTATTCCCTGGTGTCGGGCCAGGTGAAGCCGCCCGGTTCCATCAGCACGACGCCGCTGATGTCGTCGGGGTGCTCGTTGACGTACGCCGTGGCGAGCATGGCGCCCCAGGACAGTCCCATGAGCATCACTTTCTGTCCGGGTTTCCGGTAATGCCGGATTACCCCGTCCAGGTCGTCGACGAACAGCGCGGTTCCCTGCGCATCGAAGATTTCCCTGCCGTGCCGACGGGACAGTCCGCAGCCGCGCTGATCATAGAAAACGACGAAGAACCCGTCGTCGGCGAAAGCGGCGCATTTGAGCATGCTCCGGTAATCGCCGCCGGGACCGCCGTGGAGAACGACGATCATGGGGTCGTTCGGATCGCCGAAGGTCTCCGCGTGCAGCCGGGTGCCGTTGACTGCGATGGAGGGAAGGGAGGGATCCTCGTCGACGGTCAGCGGCACCAACTGACCGTGTTCTTCGGGATCCAGAATGTCGCACGCGCTGAACGTGACAGCGAGTACCGCTGCGACGACGAAGGGGAAAAAGAGGTGTTTCATGAATGCTCCAGATAATGAGGAAGAAAAATGCGGATCGTGTATCTGGCGCAATTGTACGCATTCGGCCCGGGCGGGTCGGTTCAGCGTGTAAGGTGGGACCTTCTGGGAGGGTGCCACCCTGCAGGATGGCACGCGGAGGGCGCTATCGTTCGCGGGAGAGCGACGCGGCGAACTGGGAGGGGGTCAGACCGGTTTCCTTCTTGAAACAGCGGTTGAACGACGATTTTGAGCTGAATCCGCAGTCATAGGCGATGGAAAGCAGCGTGAACTGCTGGTTCCTGTTCGATTCAATCAGCCGCTTGAATGCCTCGACCCGGTAGAAGTTCACGAAATCGTAGAAATTCTTCTGCTCCCGCTGATTGATGACCTGCGAGAGGTAATTGGGGTGAACCCCGAGCTTCGACGCGAGATCGGTGATCGAGAGATCGCTCTTCTGATACAGTTTCTCTTCGATCATGACGGCGATCAGTGCCGCATGCAGATCTTCCGCCGCCTCGTCGCTGAGGCCGGATTTCGTGTATTTCTTTCGCTGCTCCGTGGATTCGGAAGTCAGGCCCGGGATTTCCGTCGCCTCCGCATCGGAATGGTCCTGGGAGACACCGGGTTTCTGCGCTGGGATCTCGGTCTCCGCCCGGGACGCAGTATGGTCCGTCTTCGGCGGGACGGATTCCCCCGAAGGCACTGCGGATTCCTCCGGCGGCATGGCGGCCGCTGTTCCGGCCCCGGCGTGCGCGAAAATATCTCCCTGCCTGACGCCGAAAAATCCGATCATGAAGACGAAAATGACGACACCGCTGAAGGTCATCTGTTCGCTGTGGAACAACAGCACCAGCAGCCAGATGCCTCCCAGGCCGTAGGTCAGGATCTGCAGCCAGCGGAGGCTGACTTTCTCCAGGTCGGAAAAACGGTCGCGAATGGCGATCCGGTGCCGGCGCAGCATCACCGCGGATACGATGACGTAGACGATGCCGGAGAGCGAGAAGGCGTACGTCTTCACAAGATTGAACCATTCGTATCCTGCTCCGCTGGACCGGTACACCGCGATTTTCTGTTCGGCGGAGAGGGGAATAATGAAAATGGCCAGGAGGTAACCGTACATGATGCCGGCGGGGAGGAGATGCAGCAGCAGGATTTTCCTATTGCGCGGGAGCTGCTCTGTGACGAAGGCGACGTAATAGTACAGGAACACGCCGTGCAGCAGCGGGAGGGGATGCTCGAATCCCATCAGGAACGGAACGCCGTAAATGTCTCCGGTAAACAACAGGTTGAATAGAAAGAGGTGGACGATGATCACGAACATCCACAGCGTGAGGATCCTGTCGGACACCGATTTCTGCTTCTTGCTGATGAGCAGGAATTCGATGAATACGGCGACGCCGATGCCAGCGATGAAAAACAGGTTCATTCGTCCCTCCGCTGCTGCTGGAACTGGCTCACGGCCTGCGGTGAGACGCCGAGCAGCCGGGCCGCGGCGCTGGCGCTGCCGCCGCCCATTTCGAGCGCGCGGGTGAAGACGCGCTCGCGCAGATCGTCGAGGAATTCCTGCCAGTCGAAACCGCTGCCGAGTTCCGGGAGAGGGAAGCCGCCGTCGTCCGCGGGACGCGCCTGCAGCATCTTGAAATGATGGTGGCCGATGGCGTCGCCTTCGGCCATGGTCCACGCGCGTTCGATGGCGGTGCGCAGCTCGCGGATGTTCCACCGGTCCCACGCGCTCGTCGTCAGCAGCTGCAGCGCCTCGGGCGTGAAGCGCTTGGTCGCGCCTTCGTTGCGGTTGGCGAGGTCGAGCAGATGCTGGGCGATGAGGGGAATGTCACCGCGGCGTTCACGCAGCGGGGGAACATGAATCGTCCCGACGCTGAGACGCGACAGGAGGTCGTCGCGGAAAAGATGCTCCGCGACCAGCTGGGGCAGATCCCTGTTCGTCGCGGCGATCACGCGCACATCGATGCGCCGGGACTTCGCATCGCCGACGCGCTGCAGTTCCCGGTTCTCGAGCGTGCGCAGCAGCTTCGCCTGGATTTCCATCGGGAGGTCGCCGATTTCATCGAGGAACAGCGTTCCCGTATCCGCGGCGCCGAATTTCCCTTCCCGGTCCGCATCCGCCCCGGTAAACGCCCCTTTCCTGACGCCGAACAGTTCGCTTTCCGCGAGCGAGGCGGTGACGGCCGCGCAGTTCATGGCGATATATGGACGCTCGCTGCGCGGACTCAGGCGCTGGATGTACCGTGCCAGCAGATCCTTCCCGGTGCCGGTCTCGCCTGTGATGAGCACGGGAATGGCGCTCTGGGCGTAGCGGTACGCGGTGTAGAGCATTTCGCGCACGCAGGGTTCCTCGCCCATGATGCCCACTTCCTTCGCGATCGCGAGGTAATCCGGCACGCCGGACGGCATTGCCGCGTCGAAGTCCGCTACGGAGTCCTCCACGGATTGCTCCTCGTACGCGCGGTGCGATGCCGGAATGGAGAAGGCGGCCGATTCCTCCGCATCCGGCTCGGACGTCAGCCGGCGCATGAACATCGGTTCGTCCAGCTCCCGCATTTCGCGGATAGGCCCCGGATCGACGGAGCGCGATACGCGCGATTCCATGACTGTCCCCCGCAGGAAGATCTCCCGCACTTCCGGCGCCTCGGCGGCGATATGCGCGGGCGCGCGCAGTTCGAGCAGCCGCAGCGGGGGACGGACCTGATCCGCCAGGGCGAACCAGCTCGCCTGCATCTGCTGCGTCCCGGGTGTCACGAAACCGTAGCATTCATGGCCGCGATGGTTTCTCCGCACGCGGTCAATCCGGCTGCGCAGCGCCTCCTGTATTGCGGCGTAATCCGTCTGATCTTCAATCCCGGTTGAAACGATTTCAACCGCCCTTGCAATCCGCAGTTCCGCGATGGCCACCGCCGTGGCGCGGGTTTCGGCGTTCGTGCCCGGTGTGGAAAGCAGATACACGACCGCGAAGCGCCGCTGCGAAAGCAGCGCGAGGATTGGCCCGGGTTTTGTACCGGATCGACCTGTGTACGGATCATCTTTCCCGACGAACGAAATCAGTACGGCCATGACACCTCCGTTGGCGGAAAAAAGCGACAGCCTCAAACTACTGCCCGACGGCAAACAAACACAAGTAAAAGGAGAACACATCATGAACGGCATCAACACGAACACGAACGGAAACGGCAAGGCGCAGACCGCCCCTCAGGACTCCACCCGTCAGACGTACCCGAATGCGCGCACGCATATCGTCTGCATCGTCGATCGCTCCGGATCGATGCAGCCCATCGCCGGTGACGCGATCGGGGGATACAATTCCTTTATCGAAAAGCAGCGGGAACTGCCCGGCGACGCCGTGGTGACGCTCGTGCTCTTCGATCACGAGTACTTCCACCTCTGCTCCGCGGTCCCGCTCGCGGAGGCGCCGCGGCTCGATCAGGGCAACTACATCCCGCGGGGTACGACGGCGCTGCTCGACGCGATGGGGCGAACGATGGAGGACGTGCGCAGGGGCGCGACTGCCTCCCAGGCGATCGGGGAGAAAGTGATCGTCGCCATCCTGACCGACGGACTGGAGAACGCGTCCACCGACTACACGTTCGAACGCATCGCCGAGCGCATCGGCACGATGCAGCAGGAACACGGATGGGAATTCGTATACCTCGGGGCGAACCAGGACGCGATTTCCGTGGCGAGCCGGATGAACATTCCCGC
>QKAF01000160.1 GCA_003246455.1 Bacteroidota bacterium
GGGACGAAGGTCGTCATGATGCTCTCGCGCATCCTTGCCGAGCGACTCTACAAGGCCGGGGTGGAAAACGCGCGCCTGCGGTCGGAACAGTTCCTGAAAGAACACCCCTAGCATGATGACCAACACGAAGCTCCTCATCGTATTGCTGGTTCTGATCCTCGCAGCGCTGCTGGCGTTGACGGTGTATTCCATCGGTGCGATCGTCGCGATCTTCCTCGTGGCGATGCTGTTTTCCTTCATCATTTCGCCGATGGTCGACTGGCTGGAGAGCCGGAGCATGCCGCGCGCCCTGGCATCGACGATCATGCTGCTGCTGACGCTCGGCGCCTTCATGGTGGTGGTATATTTTCTCGCTCCGCTGATATTCGACCAGGTGCTCGTTCTTCAGGAGCGGGTCAGTTTCGGCGAAATGCGCAAGAGCATTCCGAATCTCGAGAAGGAAATCGTGCGCTATTTCTCCTTCCTCGGCGTGAAGCACCTCCACCTGACGACCAAGATCGAGGATTTCATCAGCGGACTGTTCGACAACATCCTCAATATCGCCTCCGGTCTCGTCGGGCTGATGATCTTCGTCGTTATGACGCTCATCTCCACGTTTTTCCTGCTCAAGGATGGCCGCAAGCTCAAAAAGGCGATGATCGAGATCGTCCCGAATCAGTTCTTCGAAATGGCGCTGAGCATTCTGCACAAGATCGACTGGTCGCTTGGAGCGTATCTGCGCGGCATTCTCCTCGATGCGCTCGTGATCGGACTGCTGACGACATTCGCCATGTGGCTGCTCGATATTCCGAACTACATGCTCATCGGTCTCGTCGCCATGATCGCCAACCTGGTGCCGTACCTCGGACCGCCGACCGCTGCACTCGTGGCGAGCAGCATTTCCGTGATCACGCTCGGGACGTTCGTGCAGGTTCCGATCATCCTCGCCATGTTTACCCTGATCCGGCTTCTGGACGATTCCATCGTTCAGCCCCTGACGATCTCCCAGAGCGTCAAGCTCCACCCCCTGACCATCATCTTTGCGATTCTGATCGGCGGGCAGCTTTTCGGCATTCTCGGCATGCTTTTCGCCGTGCCGGTCGCGGGCGTTGCCAAGGTGGTCGCCTCGGAGCTGTATTTCGGACTCAAACGCTATCGTGCCGTGTATTGACCGCGGTGACGGAGTCCTGATCCTTTCGGGAACGCATTCCCGCGGCAGACACTGTGCGGTGCCGCCGCCCTGTTTATTCATCCCCAACGGAAACTTTCATGACTGACATCGAACCTGCGCCGCTGCAACGCGGCGCGACCATTATTCTCGATATCGAAAAGGCCGCCTTCGAAGGCCGGAGTATTGCACGTGTCAACAACCTTGTCGTATTCGTCGACGGCGCCGTGCCGGGAGACCGCGTCTCCGCGACGGTGTTCCGCAAGAAAAAACAGTTTGCGGAGGCGCGGGTAGATGAAGTGCTCGTGCCTTCCCCGCATCGCGTCGATCCCGCCTGTACGCATTTCGGTGTCTGCGGCGGCTGCAAGTGGCAGCACATGAGCTATGAGCAGCAGCTCGTATGGAAACGTGCCCATGTCCGCGACGCGTTCGAGCGCATCGGGGGACTCGAAGGCGTCGTCGTCAATGAAACGCTTCCTTCCGTTTCTCCCTTCTGGTATCGCAACAAGATGGAGTACTCCTTCGGTGAAATGCGCTGGCTGGGCGAGGTCAATCGCGATGCGGAACCCTTCGCCCTCGGTCTGCACGTGCCGAAGCGCTACGACCGGATCCTCCACATCGATGAATGTCATCTCGAATCGCCCGAAAGCAATCTCGTTCTCAATGCGACGCGGGAGTTTTTCCTCGAAAAGGGCATTTCCGCCTTTTCCACCCGCACGCATACGGGTGACCTGCGCCATCTCGTCATCCGGGAAGGGAAACACACGGGCGAGAGAATGGTCTACCTCGTGACATCCCAGCGGATGGAAGCGGTCATGGAAGAGTATGCCGCACTGCTGCAGAGGGGAGAATTCGGTGTGACGACGCTTATTCAGGGGGTGACGCAGCGGAAGTCGACCGTGGCGATCGGCGAGGAGGATATCGTGCATTTCGGTGAGGGAAGCATCCGCGAACAGCTGGGCGACAATACCTTCCGGATATCCCCGACATCGTTTTTCCAGACCAACACGCTGCAGGCGGAGCGGTTGTACGCCCTCGCCGAGAAAGCAGCGGAACTGCGACCGGCAGACGTCGTCTGGGATCTTTACTGCGGTACCGGGACGATTTCACTCTACATCGCGCGCGACGTGAAACAGGTCGTCGGGGTGGAATTGAACGATGCGGCAATACGCGACGCCGGTACCAATGCCGGGGCCAACGGCCTTGAAAACACACAGTTTATCTGCGCTGACATCGTGGACTTTCTCGCTCCCGATGCCGCGCACGACGTCCCGGCTCCCGATGTGATCATCACCGATCCGCCCCGTGCCGGGATGCATACGAAGGTTGTTGACGCCATCGGGAAATCCGGCGTGGAGCGGCTGGTGTACGTCAGCTGCAATCCCACGACCAGCGCGCGCGACTGCGCGATGCTCGCTGAGTACGGCTACGATATCGTGGACATCACGCCCGTGGACATGTTCCCGCATACTTTCCACATCGAATGCGTGATCAGCCTGCGAAAGAATGCCGGATTTGCGGCGCAGGACAGCTAGATGATCAGCAGTGGGGGAAATGTCGGGTATTTTGCCCCGATGAGAAGTCGCTGTCCGCACGTTTCCGGGCTTTCACTCCTGTTCCTCTCGACGCTTCTGACCCTCATGCCGCTCCTGCCCGGCCAGGTACGCGCACAGCAGTCCGCATCACAGGCCTTCGATGAAGATATCGACGCGCTGTTCAACGACGGGTGGTCGATCTTTTCCGCGCCGGCGCATTTCGACAGCCGGGACTGGCTTCTGACCGCGCTGACCGCCGGATCCACCTTCGCGGCCTACATGATCGATGACGAGGTGCGATCGGGGGTGCATGAATTCACGCAGGATGGGTGGGGCATCCCACTCGAGGTCGGAGAGTGGTACGGCAGCGGGATCGTGTCCGGGGGACTTGGCCTGGGGCTGATCGCCGCGAGCGCGTTGAATGGAGATGACGACACACGTGTCGCGGGACGCATGGTGCTGCAATCCCTCGCGTACAGCATCACCATCACCGAGGCGCTGAAAATTATCACCGGCCGCGGACGTCCCGAAACAGGGGAGGCGAAATCCGCCTTCCATTTCTTTCGCAAGGACGGTGCGCATCACTCTTTCCCGTCAGGGCACACGACGGCTGCATTCGCCCTCTCCTCGACCCTTTCCCGGCGTGTCGGGAGCACGCCGCTCTCCATCGTCCTCTATGCACTCTCGACGCTGACCGCCATCGAGCGGATCGCGGATGACAGGCACTGGTTTTCCGACACCGTGATCGGAGCGGTCATCGGCAGCGCCGTCGGCATTGCCGTCGTCGAGTTCGAGGAGGAGCGGGAAAGACAGACATCGGAAGGCGTGGCCGATCGACTGATGACCCACAGGCCGCTGCTGCAGTACAGTATCACGTTTTAGTTTTCAGGAGGGGATGCGTTCCGCAAGACCGATCAGCAGGAACTGCAGGTCGGGCAGGAGGTACGCGGTACAGGATGCGTGGAGCATCCGCCCGGCGGCGCCACTGAACCGCAGGGAGAAGCGCGCGGCATCCAGCCCCCCGCGCAGTTCCGCGACGGCGTTTATCAGCGCCGCGGCGGCATCCTCCGATGCGAAGCAGCTTCGCAGGTTGCGCCGGCGGAGTTCGTCGGGGGTGAAGCCGAGGCGGGCGGCGGTGTCGATATCGCAGTCTATCACGTTCAGGTGCGCATCGATTCGAAGGAAAAGCGGTCGCTGGGGCACGCGGGTCTCTTCCCTTCGGAGGCGCTGCTGTGTTGCGCTGATCATCCGTGCCACTTCTTCCGTTCCCGCATCCGGCAGGATTTCGAGCAGCCGGTCCGACGCGTCATACTGGCTGAGCAGGGACGATGCCTTGTCGAGGGGAACGGCAGAGGACCCGGCCGTCCACAGCGCCAGGAGTCCGACGATGCCGATCAGCGCGAGGAGCGCGGGGACGAGAATGATCGGGGAGCGCAGAAGGAAGAGCGTGACTCCTTCCGCGAAGAGGTAGTCTATCAGGATCACCGCCGCCGTGAAGCAGAGCAGCACAACGAGCAGATGGGAGAGAAATACCCGATGAAACAGGGCGGGATGGCTGCGCGCCTCTCGCATATTATTCTTTCACCAGCCTTTCGATGCTTTTCCGTGAACCCATCAGAATCATGATGTCGTTCTTTTCGATTTTCGTGTCCGGCCGCGGCACACCGATGATCATGTCCGGACCATCGGTCCCGTCGGGGGCCTTGAGGGTCCGCTTTATCGTGATCAGGTTTACGTCGTATTCCCGGCGGAGGTCCAGTCCCTGCAGCGTCTGTCCGACCATGAACTGCGGCGCGCGGACCTGGATGATGCTGTACTCGTCGGTCAGCGGGATGGTGTCGAGGATGGTCGTGCTGACCAGCGAAACCGCCAGTCGTTCGGCGATCGCGAGATCGGGCGCGACCACGGTCTGAACTCCGACGGATTTGAAGATCCGTGTGTGGATCGGGGAGGTCGATTTCACGATCAGGTTTTTACACCCGAATTCCAGCAGCAGTACGCAGGTGAGTAGCGCGCTTTCGAAATCTTCTCCGATCGAGACGATGACGCCGTCCAGTTCTTCGAGGCCCTGATTTCGCAGGGTCTTCTCGTCTGTACTGTCGAGTCGTACGGCGTACGCGACTTCGTCCTTGATCTCCTCGATCTTGGTCATGGTGTTGTCGATGGCGATGACTTCGGCGCCCTGGTTCGTCAGTTCGCGGGCGAGATTGGTGCCGAAGTAGCCGAGGCCGATGACGGCGAAACGCTTTACCATGGGAGTAGCTCCGGTTTATGCACAGTCGGGAATTCAGCCCACCACGATCTGCTCGGTGGGGTAGTCGAAACGGTTCAGCGGCGCGCGCCGCGTCAGCGCCATCATCAGCGTCAGCGCGCCGACGCGTCCGATCAGCATGGTCAAGATAAGCACAAACTTGCTCGGATCGGAGAGCGCGAAGGTGATGCCGCGGGAGAGTCCGACGGTGCCCATCGCCGAGAAGCACTCGAACACGATATCGAGGAACGGGAAGGGCTCGAACAGGCTCACGAAAAAGACCGCGAACGCCACGAGGGCGATGCCGAAAAACAGCGCGGCGGCGGCACGGTCCACGTTGCTCTGGAGAATGCGGCGGTTCCCGATTTCAATCGAGGATTTCCCGCGAACATGGTTTATCGCCGAGAGAAATACCAGGGAGACCGTCGTTGTCTTGACGCCGCCTCCGGTTGATCCGGGCGAGGCGCCGATGAACATGAAGACGAGGAACAGCAGGGTGCTGGGCACGGCCATTGCACCGATGTCGATGGTATTGAAGCCCGCCGTTCGTGTGGTCACCGACTGGAAAAACGATGCGAGGATCTTCTCCCACCAGTTGAGCCCGGCGAGCGTATTGTTGTATTCGATCGCGTAGAAAAGGAGCATCCCCGAGACGAGCAGCACCGCGGTGCTGACGAGCACCACGCGCGTATGCGCGGTCAGCCGATGGCTGAGGCGGCTCTGCGCGCGGGCCCAGGGACGCACGCTGACGATGTTCACGATGGTGATGAAGCCGAGCCCGCCGAGAATGATCAGACCTGCAACGGTCAGGTTTACCTGCACGTTCATCGCCGCCGTCGGACCGGCGAGATTATCGCTGAAGAGCGAAAAGCCCGCGTTGCAGAATGCCGATATCGAGTGGAAAATTGAGCTGAACAGCTTCGCGCGCATGGAGGGGAAGGTGGCGCTGTCCCATGAAAAGTAGAGCAGTGCCGCACCGATCGCCTCGATGATGAGCGTCACGCTCACGATTTCCCAGAGCGTGCGGCGCACCTCGCCGAGACTCTCTCGGCTGAGAAAATCCTGCATGAGCACGCGCTCCTTGATGCTGAGGCGGCCGCTGAAGAGCGTGAAGAACGTGGTAAAGGTCATCAGACCCAGGCCGCCGACCTGGATGAGCAGCGTGAGAATCACTTTCCCCAGCGGGGTGAACGCCGAGGCGGTGTCCACGACGATGAGGCCGGTGACGCAGACGGCGCTGGTCGCGGTGAACAGGGCATCGAGCGCGCTGATGCCGTTCGTGGTCGCGCGCGGAAGCATCAGCGCCAGCGTTCCGAGAAGGATGACAAAGACGAAGCTGCCGATGAACAGCCGCGCGGGCTGGATCTGCAAACGGGTGATGCGTCGACTGTAGCGAACCGCACTGGAGATGAGGTTGAGCACGATCACGATCTGGGCGATCAGCACGAACAGGGAGCTCAGACCCCGGAGGTGCCAGCGGCGGGCGATGTCGGCAAAAAAATCCGGGATGATGGCGAGGGCAATCAGACTCAGGAGGAGAAGGAGGGTCAGCGTGTATTCGAAATTCCTCTCACGGACGTATTCCCACCTGCGAGGGGCCAGGAAAAATTTCATCACCTGGGCGATAATGAAGCAGAAGAGCACCGCGACGTCGATGAGTTCGAAAAGACGCTCGAACGACGCAGTCACGTAAAATCCGTATTCGAGTATCAGGGACAGCAGAACAGTCGCCACCAGGACGACCATGACCATATTGATGCGTCTGCTGATTGCCTCGAACCGGGCAGACGACTGCCGTAATTTGGGTAGAATCTGCATGAATAAACTCGTATAACACGGTAAACTATCAAAGAAGGCCGCACCATGCAAGTGCATGGCCTCTGCGTTTGTTATTGGGGTGGTCCGTTCGTAGTTTTACCAGGAAGAAAAGACATCAGCAGGCAAACGGACCTGGCAGGAATCCATGAGCAGCTTAATCAGGAGTATTTCCGGTATTCGCGGAATCGTCGGCGAGACGCTTCTCCCGGAAACGGTGGTGACCTACGTCTCTGCGTTCGCGCAGTGGTGCGGCGGAGGTCCGATCGTACTCGGAAACGACGGCCGGCCGCACGGGAAGGCGCTTACCGATCTGGCACGTGCGGTGCTGCAGTTCTCCGGCGCGGATGTGATCGACTGCGGCGTCGTCCCCACTCCGACCGTACAGCTCGTGACGGAGCACAGTGAAGCGCGCGGCGGGCTCGTGATCACCGCAAGCCACAATCCCGCGCAGTGGAACGGATTGAAATTTCTCAACGCGTCCGGTGTGTTTCTCGATGGCGATGAAAACGCGGCGCTGTTTCGCCTGGCCGACGCCGGGGAACGTCCGAGCATCCCATGGAACGCTCTGGGCACCGCGCATCCGCGTACCGATGTCCTCGATGAACACATCGAGCGTGTGCTCGCCTCCGCACAGGTGGACATCGATGCCATACGGGCAAGACGTTTTCGCATCGCGGTAGATGCCGTCAACGCGTCCGGTTCGGTGATCGTGCCCCGGCTGCTCGAGCGCCTCGGCTGCGAGGTGCTCCCCGTCGCCTGCGATGGAAGCGGAATTTTCCCTCATACGCCCGAACCGCTGCCAGAAAATCTGGTCAGCCTCGGCGAGGCGGTCCGGACGCTTCGCGCCGACCTGGGTATCGCGGTCGATCCCGATGCCGATCGCCTGGTCCTGTTCACGGAGAGCGGACTTCCGTTCGGTGAAGAGTACTCCATCACGACGGCAGTCGATGCGGTGCTCGGCATGCCGGGAGCACGGAAAGATCGTGTGGTAGCCGTCAACCTTTCCACCACGCGCGCGGTGGACGACATCGCGGCGCGGCACGGTGCGACAGTGATGCGTTCCCCCGTCGGAGAGATCAATGTCGTCAAGCTGATGCGGGAGCACGAAGCACTTATCGGCGGAGAAGGCAGCGGCGGCATCATCATGCCGGCCGTGCATGCAGGAAGGGATTCCCTTGTGGGCATCGCCCTGGTGCTGCACGCACTCTCCGCATTCGACGGCAGCGCATCGGCCTACCGCGCGACACTGCCGCAGTACGAGATCCGCAAATTCAAATACAGCACGCAGGGCCTCGATACCGCGGCGGTTCTGGCGCGGACCGCGGAGTCCTTCGCCGGTGAACGCATCGACGCCCGCGACGGAGTGCGCATCGATTTCGATGCGGGATGGGTGCATCTGCGTTCGTCCAACACCGAGCCGATCATGCGCGTGATCGCCGAGGCCGCCGACGGAACCGAAGCAGCGGCGCTTGCTGCCACCGTCGCCGATATCGCCTTCGGAGGCGGCGCGCAGCCGCTGTAATCCCCGAGCGTGGCGGCGGAGTTCCTGTCCCTTCATCGAACAGGGCCGTCTTCCACAGCGACGACACCAGTTACCAATCATACAGATCAAGAAAAGCGAGATATCAGCATGACGACTATTGTGGATTTATTCGCCCGTGAAATTCTTGACTCCCGGGGCAATCCCACCGTGGAAGTCGAGGTAGAACTCGAAAGCGGCGTTCGCGGACGCGCAGCCGTACCCAGCGGCGCTTCCACCGGCGAGCGGGAAGCAGTGGAACTCCGTGACGGCGACGCCGACCGCTATGTCGGGAAAGGGGTGCTGCAGGCGGTGGAGAACGTCAACGACGAAATCGCCGATGAACTGATCGGCTGGGATTCTTTCGACCAGGTCGGGATCGACAATTACATGATCGAAATCGACGGAACGCCCAACAAGGCGCGACTCGGGGCAAATGCCATTCTCGGCGTTTCGATGGCGATCGCGAAAGCCGCGGCAGAGACGCTCGACATGCCGCTCTACCGCTACATCGGCGGAACGAACGCGAAAGTCCTCCCGGTGCCGATGATGAACATCCTCAACGGCGGCAAGCATGCCGACAACACGGTCGATTTCCAGGAATTCATGATCGTTCCGTACGGCGCGCCGACGTTCGCGGAAGCGCTGCGCTGCGGTGCCGAGATTTTCCACGCGCTCAAAAAAGTGCTTCACGATGCCGGGCTCAACACCGCCGTCGGGGACGAGGGCGGATTCGCTCCGAGCCTGAAAAGCAACGAGGAAGCGATCCAGTACATCCTCAAGGCGATGGAAGCCGCGAAATACACGCAGGACGACTGCTACATCGCGCTGGATGTCGCCGCGAGCGAGATGTACGAGAAACAGGCCGACGGAAGCGCGATGTATCGCTTCTTCAAGTCCGATAAGAGTCTCAAGAGCGCTGACGAGATGATCGAAATGTACGCGCAGCTCGTCGACAAATACCCCATCATCTCGATCGAAGACGGCCTTGGCGAGAATGACTGGAACGGCTGGAAACGGCTCACCGATCGAATCGGAAACCGCTGCCAGCTGGTGGGCGATGACGTGTTCGTGACGAATACCTCTATTCTCGCCGAAGGCATCACCGAAGGACTCGCAAACTCCGTGCTGATCAAGGTCAACCAGATCGGTACCCTTACCGAAACGCTCGACGCGATCGAAATGGCGAAGCGCGCCCGCTACACCTCGGTGATCAGTCATCGTTCGGGCGAGACCGAGGACGCCACCATCGCGGATATCGCCGTGGCGACCAACGCGGGTCAGATCAAGACGGGATCCGCGTCGCGGTCCGACCGTATTGCAAAATACAACCAGCTGCTCCGCATCGAGGAGGAACTCGACACCAACGCGATTTTCGCGGGCGGCGCGGCTTTCAACATTTCACGCTGACGCGGAATTTTGCGTCACGAGACGGGAGCTCCGTTGAACGTACTCGTTGCTCCGGATTCCTTCAAAGGAAGCCTGTCGGCTGTACGGGCCGCCGAGATCATCGCCGCTGCGATTGCGCGTGCTGATCCGGCGGCCCGCTGCCTTATGCTGCCCCAGGCCGACGGCGGGGAAGGGACCGTCGACGCGATGTATCTCGGCGTCGGCGGGCGCCTCCATCTGCACATGGTCCCCGATCCGCTCGGACGCCCCGTGCAGGCGCGCTGGCTGCAGCTCCCCGACGGGAGCGCACTGGTCGAGTCCGCCGCGTGCATCGGACTCCCGCTCCTGCGGGAGGATGAACGCGAGCCTGACCGGCAGCGCAGCGACGGTCTCGGGCTGCTGCTGCGTCACCTGCATGATCGCGGATACACAACGATCTACTGCGGGCTCGGCGGATCCGCGACGAACGATGCGGGTCTCGGGATGGCGGAGGCGTTCGGGGTACGCGTACGGTTCCGCGGCGGTGCGCAGCGTACGGTACGGGAAATGCTGCGCGCGGTCGAGTCGATCGAAACCGTCCGTTGCGATGACTGCCGCATCGTCGTGCTGTCGGACGTGGTCAATCCGCTGTGCGGTCCGCGCGGCGCTACTGCGGTGTACGGTCCGCAGAAAGGGATTGTCTCCGAGGACATCGGGGACTGGGACGAAGCGATTGCGCATTTCGCGTCCATCGGCTGCCGCGATGCGCGTGCGGTGGATACCGGCGCAGAGGGGATGGGGGCCGCGGGCGGGATCGGGTTCGCGCTAGCCTGTTTCACCGGTGCGGAGCTGCGGTCCGGTGCCGCGTTCATTCGCGAGCACAGCGGGTTTGATTCCGCACTTCCGCATGCGGATGTCGTCATTACCGGGGAAGGGCGCGTCGACGGACAGTCGCTCGACGGCAAGGTGCTTTCCGGGATCTGCACGGCCGCGAAGAAGCATCAGGTGCCCGTCGTGGCTTTCACCGGAGATCTCCAGGGGAATGCAGACGAACTCTGTGACTCGCTCGGTCTGGCCGGACTGTACTCCATCCGTCCGGAGGGGACTCCTGTCGCGGAGTCGATACGCAATACCGAGGCGCTGCTCGATGCGGCGGTACTGGATGCATGGCCCGCAATTTCAGCGATGCGGTGATTTTTTGTACTTTGGGACTTTCAACATTTTCATCAGAAACAGGTGCATCATGGCTGACATCAAATTCGGAACCGACGGATGGCGTGCGGTAATCGCGGACGATTATTCCTTCGACAACGTTCGGAAGGTTGCTCTGGCGTTTGCCCGCTACTATCGCAGCCATCCCAAAGTCTCCAACGGTGTCGTGGTCGGAGGAGACGCGCGTTTCGGTTCGCAGAATTTCGCGGCCGCCGCCGCACAGGTCATAGCCAGCCAGGGGATAAAGGTCTGGCTTGCCGAGAACGTGGTGTCGACCCCGATGCTGTCGCTCGGTATCATCAAGAAACGTGCGGCAGCAGGGGTGATGATCACCGCCAGCCACAATCCCCCGGAGTGGAACGGATTCAAGATCAAGGCGGAATTCGGCGGATCCGCGCTGGTGAAAGACATCAAGAAAGTCGAAGCGAAGGTGAAGGAAATCCTCGAAAAGGGAACCGCTCCGAAGCTGCGTCCGGTTGAGGAACTAAAGAAGGAAAAGCTCATCGTTCCGATCGATCTCCATACCATGTACCTTGCCGACATCCGGAAAAAGGTCAACCTCGATCTGATCGCCAAATCGAAAATGAAGATCGCTTACGATGTGATGTACGGGGCGTCCTACGGCGTCATGGGGCAGCTGCTCCCGTCGGTGCACTGCATTCATGACGAGCACAATCCCGGATTCAAAGGCATAGCGCCGGAACCGCTCGCGAAGAACCTGGCCGAATTCACTGCGCTCGTGAAAAAGGAGAAATATGACATCGGCCTGGTGACCGACGGCGATGCTGATCGTTTCGGCTGCGTCGACGAACATGGGAATTTCATCAGCACCCAGCTGCTCATTCCGATCCTGCTCAAGTATCTGCACAAGGATCTCGGGAAAAAGGGCGCCGTGGTCAAGACCGTTTCCGTGACGGATATCGTCCCGCGGATGTGCGAAAAATATGGTCTGAAACTCTATGAGCGCCCGGTCGGCTTCAAGTATGTGACAGAGCTCATGCTCGAAGACAACGTGCTGATCGGCGGGGAAGAAAGCGGCGGCGTCGGCACCTCGCTGCACATCCCGGAACGCGACGGCGTGTTCAACAATCTCCTTCTCTGCGAAGCGCTCGCGAAGAAGAAAATGACGCTTGGGCAGGCGGTCGAGGAAATCTATGCCGAATTCGGCCGTGTTTTTTATGACCGCATCGATTTCCATACCACCGAAAAAAACAAGCAGGCGATTCTCGCCGCGTGTGAAAAAGGGATTTCCAGACTGGGCAGTTTCCCTGTCCGCGGTGTCGAAACCCTCGACGGTTTCAAGTTCCGTGTCGACGGCGGCTGGCTGCTGATCCGGGCATCCGGGACAGAACCGATTCTCCGTTTCTATGCCGAGGGGGATTCCGAGCAGAAGGTCAAGGCATTGCTCAAAGCCGTGATGAAGATCGGGAAATAACATCGTGATGCGATCTGTTCTCGCCGGGACCCTGCTGCTGCTGATCGGCGTCTCGAGCCTTACGAACGCAGCATCACCGGAAGTTCTCACTGAAACTGACAGCGTCGCCATCCAGGCGGCGCTGCGTCTTTCTCTCCGTAATCCCGTCACCGCGCGACGGTTTCTTGCGCCGTTCCCCCGGCAGCGGGAGGGGATGGCACCGGGTGTGAGCGCACTTCCGGCGATGCCCACGGATGGGATAATACCCACGCCATACATGACCCCGGCGGATCTTCACGGCGAAACGGTCGGCCCGGTAAACAGTACCCGTCTCTGGCTGGTCGGGGGAACAATGTTCGCGGGGAACGCCGCGATCATGGTGTATTACTTCACGACGTTCTACAACGACGAGTACGCCGCCCGCGCACCGTTCCATACCTTCAACGACTGGTACAATGCCGATTTGAACATCGACAAGCTGGGGCACGTCTGGGGGACGCAATCCTATGTACAGGCGCTGTACCACATGTTCCGCTGGACGAACATGCAGGAACACGACGCGATGTACTGGTCAAGCGGACTTGCGCTGCTGTACCAGCTTGAAATGGAAATCACGGACGGGCTCTACGCAAAATGGGGTTTCAGCTGGTGGGACATGGCCGCGAACACCGTGGGTGCTGCCTGGCCGAATCTCCAGCGGCTCTATCCCGTGCTTCAGCCGGTGATGCTCAAGATGAGTTATCATCCTTCGGCGTCGGTAAAGCAGGGGTGGGTCGAGCATGATTATCTGCGGGATTACGACGGGTTTACCTACTGGCTCACACTTTCCGTCGACGATGTGCTCCCGGAAAATCTCAGGCCGTGGTGGCCCGACTGGCTGGGAATCGCGGTCGGCTACGGGGGGAACCGGACAATGCTGGGGAAGAACGTCTACAATTCTGCAGGAGGCGTCGGTCAGGGAGAACAGGAGTGGTATATCGCGCTCGATTATGACCTCCGCAAGCTCCCGGGGGACTCGGCATTTCTGCGCTGGCTGAAGGAGTCCTTCAACATCTTCCATTTCCCCGCCCCGGCGATACGGATCACGCCGTCAGCCGTATACTACGGCCTGTACTTTTAGGGAACGCGGCTACCGGCCGATCAGGACCTGAAGCACGGTGGAGCGCGGCGGATAGCGGTACTTCAGCGTTTCAATGATAAAACAGATCAAGGCAATCACCGCGAGGACGGAGATGTTCACGAGCGTGAATATCGGTCCCGAGGTGATGCTTTCTTCCCCGTAGCCGTTGACAATCGGTTCGACGACCAGCGAGCCGATCACCTGGTGGAGAATGTAGACCATCATCGAATGACGGCCGAAAAACCCCAGCACGGAATGGGTCGGATTGAATGTCATGCGCCGCAGAAGCGTGGAGGAGAGAATGACGATACCGATCGAAGTAAAGATGTACGCAAAAGTCGGCGGATAGAAAATCTCCGAGTACCCTTCGCGTGTCACGAGGATGGTTCCGTCGGCGATGTTGCGGATGAAGGGAATGGGGGCAAACAGCAGAACGAAACCGATGACCGTCAGTCCTGCGCCGAGCGTGATGAAGTGGTGCGACGTCCCGGTTCCTTCGGCGAAGAGCGTCCGGAAGAAAAGCGCCCCGATGAACGCGTACCCGAGCCAGGGGAAGACCGGGAACCATCCGTCGACGAACCAGCTCTGCAGCAGCCGAACGACGGACGGCGTCCACATATCATCGAAATACACCTCCAGCGGTTCCGCATGATAGCCGACGAGGGCCTGCAGTACGTAGGTCGCGAGGATGATGATGATGGAAATGTAGAGCAGCTCGCGGGAATCGGTGCGGCGGAGGAGGTAGAGCAGCGGCATCGCGAGACCGATCGGGTAGAGCACATCGAACGAGGTGAAGGGGAAGATTTTCCAGAGCAGCATGTCGAGGAGCATCCCCACGCCGAGGACGATCCCGCCCCGCTTGAGGTAGTACGACAGATTGTGTTTCTCTCCGCGCATCACGATCATTCCCGCGCTCAGCATGATGAAGGTGGGGGCGGCGAACGAACCGAGTATGCGGAACCAGATGGGGTGGGGTTCCGCGAAATACGGAGCGAGATTCGCGGGAACCATCAGGATGATCGCGAGACCGCGAAGCGTGTCGATCCAGGGGACTCGAAGTTGTTGTTCAGGCATACGTCCTCATACACAGGAGGAATCGTGTCAGGTCAGGCTGTGATCGCCCTCGATCCACCGGCGGTGCCAGAGTTCGAAGTTGTACAGCGTCCAGAGCTGGGGCGTGAAGTTGATCTTCGTGCGCTCATACTCGTCGAGCAATGTGCGAATATACGGAAGATTGTAATAATCATGCCGCGGTGAGAGGAGGAGGGATCGTGCATGCCGATAGATTTCCGGGGTCATCATGTTTTTCCCCGATCCTGCGAAGCCGATCTTTTTCCGGTCGATGATATCGTCGGGAAGGATGCCGCGCAGCGCCTGCTTGAGGATGTACTTGGGATTGCCGTTCCGCAGCTTCATCTCCGAAGGGATGTTCATCGTGAACTCCATCATCAGATGATCGAGGAAGGGGACACGGGCTTCGATGCTCGTCGCCATCGTGATTTTGTCGACACGCATGAGAAGGAGTTCGGCAAGCCGATGCTTGATTTCCCAGTAAACGATACGCTGAAGGTCGTCGCCGTACCCCGCCTCGGCGGCGCGCCGGAATCGTTTCTCCGCGAGAGTGTACGATGAAGGAATGCCGTGTCCGTCGAACAGCGCCAGGTTGATCGCACGGCGCTTTTCCTCTTCGTAGAAACCGATCGCATTGCCCCAGAATGCGGGCTGTTTTTCCATCACGTTGCGGATGATGTTCTGCCGGTAGTCGACGCGGCGCTGACGAAGCACGGGCTGCATCAGGGCGTATGCGGCGGTTGTGAGGAGCCGCGGGACAGGACGCAGCGTGCGCTCGAGCTGCATCATCCTGGCCGCGCGCATGTACGCGGCGTATCCTGCGAACTGCTCGTCGCTGCCTTCGCCCACCTGGATGACGATAGTGCCGTTGTCCCTGGCGAGTTTCGAGACATGGTACAGCGGAAAACATACCGGATCCGCAAGCGGTTCGTCCTGATGATGCACGATGGCAGGCAGGAGGTCGAGAAACCCGCTGTCATCGATCAGTACTTCGTGATGGTTCGTATGGAAGTGAGCGGCCATTCGGCGCGCCCACTGGAATTCGTTCGTATCCTCCTGGCCGCGGATCGCCACGGTGAACGTATCGACGGGGCGATCCATCAATTCCGACATGAAGGCCACGTTCGCGCTGGAGTCGATACCGCCGCTGAGGAACACCCCGAACGGTACGTCCGACATCATCCGTTTTTCCACGGCTTGCCGAAACAGCGTTCGGATGCGCTCGGTCACCGCGGCTTCGTCATTGTAATCGAAGTCCGGGTCGCGATGTCCGAGCGGATCCCAGTACTCCTCCGTGTGCATCGTTCCGTCACGCGTGATCCGTGCGTAATGCGCAGCTTCGAGTTTGAAAACGCCGTCGAACATCGTCCACGGTGCGGGAGTGTGGATGTAGGTGAAGTAATGGTACAGCGCTTCCCGACTCACTGCGGGCCTGAGCGCCGGATGCTCCAGCATTGCCTTTATCTCGGACCCGAATACCCATGTCCCGTTCTTCTGCGCGTAATACAGGGGCTTGATGCCGATACGGTCACGGTAGAGGAAAAGGGTCTCCTTCTCCGAATCCCAGAGCGCGATGGCGAACATCCCGTGCAGGCGTTCGACGAATCGCTCGCCCCAGTGGCGGTAGGCGTAGAGGATGGTTTCCGTATCCGTGCGGGAACGGTAGCGATAGCCCGCCGCTTCCAGTTCCTCCCGTAGATGCAGGTGATTGTAAATCTCACCGTTGAAGACGAGCCAGATTTTCCCGTCGGGAGTGCTCATCGGCTGATGTCCCGCAGCCGAGAGATCGATGATCGAGAGACGGCGGAAGGAGAGTCCCACGCGCCCGCAGTCAGAACGGTAGGTGCCGCCGTCATCAGGGCCGCGATGGGTGATTGCCGCGCCCATGCGGATCAGCAGTGCATCATCGATGCTCTGCGAGGAAGCCGTGTACTGAAATACTCCTGCGAAACCGCACATAGTGCCTTCGAACTCCGGGAAACTACATCATAAAAAAATACGGCATCCGCCTCTCTGCTCCAATGACTGTCGGATGCCGGACACGGAAATTGCCCTGCCGCGACGCTATTGCACTTCGGGGAATGCGCCGAGCAGCTGACGGACTTCGTCGAGCCGGGAGGCGGGGTTTTCATGCGCGAGGCACCACCGGAGCAATTCCACCGCGCGGGAGGACTGGATACGTGCGCGCAGGTAGTACTTCGCCAGTGTGAAGCGCAGCATCCCGTCCTCAGGGTACTTGCGCACGCCTTCCTCGAAACGACTCAGTGAGGCGGAATACTGCTGCGACAGCGCGAGGGAATTCCCGAAGAGCAGGTACATGTTGGGCGTGGAAAAACCTTCGGCCAGCGCGGCCTCGAAGTGCCGGGCGGCTTCCGCATACGATCGCTGCTGATAGCGCGAAAGGCCGTCGATTGCCGGGAAGTTTCGTCCGTCGCGGGTCAGCGCCGCGATTTGTTCGAGATCGGAGGCGACCGGCCCGTACGCGCCGTTCCCCAGGGCAAGATACCCGATGGCCTGAGTCAGCGAATCGACCGCGTGCATCGACCCGCTGTAATCATGCGTTATCCCGCGCCCGCGAAGTGATCGGGCCCGAGCGAGCAGACGCTGCAGCATGAACCGCTGTTCTTCCACTGTACGTTCCGGATTGGTGCTCTGCATAAGCTGAGCGAGGTCGCAGAGTTCCCGGTAATGCTGCGGGTAGTCAAGTATCGAAATCATCCGCTGCGTGAGCGCGATCTCGCCGCCAAGGTCCCCGCCGCGATGGCGGAATTTTCTCAGCGCATCGTATCCGCTCAGCGCGTAGTCTCCATAAACATGTCCTTCGTCGAGCTGCATGATCCGCGTGAAGCGATCGGCGGAGGCGCTCTCATCTCGGTGCAGCTGTGTCCAAGGCAGGAGCAGGAATACGGAAATCATCGCGAGCGCGACCGCGGCTCGTTCGTCATATTTTCGGCGCATCGCGGAGAGGGCGGCAAGCAGAATGATGATGCCGAGCGGGGAAAGGAGATCCCAGTCCCGCCCCAGTCCCAGTGACGCGTTCGCAAAAAACGCGAATCCCGCATACGTGAGGACGTTCATCGCGTGAAAGGCTTCGACGCCGTCACCCTGTTTCTTTTCGCGGAGATCGCTTATCCAGATCCAGAGGAGAGCGATGAAGGCCGCAGGCGCGAGGAGCAGGACCAGGTTCAGCATGTCGACGAGATGCCAGGAGGAGAACAGGGTGTAGCCCTGAACCCCCGCGGGGGATTCCTGCGCGAAGACAGGCATGACGATTCTGCTCGTCGAATCGGCGAACCCTGCGACGAAATACACAGCGGTCCATCCGACGATCACGCCGAGACCCGCCAGGAGTCCTGTTCTCAGGCCGGGATGATGAAGGATGCGAATCCTGCGGCGCAGCGGTTCACTGCGCGCTGCGATGACGAACAGCAGCGCGGGCAGAAGCGCAACCGCCATGAAATGAGAAGCGAGGGCAAGCGCGAAGCTCAGCAGCATCGGCCAGAGCGGCGCCTTCCCTGTGAGCGCGCGTTCCGCGGCAATCAGGTACACGGTGACGGCGGCGAATACCGGCGCGTAGAATTCGACATGTCCGCTGTACATCAGCACGCCGGCGCTGCCTCCGAGCGCGAGCAGCAGCATAAGGCGCTGGCGTCCGCGCGACACGCGAAGAATGTAGGCGACCGCTGCGAACAGAGAGAACAGGGATATCCAGCGGAAAGGGTAGAGCGCATTTTCCGGCATCAGGAAACCGACGGTTTTCCCCAGCGCAGGTGCGGCTTTCATTGCCAGCACCAGGAGCGCTCCCGCCAGCGGGGACGACTTGAGGTTGTACATCAGGGCCGTATCGAAATCGCCATTGACCGAAAAACGGTGCACCTGCGGAATCAGCAGGCCGCCGTCTCCATAGAAGTATGTGCCGACCGGCCACACGATCGGCGGGATCAGCGTCAGCGCCACGAGCAGCAGTGCGAGCGGCGTGCGCAGAGGATCGATATCCATTCCGCGCAGAACGAAATACATCAGAAAGGGGAGCGCTCCCATTGCCCAGACCATGGCAGTGGGCAGATATCGAAGCGCATCGGCCCCCCACATCCGATCGAACGGAACGAGGAGAGCCGTGAATTGCAGGATCAGCGGGATCAGCAGGGCGGTACCCAGCATCGTCCACGGAACCGGCGCGAGCTGTCTTGTTTTCATGACTCGAAAATACGAAAATTTCCCGCGCTCTCAGTGATGTCCACTTGCATATTGATTTTGAATTCGGTAGAATGAGTTAGACAAATGTATACATCGGAGGACGCAGTGAGCAAGGAATGGACAGACAACCGGCGCAAGGTCGCACGTTTTCTCGAGCAGTATTTCGAGCGCAACGGACGCGCACCGAGCATGGACGAGATCGCCAAGGCGACCGGACTGTGGAAGCGGTCCGTGGAAATCGTGCTGAAGGGGCTGGAAAAGATCGGTTTCATCGAGATCACTCCGGGGATCAGCCGCGGTATCCGGCTTCTGACCAGTGATTTCCGACGTGTGCCGCTTGTCGGCGACGTGAAAGCCGGTCCTCCCGCCTGGGGACAGGAAGAAGCGGTGGAATATCTCCGCGTTGACCGTAACATCGTACAGTTCGACAATCCCGTCGCTCTGCGGGTAGACGGGTTCAGCATGCGCGATGCCGGCATGCTGCCCGGGGACATCGTGCTCGTCAAGCAGCAGCGCGCGGCGAATACCGGCGATACTGTGGTCGCCTACCTGAACGGCGGTCTGACGGTGAAGAAGTTCGAATACCGGAACCGGGAGGTGCGGCTGCTTCCTGCCAACCCGGCATTCAAGCCGATCGAGGTTTCGCGGGAGGACGAGTTTCAGATCGTCGGCAAGGTCATGCTGCTGCTGCGCGATCTCGGCGACTGTTTTCACTTCGAGGTGGAGAGTTCTGAGGTGCTGGATATTCCCTGAGTCCGCAGGGCGAGCATCCAAGCGCTCGGAACCGCGCGACAGTGATGCAGAGCCCGGGATCTGAAATCGTGGACGGCAGTAGCAGGGCAAGCGGAATCTTCTTATTTTTCGGCTTCAATCCGCAATTGGAATGGAATTATGCCGGTGTTGTTCGCGGCATTGCTGCCGGTTACAAAACGATCAGTCTATAAACGGGGGATCGGTATGATCACGCGCCTAGGACATCCGTGTTTATTTCTCGTCGTATTCTTCATCGCCAGCGCTTCGATGCTCGCGCAATCCGTCGAGCAGCTGCGCAACGATTCGTATCACTACGAGGTGCGTTCCGTTGAGGGAACCCGGGTGTTTTTCATCGATGAGATCAGTCCCGTTCTGCCGGGTGAGGTGCGGATCCCGCGTCGCGTCTTCCGCATGCCTTTCGAAGGAGGGGCGTCATTCGATATCGTGGTGAAGGACGCTCAGCTGTCCGAAGCAATGGACGCGACCCCGTTCTATCTGATTGATATGCAGTGGGGGGCGGATTCGGTGATCACCTCCCGCATCATACCTCAGGCGCCGCCCGTGAGCGATCCTGCCATCGGCCGCGGGGTCGAAGTGCTTTCGCGCCGCATTGTGTACGAACGCCGGCGTCCGATGCTCGAAATCGAGCTGCCGCTCGTCGTGTGGGATCCGCAGGCGCGGCAGGCGCGATGGGTTGAGGAGTACTCCCTGGTGCGGGTGCCTTCGGATGGGCAGGCCGCGCTCATCGCCGCCGAAGAGAAGCCGCCCTACGCGAGCATGCCGTTCACCACGCGAAGCAAGAATGTCGACACTTCCCAGGCATGGATCGATTTCACTGCGCCGATGGTCAAGTTCTTCGTTCGTCAGGACGGTCTCTACCGCATCACTGCCGACTGGCTTCGCGATGCGGGCAGGGATCCCGCGATGGTCGATCCGGCGCGCATCCAGCTCTATCGGAAAGGAGTTGCCATTCCGATGCATGCCGTCGGCATGGAAGACGGGCGTTTCGATGACGGCGATTATTTCGTCTTCCACGGGACCCGCAACTATGACGAAGGGGGCTATCGGCACCTACTCGGATTCCACGGCCTACTGGCTTCACTTCAATCTTGACGGTGCGACGCGCGCCGAGGTTCGTCCCCCCGTAACCCCGCTTCCTCCCGACACGCTCGACTGGACATACGAAACGATCCATATCGAATACGATCCCTGGGACCAGCTACTGCCTCATACAACAGATGTTGTTCACGCACAGCTTCCGGACTGGACCTCCGAGGATACCTGGGCTCTGGGGCAATTGTATTTTGAACCGGGGGACCCACGCAGATCTACGCAGTATTCTCAATTGTTCAGCGTTTCGAACCTGTATCCGAATGCGGATGCGCGGTTCTGGGCAAAAATACTCAGCTGGTATGGAGACAGATTCGAAGCTCCGAATCATGCGGGAACGCTGAGCATCAATGACGGCGGCGCTATCGATTCCATTGTCTTTCAGCATGACGAACAGATCCTGCTATCCGGGACGCAGGCCGCGTCGACACTCCTGACGGATACCACCAACGTCATTCGGACCACAAGCTGGAATATCAACACGGCCGGCAGTTCCACGCGCCTCGACTGGTTCGATATCGACTACCCGCGCTACCTGGCAGTCGACGGTCCTGCGCATATCTTCCAGATCGACAGCATTCGTACTGCGGGACTGAAGTCTATCAAGCTGCAGGAAGTGCAGACGCAGAACCCGCTGGTGCTTCGTGTACAGGGTGACAGAGCGGACATTTTATCCGCTGCGTCAGTTATGGGCTCAGGTCCATTTACAGTCCTCCTCGCCGATTCGCTTTTGCCGGGAGACCGGCTTTTCGTGTGGAACGCAGACAGCATACCTGTGGCCGGGAGAGGAGAGTCCGTTACCATATCCCGACTCGATCTCGAACAGGCGAATCATCTGATGATCACCGCACGTTTTCTTGAAACCGCGACACGGGAGTACGCGGATTTCGTCGAGAACTCCTACGGTGTGAGTACCCGTGTCGTGGCGATCGAGGATATATACAATGTGTACAGCTACGGCATGTTCCAGCCCGAAGCGATAAAACTTCTTGTCTTCGATGCCTACTACGGCTGGGAGACAGATTCGCTCAAGTATCTTCTCCTCGTTGGTGACGCGAATTACAATTATCGGGCGGGATTCACGCCGAATATTGTGCCCTCGTACGGGAATCCCGTCAGCGATGAGTGGTTCGTCGCCTTCGACTCGCTCTCGGTCACGCCGTCGCTCGAAGTCGGTCGTCTTCCTGTCCGCGAAGAACAGTGGGTGCGGCAGTATCTCGACCGGCACCGCGCATACCGTGAGCAGCAGCCGACGCTGTGGAACAAGTCCACTCTGCATTTCAGCGGCGGAAACCTGGATGGGGGAGAAAACGAACTGCAGCGCTACAAATCGGTGAACGATTACGTGATCCGGAACATCGTGGAACCACCGGAATTCGCCGGGCGCGTGGCGCATTTTTTCAAGACCCTCGATCCGCAGACAGATTTCGGACCGTTTCCGCTGAGTGATGTGCGATCGAGAATTGCCGAAGGTGGACTCTTTATCTGCTATGTAGGTCACAGCGGGACCGATACCTGGGATAACACCATCTCCCGTCCAGGACAATTGGAGAATTCTGAAGGCCGCTCATCACTCATAACAGATTTCGGATGTTCAACCGGCAGGTTTGCGGAGCCTGACTGGTCGGCTTTTTCCGAGGTGTTCGTGACGGGAGAAAAGAGCCATGCCATTGCCTACCTCGGGAATTCGGCCGCAGGCTTCGATTTTACAGCCACCGTCCTGCCCCGTCTGTTTTATTCTTCGTTGATCACCCAGCATGCCCCGAGCATAGGATTTGCGCATCGCCAGACCCGTCTGCAGCTCAGTATCGGCAGCATGGTGGGAAGAGTTGCGGCACAGACGAACACGCTCGTCGGCGATCCCATCGTTGCCTTGGATTTGCCGAAGCAGCGAAATCCGATCATCAAGGACTCCTGGATCCGACCTGCTACCGATATTGTCACTGATGCCATGGAATCGAGTTCATTTACCGTGACGGTAGGGAATTACGGTCAGCAGACCCCGGATTCTCTGGATATTCTTATCGAGCATCTGTTTGATGGGGCGATTGATTCTACAGTTGTGCTCACGAGACCGATTCCGGCGGTGTACGACACGCTGCGGTTGCAGTTCGGTCTTCCTGGGCGGGCGGGAAACGGGCAGCTGCGCATTGTTCTCGATCCCGACGGGAAACTGGATGAAATTTTCGAAAACGATAATCTCGCGGTGTACGACTACAAGATTTTCAGCACCTTTCTTAAGGTGGTAGACGACCGGCTCGGAGTCGTTTCGGCGCGAGGCCCTGATGTCACTATTCTGAATCCGATGTTCGATCCCGGAGCAGTCTCGCAGATCACTGTCGAGAGTGATGTAAGTACCCAATTCGCAGCCCCCGTTCGTGTTTCGTTCCCCTATGGAAAGACGATGAGCGGCGGAGATGCAAAAGCTCTTTTCCCCGACGGGATCAAACGATACTGGCGCGTCGGCCTGGATTTACCAGGGCAGGGTTTCGTCGGTCCATATTCACGCTGGACGGTGAGTCCGGAAAGCGATTATTTCCTCGGCGATTCGCTGGATTTCAGTACGTGCCAACTCTCTGACCTGGTCTATTCCTCCGGATTGAGTTTTACACCGTCCGAGGTGCGGGTCGAAATCCAGTCCTCCGGATATGGCACAGGATCAGGAGGATACATCAAGCTGAATGGTGGCAATGTCCTGCGAAGTTCCCAATACGGCGGATATGGCATCGCGATTATCGACAGTGCGAAATTCTCGACTCTTCAGACCGGGATATACGATAACTACCATGTGGTGGCGGATCGGGATTCAATACGCCGCATCGCTGAAAACGTGCAATTCGGTCAGTATATTATGGTAGCGACTGCCGATGAACCCCGTTCGGCGAGCAATCAGTGGCTTGCCGCATTCAAGGCTCTCGGGTCTGTGTATATCGACAGTGTGCTGGCCAAGGGAACTCGATCAGCGTGGGCCTTTATCGGACGAAAAGGCGCACTCCCGGGCACCATGCCCGAAGCCTTCCGCAGAGCTGACCAGAACGAACAGGCAAATCTTGATACGACCTTTCTACTCTCACCCGATTCCGGGAAAGTGCTGTCGCCGCCCATCGGCCCGGGGGTTCACTGGGAATCGGTGAGGGTGGAGCGAAGCGAGCCGGCAGTCAGCGATATCCGGCTCTCGATATACGGTATTCGGAAGGGCGGAGAAGAGGACCTGCTGGTTGAGGTGACCGAAGCGGATCTGTCCTCCATTGACGGGGCCTCCTACCCCTACATACGTCTTCAGGCCGCGTTTTACCCGCAGGGAGGCGACCCGCGCGAGGCAAAGCTGCATGCGTGGTCGGTTTCCTACACCCAGCCGCCGGAACTGGCGGTGAACTACCAGTCCATTTCCGTCCACGAGGACAGTCTACAGCAGGGAGAACCCGCCGAGATCGAGATCGGCATTCTCAATGCCGGTGAGGGCGATGCCCGTGCATTCCCCGTGCAGCTTGAAGTTATCGGCGAGGATAACATCCCTCGCCCTGCGGGACAGTTTACCGTCGCGGGACTGCCGTCCGGTCAGTGGTTTGACACGACGGCCACTATCAATACGGATTTCCTCAGCGGGGCATATCAGGTGTATGTCCGTGTCGACCGCGATGACGCGGTGCTCGAACAGTATGAAGACAACAACACCTATATCAGCTCCATGTACGTGAAGCCCGATACGAGCAGACCGCAGCTCGATGTCACGTTCGACGGCTTCACGCCGTTTGACGATGACTATATTCGCTACAATCCGGAGATCGTACTGACCCTCCACAGCAATAATCCGGTACCGGTGACGAGCAGGGATAACTTCACCGTGACGATCGATGGCGAAGCCATGGATCTCGACAGCATCGGTTTCACCATGACTCCCGCGACGAAGGATCAGCCGGCGACACTGCGCTTCCAGCCCTCGCTTGAAGACGGAATCTACTATTTCGGATTCAACGCCGAGGACGCGAAGCAAACGCCCGTGTACGACGACGTCCCAGAGGTGCGGCTGCACGTAAGCACGAAGAGCAGTATCGACGAAATGTATAACTATCCGAACCCCTTCCAGCGGGAGACATCCTTCACGTTCCGGCTGACCGGCGTCGAACCCCCGCAGGAAGTGGAGGTGAAAGTATATACCGTGGCGGGCCGACTCATCCGACACCTGACCTATCCCGCATCTGCCATGCGCATCGGATACAATTCCCTGAAATGGAACGGCCGCGATGAGGATGGTGACGAACTGGCAAACGGTGTCTACTTCTATAAGATCATCGCGAAATTCACTGACAAGTCATTTGAAAATATCGGCCGCATGGCCGTGATGCGATAGCCGGATGAGAATGCGGCAGGAAGAAATTCCTGCCCGCGCTCTCCCCCTGATGCGCTGAACGCCGCGGCGACTGTAACACAGTGCATCTGCATCTTCACAGCTACTATTCCTTCCTCGCGGGTACGCTTTCGATCGAGCGCATCATCGACCACGCGAAGCAGGCGGGGTACTCCGCCCTGGCGCTGACGGATACGAACAACGTCAGCGGTATCATCGAATTTTACACGCGCTGCAGGAACGCGGGGATAAAGCCGATTCCTGGTGCCGAATTTCTTGCGGGCCGATCTCGCGCGGTTCTGCTTGCGCGCAGCTGGGACGGTTACGCGGAAATCTGTTCCGCGCTGACGGAACTCGTCGTGCATCACCCCGCAGCCCGTGTTGTGCTCAGCGAAGAACCGCGCCGGGGAGAGGAATTCGAGGAGCCGGGGGACGTGCCGGGGGGCGGTGCATACATGGCTGATCTGCTGCTGCGGCATTGCAGCGACGAGGTCATCCTGCTCTCCGCCGATGTTGAACTCCTCCGATGCCTCGATGGGCGTGCACCGTTCGCACGCTATGTCGAACTGACAAAGGACCGGGAGGCGCGATGGCCGCAGCTGCTGAGAGCAGCGAAAGAGCTGGGATTGCCGACCGTGGCGACGAATGACGTTTTCTTCGGTGTTCCGGGGGGACGACAGCTTCACAGCGTTCTTCGCGCCATCGCCACCAACAGCACACTCGGGACACTCGATCCCGGAATCGTTTCCGCATCGACGAACAGCTTCGTGGGGGAGGAGGAATTTCGCGTATGGTTCAGATACATGCCGGAAGCCCTTGCCGCGCGTGAAGAAATCATCGAGAGCTGCGATGTCCGCTTCGATCTCGAGCACAGCAAGTTCACGTCGTATTCGGATATCCCCGATTCCTCCAAACGACAGAGGCTTCGGACTCTGACCGAGGAGGGATTCCGCTACCGGTATCCGCATGCACCGCCGCTGGCGCGGGACCGGATCGAGAAGGAGCTTCAGATCATCGATACGCTCGGTTTCCTCGATTACTTTCTGGTCACCTGGGACATCGTCCGGTATGCGAAGCATCGGTCGTATCCGTACGTGGGACGGGGTTCGGGAGCAAACAGCATCGTTGCGTACTGCCTGCAGATCACGAATGTCGATCCGATCGAACTCGACCTGTTCTTCGAGCGCTTCCTGAATCCGGAGCGGCGGTCCCCGCCGGACTTCGATATCGATTTTTCATGGCGCAACCGTGATGAACTTATCGATTATGTGCTTGCCAAATACGGCAGGGACCGAACGGCGATGATCTGCACGATTTCCACGTTCAACCCGCGAGGGGCGCTGCGAGAAGTCGGCAAAGTGCTCGGGTACAGCGCGGCCGAAATCAAACAGCTCACGTCGCTGCTCCCGGGATATGGCTCGGTGCGCGATCTCATGGACCCGAAAAGCCCCGTCCGTCGCCACATGGGGCCCGTGCTTGAAACCCGTTACGGCCGGGACTGGTCGCGCGCCGCGCATGCCATTCTCGAGTTCCCGAATCACTATGGAATCCATTCCGGCGGCGTGATCCTGGCGCCGGAACCTATGACCCGCTATACGGCGACCCAGGTCGCACCGAAAGGCGTGCGGATCACGCAGCAGGACATGTACTCGACCGAGGACTGGCGCCTTGAAAAGCTCGATATCCTTTCCACCCGCGGACTCGGAACCTTCGAAGACACGATGCAGGAAGTACGTCAGCGCACAGGGAAGCTGCCGCCCGTCATCGACTACAAAAACGCCTGTGCGGACATTAAAACCCGTGAAATCATGCGAAAGGGCGAAACCGTCGGCTGCTTCTACGTCGAATCTCCCGCGATGATCCAGCTTCTGAAAAAGCTGCGTACCGATACGTTTGAGATGCTCACGGCAGCGAGTTCCATCATCCGTCCCGGTGTCGCACAGTCGGGGATGATGCAGGCGTTCATCGAGCGCTTCCACGATCCGTCGAAAATCAATCCGCCCCATCCCATGATGGCGGATCTTCTGCGCACGACCTACGGTGTCATGGTGTATCAGGAAGACGTCATCAAGGTCGCGCATTTCATCGGCAAGCTCAGTCTCGGAGAAGCGGATCTGCTGCGGAGGGCGATGTCAGGGAAGATGCGATCGCGCGATGCCATGCAGGCGCTCCGGCAGACCTTTTTCGACGGCTGCCGACGGCAGGGAATCGAGGCGGATGTCGTTGCGGAGATCTGGCGCCAGATGGAGTCCTTTGCCGGCTACAGCTTCTGCAAAGCGCATTCGGCCTCGTACGCGGTACTCTCGTTCCAGGAGGCGTATCTCAAGGCGCATTACCCGGCCCTGTTCATCTGCAGCGTGCTCAACAACCAGGGCGGATACTACCGCCCGGAAGTCTACATCCAGGAAGCCCGCCGCCTCAGACTGCGCATTCTCCTGCCCGATGTGAACGCCAGCGATGAGCTGCATTTCTGCCCCGATGACCGGACGATCCAGCTTGGGTTCCTGCACGTCAAGGATCTGAGCGACCGCACCCGTCTGCACCTCCTCCGGGAACGTCGGGAGAACGGAAAGTTCAGAGATTTTGACGATTTCCTGCAGCGGAGCGGAAGCACCGCCGAAGACACGGTGATTCTGGTGCGCTGCGGCGCCTGCGACTGTTTCAGCGAACCGCGTCCCGCACTGCTGGTACGCGCAAAGCTGTATTTCAACAGGAACCGGCGGAGTGTCGCGGAACCGGCCCTGCAGCTGGGGTTCGAAAACTTCAGCGAGGATCTGCAGCGGCTGCGCCCTTATACGGCCGAACAGGTGACGCAGATCGAGTTGGAAACCTTTACCTATACGGTTTCAACACACGTGCTTGAACATTTCGAGAAAGAACTTCGGCAGACCGTCAAAGCGCCCGACCTCGAGCGCTACGTCGGCCGGCGGGTCCACGTCGGCGGATGGATGATCGCGGCAAAACTGACACGTACGAAAAAAGGGGAAAGAATGATGTTCATCAACCTGGATGATGCGGTGGGGCGCATCGATGTCGTCCTTTTCCCTCGCTGCTTCGATGAGTATGCGCACCTGCTTCGCAGTACCGGCCCATTTCTTATCTACGGGAAAGTCGTCCGGGAGTATGAGGTGCTTAATGTTGTCGCTGAGCGCGTAACCCTCATTCGCAAGGAATGACGGCGGCGTGGAAAATGCGCCTGCTGCGCGGTATACGGTATCGTCAGTTCGCTCCGCGATAATGGTGATTCAGTCCCGAAAATTTTGTAAGATAGCCGAAGGCGTACGCCCTGGACCTCGGAATGAGGGGATGTTTCACCACACAATTACGGTTTTTGCGGAGTCATGCATGAATGCGTGGCAAATCTGTTTTTTGATTGTCATAGCCGTGCTGCTTCCTTCCACGACGCTGCACTGCGATCCGTTTGCCGTCAAGCAGGCAGGACAGAAGGCAGATCGTTCCGCTGTGACGGAACAGGATACGATCCGGGAGCTGATCAGGGTATCCCAGGACTCCCACAGACGAAACTCCGCGGAAGGTCTTGCGGCAGGTGAGGAGGCCTATCGCCGGGCCGTGAGTCTCGGCGACACCATCCTTCAGCTGCGTGCATTGAACGTCATCGGCGCGAACAGATGGATGCAGGGGGCCTATGATCTCGCCGTGCGGGATCACATCGAGGCCCTGCGCCTGGCGGAGCTGCTGAGAAGCGATATCGATATCGGCAGAAGCTATAACAATCTCGGTCTTGCTTACAGGAACCTCGGGATGACGGATCGCGCGGAACAGTGTTTCCGCCGTTCTGTGGAGATCCGCGCCCGCATAGGAGATACCGCCGGGCAGGCGCGCGGAATGATGAATCTCGGGTTGATCCTGTTCGAAAGCCGCCGGTTCGATTCCTCGTACGCACTGCACGCCAGAAGCCTTGAACTCGCACAGGGCGTCGCTGATTCACTGCTTATCGCGGGAAACCAGTATTACCTCGGTCGAATCGAAAACGCATGGGGAAACACATCCGCGGCGATGCAGCTCATGCGTGCGGCTCGGACACTCTACGAGTCCCTCAATGACCGCAACGGGATTTCCCTGGTTTCCTCGGATATCGCCCGGGTTCTTTTCCACGCGGGGAATCGGGACGAAGCCCGGACCATCGCGATGGACGCGTTGAAAAATGCGCTGCTGCTGAATTCTCGCTTCGCGATCCGCGAGGCGACGCAGATCCTCTCGGAAGTGCACGCAGCGGGAGGAGAGTTTCGCAAGGCGTATGATTACCTGGTGCTGTACAAGGCGGCAGATGACAGTCTGCGGGATGAAGCCGCACTCCGACGCGCCGCGCAGCTGAACATTGAACGGCAGATCGCTGTGCGTGAGAAGGAAATCGCTTTCGAAGCGCGGAAGAAGGAAATTCAGATTCAATCGGAACTTCGTTCCGAAGCCGTGATCCGAAATTCGCTCATCGCGGGCACCATTCTCCTCGCCACGCTGCTGAGTGTGCTTCTGTTCGCCTATCGTGGTAAACTCCAGAGCAATACCCTGATTACGGAACAGAAGAGGAGAATAGAAGAGACGAATTCGGAACTCGCGCGGGAAATCGAAACGCGGGAACGTCTCTTCGGCATCGTCAGTCATGATCTGCGCGGTCCTGTCGGAAACATCAACGGCATGCTCGATCTCGCAGCGGATGAGAAGGCGGGAATCAGCGCCGAACAGCGAATGGAACTGCTCGGCGCCGCGCGTGAAACGGCGCAGGCGTCACTCGCCCTGCTGAATCGGCTTCTCGAATGGGCGCGCGCGCAGCGGAAGGAAATCGTGTTCCGGCCGGAAATGGGGGATCTCCGGGGCGTTGCGGATTCTGTTCTGCAGCTTCTGCTCCCGCAGGCGAAAGCCAGGCGAATCCGGATACACTGGGACTGCCCGAACGCGGTTGAATGTGCATTCGATGAACACATGATGACGGTGATTCTCGAGAATCTGCTGTCAAATGCGATCAAGTTCACGGGGGAGAACGGGGAGGTCGAGCTTCGGATGGAAAGGTCTGATGACCATTGTATCATACAGGTCGCCGACAATGGACCGGGTATCGACGCGGAACGGCTCGCACGAATCCGGAAGCGGACCGGCGTCGTGCCCGAGGCATCGGTGTCGGGGGAAGGGGTTCACGGCCTGGGCCTCGATCTCTGCCACCGTTTCACCGCATTGCACGGCGGAGAAATCACCGTCGAAAGCGAAACCGGGAAGGGCTCTGTTTTTACGGTCCGCTTCCCCGTGAATCACATGGAAGCCTGAGCGGAGCCGCCTGAATGCCGTCAGCCGGGCTGCAGGGTCAGCCGGGCTGCAGGGTCAGCCGGGCTGCAGGGTCAGCCGGGCTGCAGGGAGGATACCGCGATTTTTGTCGCGTCCTGAGACTCTTCCACGTAGACAGCGCCGGAGCCCCGCACGAAATACACCGTCCACACATAGCTGCCCGGTCGGATGTCGCCCGAGGGCAGCTCCTCCGCATAACGCACGACCACGGCGTCTTCATAGCGCCCGGCGTCTTCCGGCAGGATGATCTCGTCGAAATGATGCAGGACTCTGCCGGTCAGGGTGAGACGGGAATCATCGTCGCGTATGATGTCCGCGGCAGCCCAGCTGCTTCCGACTCCGAACCGGTAGGGAAGGAGCTGCCATGGTTTCGATACGCGCAGCAGCACGGTGCCGCCGTCGATCCGTGTCCATGACGCACCGTCATCAAGCGAACGGAAAAATCCATCCGTGGTCCCGGCGTAGAACGCACCGTCAAGTCCGTTATTCATGGTGCGGACGTTTTTTCCCTGGAGTCCCGAAGGAACGGGGGGAGCGCCGACGAATCGGAGGACACCGTTGTCGGTCCCGATGAGAATCGTCCCGTTTTTTCTCGACTGCGCCACACAGGTGAGGCTGCCGGTCGCCGTCACGGGCATGCCGATCCACACACCGCTCTGTGGCGCGATGAAAAGTACTGAAGGATCTCCGATGCCGACCGCGACGTACGGTGCGCCCGGCACCGTGGTCAGCTGCCTGATGTTCTGGAATCCGGACTGCTCCGAGAAACCGATCTGGGCCGGAAGCGACTGCACGAGCTGGATGTATGTCACACCTGTATTTTCGGTCGCGGCGAAGAGAATCTCATCCCGCCCGGTGAGCGAAAGGATTGCGATGTCATTGATCTGTCCGTCGCCGGGCGTGACCGTAAACGGCGTCCAGGTATCGAATGGCCGACGGGAATACCAGAGTGAGCGATCGATCACGGCAAACAGGACATCGCCGCCCGAAAATTCCAGATCGGAAACGGTGCCGCTTGGAGCGGGGAGTCTGCTCCAGATCGTGTCGTTGCGCGGTTTTGCGTAAATCCCTTTCGTCGATGTCGCCGCGAACAGCATCGGATTTCCATAGGCGGAATCCCGGCAGAGCGCGGTGATTTTATCGGTACTGGGAAACGTCATCGCGTACCATTCACCGCGGGGAACGTTGTAATGTAGCAGACCGTCGGAGGGCGTCCCGACGATCAGGTTCGCCGCGTCAAGACTGAGGAAACAGCTGCTGACGACGGCGGGACCCGGTGCGGAAACGACCTGATTGTCAGCGCGATATCCTGTCGGGAGGTGCCAGAGCGTACGGTCGCTGCACCCGCTCAATCGTCCGTTGATCTTCGAGTAATTCCACCGTGTCTGTGCAAGAAGCTGCTGCTGCGCGTCTGTCTGAATATCGAGAATGGTCCCGTCGGCCTGCATCGTGATCGAATGATGGTACGCGATGCCTGCGCGCGTGACGGCATATTCGCGCACGCCGGTATCGGAATCCCAGAGGTAGTCCGGCGCCGCGAAGGGAAATGCCGCATCAGGAGAAACGCCGTCGCTGCAGGCCGAGATCAGCAGCGCGAGACTCGCGATCAGAGCGCAGTATGGAGGACGGATTTTTACCATATCAGTACTCCAAACCCGATACGAAATTCGACGGACGAACTGAACACCTGCTCGGCGGTGCTGGCGTTCCGGATCACGCCGATGACCCCGTCTCCGGGAATGATCACCAGCGGCTCCGCAGCGGCTGGGGAAAGCCACGTCCCGCTGTAATGCAGGCCCGCGCGCGCCTGGAGCACGGTGGAGAGCGAGTACACAGCGGAGAGCCCGCAGGAGAGGAGCACCGCCCTGTCAGTATTCAGCAGAAGACCCGCACCCGCGTCCGCCTCGAAGCGGAAACGGTTCTCCGGCTGGAAGCTGTACACGCCATGCGCTCGAAGCCAGGACTGAAACTCGGAAATCAGCACACGGTCGACGACGATGATCTCGCCCTCGCCGTTTTCATTCAAGGCGGACCTGTGGTTGCCCAGTTTCTGGCGCGCAAATCGCGACTGGCCCAGTTCGAACCCGGCGGTAAACGCCGGGCTCACGTCGTAGCGCAGTGCGGCGAGATACACGCCGGTAAGGCCGCTGCGATCCGAGACACTTCCGCTTGCCCCGAATTGTGCCGCACCGGTTTCGAGACAGAGGTGCAGTCGTCCGGAGAAAAGGTCCGGCGGGGACAGCGGAGGCAGGGTCCCATCATGAATGAAGCCTGTAGATCCGCTCGCAGGGTGGGTGAGAAAGACGAGGGGCTGCAGTTCCGCTTCCCCGGAACCGTACGCTGGGGTTTCCACCATTGTTAGTGGCGGGGCCGGCCGGGTCCTGTCTCCGGCACCGAACGGGGAACGCGCTGCGTCGATCAGATCCGCCGCTCTGCCCGAAACATCTGCGGATAGCATTTGCCGGTCCGGGGTATTCTCTTTCACGGCTGCCGCAGCTTCCGGTCGAAATTCCGCTGCTGCGCGGAATTCGCGAGGCGTCGTAGACGGATTCGGGTCGGTCGTCATCCGGGCACGGCCTTCAGTGTTTACGGTCGCAGCGTTTCCACCCCTCTGACCGCTGTCCGCGGAAAGCGGCTCGCCGGTATTCTGGACGAGGGAGAGCACGGTTATGGTTCCGATCAACAGTCCGCCCAGTGCGATCAGGGAGACCAGCCTGCGTGTCGACCAGGAGAGGCGGCCGGCAGAACCCACGGCAACCGCTGCGGGAAGCGGGGTTCCCGGAACCACTTCTTTCAGTGCCGGGATGGATTGTGCAAGCGCCTGCTGCGCGCGCAGCGGAACGGCGACGGGGCGCGAACGGTCACTCAGGCGTTCATGCAGCTGGCGGTACTGGCGGAGAAGCCGCTGTTTATCCGTATCGTGGGAGACTTCTTTCAGGAACGCACTCTCGGAACGCGCATCGAGAAGGCCGTCCAGATATGCGAGAATCTTCTGTTCAAACGTATTATCCATGATCTTCCTCCTCCTTCCCGGGATCGTTTCCATCCTCAAAGAAGGGGGCTAACATTGATCGAAGCGATTGTTTTGCTCGCCAGAGGCGCTGCCGGATGATCCCGACGTTCGTCTCCGTGGCAGTGGCGATTTCCGCGTAGCTGAGTCCCTCGAATTCGCGAAGCAGTACGGCCTCGCGCTGGTTCTCCGGGAGAAGCCCGATCGCTTCGTCGAGTTTCTGGTACAGGACGTCCCGCTGCATTTTCGCGTCAGGCGGAAGCGTATCCGCATCCTCCAGGTCGTCGTGATTCTCCGTCAGACGAACCTGTCGCCGCATCCTTTTCAGGGCGTTGAGACTGTTGTTCCGTGCAATCGAGTATATCCACGAGCGCACGTTGTTTCCGTCACGAATCGTGTGGGCATGCTCATGGATCTTGATGAATGTATCCTGAAAAATGTCGGATGCGGCGGCCTCATCCCCCTGCATGTAGCGGAGAATGTAGCGGTAGATTTCGAGATGCCTGCGCTGGTAGAGTGCTGCGAAAGCACGGTCATTCCCCTGCTGGAACGCGGAAAGCAGTTCACCGTCGGAGAGGGAATCAGGATCCACCATATGTCGCTCTGAAGACGAGTCATGAGGACGCGAAACGGGAATGTCGTTTCGGGTCCTCAGAAGCTGATCTGCAGGCAGTACCGCATTTCGCAAAGGATCTCACGATTGTGTGAAAAAACGGGATACGGGCAGGTTTGCGGCCTGCCCGTATCGTCATACAGATGGCTTAACGTACCAGGACGGCGTTCTTCATCATTGACACCGGTTCCCCGGTATTGGTGACACCGGTGATGCGGATGCGATAGGCACCGGCCTGCGCACGGATGCCGTTGCTCTGTCCGTCCCAGGTCCAGTTCTGAACCCGACCGCGGTATTCGGCAACGGTACGGCCCAGCATATCGAGAACTTCGATGTGCGCGTTCTCGAGCGGAGCGTTCAGGGAAACATGCAGCCGGTCAGCCGAAGGATTCGGTGAAAGGGTCGCCACGATTCCTGCGGGGGTGAATGGCGGATCATCAATGCCAGTGACTCCGCTCCCACTGATGAGATCAAAACGGTTGTTGAGATGTTCGTGCGAACTCTGCATGGTCAGGACGTCCAGGCTGCGGTTGGCGGGCACGGTATTGCTACGGAGGCGCAGCGTGAGTGTTTCATCCGGCGCGAGCGTCCTCGGAAAATCCTCGCTGTTGTCAATGGAGAATCGGTCTTCGGAACCGAGCGTGAAACCGAACACCGTGACAGGCACCTGGAGATTGTTCTTGAACATGAGCTCGGTACGTGTCTCGAGAGTCGCATTTCCCATCTCGATCGATGATACCCGGCCGTTTTTCGGGAAAAGAACGATCGTCGATCCGCTGGGCGCGAGCCTGATGGGAATACCCACCAGCGTCAGCCACATTTTTGCTCCCGGCGTCGTTGCCGTCGATTCCAGGCGGAGCGTCGCAACGTCCTCGACGCCCACGGTGCTGCTCTGCGAGGTCGGCGCATACCGGATCGTAATGTCCGCTTTGCCGCTGCTCGGGACGGCGGGATTATGAGGCTGAATGGTGATCGGAAGGGCGGTCTGCAGAGAGTAGATCCCCAGGGTGTTGCCGTCTTCCCAGGCCGCGTTGTCCAGCGTCAGCGGCTGATTCGTGATGTTGAAGAGTTCGATGGTCGCGTCGGATTCCCCATCGATCGGTGCGGCAATCGTATTGACATACCATCCGACGATGCCGCAGGAATCGCCCGGGAAACGGATACCCGTCGTGGATCGGCCGGTGAGATTTACCATGGCTGTCTGCGTCGGCGGAGTGGAGGCCGGGTTGGTGAACGTGACGTTCAGCACCTCGCTTTCCACCTGATTGGGGATGGTCGGCTGGAAACAGACCGGAATGGCAGCGGTCGAATTCGCGGAGATGACAATCGGCAGGCTCGGCGGCATTACGGTGAATGCGTTTGAAAACCCGCTGAGCGCAAGGCTGGAAATGGTGACATTCTGCGATGTGGTGTTTTCAAGCATGACATCGAGACAGACCTGTGTCGCCGTGTCCACCATTCCAAAATCGAGGCTGTTCATGACCAGGAGACCGTTGTAATCGGTATACGGCAGTTCCATGCCGGCGAGGAAAATGTGCTCGACCTGGAGACCGCCGTCGATGATCAGCATCCCTTCGCCGGTGCCATGCAGGTTATTGAACGTCACCGGAAGCGTCGCGGATGCGCCGCTGGGGATAGTCAGCGTATTGGTCGCGATGCTGAACGTGCTGTCGCTCCAGACATCGACATTCAGTGTCAGCGTGGCGCTCGAGATATTATCGATCGTCACGACCTTCGTGAGCTGGGCATGCAGCGGAGCTTCGAATACCATGAAGCCGTTCATCCCGTCATAGCGGAGCGTGAAGAGCGATCGGCCCGTATGGCCGTTCTCCACGGTCGCGACGATAAGCGCGGTATCGGATTCCGTCCCGTCGCTTACGATGAGCATGGCGGTATAGGCCCCGGCCGCCGCGGCGGAAAAATCGATCGGCAGCTGCTCCAAATTGTTCGGTGCGATCGAGATCGGTGAGGGGCCCGAGTAGCTGAAGTGACTGTCGCCGACCAGGAGGACGTCGAGAGCGAGGACGGAGGACGAAAAACTCTGCACCGCGAAGTCGGCGGTCGCCGTGTGATTCTCCTGCACCCGCAGGTCATAGCGTTCCGGCATGAGCGCGAATCCTCCCGGCCCGGGAAGGATTGTCGCCGTGATGATCAGGGTGTCGGTGATGCTGCCGTCGGTGACGGTCAATACTGCGGTATAGGTTCCCGGTGTATTGCTCAGAACGCTGACAGGGATATCTGCACCCATTCCCGGTTGCAGCGTGATCTGCTGACCCGCAGGATCAAGCGTGAAGGCGCTCGCGCCGGTCAGTGCGATCTGAAGCGAAACCGCTGTATTCCCGATATTCTGTACCATGACCGGGAATTTCATTTCCACACCCGCTTGGGTTTCGACATGATCCGTGAACGGCAGAATCCAGGTGTAGGGCCGGTCGAAGGCGACCACGCCGATGCTTGCAGTCTCGGTATAGTTCCCATCCGTCACCGTCATCGTCGTGGAATACCGTCCCTCGACGCTGGTCAGGAAATCGATCATGACGGTTTCCCGTCCCATCGCGGGGATGGTGATCCCGGCTGCACCCGTGTAGGAGAATTCACTGTCGCCCGCAATCGAGATCTGGACGGTGAGGCTGGTATTGGCCAGGTTCTGAATCGTCACCGGAACCTGGGTGGCCTGCCCGAGACCCGCCTGTACTTCCTGGAAGGGCGGAAGGAGAACAAACGGCCCCGGACCGGCATCGACATTCGCGGTGAGGAGGAGCGTGTCGTTGAGCGTTCCGTCGGTCACGCTGAGAAGGGTGGTGAAGGTGCCGCTGCTCGGGGAGAGGAAATGCACGATCGCGACAGCGAACTCACCCGGGTAGAGCGTGAACACCTGACTGAGCGAGTCGAGCGAGAAATAGCCTGAAGTATTCTCGGAAAGCGTGAGACTGAGGGTCACAGTCGCCGTTCCGTGATTTTCGAGGAAGACCGGAATTTCTATGGGCACGCCCGCGGTCGCCCCGAACTGGTCCATAACGGGAACGATATAATGGTATCGCGGCTGCGCCTGTCCGACAACCGTGCATGTCAGAAACAGCAGCAGCGCTGAAAAGAAAACCTGTGGTTTTCGAAACATCATGACATCACCTGAACTGGTTTATGAGAGTATTGAGCAATGGCCATTGTCCTGTCCAGTATGAGACAGGCGAAAGACTGAAAAATCACGCGCAGCGGGCATGATTTTTCATCCTGGGGCCATGTCGGGGGTCCGATGTTCGAACGGGTGAGAGTCCCGTGCTGCATGCCGGCGTGTGGGACCCGGCGTACAGGTTCACGGGAGGAGAACGCTTGTCCCGATCGTGCTTCCGTCGACTGATTCCTCGAGGCACACGAGTCCCTTGCCTCGAACAAAATAGGCGTGCCAGCAGTAGGAACCCGGCTCCGGAGCGCCAGACGCCGTTTCGCAGGCGTAGCGGACAACGATCGCATCCAGGTATCGATTGCTCCCGCTCGGCAGGACGAGTTCGTCAACGACGGAGAGGATACGGCCGGTGACTTCGTGCCGGACATCGAGGGAATCGAGGAGAACGGCTGCCTGCCAGCTGTCGCCGCTGGTGAAGCGCGCGGGCAGGATGGTCCATGGATGCCTGACCCCGGTGAGCACCATGCCGCCGTCGATGCGCGTCCAGGTCTCGCCTTCCGATCGCGACCGGAAGAATCCCGCATCGGTGCCTGCATAAAACGTATTGCCGGCCGTCGTCGCGAGATTCCGGACATTCTGTCCCGACAGACTGATGCGCGCGGGATTGATCCCGTTGTAGCGGTACAGGCCGTCATCGGTCCCGATCAGGACCACGCCGCTGAGCATCGACTGCGACACGCAGTGCAGCTCCGCGACGGTGAGCGGAATCGATATCCACAAACCGAAGGCCGGGGCGACGAACAGGGTTGAGGGCGGCGCGATCCCGACCGCCGGATACGGTGCGTTTTGCATCGTATTGATGCACCGGATCGACTGGTATCCGCGGGTGTTATAGTATTGCACCAGCGTGGGGAAGGAGTCGACGAGACGAATGTAGAGCAATCCGGAGTTTGAGGTCGCCACGAATAGTATTTCCTCATCGCCGGAAATGCGCAGCAGTGCGATGGACTGGATTTTCCCGACGCTTTTCCCGAGCGGTATCTGTACCCAGTCGGAGAAAGGATTGACCGTGAACCAGAGTGCGTTGTCGATGACCGCAAACAGGGTCGTGGTATCCGAAATTTCGATATCCTGGACGATGCCCGCGGGCGTGGCGATCGGGTCCCAGCCCGGATCGAGCCGATGCTTTTTGAAAATGCCATCCGATACGGTCGCGGCGAATAGCAGCGGATCCCCTTCCGTATCGTCCTTGGCGATTGCCGAAATCGCGCCGCTCCCCGGGAAGGGCATGGTGTACCACTCGGAACGGCTCGCACTGTAGTGGAAGAGTCCGTCTGCCTCGGTGCCGACAACGAGGTTGGAATCATCGAGACAGAGAATGCAGGAGCTGCGGATGACGGGACCAGGGGCATACACCGCTTTCACGGACTGCCGAAGCTGCGACGGCAGATACCACAGTGTCAGCGGACTGCAGTCGTTTACCGTACCTTCGCTTCTGCTGAAACGCCACGCGGTACGGGTGATGGTCTGCGCGTATTCGTCGGTTACGAGGTCCTCGATGCCGCCATCGCCTTTCAACGTCAGAAGGTGGCGGTAATGCCGGCCCTCGCGTACGGTCTCGTAGGTCAGCGGTCTGTTCGGGGTATTCCACAGATAGTCCGCTCCGGCGAGCATCGCCGGGACCTCGACAGGTGTATCGTCAGCGCAGGCGCAAACGAAAACGCCGAACACGATCATCAGCGCGATGATCACCGCTCTTACCATAGGAGTAATCCGATACCGAAATTGAATTCCATGCCGCTGCTGACGATGCTGTGAGCCGTATCGGCGTTGCGGATGATGCCGACAATACCGTCGCCGACGACGATATCGGAAGCGTTCGTGACTGCGGGCGCTATCCTTGCGATGGTGAAATTGACGCCGATACGGGCCTGAAGCATGCTGCTGAGCTGACGGTAGGCAGAGATTCCGGAGGTGATCATGATTGCCGCATTCTTTCCCAGGAGCATCCCCGTGCCGCCACCTGCCTCGATCTGCCAGGCTGCCAGTTCTGCGACATCGAACCCGAAACGGAACCGCAGCCAGTTGCGGAGTTCACGCATACGCATTCGATCGATGACTACGAGATCCGCATTGTTTCCGCCGGGGAGCGCAACCCTGGATTCATGC
>QKAF01000150.1 GCA_003246455.1 Bacteroidota bacterium
CGGACGGATCGATCGACGTTTCCGTTGTGGGCGGCACGCCGCCGTACTCCTATGCCTGGAGTGACGGTCCCGCCACCTCGCAGGATCGCTCGAACCTCGGACCGGGATCCTACACGGTCACCGTCACCGACGCGCATGGCTGCACCGCGCAGACCGGCGCCACCATCACCCAGCCCGACCTGCTCGTCGCAAGCCAGCAGCACGTGAACATCACCTGCTACGGCGACGCGGACGGTTCGATCGACGTCTCCGTCGTGGGCGGCACGCCGCCGTACTCCTATGCCTGGAGTGACGGTCCCGCCACCTCGCAGGATCGCTCGAACCTCGGACCGGGACTATACACGGTCACCGTCACCGACGCGCATGGCTGCACCGCGCAGACCGGCGCCACCATCACCCAGCCCGACCTGCTCGTCGTCAGTGAGCAGCACGTCAACGTCAGCTGCAACGGTAGTGCGGACGGGTCGATCGACATCTCGGTCGTGGGCGGCACGCTTCCGTACTCCTATGCCTGGAGCGACGGTCCGGCCACCTCGCAGGATCGCTCGAACCTCGGACCGGGATCCTACACCGTTACGGTCACCGATGCGCATGGCTGCTCCGATCAGAAGACCGTTCTGATCACCCAGCCCAACCTGCTTGTCGTTTCCGAGCAGCACCTCAACGTGCTCTGCAACGGCGGCAGCAACGGTTCGATCGACATCTCGGTCGTGGGCGGCACCATGCCGTACTCCTTTGCCTGGAGTGATGGCCCCGCAATCACCGAGGATCGTTCCGGCCTCACCGCGGGTTCGTACACCGTCACCGTTACGGATGCGAATCTCTGCACCGCGCAGCGGACCGTCATCATCACCGAGCCCGATCCGCTGGTTGTCATCTGCAACGTCGGCGGACAGTGTGTCGGCGGTGTGTACTCGGTGACCGCGAACGTGTCTGGCGGAACCCCGCCATACACCTACCTGTGGTCGCCCGGCAATATGACAACGCCGTCGATCAACGTCTCCTGCTACGTCACCGAGACCTACACGCTCGTCGTGCGTGACGCGAACTACGATCCGAACGACCCGAACAACAGCAGCTGCGAAGGCTCCTGCTTCTTCACCATCCAGGCGGAGATTCCGGAAGGCTTCTGCACCCTCACGCAGGGCGCCTATGGCAACGCCGGCGGCAGCTACTTCGGCATGGGTACCGAGGCGCTTATCAACTCCCTCGTTCCCATCGCAAACCCGATGACCGTCGGACTGCTCGGTCAGAATTCGCTCACCTTCCAGTCGACGGCGTTACAGGGCATCGGCCAGTGCATCATCGATCTCCTGCCCTCGAAGGGCGGCAGCTCGGGAACGCTGGCAGGTACCGGGAACCATATCGTTGAATGGAACGGCAGCGCCTGCTCCGGCGTGCCCTCGTCACTGATCGCGGCCAACAGCACACGGCTGATGAGCAACCTGCTGACGCAGACGATCGCCCTGTCGCTCAATGTCCGCAACGCTCCGGCCCTCCCTGCCTACCCGCTCGTTCCGGTATTCTGCACGCAAGATGTCCTGCTCGGCGCGAACGGGATATGGGATCCGGGTGTCGATCCGCTCGATCCGGGGCCGGATGGACTCTACGGCACACCCGACGACCCGATTCACACCAATACGATTCCCGCCAGCATCTTCACGGAACTCAGCAATCTGAGCCTGGCGGCGAACGTGGATGGCCTGCTGACACTCGCAAACTACGTGCTCGCCGGCAATTCGCCGGGAAGCACGAACACGGGTGACATCACCGCAGCGCTTGGCGCAATCAACCAGGCGTTCGACGAGTGCGCGGTGCTTGTGGCCTGCCCGGTTTCACCGAAGAGCATCGCCTCGCCCGCACCGGGTGAGTACGAACTGTTCAAGAACTACCCGAATCCGTTCAATCCCACGACAACCATCAAGTACTCCGTCCCTGAGCCGAGCTATGTGCGCTTGAATGTCTTCAATGCGCTCGGCCAGCTGGTCGCGGTACTTGTCGATGCCGACGTCTCCACCGGCGAACACTTCGCGATCTGGAATGCGACGTCGACCAGCGGCAATCCGGTACCTTCTGGCAATTACTTCTACCGGATGCAGGCAACGTCGACGATCAGTGCCAGGGAGTTCTCGATGGAGAGAATGATGATCTTGCTGAAGTAGCACCGCTTCAGCCCTCCTCAACTCAATCAAGACCGCGGGACGGGTGTGCACGCACGCTCGTCCCGCATTTTTTCATCCGTCCCGGGAACCCTTCACGACAAGAAGGAAGTCGCTCGTCGATTTTCATTTTCGGATGAAACTTATCCGAATTGATGCCGTACGAAAGGGGTCATCCCATCCAGGAATTTCTTCAACTGCTCATGAAAGGAGTTATGTCATGCGTTTCATCATGCGTGTCACTTTCCCTCCCGCGAAGTTCAACGCGGCGGTATACGACGGCAGCGCCGGCGAAAAGCTGGGCCGCATCATGGCGGAGATCAGACCGGAGGCGGCGTATTTCACCTCCATGAACGGCTCGCGCGGAGGGTACATCATCGTGAACATGGAGAAGACCTCCGAGATGCCCCGCTTCGCGGAGCCCTTCTTTCTCCTCTTCGATGCCGACGTGGAATTCCTGCCGTCAATGACCCCCGAGGATCTCCAGCAGGGTGATCTCGTTTCGATGGGGAAGCAGTGGCAATGATCCATCGCCGATCCCGTGGGCCGGCGTGGAAGGGATACCGTTTGTGAAACGAAAGTCGTGTGAAAGCGGCGGGCCGATACCCGCTCGCAAGTGGATTCAGTGAGCCGTATCCGACAGGACGAACTCCAGGGTTCCCCCCGCGGTGATCTCCGCGTGGGTGATGTAACGGCGGTCGAGCGCTTTCCCGTTGAGTAGCACCGTGCGTACGAAGACGTTTTCTTTCGCCTGCTTCGTGGCGGTCACGGTGAAGGTGCGACCGTTCTCGAGCGAAATGACGGCAGACCGTACCAAGGGACAGCCGAACCAGTAGCGGTCGGACCCCGGCGCGACAGGGTAGAATCCCAGCGCGCTGAAAATGTACCAGGCGGACATCTGCCCGCAGTCGTCGTTGCCGCAGAGCCCGTTGCTGCTGTTGACGTACATACGGTCCATGATCATCCGCACGCGCTCCCCGGCCTTCCAGGGCTGCGACGTCCAGTTGTAGAGATACGGGATGTGATGTCCCGGTTCGTTGCCGTGCACGTAATTGCCGATGATGCCGTCGCGTGTGATATCCTCGGTGTTGGCGAAATGCCGGTCGTCGAGTCCCATCGTGAACAGCGAATCGAGGAATGCCGTGAAGCGCCGCTCACCCCCCATCGTCCGGACCAGCCCGTCGGGATCGTGCGGAACGAAAAGACCGTAGTTCCACGCGTTCCCCTCGATGAATCCCTGACCGTGCGTATCCATCGGATCGAACGGCGACACCCAGCTGCCGTCTCCGCGCCGCGGCCGCATGAAGCCGATTGATGCGTCCCAGTGGTTCTTCCACGAAGCCGAACGGCGCAGGTACTGCTTCGCCGTCACTTCATCCCCCGCTTTCCATGCGAGCTGCGCGATCGCCCAGTCGTCGTACGCGTATTCGAGCGTGGCGCTGACGGAGTACGGGAAGGCCTCCTGCGGCACGTACCCGTGCCGGATATACGCGCCCACGCCGTCGAACGGGGCGTAGGTGCTCGTCGCCACGGAGGCCTCGAGCGCGCGGCGGAGATCGCCGGCGTACGCGCCCTTGACCGCGGCATCGGCAATGACGGAAACCGCGTGGTACCCGGTCATGCACCAGTTTTCGTTGGCGTAATGCGACCAGACCGGCAGCATGTGATGCACGCTCTGCTCCTGATGCGCGAGCATGGATGCGACCATGTCGCCTGTTCGCCGCGGTTCGAGCAGCGTGAAGAGCGGATGCAGGGCGCGGAACGTATCCCACAGGGAGAAGATCGTGTAATTGGTGAACCCTTCGGCGCGGTGGACGCCCTGATCGAGCCCGCGATAGCGGCTGTCGACGTCCTGGTACACCGCGGGACTGAGGCATGCGTGGTACAGCGCCGTATAGAAGACCGTGCGGTCGTCGTCGCGGAGGAATTCCGCGTCGACCTTTGCGAGCTGCGTATTCCATTTTTCCGCCGTTTCGGCTCTTGTTTTCCTGAAATCCCAGCCCGGCGCCTCGGCGCGCAGGTTCGCGAGCGCTCCTTCGGCGCTGACGCCGGAAATCGCGAACCTGATCTGCACGGCATCCCCGGCCGCGAGATGGAAATCGAAATGTGCGCGTATGTGTCGTCCCGCCATTTCGGGGAAATTTTGCGTCTCGTCGAATTTTCTCCAGAACCCCCGGTACACCGACGAATCGTATTTCGCGTGCCCGTACGAGACGAACGGCCGGTCGAACTCCATCGCGAAATACAGGACGCGGGTGCGCGCCCAGCCCGTGGTCTGGCGGTACCCGGTGATGAGCCGGTCGTTCTCCACGCGGACGAATGTCCATACGTTCTTGTCGTCGAAATTGTATATCCCGTGCATGAGATCGAGGATGACATGCGCCTCGCCACCCTGTTCGAACGTGTACCGATGCACCCCCGTCCGCTCCGTCGCGGTGAGTTCCGCGGTAATGCCATAGTCATCGAGCCGCACACGGTAATACCCGGGGTGCGCTTCCTCCGTCTCGTGCCGGAAACGGGATCGATACCCCGCATCGGGATCGTCCGCCGTGCCCGGATTGAGCCGCAGCGCGCCTGTCGTGGGCGTTACGAGAAAGTCCCCGAGATCGGAATGCCCCGTTCCGCTGAAATGCGTGTGGCTGAAACCGACGATGGTGGGGTCGCGGTACTGATACCCGGCACAGTACTCGTACACCCGGCGGTTGTATGCGCCATCGACCGCGTACGGCACGGTGTCGGTGTCGGGACTCAGCTGCACGAGCCCGAAAGGTGCCGCTGCACCGGGAAAGGTATGCCCCATGCGATCGGTGCCGATGAAGGGATTGACGTACTGCGTCAGGTCGCGGTGCTGTGCATGTGCCGTGGGATCGGCGGCGAGCAGAACCAGGACGCTGATGAAAGGGAGTGCCGAGAAACGGGACATGACGGTATTCCTGAGTATGTGCGGCGGTATCGCGATCCCGGATGCACGATGCGTCCGCCGTTACGGGACGACGACCATGCGTCTCGTGTGTGCCCGGGCCCCTGCCTCCAGACGTACAAGATAGACGCCGGGCGGCAGATTTCCCGCATCGAATGCGACTGCGTAGACTCCCGCGTCGCGGCTGCCCCGCTCGGGCTCGGAAACGACCCTGCCCAGTGCGTCGATGACGCGGATGACCACCGGGGCATACCGATCAAGCCGATAGGTAATCGTGGCGGATGCCGAAACGGGATTCGGCGCGACGGATTGAATGACCACGCCCGAGGGAACGGCGGAAGGGGATGGTGCCTCCTCCGTATCCAGCACCGGAACTTTGACATCTTTGATATACCAGACGATCTGCTCGCTGTGCATCGGGTCGCTGTCAGGCGTATCTCCTTCTCCCCACTCAACGAAAGCCATGTGCAGCTGACCGCCGTCTCCGGCATAGCGCGCAACCTGGGTGCACTTCGCGCCGATGTCCGGCAGATCGGTCACACGCATCAGGCTGTCGCGCCAGGGGGGATTTTCGCCCGGGACATCGAAGGCCCAGCGGTGATACCAGGCGAAGGGACCGGTATCATCGGCGACGCGGCCGTTGACATACACCTGCGAAAGCGTATCGGGATAGAGAACGACCTGTCCGTTTTCTTCCGCCGGGATCCACGTCTGCCGGGGTGATATCCATTTTGCGTAGAGGGCGGTCCCGTCGTAATTGCGCGCCCATTTGACCTCGTTGCGCAGGGTGCACGGACGGTCGTCGGGGGAGATCTCGGTGAACGATCGGCGTTCCGTCCGGATGCGGCGCACGGGGCCGACGGGGAGCAGATGCGTCCCGGTGCTGTCGACGATCACTTCCGTCACGAACGTAGAATCCACGTGCGCGGGATTGATGACGCTGTCCGAGACGGCCTCTGCGAATGGATCGAACGGGTCCAGGTCCGACGAACACACGGTCAGAAAATGCAGACGATTGCGCGCATCGATGACAACGTCGAAATCCCAGGTCATCCCGATCCGCTGCTCGAACGGGGAAGGACGCATCGCGAGGTCGTTCAGACAGCGACGCTCCACCCACCCCCAGTTCAGTCCTCCATCGGTCGAGATTCGCCACATGATTTCATTGCGGTGGTCCAACACCTGGACTTTGTGTTCGCTCGGCTTATACACGCTGACCCATGCTGCCACCATCGTCCTGCCGTCCGGCGAAATGTCGAAACGCAGATTCCGGCCGACGTATTGCGGGGGGAGCATGTCTTCCGTATAGACAGGACTATCGAAGGTCACCGCGGACCATCGCCGGCCGCCATCGCTGGAGCGCAGCAGGTAGTATTCCCCCGTGAAAGCAGCCGCGTTCGTCGGCTCGATTCCCAGCGAAACAGTGTACAGATCGCCGTTCGACTGATCCATGCGCAGTTCCCACGGAACCCCCCAGTTCGGCGGGTCCGGGACCGTCCCCAGCTCCATCGTCGGATGTCCGATACCCCCGTACATGGTGCCGATGTCGCCATAGCTGACGGGACCCGCGGGGAACTCCGTCTCCCTGCTCCATATCATGACGGCATGAGGCCAGGAAGCATTGTCGGCGTAGGGCAGGAACACCGACGGATATCCGGCGATGCCGCCTTCCGCCATGTCCTCACCGGGCAGCGACCATTGCGCGCCATGCCGCTGGGCGTAGCGCACGTACAGCGACCGTCCGTCGCCGAATATCGAGCGGTTCAGTCCCCGCACGACGGTCATCACCTGTTTGCTCTTCGGATCATGCGCAATAGAGCAGCGGTTGTCGTACAGCATCGAGAGCGTGTTGGCCATGCGACCGACCTCGAAGAGTCCCGTCCTGTCGACCACGCGCGGCGTCACCGGCGGCGGGGGAACCACCCCTTTTGGCTCCTGGAGATAGTCCCCTCCACCGAGCCGCTGCGGGACGAGTATCCAGCGCATACTGTCGGGATGATCGATCGCGCGCAGGATCGGCGCACCTCCCTGGGCACAGAGCGTCGATGGAAGAGTGATTAAGAGGATAAGCAGGAAAGAACGGGGTACGACAGCATACGCGATCATGAGACTCACCTCCACAGTGAATGATCCCCAGGGCCGGGAAAGCAGGCATTGACGGCAACCTAGTCCGTTATCGCGGCAATGTCAATATGCGCCGTAAAACGCACAGGGCGGATTCATGAATCCGCCCTGTGCACGATCGGTCGATAACGTGTCAGCCGTTGTCAATCATCGTCGGTTTCCGCGCCGTCGTCGGTTTCCCCATCGTCATCAATGTCATCATCCTCGAGATCCACGGCTTCCCCGTCGAGTTCATCCATGTTCTCGATGTCCTCATCCCCCGAATTCTTCTTCGCCAGCTTGGCAAGGCGTTTCGCTTCCTTCTTTTTCTGTTTCGCGATCTCACGCTGCCGTTTCTGGAACGAGTAATTCGGTTTTCCCATTTCTACTCCGTAATGGACTGTAATAACTGGGTTTCACTCACACACCCCGAACACCGGGATGTTATGGAAAGACATAAACGGATCAGAGGACGACGCAAAGGGCGCCGTCCTCTGAGATATCCTGAAGCGAGTATGAATCGTGCCGAGCGGCGATTACCAGCGGCTTCCGCCAGTGGGGCGCGGTGAGCGCGGTTTCGCTTCATTCACGCTGAGATTTCTGCCTTCGAGATCGGTGCCGTTGAGTGCCTCGATCGCGGCGCGCGCCTGACCGTCATCCTTCATTTCGACGAACGCGAAGCCCTTGGGGCGGCCGCTGTCGCGATCGGTGATGATGTTGACCGTGTCTACCGAACCAAACTCCTCGAAAGTTTCGCGAAGCTGTGATTCAGAGATGCTGTACGCCATGTTTCCTACGTAGATGTTCATTACGAACTCCTTCTTGATAAAGTGCCAATCTGTGATATCATCATATTCCCGGGAGTGGCACGGTCTCAAGAATCGATGGAGCTATCATCCACAGTGTCGGGCAGTGGAACTGCGCGAATTACGAATGATGAATAAAGCAATGTCGACATAAGAAATGCGGTATCCAAGAGAATTCGACGTCCCCATGAATTTATTTTCTCCGCCGCGGCGCGGCGATCGGCGCAGTAGAGGACCTTTTCCCCTTTTTCCCGACCCGGAATTGGCGTAGTTTGTTCACGGGAGCCGAGGACCTGCAGCACACACAAAGGAGCGGCTGATCGATGGGATACCTGGAAGAATACCGCGCACTGGAAGCGGCGAGCGATGGGACCGGAGAAGGGGTCTCCCCGCGGCTGGGGGCGACGGTGCGGCTTCTGGATTTCCGTTCGACGGCGGGGGACGTGCTTCCCGGTGCCGCATCCTATCAATGCCGTGACCACGATCGCCGTTTCGACGGTGCGATGCCGGCCCGAACGGCCGCAGTGTTCCGCCCGGAAGAAGGCAGCCTGCTCATGCCCGACTGCGACGTCGAATGCAATCTCCGCTATCGCTGCATGCTGATGGAACCGACGGGGATGGAGGCGCGCGGACTGATCGTGCTTCTCCATGGACTGAATGAAAAACGCTGGGACAAGTACATGCCATGGGCGCTGCGCCTGGTGCGGCAGACCGGCAAGGCCGTGCTGCCCTTTCCCCTCGCGTTCCACATGAACCGGACGCCCGCACCGTGGGCGGACGCACGGCGGATGGCGAAAGTGTCCGCGGAACGCAGGGCCGCGTTCCCCGCCATCGCGGGCTCGTCCCTGGCGAACGCCGCGATCAGTTCCCGTCTGCACATGCTCCCCCAGCGGTTTTTCTGGTCCGGCCTGCAGGCATACCAGGACATCATCACCTTCGTACGCGACTTGCGGGCGGGAGCGCTTCCCGGCCTTTCCGCGGCGCTGCCGGTGGATTTTTTCGCGTATTCCATCGGCGCCTTCCTGTCCGAGATCCTGCTGATGGCGGACGAAGGCGGGCTGTTTGCCTCCTCCCGGCTCTTCCTTTTCTGCGGCGGACCGACGCTCGACCGGATGTATCCGACCTCGCGGTATATTCTCGACAGTGAAGCGACGATCGCGCTGTACTCTTTTTTCAACGAACACCTCGAAAACGAATTCCCTCGCGACCCGCGCCTCGCGCACTATTTCAGCGACGGTCATCCCGCGGGCCGCGTGTTCCGCAGCATGCTCTCGTACCACACGATGCGGGAAGAGCGGGAGCGCCGGTTCCGCGATCTCGCGGCGCGCATCCGCAGTGTGGCGCTTCTGCAGGACAGCGTCATCCCGGCGGGTGAAGTGCTGAACACCCTCCAGGGCAGTTTCCGGAATGTGCCCATTCCCGTCGACGTGCTCGACTTCCCCTATCCGTACACGCATATCCAGCCGTTCCCCGCGATCCCGCAGATCGCGGAGGACGTGGAACGCGCGTTCGCTTCGGTGATGGACGCCGCGTCGGCTCACCTCGCCGGTTAGCGCCCGCGTATTATTCGCATTGATTCGCAGGGCGAGGAACACTATTTTTCTCCCATTGTCACCGTTTCGCCGCAACGCAGGAGTATGTACGTGAATCCTCTCGTCAGGAATGTCATCGCCGTCGTCGCCGGACTCGTTTTCGGAAGCGCTGTCAACATGGGACTGATCATGGTCAGCGGTTCCATTATTCCGCTTCCCGCGGGCGTGGATCCGTCGGACATGGAAAGTCTGAAGGCTTCCATGCATCTTTTCGAAGCCAAACACTTCCTATTCCCCTTCCTCGCGCATGCGCTCGGGACTCTCGCGGGGGCGTGGCTGGCCGCATTGATCGCGGTGCGTCACAAGATGAAAATCGCCATCGGCATCGGCGCGTTTTTCATGCTCGGCGGAATCATGAACGTTTTCATGCTCCCCTCCCCGGCATGGTTCATCGCCCTCGATCTGATCGGCGCGTACATTCCCATGGGTCTGCTCGGCGGCACGCTCGCCGCGCCCCGCGACGCACAGGCCTGAGCGGCGGCGTTCCGGACCCATTCCCGAAAACCAACATCAGGAAAGGATACACCCATGGATATGCCCGCATTGCAGGAAGGTCACAGGCGGCTCGCGCTGCTCGAAGGAACCTGGGAAGGGGAGGAAACCATGCACCCTTCACCCTGGGATCCGAAGGGCGGCGTCGCTTTCGGACGCAACGAAAACACCTTCGCCGTAAACGGTTTCAGCCTGCTCACCGACTATGCCCAGATCCGCGACGGGGCCACGACGTTCACCGGGCACGGCATCTTCAGCTACGACGCCGAACAGGATCTCTATTCACTGTACTGGGTGGATTCCATCGGCTCCCCGCCCGAGCTCTTCACCGGGCGATTCGATGGCGACGTGCTCACGCTCGGGCATGGCGGCCACATGCATGTGCGCATGACCTGGGATATGACGGAGCCCGGAAGGATGGATTCAAAGATGGAGATGTCGCAGGACGGAGTGTCCTGGAATACGCTCTTCGAAGCGATATATATAAAGAAGTAAATCGCGCGCCGGGGCACGGACCGCAGCCCCGGACAAAAGGGGCGGGGAAAGCGTCCTCCGGGGACGCAGACGAACGGGGAAATAAAAACGGCGTCCTCCGGGGACGCCGCCAAACACATCTATCGTTGTATGCGAGAACGTGTCTCGTTAATGGCCGCGATATCAGTACCGCGGACGGCCACCGGGGACTTCCGTTCGCGGACGGGCCTGATTGACCTTGATGTTGCGTCCTCCCAGATCCGCACCGTCGAGCGCCTTGATGGCCTCCTCGGCTTCGGCATCGTCCGGCATTTCGACAAAACCGAACCCTTTCGAGCGGCCGGTGTCACGGTCCATGATGATTTTGGCGCTGCTGACCTCGCCATACGCGGCGAATGCGTTGTGGAGATCATCGTCCGACATCTGATAGCTCAGATTTCCTACATACAGATTCATAACAAAAACCTTGAAAATGAAAAACACGGAAGAAATTCGGTGCAAAATCGCATTCAAAACTTCAAAAATCAAGCCGTTCGAGCCACTTATAGAAATTTTTCCTTCAAAAACCACTTTTGCACTTTGTGAAATTTTTCCTAACTTAACTCCCAATTAAGACTGAACTCTCTTTAATGTCTCGCTCCATCACAGCGACGATCATGCTGACAGAACTCATGGGTTACGCACAAGAACCGTAAACGTCTCCCCCTAATACAGAGTAAGAGGATAAACTTTGGCGCAAATCTTTCCAGAGTGGGTCAACAAGGTGCCCGGGAGAATCGCACTTTCCGGTGGCATACTCGTGATCTTCGTAATCGCGGGAATCTGGTATTACGGGTCGCCGGAGTATACCGACGTAGGCTACCAGCCGAAGCAGCCGGTTCCCTACAGCCACAAGCTGCATGCCGGCGACCTCGGCATCGACTGCCGTTACTGTCATACCGGCGCGGAGGTATCGCCCGTGGCGATGGTACCCCCGACGCAGACCTGCATGAACTGCCACGCCCTCATCAAAACCGACAGCCCGAAGCTCGCCCCGCTCCGTGAGAGCTGGGAAAAAGGCACGCCGATGCGCTGGGTGCGCATTCACAAAGTACCCGATTACGCGTATTTCGACCACAGCGCGCACCTGCGCGTGGGTGTCGGCTGCGAGAGCTGCCACGGCAATATCGCCGAAATGGAGGAAGTCGAACAGGTGAAGCCGCTCAGCATGGGCTGGTGTCTGGACTGTCACCGCAATCCCGACATGCACCTGCGTCCTCTCGACGAAATCACCACGATGGGATGGACGCCGCCCGCGGAGCAGGCGGCGCTCGCCACGGCGATCAAAGCGGAATTCAATATCAAACCCCCGGTCACCTGTTCGGGGTGTCACCGATGAAACACAAGACACAAGACGCTGACGCATCCACTATGAAAACAGGCAAAGAATACTGGCTGAGTCTCCGCGACAAGGCCGACACGCCGGAATACCGCGCGCTGGTGGAACGGGAGTTCCCGGAAGGCACGGCCGAACTGGCACTCTCCATGAACCGGCGCACCTTCCTGACGCTGATGGGCGCCTCGATGGCGCTCGCGGGACTCACGAGCTGCCGCAGGCCCGAGGAGGAAATCGTTCCGTACGTCTCCAAACCCGAGGAAATCACGCTGGGGAACGCCCTGCAGTATGCGACGTCGATGCCGCTCGGCACGGAGAACCACAGCCTGCTGGTGCAGGCACGGGAAGGCCGGCCGGTGAAAATCATGGGCAACGCGCTCGACGGACGCACCGGGACAGCCAGCACGGTCTGGGCCAACGCCTCGATTCTCGGCCTCTACGACCCCGACCGCTCGCAGATGGCGATGGCGGCCGGCGTCGAAAGCAGCACGCAGGCCTTCATCGGGGCGTGGACGCCGCTGTACGCCAAGTACGTCGCCAACGGCGGCGAAGGGCTCGCCCTGCTCTGCCGTCCCTTTGCCTCTCCGACGCTGCAGCGGCAGCTCGACGCTTTCCGCGCGGCCTTCCCCGCCGCCAGGATCGCGACATGGGACGCCGTGAGCGACGCGAACCAGATTGCGGGACATGCCTCGGCATTCGGGCGTCCCCTGCGCGCCGTGTATGATTTCTCCCGCGCCGACATCATCGTCACGCTCGACGCGGATCCGTTCGGTACCGAATATGCGGCGTTTGAAAACGCACGCGGTTTCGCCGCGCGCCGCCGCGTGGAGACAGCCGAGGACACGATGAACCGCCTGTACGTGGTGGAACCGAGCCTGACGCAGACCGCCGCGCTCGCCGACCATCGTCTGCGGCTCGCGGCCGGACGCATTCCCGCGTTCGCGGCTTCGCTTCTCCACGCACTCGCCGCGCGCGGGCTCGCAGTTCCGCAGTCCCTGCTTGACGCGGCTCCCTCCGACAGCAGCATCGATCCGCAGTGGGTCGACGCCGTCGCGGAGGATCTCCTGGCGCATCGCGGCAGCGGGCTCGTCATCGCCGGTCGCGGACAGGATCCGTTCGTGCATGCGCTGGCCGCGGCGATCAACAGTCTGCTCGGCAGCACCGGCAGGACGGTGCGCTACGGCGCCCAGCCTTTTGCCGTGGAATCCGATCCGGATTCCGTTTCGGCACTGACTGCCGCGATGCAGGCGTCCAAAGTCGAAACGCTCATCATTCTCGACGGGAATCCCGTCTTCGACGCGCCCGCGGATCTCGATTTCCGCGGAGCGCTCGCCAACGTCGGCACTTCGGTGCACGTCGGACTCCATCGCGACGAAACCGCGCACGCCTGCAGCTGGCATCTGCCGCTGCGGCATTACCTCGAAGCCTGGGGTGACGTCAGCAGTATGCACGGACAGATCGGCGTCATCCAGCCGCTGATCGAACCGCTGTACGCCGACGGCATCAGCGACGTGGAAACACTCGCTCTCCTGGCGGGCGGCACGCTGCAGAAAGGCTTCGATCTCGTGAAGGCGACCTGGCAGCAGCTGACGCCCGGACTGACCGACCGCGCATGGCGCGGCATCCTTCACGACGGACTGCTTCCGCGCGACGTCGTTCTGGAAGCACCCGCGCCCGCGTTCGACGGTATCGCCTCCCTCCTGCGTCCCGCGCTGTTCACCGCACCCGCGCTGACCGCCGACAACATGGAGGTCACCTTCCGCCTCTCACCCGCGGTGCACGACGGCCGTTTCGCCAACAACGGATGGCTGCAGGAGTTCCCGGATCCCGTCACCAAACTAACCTGGGACAATGCCGCGCTCATGAGCCGCAGCACCGCGAACGCCCTCGGACTCAACGACGGCGATCTCGTGCGGCTTTCCTGCGCCGGGCGCGAAACCCCGATGCCGGTGTGGGTCATGCCCGGACAGGCGGATTACTGCGTCACGGTCACCCTCGGATACGGCCGGAAACACGGCGGCCGCGTGGGGACCGGTGCCGGTTTCAACGCCTATCGGCTTCGCGGGAGCAAGGCGCTGTACCACACGACGAAGCTCACCGTCGGTCCGGCCTTCTCGACCGTGAAAATGGCCTGCGTGCAGGATCATCACGGTCTCGATCTCGAGAAAATGGCGCGCGAAGGCGTCACCGAACGCCTCCCCCAGCTTTACCGCGAAGCCACGCTCGAAGAGTACCGGGAAGATCCCGCGTTCGCAAAAGAGCGCGTGGAAATGCCCGCACTGCGGTCGATGTGGAAAGACCACGAATATAAAGAAGGACATCAGTGGGGAATGTCCATCGATCTCAACGCGTGCATCGGCTGCGGCGCCTGCACCATCGCCTGCCAGAGCGAGAACAACATTCCCGTGGTCGGCAAGAACATGGTGCTCAATGGACGCGAGATGCACTGGATACGCATCGACCGGTACTATAACGGAGACGACGACAATCCCGGTGTGCGCGTCATGCCGGTCGGCTGCCAGCAGTGCGAAATGGCGCCCTGCGAGCAGGTCTGCCCGGTGGCCGCGACCTCGCATGACGAGGAAGGCCTCAACGTCATGACCTACAACCGCTGCATCGGGACGCGGTATTGTTCGAACAACTGCCCCTACAAGGTTCGCCGCTTCAATTTCTACAATTACACCAGGGAGATGCCTGAAACCGTGCAGATGGCGCAGAACCCGGATGTCACGGTCCGCTTCCGCGGCGTGATGGAGAAATGCACCTACTGCACGCAGCGCATCACCCGCGGCAAAATCGCCGCCAAACGCGAGGGGCGGACGCTCCGGGACGGCGATATCACCCCGGCCTGCGAGCAGACCTGTCCAACCGGCGCCATCGTCTTCGGCGACATCAACGATCCCGAAAGCCGCGTGACGAAGGAGAAACAGCGCGATCGCGATTACGCGCTGCTGGGCGAACTGAACCTGAGGCCGCGCACGACTTTCCTCGCGCGCCTGCGCAATCCGAATCCGAAGCTGGAGGCCTAATAGTGAGTAGTGTGAACACATCCCATGTCAAAACGGCCGCTGCCGTGCTCGAAGAAGCGCCGCTGGTGCAGGGAGGCCTGACCTTCAGCGGCATCACCGAGAAAATCAGCGGCATCACCGAGAAAAAGACCCCGCAGCTCTGGTGGCTGCTCTTCGGCATCGCGCTCTCGGGCACCCTGGTCCTCGCCGGTTCGATAGGCTGGCTGTTTTACGAAGGCACCGGCATCTGGGGACTCAACAACCCGGTCGGCTGGGGCTGGGCCATCGTCAACTTCGTCTTCTGGGTCGGTATCGGCCATGCAGGCACGCTGATTTCGGCGATCCTCTTTCTGCTCCGGCAGAAATGGCGCACCGCGATCAACCGCTTCGCCGAGGCGATGACCATCGTCGCCGTCATCTGCGCCGGAATCTTCCCCGCGATTCACGTCGGGCGTATCTGGGTCGTCTACTACATGTTCCCCGTCCCCAACCAGATGGAGATGTGGCCGAATTTCCGCAGCCCGCTGCTGTGGGACGTTTTCGCCGTCGGCACCTACTTCACCGTCTCCTTCCTGTTCTGGTTCGTCGGGCTCGTGCCCGATCTCGCGACCTTCCGCGACCGCGCGGTATCGAAGGTCAAAAAGGCCGTCTTCGGCGTGCTCGCGATGGGATGGCGCTGGGGCAATCGTCAGTGGAAGCACTACGAACTCGCGTACCTGATGCTCGCCGGACTCGCCACGCCGCTGGTGCTCTCCGTGCACTCGGTGGTGAGCACCGACTTCGCCACCAGCCTCGTGCCCGGCTGGCATACCACGATCTTCCCGCCCTACTTCGTGGCGGGCGCGATTTTCTCCGGTTTCGGCATGGTGCTGACCCTGGCGATCATCGCCCGCCGCGTGTTCAATCTCGAGAATCTGATCACCGTCGATCATCTCGAAAAAATGAACAAGGTCATTCTCGTCACCGGTTCGATGGTCGGCTATTCCTACATCATGGAATTCTTCATCGCCTGGTACAGCGGGAATATCTACGAGGTATTCGCCTTTATAAACAGGGGGTTCGGCAACTACGCCTGGGCTTACTGGATCATGTTCACCTGCAACGTGATCACGCCCCAGCTGTTCTGGTTCCGGAAATTCCGCCGCTCCATCCCGATCATGTTCACGCTGTCGATTTTCGTGAACATCGGCATGTGGTTCGAGCGCTTCGTGATCACGGTCACATCGCTCTCCCGCGACTTCCTGCCCTCGTCGTGGGACTACTATTCGCCCACGATCTGGGACATCATGACCTTCGTCGGCAGCTTCGGCCTGTTCTTCACGCTTTTCCTGCTCTTCCTGCGCTTCCTGCCCCTGATCGCGATGTCGGAAGTGAAGGGCGTGACGCCGGAAGCCGACCCGCATCATTATGATCATGGCCATGCGCATGCAGACGCGCATCAAGGAGGTGCCGCATGAAAACCCACGGCATGATCGCCGCGTTCGAGAACCCCGCTGTCCTGCTGACGGCCGCCGCACGGGTGCGCGACGCGGGATATCAGCATTTCGACTGCCATTCTCCTTTTCCCATTCACGGAATGGACGACGCGATGGGACTAAAGCGTTCCCCGGTCGGCTATATCGTCGGCGGCATGGCCGCGCTCGGCGCCACGATCGGTTTCGGTCTGCAGACCTGGGTCACGACCTCGGCCTACCCGCTGGTGATTTCGGGCAAGCCGATGTTCAGCTGGCAGGCCTACATCATCATCACCTTCGCGCTGTTCGTGCTCTTCGGCGCGTTCGGCGCCGTGATCGGGATGTTCCGGCTCAACCGACTGCCGCGTCTCCACCACCCGATCTTCTATTCCGAGCTGATCGCCAAGGCGTCGGACGACGGCTTCCTGATCAGCATCGAAGCGGATGACGCGCGCTTCGACGAAGAACAGACCCGCGCCTTCCTGGCGTCGATCGGCGGAACAAACATCGAGCTTGTACGAGGCGAAGGATGATGAAACGCACAGCAACAACACGCTTGGTTCTGACCGCGGCCGCGGTCCTTCTGCTCGCGGGCTGCCGCGGCAACACTTCTCCCGAACCGCCGATCCATCTGAATCCGAACATGGACACGCAGCAGAAGCTGGTCGCCCAGCGGAGCAGCAATTTCTTCGCCGACGGCAAGGACATGCGCACCCCGCCGGAAGGCACGGTGGCGCGCGGCGAGCTGCGCGAGGATGCAGCGTACTTTACCGGGAAGAACGACGACGGCAGCTATGCCGCGATGCCCTTCGTGATGGAAGCCGCCGACCTCGACCGCGGGGCGAAGCGCTTCGCGATCTACTGCCAGCCCTGTCACGGCGAACACGGTGACGGCAAGGGCGTGATCGCCGATCCGAAATACAAATACCCGATTCCTCCGACGTCCTACCACGAACAGCGGATCAGGGACATGGCGGACGGCAACCTCTTCGAAGTCATCAGCAGCGGCATCCGCAACATGCCGTCGTACCGGCAGCAGATTCCGGTACGCGACCGCTGGTGCATCGTCGCGCACGTGCGCGAACTGCAGAAACGCGGCGCCCCGGCGCCGGCTCCCGCCGACGCGCAGACCGCGACACCCGCCGGCACGACCACGGAAACAACAACGACAGAAACAGCACAGTAACCGCATATGGCCGCTCTCGATTCACAGACGTACACGTTCACGGACAAGGGCAGGTTCGGCGTCATCGCGCTGGGCACAGGCATCGTCTTCACTGCTCTCACCGTCGTGGGCGCCTTTACCGACTCGCACATGTTCTTCGCCTCATGGCTGACGTCGTTCGCGTTCTGGACGACGATCGTCCTCGGCGCGCTCTTCTTCGTCATGCTGCAGCATGTCACCGCCGCCGTCTGGAGCGTGGTCACACGCCGCGCCGCGGAGGCGCTTGCCCTCGCGCTGCCCGTGCTGCTGCTGTGCTTCATTCCGCTGACGTTCGGCATGCACGATCTTTTCCACTGGTCGCATGCCGAGGAAGTCGCCGCGGATCACGTGCTGGCATGGAAAGCGCCGTACCTGAACACGACCTTCTTCATCGTTCGCGGCCTGGTGTTTTTCGCCGTGTGGATCGCACTGGCGTTCGTGCTGCACCGCCGCTCGGTCGCGCAGGATACGGACGGCGACGTGGCGCACACATACGCGCTGCGGAAGATCAGCGCCGGCGGAATTTTCGCCTTCGCGTTCACCGTGACGTTCGCCGCCTTCGACTGGCTGATGAGCCTCAACCCGCACTGGTACTCGACGATCTTCGGCGTGTACGTGTTCGTGGGCGGGTTCCTGACGTGCATGGCCGTCCTCCTTCTCATCTTCCAGATGCTTCGCCGTCAGGGCATGCTCGAAGGCGTCGTCACCATCGAGCATTTCCATGACTTCGGGCGGCTGCTCTTCGCCTTCACGGTCTTCTGGGCGTATATCGGCGGCTCGCAATACTACCTGATCTGGTACGCCAACGTGCCGGAAGAGACGGTCTGGTTCCTCGCGCGCTGGGACAACGGCTGGAAGGCCGTCAGCATGGCGCTGATCTTCCTGCACTTCCTCGTGCCGTTCCTGACGCTGCTGTTCTATCGCGTCAAACGGAACACCGTGCTGCTCCGCACCATCGCCAGCCTGCTGGTCGTCATGCATTTCGTCGACATGTTCTGGCTCGTCATGCCGACGTTCGGCCCCGGCGTGCACTTCTCATGGATGCACCTGACTTCGGCTCTCGGCATCGGCGGACTGGTGATGTGGATGTTCTGGACGCGCTATACGGCGCACCGCGCCGTGCCTGCGTCCGACCCGAAACTGGCGGACTCGATCGCGCATCGCGTATAGCG
>QKAF01000047.1 GCA_003246455.1 Bacteroidota bacterium
TGCAGGCGGCGTTTCCCATCCGTTGGTGCGAATAAGCGCGCTCACCGCATGCGGCTCACCTACGGTCTGTGCCCAGCGGTTCGGCGCATAGCCGACATTCGCGGCCAGAACTTCGATATCCTTCTGGGGGAAATTCCCGATGGCGATATCGTCAACCGCCCAGCCGGCATATGTCACGGAACCGTCCGTGCCGCCGCGGAAGCGGATCTTCACGCATGCCTGTCCGGCGAGACCGGTCAGCGGATGCACGGAACGCACCCACGCGGAGTAGTTCGATCCGGACCAGCAGGGCATCTGGTTGTTTCCGTAGACGCCGGAGACGTTGTACCAGTTGAGGGAAGACGCGATCGGCGGATAGGTTCCTACCTCTACCCACGTAGCACCGCCGTTTGTGGAGTACTCCACCCAGAGTCCGTCATAGGACGATTCCATGTACCACTTGTGGCTGAACGCGATAACCGGATCGCTGATCAGCGAGGAGAAATCCAGGGAGGGTGACTCCGCCCAGGAATTCTCGCTGTTGTTGTATGCGCCGCCCGTACTCTGCATGCAGAGTGCATTGGGGGCGGAAGCTGCGGTCGTGCCGAGCGAACCGGCAGGCGCTCCGATACGGAACGTCGAGTTGGTTCCGCCGGTGGTCCAGCCGTGCCCGGGAGCATCGAAGCTCTGCGTGTACGGAAGCGGATAGAGCATCTGCGCCGTGTACTGGTAGGTGGTCGCCGGCGGGGTCGATCCCGGCGGTGTAGTGCCGCTTCCGCCGTAGGGAGACGTCGACACATTGCTCGCGTTATCGATGGCACCGATGTACCAGTTCACGTTGTCGCCTGCCACGAGACCGCCGAGCGTCGCGTGACTCATCGTAAAGGTGTACGCGCTGCCGACAACACTGGTCGGTGCGGCACTGTACCAGGTACCGGTATTCTTGCGATACCAGATAACCGCGGACGCGACGCTGTTGTTGTCCGTGATCGTCGCGGTAACGGTTCCGCTCGGGGCAGTCGTTGCAACGCAGCCGGGCACGGTGTTGATCGTGATGAACGGCGGCGGATCACCGCCCGGGGTGCCGACAAACTGGATGTTCGGACGAGATGTACTCGCTGTAAGGGACGTCGGCGGGGTAACATCCTGATACCCGTACCGATGCATGTTGGTCGCGGTGGTGGTATAGTAGAAGTTCGCACTCGTTCCCCAGTTCGTATCGTCACGCTCGACGCGGACGATCAGGTTTCCGCCCGTGTATACGAAGGGGGTTGTCAGTGTGAAATTCCACCATCCGGTCGTGTTGAAGAGCGGATGCGCACCGGTCCAGACCAGGGTGCCGGTGGTCGACGGGACGCCGCTGACCATCGTGGTCTGCGTCGTATTTTCGAGATATATCCTGAGGACACTCCCGACCTGCGGAACATACGTGGCAACGGAAGCGACGTTCCAGCGCACGTTCGTAATGGTTCCCGGTCCTCCGAGCCAGCCGCCGGAGATCAGTTCCGACGAAGTGTAAACGGCTTCAGAGCGACTGAACCACCAGACCATGTTGACGGGATAGGTTTGAGAAGATGTCCCTGTACCAACGGTGAAGACGACCTGTGCATTCATGCTTGAAAAGCATGTCATCAATAGAACCGTAGCGAACAGAGACCAACGGGTAAAACGATGTCTCATATGGCTTCGTTCCTTACAATTGTGAGTATACGGTGGACTCCTGAATGCGTTTGTGCCGATGACAGGTCTGGATGACCTGGACTCCTTAATCTTATCGGCATTCAAAAACGCGTGTGTAATACCGATGTTCCTCCTTTGCGCTTCATTCAAGATTGGTTCATTATTTATAACAAACGTCAATAACGATTCGACAGGGAGAATCTGGAATCCGGAATATCTGTGACGGTGCATTCTGCATCCGCAGTGTATTCCTCAAAAATTGTCAAAATCCAGTTAGGCAATACCAACGTAGAGAATTGAAAATCCGAAAGCAAGACTTGGCGCGTGGATTGATGCAGGGAAATTCCGGCCCTTTTCCCTAAAATGGCCTGAAATGCAAGGTGGGAATACGGTGTACAGCCTCTTCTTCTCAGCCGCATCCTGAAAAAAAATAAGGAAAGGCATCCCGCGGATTGCGGGACGCCTTTCCCTGTTTTCGATCAAACTGCGCCGAAGCGCGGCGTGATGTTTACTTCGACAGCGTCATGCGCTGCGTCTGGACGAAGTCGCCTGCGGTCATACGGTAGATGTACGTGCCGCTGGTGAGAGTCGACGCGTCGAACGATACGTTGTAGCGTCCGGCGGGCATGACCTGGTTGACCAGCTCGGCCACTTCGGCTCCGAGGTTGTTGAACACGACGAGACGCACGAAGCGCTCTTCGGCAACGTTGAAGCTGATCGTGGTCGACGGGTTGAACGGATTCGGATAGTTCTGCTCGAGACCGAACGTCGTCGGAATCTCGCCGGCATTATCCTTTCCGAACATCGGGTACGGCTGCGCGAGCGCGATATTGCCGCCGATGTTGCCCGTGTTGAAGTTGAACACCTTGACCTGATTGTTCATCGGGTCGGACGTCGAGGTCGTACCGAAGATCGGATCTTCCCACGGACCGAGCGGAATGGCCTGACGCACGCCGCGAAGCTGCATGCGATCAAGAACCATGGATGCCTCGGTGTCGGTGTACGGGAAGGTGACGTTTGCCGTCCAGCCCGTACCCGTGTGCTGAATCTGCCAGTAGCGCTTCACGTACAGCATGCGCGCAATGTTCTGCGGCAGCTGATTCGGGAACACCGTGATCGTCATCATGTCGATCTGACCGCCGGTCACTTCGACCGTCGCGATGGGCGTGCCGCTGGTCGGATCGGTAAACGGATAGGTGTTGCCCGCGGTGAGCGGACCCATGGTACGCGTCATCGAGGTCGGTCCGGCCTGCGAACCCGAACCCATGATGCGCAGCTCGACCTTGATCTGCAGCGGCTCGTTGGTCGCAATCAGACCGTTGTTCGGCGGCGTGAAATCATCATTGAACAGGATACCGTAGAAGGTGATCTCGCCCTGGTGGACGCCGATGGGCAGACCGCTCGGGTCGACGGACATCGTGAAGGTCTGGAACTGGCGCGGACGCGGCGGGGTGAAGTTGTATCCCTGCAGCGTCGGATCCGGCACCGACTTCGTGATCTTGATCCACGGCGTGCTGCTGGTGACGTCCCAGAGGAAGTCGCCGTTCTTGCCGAAGATATCCGTGATCGTCGTCACGGCGTAGGTCTTGTTGATCAGGCCCGGCGACTTGTAGTTCGCCGTGAGCTGGATGGGAACGGTCGGATCGCTGTTGTACGAAGAGACCGGCGCACCCGGAAGACCGTAGCCGATTTTCGGCGGCGGAGAAGGATTGTCCTCGAGCACGATATTGTCGATGGCGACGAAGCCTGCCGCCGAGGTCACCTGGAACGCGACATAGTAGCTGCCCGGTGCTGCGGGATCCGTATTGAAGTACGGCGGCGATCCGGGAATCACGCCTTCGGCCGGGGTCAGAGCACCGCTGGTGGGCGGGAGGTTCCAGGATTTGAGCACGTTCATCGTGGTCGGGTCGGGATTCTGCCCGTACAGAACGCTCATCACTGCGGGAGCGTCGGTCGCGTATTCGAATTTCACATTGTAGCTGGAACCGGCCTGCAGGAATGCGGACGGCGTGACCAGGTAGTCATTCGGGCTGCCGTCGGTCACGTATGCACCGACGATGTTCGGCGGACCGAGGAACCACACACCCCAGGTCGACGGACCGCCGTTGTTCACGACGCTCCAGTTGGCGCGGAAGTTCGTCGGGAGCCCGGCGACATCGAGGCCCTGGAAATTCTCGAAGCCGTAGACCTTGTCGGTCTGGACTTCCATCGTAAAGGCCTTGGTGTCATTCGACACCGTGGCGTCGCCGGTATAAAATGCGCTGACGTAAATCATATCCATCCCGGTTGCGGGGGGAATGTACGGCGTGGTGAAGGTTGCCGTATACATGCCACTCGACCACACCGGGGTGAAGGTCTCGGAAATACCGTCACCGGCGTTCGCCGGAGGACTTCCCGCCTTGTACACGAGCGTGACGGAATTCGGCGGCGTTTCCCAGCCGTTCGTGCGGATGACCGCGCTCACGACATGCGGCTCGCTGACATTCTGCGACCAGCGGCTCGGCGCGTAGCCGACGTTGGCGGACAGAACTTCGATATCCTTCTCGGGGAAATTGCCGATCGCGATATCATCGATTGCCCAGCCCGCGTAGGTGACGGAACCGTCGCTCTGTCCGCGGAAACGGATCTTCACGCAGGAAAGTCCGGCAAGACCGGTGAGAGGATGCACTGAACGGACCCACGAGGTGTACGCGGAACCTGTCCAGCACGGAAGGTTGTTCGTCGCGTAAACGCCATCGTCATTATACCAGTTCAGTGAGGATGCGATCGGAGGATAGGTGCCAAGACGTGTCCAGTTCGAACCGCCGTCAGTTGAATATTCGACGAAGCACCCGTCCCAACTGCTTTCAAAATACCGTTTGTGGCTGAACGCAATCACCGGATCGGTGGTAAGCGCAGAGAAGTCCAGGGAAGGAGATTCCGCCCAGGAATTCTCATTGTTATTGTAGCTGCCGCCCGTGCTCTGCATGCAGAGCGCGTTGGGAGGCGAGGCCGCGGCTGTGCCGAGCGAGCCTGCGGGCGTTCCGATACGGAACGTCGAGTTCGTACCGCCTGTCGTCCAGCCGTGTCCCGGGGCATCGAAGCCCTGGCTGTAGGGCACGGGCATCAGGACCTGCGCGGTGTACGTATAGTTGGTCGCGGGCGGGGTCGAACCCGGCGGGGTCGTACCGCTGCCGCCATACGGAGAAGTCGCGACATTCGTGGAATCATCCATCGCCGCGAGGTACCAGTTGACATCATCGCCGGCGACGAGACCGCCGAGCGTTGCGTGGCTGATGGTGAAGGTGTACGCGCTGCCGACGGAACTGGTCGGCGCGGCGCTGTACCAGGTACCCGTATTCTTCCGGAACCAGATACGCGCCTGCGAAACGGCGCTGTTGTCCGTGATGGTTGCCGTCACGGTCGCTCCCGGTGCGCTCGTTGCGACGCAGCCCGGCACGGTATTGACGGTAATGAACGGAGGCGGATCGCCGCCCGGAAGGGCGACAATCTGGATGTTCGGGCGATTGTAGTCCGCGGTCAGCGACGTCGGAAGGGACGCATCGCTGTAGGCGTTGCGATGCATGTACGTCGGTGACGTGGAGGTGTAGCGCCATGCGTTCGAGCTGCCCCAGTCGGAATCGTCACGCTCGACGCGGATCAGGAGATTGCCGCCCGTGTAGGCGAACGGCGTGGTCAGGGTGAAATTCTTCCATCCTGTCGACGTCACCGACGGACACGGGGAAACCGTGTACACCAGCGTCGAAGTCGAAGACCGCGTGCCGGACGGCAGCGAGGTCAGCGTTGTATTCTCCATGAAAATCTGCAGCGTACTTCCCACCTGGGAGTTGTACGTCGACGTGGAGTTGGCATACCAACGGACGTTGGTAATGATACCAGGACCACCGATCCAGCCACCTGAGGTAAGGTCCGTGGCCAGGTACAACTCCTCCGAATTGCTGTTCTCATAGAGGAGATAGAAAGGCGAATCATTCTGTGTCGAGGTCCCTGTACCGACGGTGATTGTCACCTGCGCACTGGCAGTCAACATACCCATCATCAACAAGGCCATTGCGAACAGAGCCAAAGCGGTAAAACGATGTCTCATATGGCTTCGTTCCTTTACTTGTGAGTAGTGAGGTGAATCCTGTGTAACCCTTATCGCAGGCGACCAAAGAAAGACTCGAGATACATACGCTGATCGCATTCTGCGAACATCGGGTGGGAAAGGGGGTTATGTCTGAGTGATATTACACTTTCTGAACTCAAATAGCAAGTCACCCGGAGGACGCAGGGCGGCCGAAATTCGCCGAGTCGTGCAGAAACAGATCAGTCCTTCCGGTTCCGCCGGCGGAAGCAGATCTTACGAACGCTGGTGAATAATGCGTAAATTACAGTTTTCAAACATCTTACGGCACGAAAATCTGAAGCCCCGCCGACTGCGCGACACGGACATACCGAATCGTCACATGTGGCATTACGGCACAGTAATTGACAGACCGGATGCCGTCGCCCGGTGGACGGTGGCATCCGGTCACAGTGAACAATGCGCACGCCGCTCCCTTCAAAGGCGTGCGGAACGTCTAGCGGTAGAGCGTGTACAGGTTGTCCTTGTGCTCCAGGATTTTCCCAAGGTACTCGCCGAGGGAGTCTGGATGCTTCTCACGCATTCTGCCGATGTACTCGTCCCAGAATACGAGGTAGTCTTCGTGACTCTTCGTGACGAAATAGAAATTGTAATTCCATTCGTCCCCCCAGGCATGCTGCATCAACCCGTAGTCGAGCAGCTTCCCCTCTTTTTTCAGATCGTCAAGGATGGGGACGGCCTGCTCGAACCACATCTTCCTCAGGGCCGACATGTCCATCATCTTCACCTTGTTGAAATTGATGGCCATGAATGTCGGCTCGGGACGCGCCGCCTCCTGCGCCGAAGAAAGTCCCGCGAATAAGAAAAGACCGAGCACGACCTGTATTACCATGCGCTTCATTGGATACCTCCATGGTTGATAGTATGATGCCACGGACCGTACACGCACACGCGGCTGCGCGGCGAACGTGCGACCCGGACTTCCCGCGAACCTCGGTTCGCGACGGCGGAATGTTGGTGATTACGGAAAAAGCTACCTATTCTTTTTTTCAATCGCAAGCGCCCCGGTTCCCTCCCGGGGACGCTGCCGCGCAGCCGAAAATTCGCCTCGGTTCTTCTGTAATTTGTCGTATTTTTCGGCAACCAATTCCCCCAGTCCGACGTACAAGCTCCTGTCCATTTTGAAACCTGTTATCCATCCAGAGGAGATTCCATGAAACTGTTCTACGCTGTTCTGTTCGCCTTCGCCGTGCTCTCGCTTCCTTTGCAGGCACAGGAAGACGGCTTCGCCGGACGCCCGATCACCCAGAACCTCTTCATGCCGACCGGGAACACCCTTCATGCCGGAGAATTCGCGGTAGGAATCGGACCGGTCGAATACGGCATCACCGAGAACATCCAGCTGGGCACCAACCTGCTCTACTATATCCTGCAGTATTACAACGCAGAGCTGAAAGTGTCCCTGATCAACACCGAGCATCAGGCACTCGCGCTGGGACTGGGTGTCGGCTACTTCAATCTCGGCTTCGCGGGCGGCGACATCAGCTTCACGTCGCTCTCGCCGTACGTCGTGTACTCGATGCCGCTGAGCTCACGCACCCGGCTGCACCTCTCCGCCAACTACACCAATTTTTCGGGGGACGCCGAAATTGACGATGCGGATGAACTCTCGGCCTCCGTCAACGGAACCTCGCTCTCGGGCGGTCTCGAATACAGCCTTTCCAACAGAACGAAGTTCATCGGCGATGTCGGGTACGACCTCGAATTCGAGGGTCTTCGTCTTGGCGGCGGCGTGCTCTGGGGCTGGGAAACGTTCCGGCTGAAACTCGGCGTGCAGATCTTCTCGCCCAAGGACTTCGACAGCTTCGTGTTTCCCTACGTCGGCCTGTGGTGGCGGTTCCGCGGCTGATTTCGCGGCCCATGCCGTTTTATTAACGCAGCGCAGAAGGCCGGTTTCCCTGTCGGGGAGACCGGCCTTTCGCCGTACGGGAAAACCATCCTCATCCCGATTGTGCCGAGCGCTGCGCGGTCGCTCCCGCTGCGACCTCAGGTATCCGACCGCACGGCGATTTCGTCGTGGCGGGCAAGCGCTGAATGCGCTATATTTCATTCTCCCCGGGCCGATCGGACGATCCGAGACGAGCCCCTTCCATCCATCCCTGCCGCAAGGCGAGCGGCTTCGCCTCCGCTCGCGTGCCGCTGGAACGCGCGAAGCATCCAGTGACGGACAGCCCCAGGACGACTGAATGGATCGATTTACCACCCGGCGGACCATCGTGCGTCCGCTCGAGATGTCTGACAGCGGCGCGGTGTTCGCATACCGTTCCGACCCGGAAGTCGTGCGCTATCAGATGTGGCGGCCGGCAAGGGAGCAGGACGTCCGAAATTTCATTCGCGATCTCCGCGGCCTCGCACCGGGGATGCCCGGTATATGGTTTCAGTTCGGGATCATCCTTCAGCAGACGGGAGAACTGATTGGCGACTGCGGGGTGCACATGCCGATTGCGGACACCGACAGCGTCGAGGTCGGCCTTACGCTCCGCACGGCATCACAGCGCAGCGGCTATGCCGTCGAAGTCCTCACCGAACTCGTTCGATTCTGTTTCGAGGTCCTGCATGTGCACCGCGTCATCGCGCGCACCCATCCCGAAAACGATCGGTCGCTGGCGCTCATCCGGAAATGCGGGTTCCTCCCGGCGGCGTCCGCTTCCGAATCGGAGGACCTCGATTTCGAACTGCGCTACACCACCTGGATCAGTCCATCCGGGGGCTGACCCCACCGCGTGCACGCATGCCGCAGCCAGGCCCTTGACCGCGGCCCGGCAGAATACGTCACGTTATTTTTCCGAGGGAATCCTGTTCTTCCGCGATTCGAGATAATCGCGCCACACGCGCGAGGATTGCTCCTCTCCCCTCAGGCGCGCTTCAAACCCCACTTCGTTGAAATTCCGCATGACTCCCGGCCCCTGCGGCAGGGCAAGATAATCCATTTCGCTGAGCGACTGCGCGCGGATTCTCTCTCGCGCATACTGATACCCGAACTGAATTGCCTGCTTGAGCAGGAACCGCGCCACGGCCTCGGCGAAGGACGTGTTTCCGCCGGCTGCGCCGGCACCGAGCTGCAGAGTAAACGCGGCGATGCGGGCATCGGCGAGCATGGAACGGTCCACCCCCTCTTCTGCTTCCAGGCTCCCGTCGACAAGCATGCTGTTGAACAGTATGATGCTGTCGCTCCTTTCCTGTGCGAAATCGTCGTATTCGCGAAATCCCGGCAGCAGAAGCCTGCTGCCGGGATTCAGGAAAAGTGCGTTCTGCTGGGGAACGGAGGCGTCGCGGACCGGAATGTCCGCATTCCGGCTCGTCCGCTCCTGTGCGGAAACGGACGACGCCGCGAACAGAACAAACAGCGCGATCGCTGCGAGCCGGCCGGAAACATGCATCCTCCAGATCCTCCTGCTGTTTTTTCTCCCGATCCTCCGCGTTACCGGACGATCGTCAGCTTCATGCGACGCAGCACCTGGGCGCCTTCGGCGATGAAGACGACATAGCTGCCCGGCTGCAGGTCCGCCGTGGAGACGTCTTCGGTAAACGCGCCGCCAGCAACCTCACGCTCGCTGCCCGCACGCACCCGCTCTCCGAGGAGATTGTAGATTTCATAGTGGACGACTGCCGGCGCGGTCAGCTCGTACCGCAGCGTCACCCGGTCCGACGCGGGATTCGGGTACAGCTCGAATCCTTCAGCCGCGTTCGGAGGACTGTCGACGCCGACCAGGTTCGAGTACCGGAACGAATAGCTGGCCATTTTGCCGAAGTCCGGATTCAGGCTTTCCCACAGCGAACCGCCGACGATACGGATCTGGAATGAACCGTCTCCGTCGTTGTTCGCCCACCAGGAGATACCGTCTTCGCCCGAATCGAAAAGCGTCAGGCGATAGCAGCCCGGCATCAGATCGAGCGTATCGATGTACAGGGTGTTCGCCGCGAAATTGTTCCGGCTCAGAACCAGCCGGTCATCCGCGTCGCGGAGTTCCCAGCGGTTTTCAAACGGCGCACTGTTCGTGCGGAAGCGGAAGATCAGCGCATCGTCGTAAATGGGAACCGTCGCGAACTGGCTGAACTGTGCATCGTTGTAGGTGTACTCGTCGGTACCGCCGTTCGGATTGCTTACCTGGACGTCGAAGATGTTCTCGGGCCCCCACTGTCCCCAGTCGAAGGCCGGGAGATCGACGGTCTCTTTCTCGAGGAAGGCGAGGCGACCGGTCCAGTGATACGAGTTGCTCGTCCCGCCACGCGGTCCGTAGGTGATGTCGAGAGCCGTCAGGTCGGTTTCACCGCGATTCTGGATCACGATGCGCGGCTGACCGCAGGTCGGATTGAAGCGGCGGTTCAGTTCATTGCTGCTGGGTGCGATGATCGTTTCGACGGCGGCGTCGACCTGGTGGTTCGGGGCTCCGTAGGAGACGAGCTGGGACTCCATGACATAGCGGCCGAATTCATCGTAATCGCTGTCATAATCCAGCTTCACCGAGCTGCCGGTGATATACGGCGTGATTTCGAATTCCTGGGTTTTTCCCTCCATGCCCGGGCACCAGCCCGCGCGGGCGTAGATCCACGTTCCGCCCTGCGGATACAGCGGATTCGTCGAACACTCCTGGATGATCTGCCAGTTCCACCGTTCGAAGTCGTCGACTTTCACGGCATGGATCTTCGGACAGAATTCGGCGCAGTTCGTCGCGTTGCTGAAATCATGGCCGGTCACCGTGGTACGCAGTTTGAACATCGACGCGTCCGGATCGAGATCCACGGTCATCGCAGGCACGGCGGTATCGAAATTCTTCAGATTGAACGTGCCCTGCCACATGTTCTGAACCTTCATCACGTCTCGCGGCGGGGTCCCCTCGATGAAGACGAACTTCATGTCGAGCAGTTCCTGGAAATTGCCGGCGGCGAGATGCACGGAATCCCTGAGCAGCGGAAGGAAATCGGTGACGTCGTAGACCCAGGTCCAGCCCTCGCCGAGCGTCAGTCCGATGCCGTACGGCGTGATGTAGCGACCCAGCTCATAGCGGTTGGTGATCTCGAAGGGGTTCTGATAATAGAAGTGGTCCTCGCGATAGAGCCAGTTGTCGGCCGCGACCGGGGTCGTGCTGAGCACCTGGCCATTCTCGTCAAAGGTGTATGTCTCGTAAGTCGGCCAGACGTACAGGGTGTCGGTCGGCAGATTCGCCCGCATCGTATCGCCGTACAGCACGACCATGAGGCCCGCTTTCTCCAGCGTATCGACGGCGAGTGTCGTTTCGAGATGGGAGGTGAACGCCCCCTGTTCGAAGACGACGGAAGGGCGGAAGGTCGCGGGGATAAAGCCGCGCGCACGCTTGCCGCGCCAGCTCACGCGCTGCGGATAGGCCAGCTGCCCGTCATGCGCACCCTTGAGATCGTAGGCCACCATGCCGGTACCCTCATCGAAATTCCACGCCGAGACCAGGCTGCCGAAGAGGGGATCGCTTCCGTCGATCCGCGCCTGCATCCGCTCCGTGACCTGCTCCTGCGTCAGCGCCGCCGACCAGACGCGCACCTCATCGATGCCTCCCTCGAAGAAACTGGCGCCGTTGGTGGCGATCTGGAACACCGCGTCGTTGCTCGAGGTGAATGCCGGGATGGTGCCGTTGAACGTGAGCGTCTGCCGCTCCCCGTTGAGGTACAGCGCGAGACGGCCATCCTGCGTATTGACCGTTCCGTCGTAAACCATGGCGACGTGCACCCACTGGTTGAGGCCGACCGGACGGTTGTTCGTCCGTCCGTATGAGTTCTCCCCGTTGCCGACGAGGCAGTAAATGTCGCTCTTGCCCGCGTCCGGCGGATTCAGCTGGATACCGACGCGGTTGTCGTTCGCAGAGGATTTCATGACGATATTCGTCCAGTTCTGCAGCGAGGCGGGATTGAACCATGCTTCGAACGTGAAGGACTGGGTGTCGTTGAGTTCATTGATCGGACCGCAGTTCACGTAACTGCGCTGCTGCACATTGAGGTACTCGTCCGCGTCCATGCTGGTGAACATCAGCGCTTCGCTGGTCGCGTCGCCCATGAGACTGAAGCCGGTGCCGTCGATGCGGTCGACGGAAAATTCCGCGAGAATGTCGCCGGACCAGTAAGAGAACGGCGCAGTGAAATGCACGGTGTTCCAGCTGTCGGGTGCCAGGTTGAGGACGCCGTCGAAAACGGTGACGAAACCGACATCGCGCAGGGGAATGGTGTTGTCCCAGCCGTCTCCCGTGTAGCGGCGCAGGCGCAGCGTCAGGCGATGCATACCGCCATCGACTTCACCGGTGTGGAAACGCATCGCCGTGATGTCCTCTGCGGCAAGTCCCGCGGCGGTGAGTTCCTCACTGGTCCAGATCATGTAGCTGCGGAAATCTCGCTCGTCGGAGATCGGATAGATCGTCATCTTCATCGCGCCGGCGCCGATCGCGGTCTCCGTCAGGGAGGTGGTGTCGTCATAGACGATCCGCGATTCGATGCGGGGGATGAAAGACCAGGAGGGGCTGTTCATATAGCCCAGCGTATCCGGCGTGGTCTCGAAGACGGTGAAGTTCGGATGCGTCGCCTGCGTCGAATCGTACTGCCCGGTGTGTTCGAACAGGCGGATGTACGTGAGATAGTCCCACTCCCCGCAGGCGGGGTTCTGCGACGGATCGCATTTCAGCTTGTAATAAAGCAGCACGCGTTCCCATTCATGACCGGCGGTCGGAAAATCGAACCAGCCCTGCCTCGTGCCGCTGATCAGCGGGGAATCCCAGGTGAACGTCTGCACGACGAGCGTATCGCCGGGACCGGCAAGCGCGGTTTCGACCGATGCGGACGTAAAGAGGATGAGGACCGCCGCGAGCGGCAGGAGAAACAGGCGGAGAAATTTCATGGTGATTCTTTCAAGAGTGCAACAAGCTGGGACAAGCGGGGATCCGCACCTGCAGGAATCTGCAGGGGATAAATAATATAATAATTTCCGGGAACCCGATTTTACTTTTGTGCATCAGACAGAGCGAGTGAAGGAAATCGAACGGCAGGCGGCGGCCCTGAGGTTCGCCGGACCACGCCGGGCATTTTTACATATAATGAAGGATCTGTCATGAAATCAAATATCGGAACGACGGACCGCATCATACGGATCGTCCTCGGACTCGCCCTGCTGTCTCTGTTCTTTATTCTTGACGGGGCCGCGCGCTACTTCGGCATCATCGGAATCATTGCCATCGCCACCGGAGCGGTGGGGATCTGTCCCCTCTACTCACTGCTGGGGCTGAAAACCACACCGCCCGAAACCTCCTCCCGCTGATCCCGCTCGACCGCGAGCGGATTGCTGACGCGAAGCCGAGTCCACGGGCTCGGCTTCACGCGTTGGTGTCCACTCTCCCGCGACGGAGGCGCTGATATCGGTTATCAAAGCACGATCAGCGAGAGCTCCCCTTCATCTGTCACCCCAATTGCCACCCCAATATGTTCGGATTCCGGTCGATCCGACACCATGTGCGTATGGAATACGCACACCTATTTTTTTATCTGCGCACGAATTAGGGATTTTGCGCCATATTCGATACTTGAGCATACTGGCACAATAATTGAACATATTAAGCAGGACAGACGAATTCTGTCCCTGAAATCGACTTCTCTCAACCTAAAGAATATGCGACGTTGTCTTGTCGCATAAACTCCCACCTCCCCTATACCACTCATCACTATCAGGCGAACAGGCTCGGGAGTCATTCCGAGCCTGCTATTTTTCAACGACTTACAAAGAAAAAGCTGCCCCGAGGGGCAGCTTCCATGGAAAATGATTTTCGGGGCGTTAAATCCAGGATACGAGTTCCTGCTGATCTCCGTCCACCGAGAACGGAAGGTTCAGGATGGGAATCGTGGTCTGCGCGCTTTCCTGCACGACCTTGATCATCGTATTCGGATCGTCGGAGAACCACATGTTCATCTTCACCTTCAGCTCCACGCTGCCGAGGAGGGTGAACTGCGCGGTGACGCTGGATTTCCAGGTATTGACCTGCTTGTTATTCGCCGTGATTTTCTCTTCGCGGGCTTCGTACTTTCCGGTCAGCTTGGCGATCACGGCGAGCGGCGTTCCGTTCACCGTGAAGTTCATCGTGACGCCGCCTTCCGGACCGATGGTCCATTCCGCGCCGGGATCGATCGCGATGCCGTCCTCGTCATAGTAGCGGGCGATCACATCCCAGTTCTGTGCCGGGATCGTGGGAACGCCTACTTCGCCGAGCGGCATGACCGTGGCGATGAACTGCTGCAGTGCTTCGTACATGAAGCCGTAGGCCATGACCTCTTTCGTGTAAGAGGTACCGTCGGTGCGGGTGCGGGCTTCGGTGCGGATGTACATCGTGTCGCGTTCGTTGCTCGCGCGGTCCTTGCCGACGCGGTAGAACCAGTCATTGTACTGACCGATGAGGCCGACACCCTTGCTGAATTCGATTTCGTATTTGCGTTTGCTGCTTTCCACCTTCTGCTGGTTCTGATCGAGGTCCCAGCGATCGTAGGTGAACTGGTCGCCTGCGTGCAGGCGGATATCAACCTGATGTCCTCCCTTGTTGGGATCGGTCGGTGTACTTTCATCGTCGCTGCAGGCCGGCAGAAGCACGAGCAGGGACAGGGCGGAAGCGAACAGCGGTATCAACCAGCGTTTCATCATAACGGGATATCTCCTGGACTGTGGTGTGTGATACAGGCGTTTTCAATCAAAGAAAAAATATACGAAAAAAGGGATGTCGGATCGACATCCCTTTTCAAAACAGATGGGGAAAAATCAGGGGATCGGATCACCCGCGGCTTCAGACCTCGGGATAGACGCTGATCTGCTTGCGGTCCTTGCCGACACGTTCAAACGTCACGGTTCCGTCGACGAGCGCAAACAGCGTATCGTCGTTGCCGCGCTTGACGTTGGTTCCGGGATGGAACTTCGTGCCGCGCTGACGCACAAGGATGCTCCCGGCCGTCACATTCTCTCCGCCAAACCGCTTGACGCCCAGATACTGGGGGTTGCTGTCGCGGCCGTTGCGGGAACTTCCTAGTCCTTTTTTATGAGCCATGCGAAACTCCAGTCAGAATTTATTTATCGATGCTTTCAATTTCGATGCGTGTCAGCTGCTGGCGATGGCCATTCAGCTTCCGATATCCTTTGCGGCGTTTTTTCTTGAACACCAGCACCTTCTCGTCTTTCATGTGCTCGAGCACCGTCGCGGTGACTTTTGCCGTTTCCACGGTGGGCGCGCCAACGAGCACGCCGCTGTCATCGGCGTAAAGCATGACATCGGAAAACTGGACTTTGGCACCGACCTCGTTGTCGAGGAGGGGCACGTAAATCTGCTGCGCGGTAGTTACCTTGAACTGCTTCCCGCTGATGTTGACAATCGCGTACATTTCTATTCCTTATGAAAAGTCGATTTCTTTACTCTTCAAGAATATCAAATGTAGAGAATTAACCGATTACAGTCAAGCACAAAAAGCCAACCTGTGCATTTTCAAGGGAATTGTCCTCTCCGCGGCGAAACGGGCTTGCGGGGAGGCGCCGATGCACGCCGAGATTATCCCTTGCGACGGGGGGCCGGAATTATCCCCCTCCCTCTCCCTTGTACCCCCCTCTCCGAACTGCTATATTTCATGCCGTGAAAAAGAATACAAACCCGCTCGCATATATCGCTCTCGCGTTTTTCATCACCCTCACTCCGGGGCTGCACAATACCACGCTGGCACAGAACTCGTCGGATGTCCGGCCGGGAAACGATGACGGCATGGACGAAATCCGTCAGGATCTCGCGCTGCACAGCTTTGTGCGCGGCGCGACGGACGAATGCGAGGAAAATTATCCCCGTGCGCTCGAAGCGTACCGGAAGGCCCTGACCTTCGACGAGAATCCCGCGATTCATCTCGCCATCGCGCGCGTCGCCCGGGAGATGCACGACCAGGTCACCGCCGTGGACCACACGATCCGCGCCCTGGAACTGCAGCCCGACGACGCCTCGGCGCTGCGCAAGCTCGGAGAGGTCTACTCCGCGCGCGAACAGGTGGACTCCGCCACGTACATCCTCGAGAACCTGCTGCGCATCGAGGGCGGCAGCGAACAGCTGCTGCAGGCGCTCGGCGGCCTCTACGCGCAGCAGCGCATGTTCGACAGGGCCGCGGCGATCTACGATACCCTGCGCCATCTCTATCCCGAGGAGACGATGTACGCCCTGATGTGCGCGGAGATGGAGCTGAACCGCGGCGCGTGGCCCACTGCCTCGGACATACTCTACCCGCTTTCGAGCGACTCGGCGATCGGTCACGAAGACCGCGTGCGCATCGGCAAGCTCTACTTCCAGAAAGCGCTGCAGGATCATCAGGATCTCGAGCGCGCCATCAACGTCTTCGATGCCCTCACGCGGGACTTCCCCGAAGACTGGCGCCCGCTCTGGTTCCGCGGCGCCGTGCTGTTCAACTCTGGCTCCATCGGGGATGCGATGGGGGACTTCGAGAAAGTCATGCAGCTGAGCCCGGGCAACACCGAGGCCGGCATGATCCTCGCCCGCGCCTACCTGACGCAGGAGCGGGCGGCCGACGCCGTGCGCGTGCTGCAGCAGCTGGTCGACCGGCGGGCGGCGAGCACGGAGACCTGGACGATGCTGAGCTTCGCCTGGAGCAAGCTCGGGAAGAACGATCGCGCGCTGGAGTCGCTCGAGCAGGCGCGCCGCCGTGATCCCGCCAACCTGGACGTGCTGAGCACGCTGGCGATGACCTATATCGGTCTCCAGAAATACGACAGCGCAGACGCCGTCGTCGAGACTGTCATCGACGCCTATGAGGAGAATGCGCGCGAGAAGGACGATCGCTACTATCTCCTCCTCAACAACTATGCGTATTCCCTTGCGGAGCGTGATGTCGATCTCGATCGCGCACTGGAGATCAGCGAAGAAGCCGTCCGCTTCTCCCCGAAGAACAGCGCGTACTGCGACACCCGCGGATGGATATCCTTTCGCATGGAGGATTACGACGAGGCGCTGGACTGGCTGCTTCAGGCGCTGCAGCTGCGGGAGAGCACCGGCAGTCCGTCGGCGCAGCTCCACGAGCATCTCGGTGAAGTCTACCGCGCAATGGATCGTCCGGCCGAGGCCCGCGCGCACTGGAATGAAGCGCTGCGCCAGGAACCCGGCAATCCCGCTCTGCAGGAAAAACTGCACAGCCTCGACGCGCAGGGCGAGTGAGCCTTTCGCGGCCGCATGCAGTCCTTACATCCGCCCGCATCCCCGCGGTGCGACTCATACACGACCACGCACGCACACCGTGCGCCCACGATACGCACATTTCGAATAACAGGCCCGGATACAATGATCAGACGCCTCCGACTCCTCTCATCCCTTCTTCCGATTTCCGTTCTCCTCCTGCTGCTCGCCGGCTGTGCCGCCACGCCCGCGATCGACACGACCAGGCCCATCGACCCGCGTGAGGTCATGCGTCTCGTCGAACAGCGCAACAGCGAAGTGATCGCGCTGCGCGGTTACGGGAAGCTGTCCGTCGAGTCGCCGGAATTCTCCGGCGGCGGGTCGATACAGGTGCTCGTGCTCAAGCCCGACAGCCTCCAGCTGGAAATCAACGGTCCCTTCGGCGTCACGGTCGTGCGCAGCCTCATCACCGGACAGAGCTTTCAATTCTACGACGGCATGAACAACACCGTCACCGAGGGCGAGACGTCCGCGCGGAACCTGCGCCGCGTCCTGCGCTTCCCCATCGCGTTCACCGACATCCTCGAAATTCTCACCGGCACACTGGGCTTCGGCGCGGCTCCTGTCGACGCACCCCCGACCGGCGCACTCGTCGAAAACAACTACGTGCTCACCTGGGAGTCGGAAGGGCAGACGCTGGAGTATACGATCGACCTCGGCACGCTCGCGGTGCAGCGCTTCGCGCGCAAGGACGACGAAGGCCAGCTGCTTGAGGAGATCCTCTTTCGGGACTTCCGCAGCAAGTCCGGCATCGAGCTTCCGCAGATCGTCAGCGTCACCCGTCCGTCGGACGAGGAAAGTCTCTCCATCGTGTACGATCGCATGACCATCAACGATCTCCCCGTGACCTTCTCCTTCAGCTATCCCCGCTCCGCCCGTCGCATTTCCTTCTGAATGGCGGTAGGACGTTGGACGTAGGACATAGGACATAAGACGTAGGACCGACATCCTGCGTCCTACATCCTATGTCTTATGTCCCATGTCCCAAGGCGCGAAGCGCGAAGCGCTGAGCAACTCCGCTCCCACTTCAACCTCCGCATGAGGCGACCCGCTCTAACTTGCGCCGTCGCATTGGTTTTCCATTGCCAAATACGTATGTTTTTGGTAATCGGACGAATTCCAGGCTTGCATGAGCGTTTTGCTGCGGTACATCGGTTGGTTTGCGTTGATCCTCGGTCTGCTCATGGGCGGCGGG
>QKAF01000032.1 GCA_003246455.1 Bacteroidota bacterium
ATCAGGTTCCGCCAATCTGGCGGGTCACATCCCACCACGGCGAATTGAGATTACCAATAGGTGCATGATGCTGGTACGAATGATCCTCGGTTTGCTGCTTGCCGCCGGGGCAGTCTCACAGGCGCAGCAGGTCCGGCTTTCCTATTTCCCGCTTGAAACGGGTAATTCATGGACCTACCACGTCGTAAAGAACCCTGGCCTTCATAACGAACTGCAGTTCGACACCACGATTACCGTGGGACAGCAAGTGCCGGCACCGAACGGGAAGCGCTATTTCGAGACCGGTTTCGGGCTCCTGCGAGTGGACAGTACGACCGGCAATGTCTGGAGATATTTTCCGCACGTTCCCATCCTCCTGACGGACTCGACCCAGCACTGCGCCGACTCCACCGAGCTCGGCTTCACCTTCCTGGCGGCAGATTCCGGGGACACGTACATGATGTGCGATTTTGGATGGCAATGGTATCTGCAGAGCACAGGTATGCCGATGCAGGTGGGGGCCCTGAATATCAGCCGCAGGCAGATGTTATGGAGCAGTTGGATGCAGGCGAGGACCTTTGCAGACAGCATCGGAATGTCGGGACAAAACTACGCAGGCCTCGGCATTGATTATTATATCTGGGAACTGACGAGCGCGACGGTATACGGGCAGACGTATTACCCCGTGCAATTGCAGGTTTTCACCGCCGAGAAACGGGCCTCTTCGGTGCTCCTGCGCTGGGAGACTGCACAGGAAACAGATAACATGGGTTTTGAGGTCCGGCGATGTACGGACAATGCGCAGACGAGCTGGGAGGCTATCGGCTTCGTCCCTTCCGTCACCGGGCGATCTGCCGCCGCATATCGATTCGAAGACAACCGCCTCCCTTCCGCAAACGCGCCGACGCAGCTGCAGTACCGCCTGCGGCAAATCGACTTCAGTGGACGCGTGTGGTTTTCTCCCGTTCAGACGGTCAACCTTAATGCGCCCCTATCAGCGAACATTCAACTGGACATCTCCCCAATGCCGGTCCGGTCCATTGCCACGCTGAAAATCTCCGGCGAGGATGCCGAGGCTTGGGAATGTTCCGTGTACGATACCCACGGACGACGACTTGCACAGATCACACTAGGCCAGTCGTCGCGTACCGCATCGGCAGGAAAAATTATCCTCCGCGGACACAGTGCGGGAGTGTACTTCGCCGTCGCTGAACGCCGCAGCAGCCGCGTTGTTCGGCCATTTCTCTACCTCCCATGAGTCTGCGATGTTTAGAAGATGTTGAGGCTCAGCCCGAAATCCAGATTGGGAGCCAGCCAAGTACTTGACTCGACCCGACCGGCTTTCACGCCGAGCGAAAGTCCCGCCCGGATGTAGAACTCTATACCGGCATCATCGAGTATGTACGCGCCGAGCATTGCCGAAAAGACGTCGGTCCTGACGGCGTCACCATCGCCGATGGGATCGACGTACGTGTATGAGACACCGGAAAACAGGTCGCTGCCCCCGCCTTCATGCCAGTTGAGCCCCAGGGAGTAGCGTGCGTCAAGGTCTCCCGCAACGCCAAACGGAGACAACGCCAATGCTCCGTCGATCCCATATGAGACCTCGAAGGATATACTCTCCTGAAGGTACGCCAGGGCGCCGACGTGTATCCCCTTTCCGAAAATATCGAGACCGCACTGCATGCCGAAGCGATAGGATGCGGGCGTTTCAGAACGCTCGAACGAATCCTGCGAATTCCAATCCCGGGCAGTGCTCATGCGCTCTTCAGAGTCAGATCTCACCTGTGAGAGGCCGCTCGAAGAGGCAAGGAGAAATACGAGCAGGATCAGCAGCGAAATTCTCAATGAAGATGCACCACCCCGTCCAGCAGGTCCCCTTTCCAGGATATCGGTCCATCCTCTGTAATACGACATAACTGCCCCCGTGGCGTCCGTTTCGCAATATTCGGATTTTCATCTACAATAATACGACGTTTCCGGATAAGAAAGCCATTATATCGTACACCGGGATATGAGGGGTGTCAGCACGACAGCCCTCGTACTGGTCGCAGCCGATGGCCTGACAGTTAGATGACCCCGATATTTGAATCGGAGTCAAGTCTCGATGTTCTATTACCCGCCTGAACAGAGTGCCAATACAGTTGCGATGAAACAGGATGAGGCCCTGGGAGGACGACCTGACTCGCTTGATTTTCAATCGTCGGCTGACTATGTTCACGCGTAAAGAGATATTTTTGTCTGCTGTTTCTCGTTTGCTCTCGTCGTCATTTTCTTCTTCAGCGCTCGCCGGCGAATGACTGACGAGACAATCGGGTTTCGAGATTGACCTGTCCCCTATCCATAATAGTCTGAGACCTGTAGTGTAGTAAACACTATCGCCCGTTACGTTTGATCCATTGAATTCGGGGTGCTCATGAAAACGTCAATTCTGGTTTGGACTGTACTGCTGCTGGGTGCCGCAACTGTGGCCCACGCTCAGCGTTTTGACTGGGTGCGGCACGGAGTTTCCCTCCACGAAGCGAATGCATGGAGCGTGATTTCCGACGGCCAGGGGAACCTCTATGTCGGAGGATATTTCTCGACTCGGCTTGAAATGGCTGACTTTCAGATAACTGGGTCCGGACCATCGCATGCCTTCATCGGGAAATTTTCCGAAGACGGGAAGCAGATCTGGCTGCAGCCTTCAGATTTTGCAGATTCTGATGTGATTTATAACCTGGTGCTCGATGCTCGCCGAGAAAGCATCTACGTGACAGGCGTACGGCATTACGCAGACCCAATGAAAGGACCTCTCTACATCAGCAAATTGGATACAAGCGGGCAGGTACAGTGGATCAAGACCATTAACAGCAAGGGCGGATGCTGTAGCGGTCACATCGCCATCAACTCCGAGGGTGATATCATGCTTACCGCCTCCGCAATCGACAGTGCAATTGTGGATGGAAAGGCGTATCCGGAAGGAATCTACCTTATGAAGCTGGACTCTGATGGGAATGTGTTGTGGAACAGGACGACGATGGACAATACTGCTGCGTTCAAAGTCACTCCGGCGAACCTTGCAACCGGTCCCGGGGGCTGCACCTATGTCGTCGGTGATATTGAGAACGACACGATCCATCTCGACTCAATCCACAGCATCTCCGCGGGTATGAGTCAACGAATCTTTTTGATCAAGTACGACAGAGACGGAGGCCTCGTATGGGTGCGCCAGAGTGACAATACTGACGATGCCCGGGCAACCTCTATCGGGCTTGATGCTGAAGGCAATGTTCATGCCGCAGGCCTCTTCAAGAATGAGCTGGGATTCGGTTCCATCGTGATGCAAAGCCTGGACAATCCTGAGCTCTTCGTGGTGAAGTTCGATCCGGATGGAAATCCACTGATGGCGCTCCGGGCGGGCGAAGGCGGCAGCGCGGACGTCACGGATATCAACGTAACGTCAGACGGAAGTATCTATGTTACAGGAGGCGCCGGTACGAATACCAGGTTCGGTGCTCACGTGTTAAAGGAAGGGGGCATATTCGTCGCGAAATTCTCTGCTGACGGGAATTGTAATTTTGTCACCAGCGCCTATACCGTGGGGAATCAGTTTCTCCCGCACCTTGGCGCGTCCAGCGTCACCATAGGAGGCGAAGGAGCGATTTATATCGCGGGGAGTTTCACGGGCTCCTGCATGTTTGAACCGTACCTTATTGATGAACCGGACAAATACGGGATCTTCCTCGCAAGGGTACACGAGCCGTCAACTTCCATTATCAGTACGGAGACGGCCGCCCCCGGGCGCTTTGGACTCGACGCAAACTACCCGAATCCGTTTAATCCATCGACGACTATTTCTTTCGATATCCCGACAGCCGAATTCACCATTCTGGACATATACGACTCTTTCGGACGTTTGATCTCGCGACTGTTCGCGGACTGGCTCTCGGCCGGGCATCATCAGCTCGACTGGTGTGCGGACAATCTGCCAAGCGGCATGTATCTATGCCGGCTGCAGTCATCTGGACGGATCGACACGCGGAAACTGACGCTCCTTCGCTGACGCAAAGGCAGTCCGCTCCTGATTTCACAAATCGACATGACGACAGACAGGAAGCTTACAGTTTCTTCCCGATGTAGAACGCGTAGCCGTAATACTGACTGTACTTGTGGTAGAGCTGAATTTCATGCCGCTGGTTTTCAATGAAATCCACGGCAGCTCGGTTGCCTGCGTGCGTCTCGAGAAACACTTCCTGGGCACGTACCTGCGGTTCGTAGAAATCTTCTTTCCAGCAGCGGTCGGGAACGATGAACGATGCGAGCGGTACGTACCCGGCGTTCTGCATCTGCGCCATCTTGTTTGGTATCGTGTCGATCCCGGGATAGGCATCCATCCAGAATTCCTCGATCTCGGCAGGACGCTCGTTCGTGAACCAGGAGGCTTCGGAGACGGCCACGCAGCCCCCGGGTTTCAGGAACCTTCGCCATTCCCGGAATCCTCGCTCAAACCCGATGTTGTAGATGGACCCTTCAGACCAGATCAGATCCAGCTCCTCATCTTCGAACGACATGCTGTCCATGGACTCCACAATCCCCTTCACGCGATGCTGCAGACCCTGTTCTTCTGCGTTCCGGTTGAATTTGTCGATGAAGGCGGGAAAGAGGTCGACGCCCGTGATCCTCCCCGGCGCATTCTGTGCTAGCACCATCGTCTGTCCGCCCGATCCGCAGCCGACGTCGGCAATATGCGCGTCATCGTGAAGATTCTCGATAAAGCTCAGGGCCTTCAGCGTCAGTTCCGGGCTGCCGGGCCCCTGCCGTTCCAGCGTAGCGTAGTATTCGACGATCAATTCCACGTCGAACTCATGGATGGATTTCGTTTCATCGCTCATGAAAATACCTGTCGGTTCATATTTCTTCGTCCCCAGGTGATGAAGCAGCCAAGAGGAGGCTGTATAATGGCACGCATATCAGGTGTTCCTGCCCTGATATTCGGGGTTTACGGAGGATTTTGCAAGAAGAATTTCATGCGTACCATATACTTCACGGCTGTAAACATGCTTCACGCGTGCATTTCCTCCTGTGCCGGGAAGGGGGACATGCCGAAAAACAATATTAACACCGGATCAGTTTTCCGGGAGAAGGTCAGGCCGGAACGACGCATAGTACCGGTCCGGTCACCCACAACTCCGCCAGGTCGTGATCCTCGTGGAAGAGGGCGCGTTCGTCGGCGGGGCGGTCCGCCAGAAGGACTGAACATCGGTGATGTCTCCGCTTCCCTCACGCAGGAACGCCGATTTGATGACGCTGTGTATATGCCCTATATTCAGAGGAAGAATGCGTCAATAATGCTGGAGGAGGATGGGGTATGAAGTGTTTTACACCGAATATTGCGATGGCTCTTCTGTTGTGGTTGAGTGGCGGACCTCTGATGTTGACAGTTACTGCACAGGAGAGGCCGGAAGGCAGCAAGGAAACGTCTGCAGATCGTACATCGATGGCAGGAGGCGTTCAGTGGGACGATGAGGACTCTCCGCCATTGCTGTTCCGTGATTCGCGCATCGGCGGCTGGTTTTCACAGGTGCTCGACACTGAACTGCATGTCTACTCTGTCGCGTTCAGCACACCGATGACCGGGCTTGTCGTCGGGATGCACGGGAAGGTGTATCGCACCGAAGATGCGGGGAGCAGCTGGACTGTGTACCAGGCCCCTACAGAGTACTACATCGCGACCATCGAATATGTGACAGACGAGATCTGGATGGCAGCCGGGAAAAACGGGACAATACTCCGCACGACGAACGGTGGTCGAAACTGGGTCCGGCAGGAATCCGGAACCACCTGGATTCTGCGCGGAGTGTCCTTCACCGATTCGATAACGGGGACCGTTATAGGCGAGAGAGACATTCTTCGCACGACAGATGGAGGGGTGCATTGGACGTCGCAGGATGGCGGAATACCGACCCAGTTCTACGAAGTGGTATACACTGATGCGGTCACCGGGATTATCGTCGGGAAGGATGGGATTATTCTGCGAACGACGAATGCCGGGACGGTGTGGCAGTCTATTGATCCTGTTACCACGGTCGATCTGAACGATGTGTATTTTATCGATAAACAGACAGGCGTTGCCGTCGGTGATAAAGGTATCATCCTTCGCACAGTGGATGGAGGAAGGACGTGGACACACGTCTCATCTCCCACAGAGGTGAATCTGGAAGGGGTGATGTTTCCCACCGCACAGATCGGTACCATCGTCGGGATGAACGGGTGCATCCTGCGAAGCACCGACGGCGGGCAGTCCTGGATTGAGCAGCTCAGCAACTCACAGTCATATCTTTGGGGAGTATTTTTTACTGATCCCTACACTGGTGCTGCCGTCGGATCGGAAGGCACGGTGCTTCGAACCACGACCGGGGGAGTGACCTGGATCGACACGCCGGCTCCGGCTCCCCAGCGCGTGGCACTCCATCAGAACTATCCGAATCCTTTTAATCCTGCTACAGCAATACGCTTCACGCTGGCACAGTCGCAGTACGTTTCGCTGGTGGTGATGGATCAATACGGCCGTGAAGTCCGGTATCTGCTGGATGGAGAGTTCAGAGAGGCTGGCTCCCACCGGCTGCAGTTCGATGCCACAGGTTTGCCTTCGGGTGTATACTTCTACAGCCTGATCGCAGGCGGGCAGCGGTTAACAAGGAGGTTGGTTTTGCTGCGGTAGCGTGTCCATGTAAAACATCAAAAAAAATCCACCATGCAGTGAACACCAGTGGATTCAGGTGGATCAGAAGGATTGGGATTAACGAAAACAGCCCGAAAATACGCATTTCGGGCTGTTTGATTAGGGGTGCGGAGAGACTCGGATTCAGCGGGAACCAGCGGTATACTGTTGTTATTACATACTTTATGATGCATACGAAAGGTGTCGTCGCACAATTCTCGCAAGGGGATAGTTTAGGAACTGCAGCCTTTCTTGAGGCCGAGCCAAGACATCCGTTAAATGCGATCGCAATTCCTGTCTTGACATGCATAGATGTGCTATGTATATTGAGATACCTTCAGATTCATCAGATACAGGAGAAGGCGGATATGTCACAATCAAAAGACCTGGTGGCAGCATCAGCAACTCCCTTAATCCTGACGATCCTGAGTCAGAGCGAGAGCTACGGATATGCGATCATTCAGGAGGTCCGTCGTATTTCAGCGAACGAAATCGAATGGTCCGACGGAATGCTGTACCCTGTCTTGCGCCGACTCGAAAAACAGGGGCTCGTTGAGTCCGAGTGGCGGGAATCGGAGTCTGGGAAGAGGAGAAGATACTATAGAACGACCGAGGCAGGCAATCTTGCCCTCGAAGTGCATAAAGTACAGTGGCGATCTACCAATCGAATCTTCACGAGATTGTGGGAGGAGGCAGCATGTTTGAGTTGAGTGCAGCAATCGACAATTGGAGACAAACCATCGGTACAAAAGGAGAATGTAGTCTTGAAGATATTCAAGAACTGGAGTCACACCTTCTGGAACAATTTCACGAACTCACATCAGCAGGTCTTTCCGAACGAGAAGCGTTTTTTGTAAGTGTCTCACGCATCGGTACACCGGAGGAAATCAACAACCAGTACGCAAAGGCCGATCCAACAAATATCTGGAAACACCGTGCGCTCTGGATGATCGCGGGGATATTATGTTGGTTCTCATTGATTTGGTTCCACAGAATTGTTATCGCGAAGGTCGATTTCTCAGCATTGGCACTATTCAACCAGGATGCGCCAGGACCTGGCAGTACGGTCATCGCTGAAAACACCGTATTCCTGCTACTCGCTGGAGTGGGTCTTCGATTCGCCCTCCACCTCATGACGCGACCTTCAAAGCGCAATTGGATAACAATGCTTACCGCAACACGATCGAGACTGGCTCTGAGTATTGTCGCTGTACTTTTTGCCGGTCTGCTTGGTGAAATTGTTGCTCAGGCGAATCTGTCGTACGCCGCTAGCACTTTATCCAACGCAAATCAAGACCTTTACTTCACCTATCGTTTTATCTCTGAGAAGATTGTGTTCACGCTGATTGCCGTAGCAATGGGTGGAGTTGCTATTTTAGTCAGCAATCGAAAATCTGCGTTTCCCATGCCTCGCGTGCGTCGATACTGATCACCTACATTCATCTCTGACTTAGGTTGCGTTTTTCGAATCTTGAGCATTAGTACATCCACGGACTACATGGTAGCCTTGCCACGAGGCAGCGCCTTGTATTCCGGTTTGCTCTCAATGATCCGGATGATACAGGTCATCAAGGAGTCCATCCGTCTCCAGCTCTCAGTCCCGGGTGTACGGGAGTCCCACTGAACCCAGTTCTCTTCATCGACAGTGGAGATTCTGATAACTGCGGTCCAGTGTGACATGCCAAGGTCTATTTCATAGTACTTCGGCAGATCGTCGTTCGAAACAGGTTCATTAATTTTCGGTTTCTCCTGATGAGCATGAGAGAAGAATCCAAGGCTGCGGGCTGAATCGACTATTCGGATTTTCTCCGCGAGCGAAAGCTGTAGAGTCGTAACGATCGGGCGCACTTCACCGATATCCTTCGCGAAGGTCCATGCCCGTGTATCAAGATGGTTCTTTCCCCCTTCACCCCATCGGCAATCGATTTGGATATCCTCCCCTAGCTGTGAAGTACTGCACCCAGAGGCGAACTGAGCAGCTATCAGCACTATTCTGCCTATTATGACAACGACGATTCTAAACTTCCACATCGCTTTGACTGACCCTATATATTCAGCGCAGCGGTACGATGCTATGGATTGATCAAATTGATACTATCTGGTCGCCTGATACGATACAACTTAATATCGTATTCCGTGGATATCCAGATCGGTAGATCGAAACTGCCGCTTAGATGCGTTGACAGTGCCGTAGGCCAGTTTCCGAATTTCTGGTCAAACTGTACATCGAGCGTGCCGCTGCATCTCGAAGACTCAAGATCCAGAGCCATGATTCTCACCGTCCCGCTGCTCAGCTTGTTCATTTTCATCTTTTCATACACCTCCGCACCTTTGACCGACAACAGCCCGGCCGGTTTCTCCAAGTCAACTTGATATTCACCCGGGCCGCGATAATCATGCACTCGGACATCAATCCTGACTGTCTGCCCGCTCTCTGTGCGGCCTTCAAAGTGGATTGTTATATGCGTTGCCGTATCGAGCTGCATCACGTTTACCGAACCTGGTGGTGTAGAGGAAACCTCCACGAGACGGACGCCTTCCCCGTTGATCAGTAGATCAGCCTTTATCTGCAGCGGCACCGCAACTGAATCACCGATCGAAACGCGCAAATACTCTTCCGTCCACCGTCCAAGGAAGGCGTTGTGCAGGCTGAGATACAGAGTATCCCGATTAACGCGCCAGCGCCCATCACACACCTCCGGCTCCTTCGTCTGCACGTCCTGCTGTGTGAACTGGAATGTGGTCGAATCGGCCCAGAGGATCTTCCTATCCCAAAGAAAAGCACTCAACGGACAACCTTTGGAAAGCACTCCGGAAGCTGCGTTGACGCCCACTCCATCTATGTTCCCGTCGTCATGGATGTACACAGCATCGATTGCAGAAGGGACAAGTCCTGACGGCATTACATTCGACTGCTTCAGCAACAGCCACGCGCCCGTAAAGCGTTTGTCGATCCTGCCCTGAGGAAAATCACCAGGAGCTCCGCTCTGCGCAGAACTGCTCATGCCCAGCATACCGAAAATAGCCAAGCTGAACGCCAGTCCCCGTAACGCCGTCCCTCTGCTCGCAAACATGCGCCCTCCATCTGTGATCATCTCAGATAATTTTGTCCTTATTCTAACAAGTATCCGGATGAACCGCAAGCCCCGAAGGATCACCTTCCCCAGTAAGGATTTTTTCCCATATCTTCACACATGAGTCTTTCCCCGGAGGGTTCATATGAAGACGAGAGGATAGTATTAGCAGGTATGCCTGTCCTCGTATTTGTACGAGAAGACGGTCTTGTAATTCCCGGCTTTCTCCCAAATCTTGCGGAAGAGTGCTTCGAAAGAAGGAGGCAAAATGGTAATCAGAATCTTGGTGGCATACGCATCGCTGGTTTTCTTTTCCACCTGCAGCTCAGTACCGCTTGGCGACGACGTTCAATTCGAATGCCATTTAGATCGCACCAGAATTGATTCAAGAGTTGGAACCTTCGAATACTACATGGGTGGAGATCAGTCCCGTATTTATCGTCTGGAGTTCTCGCCAGAGGAAAAGGACAGTATTCTTCATGCTGCAAATGCAATCAATTTCTTCACCCTTCCTCATGACGTTCCATACGTGCCTGAAAGCACTATCGAATTTGAGGATGGGCACACTGAGGAACGATTCATGATGGTTGAACCCTGCAGTAGATATCTTATAAGCATTTCTGCGGCGGGTAAATACAATTGGGTGGCGTGGAGTGACTGCATTAGACCATTGGCAGACCACGCAGAGGGTCTCAATGAACTAGTGAGAAAAATCACCGCATTGGTGGACCGTAAAGTGCCATACGACACTTTGCCCAAAAGGAAGTGGATGCGCCAGTAGCCCTCCGCCGCGCACCATTTTCAAACCGCTCGTCTTTGGTAGCCCTGGGGATACCCGGCTTCCACCATCCTCCCTGCAGCTTCTAATATCAAGATCCAAACGATGAGGTGGAGGATGAAGGAGGACATGAAGAAACGAGATGGAAAACGGAGGCTTCGACGAAAACGACCGTCATTAACGAGATCGCTTCATGTGTCCCACAATTCTTGACGACATACTCGTCGGTCCAGCCGCGGCAACTCACGAGTAAAAACGCACTCATAGCTACGAACAGAAGCATTCCAGCCAATCGATTCATGACGACCCATAGATTTATCGATAACTGCAAATGAAAGTCGACCCGCTTCCTTCCACAGCCCTCTCTACGTGCCACACCGAGCTATAACGGGATCGGAACTACATATATACGCCGATAGGTCGCGGAAGAGCCTTATACTCCGGCTTGCTCTTGATGATCCTCCATATTTCTTCCAGCAGCCATCTCAGCTTTCCTCTTGTCTCAGGCGTCCCAGCGTCCATGATATTCCATTCTACCTCATTCGTTTCATTAGCTGATTCGATTCTGATGGTACAAATGCAGGTGGATGATGTTAACTGAAAAGTTTCAACGGTATCACCGTCCCATATCTCAAGGATCGGTACTTGATGGATTTCATGTGGAAGTGAGAAAAAATCGATCGAACGTGCTGCATCGAGGATGCTGCGCCGTTCTGCGATCGAGAGCTGGAATTGAATTGTTATGTCTGGAGAGCTCACCATGTCATGTGTGTACGTGCCCACTTTCGTATCTAGTCGATCCTTGCACCAGTTTGCCTGGATCTGTATATCTTCGGCGCCTGGAATCGAACTGCACGCCGCGTGAAGCACGATGGAACCGACAACCACCCATTTTCTAACTGCCATCTGACCTCTGTATAAACGTGATAATACTGCGCTGCTCTTCCTGATGCTAGTTATACGTGTAAAGGCGCACTCATTACCCATGTTCATTGCCGGGGCATGTTCCTGCTGCAAACGATCGAGCCTGATATCCCGGCCGCGCACTGAAAATTAAAAGGTGTGGCATTCCAGGACCAGAACGCGGAAACTATGGCTGTGATTAATGTGGCGATCTTTCTACTTTCGTTGGGGCTTTCGGTGTAGCGATGTTCTCGGTAGAAGATGGTCCCCAAAATCTAATTCAGCAACTTCTCAACGCGTGTCCCGGATTCGGGAAAAATAGAATCAGCCGAAGCCAAGTTGTTTTCATCCGTATTCGAAGACCTGGGTCGACCTCCAGATAAGTTTCAATATTGTTTTGGCGGCCCCGAAACCCACTAGTTCGCGTATGCCATCAAATGATATTAATACGATACGCGCTTAGCTTCATCTTCCGGCAGCAATAATACTAATTACATCTTCTTACCAACCCGTTAAGGCTATATTCTCAATTAGGCTCTCTCATTTGCGCCAGTTTCTTAATAATACTTATAACAGGCGCAAATACCGGAAAATTCAACCACTTATGTGAACGGTAATATTTTCTCAACCGAAAGATGGCTCGATGCTTCTGGAGATAAGCCGATAAATAAAATATTATCAGCGGGTCACCATGAAACGGCAGTTCTTTAATCTCATACGGGGGACCGATATTGTGAAGTTGGCGAGCGCCCTCACTTCTTAACACATCCGCATAGATTGGCGCATGTTTTCTGTTAGCAAGCAGTAATTTATTGTATCCTACTGCGACGGCACAATAGTTACTGTTCTCATCCAGGAATCTAATCAACGCTTCAGTCACACCAGGCCATCCTGGCTGGAACGGGTCGTCAAGCACAATAACTCCAGGCGGCAACAATGATTGAGCAGCAAGTTTTAGGTCTGAGAGTGCTTCTTCGACATTGTGCCCACCATCGATATGGAAAAATCGAAATGGGCCATCGAGATCATGCGGATTCAAAGACATTGAATTCTGTTTATGGATTTTAACGCGTAGTCCATACTTTTTGAATGGCAATAAATTTTGCTCTAGTATTGCCAAATCACCAGATCCAGAACCCGAAACATTAGATTGTTGATCATTAAATATATCACAAAGGTTCAGACTCTCCTGCTCTGCAGCAGCCATTGCGGCTAAACACACAGCACTTCTCCCATGATGCGCTCCAATCTCGAATAGATTACCCGTTATGCCTTGGCTCTTCTGGATTTCGTCAATCAAGGCGAACAGCATCACCGCCTCATCCTCGAACCACCCCTCAATCCTTCGTTGCTGTTTTATGATCGCTCTTGACTTTTTTGGTTTCATTGGCTCTTTGAAGTTCTTATATACACAGAGTATTTGAACAGTATGAGGCGCAAGATATCAAACGGCGGGATCGCGGGAAAATCACTTTTTCATTCTAGAACTCCATGCAATCCAGACAACTATTGGTCGTGCGATATTACGGATAAAGGACATCATAGTCAAGAATTGATCTACCTCCACAAAGCTGATCCAGCATCAATGTTAGTCTTTGAGTACATTGACCCCTCCCCTTAAACTGTACCAGCGATCAAGTGAATTTTCCGGCCTTTTGATCGACGGCGTACAAGAAGGCGTATGGACCGTACGTTTAGAGTTGCAATCCTTTAAACGGGTTTTGAATTGCTTTCCACGCCTTTGAAACGATCACATGTTTCGCTTTCCTTTCCGAATCTTGCTAAAAGCTTTAACAGGATTATCGGAGTCCTAATTCCCGGTCGCGAGAACGTCGCAAGAAAGAATCGGAAATGGGCGTGCTGTGCAGGAAGGTGGTTTCGGTAGGTCCTATAAAAACAGGCCCGGTCGGGTGAGGACGGGGCCTGTCGGGAGGGTCGCGGAGAGACTGGGATTCGAACCCAGGGTACCCATAGGGCACAACGGTTTTCGAGACCGTCCTATTCAACCACTCTAGCATCTCTCCGTAGGACAATTCGAAAGGTCTATAAATATACGGAGGGGGCGGGGTTTTTCAAAGAGGCCAAGAGCTGCTTGAAGAAAAAAGCCCCGCGGGAAGGTGTCCCGCGGGGCTTGATTTTGGGTTCGACGAGGTCACTCGCCCTTGTCGGGCTCGGGCTCGTCGTTGAAACTGGAGAGAATGCCGTCCATCACGGTTTTGTCGGATTTGATGGACTCGAGCTTCCTGGCAAGCATTTCCGCATGCCCCTTCTCCATTTCCGCCATGTCGAGGAGGAAGTCGCGGACTTCCGCTGCCTGGGCGAGTTCCGACGCTTCGGTGTAGAACTGCGCGGCATCCTTCTCCTTGTCGATGGCGTCCTGGATGATGTCTTCGAGTGACGTGTATTCCGGAATGACCCGCTTCATTCGTTCTCCAGCATATGATCGATAATGTGTTACTTGGTGCTTTTCTCGCTGTCGAGCTGCACCGCACCGGTTTCCGGTGCCGCACGGCGCAGGGAGGCGCCGACGCCTTCGCGCACCACACCAAACACCTGGATGATGCCCTCGTTGGTTCCGGTCACGAGACGGATGGCACCGTTGACCTGGCCGGGATACTGGGGCACGAGCGTAACGGAGACGTCTCCGCTCTGTCCCGGCGCAAGCTCGAGCGACGACGGCGTCACCACCGCACCCTCGAGCGGAATGGCGATCGTCCGTCCGTCACCGGCGGTGTCGGCGTAGCTCGTGACGTTGATCGAGAGACCCGTGACGGTGAGCGGCTTGTCCGACGTGTTCTTCACGGTGGCCTTGCCGGTGATCGCCTTGCCGACCTCGGCGCCGAGCAGCTGGATATACTGCGGCTGGATGTCGATATCGGTCTTGATCTTCGCCGAGAAACGGATAATCGTGTGCGGTTTCTGCTCGTCCTTGAGGTAGACGCTCACGGTCTTGGTCACCTTGCCGCGCGTGCCGCGGGGCGGGGTGAACTTGACCTGGATCTTGGCCTCGCCGCCGGCGGGGATGACCTTTTCCGTCAGCACGGCCGCGGTGCAGCCGCAGCTCGCACGGGCAGACCCGACTTCTATGGTCTCGGAGCAGTTGTTCTTGAAAATGAACGTGTGCTCGACCGTCTCATTCTGATCGATTTCCCCGAAATAGTAATCCGAGGTCCCCTCGATGGCGAAGCACTGCTGCTCTGCCGCATCGTTCCCTTCGTCTGTCTGCGCCTGCGCTCCCATGGTCAGGGTAAGCGCGAACAGCACAAGCAGTGCGGACATCGTTGCGTGTTTCATACGAATTCCTCCGTGTATAATCATTGTGAAAAATACAAAATTCAGATTTGAGAGACCAATTCGGCGCGTGATTCTGTCGGCTCCCGCCGCCGGCAATGCGTCCGCTTTATCAGGAGCGAATCGCGGACGGCAGTTGCGACAGACCGCGCCCTCCCCCTGCTATTCCCGCTGGCGAAGGATGGCCCCGACGACGGGAATGCGAAGCTCGGTGTCTGACAGCGGGATGCGAATCGTGCCGTTCAGCTGTCCCTTGTCCTGCGGATACAGGGTGAGCGTCAATCGTACCGAATCACCCGATTCAACCAGCCCGGCATCGAGGGCGATGGAAAAATTCGCAAAGGGTCGCGATTGTACCTGTTCTACGTGATAGGTGTTCCCTGCAGTGGTGTCGACGTACGCGGTGAATTCTCCCGTGATGTTGCTCAGCTGCACGGGCTTGTCCGTGTTCGATGTCAGCATGGCGTGGACGACCACGGTGTCGCCGATAAAAGAGGCGAAACGCAGCATTCCCGGTGAATACTTGATATCCGCGACGACGTCGGCGTGAAGACGCAGTACCGCGAGTTTCTCCTCGACGCCGGCAAAGCGGCCGTAGAGCGTGATCGATTTGCTGATCGGCCCGTTCATTCCCGGGGCGGCATGGAACTGCGCCGAAAGCTCGGTACTGTCGCCCGGCGCAAGCGCGCTCTTGTTGAGGACAGTGGCGGTACAGCCGCAGCTCGGCTTCGGCTGCCCGAGGAACAGCGTGTCGGGAGCGGTGTTGTAGAGGCGGAACGTCAGTTCCCTCTTCTCCAGCGGACGCATCTCCCCGAAGGACTTCTCGGTCGCGTCGACGCGGAGATGCTGCGCCTGCACGGCAGCAATGCCAAAGGATAAGAGGATCAGGATAAAGGAGATTCTACGCATGAAAGAGTAACACCTCAACGCAAGACGAGTTACGCGATACCGCATCGTTGACAGATATTATCAGAGAAGAATACGCAACTGCCCGTTGCGAATCAATCCGTAAATCCGCGTATAAAAAAAGCGGGACCGGGGTCCCGCTGAAAGAAAATTCCTGTACTGCTCAGGAAACCGGCACGGCCGACATGGCGAGTTCGCCGCCGCGCTGCAGCGCCTGTTCGTTGAGCGGAATAAGATGGTGGTGGCGTTCGGGGAGCACCTTGCGGAGCGCCTCGAGCACGGTCTCGATTTTCACGGCTTTCCGCTTCGCGAGGAAGGCGCCGAGAACGATCATATTCATGATCTTGGTGTTCTTCAGCTGAACCGCGGTCTCGGAGGCCGGGATGGGCACGACGTCGATGTCGGTGCGCTTCGGCGGATCGATGATATTCGTGCTGTCATAGATCAGCGTGCCGCCGGGTTTGACCGCATCCTCGAACTTGTCGAGCGAGGGCTGGTTGAGCGCGACGACCGTGTCGAAACGGCCGATGATCGGGCTGCTGATTTCTTCCGAACTCACCGTCACGATGCAGTTGGCGGTACCGCCGCGCATTTCCGGACCGTAGGAGGGCATCCAGCAGACTTCACGGTTCTCGATCATGCCCGCGTAGGCGAGCACCTGTCCCATCGACAGCACGCCCTGGCCGCCGAATCCTGCGAAAATGACTTCTTCAAGCATTCTCAATGTCCTCCTTTGACGGTACTTTCATGTCTCCGAGCGGATAGTACGGGAGCATGTTCTCGACGAGCCATTCGTTGGCTTCCACGGGCTTCATTCCCCAGTTGGTCGGACAGTTGCTGACGATTTCCACCATGCAGGTGCCCTTGTTCAGCTTCTGATACTTGAGCGCGTTGAGCAGCGCTTTCTTGGCGCGGCGCACGTTCACCGGCGTGTTCACCGCCTGGCGCGTGACGTAAAAGGCGCCCGGAAGCTGCGCGAGCAGCTCGGTGATCTTCAGGGGATTGCCCATGAAGGAGGATTCGCGTCCGTACGGGGTCGTCGACGTCTTCTGCTCGAGCAGGGTCGTCGGCGCCATCTGACCGCCCGTCATGCCGTAAATCGCGTTGTTGATGAACACGATCAGGATGTTCTCGCCCCGGTTGACCGTGTGCACGGTCTCGCCGGTACCGATCGCCGCGAGGTCACCGTCGCCCTGGTACGTGTACACGTACTTGTCGGGGAGACAGCGCTTGATGCCGGTGGCGACAGCCGTCGCGCGGCCGTGTGCGGCTTCCTGCATGTCGACGTTCATGTAGTGATAGGCAAACACGGAGCATCCGACCGGCGCGACACCGACGGTCTGTTCCTGAATGCCCAGCTCCTCGATCGCTTCCATCAGGATGCGGTGCGCTACTCCGTGTCCGCAGCCCGGACAGTAGTGCATGCGCGCGTCGAGCAGCGTGGAGGGACGCTCACAGACGACACTCATCTCGTCGTAGTGATGTTCTACTTCATGCATGCTGTTTTCCATGTATGCCTCTTTTACTGAATCTTCGAATACATGTCTTTGAGGACCTCGACCACCTCTTCAGGTGACGGGATGATGCCGCCCATGCGACCGTAATGCCCGACGGGGCAGCGGCCGTTGACCGCGAGCCGCACGTCTTCCACCATCTGCCCGGCGTTGAGCTCGAGCGAAAGAAATCCCTTTACGTGCTCCGCCGCTTTCGCAATGGTTGCATAGGGATACGGCCACAGGGTGATGGGTCGAATGAGCCCCACCTTCACACCCTCGGCACGCATGATCTCCATGACCTTGTGTCCGATGCGGGCGGAAAGTCCGTATGCCACGATGATGAAATCGGCATCTTCCGTATCCATTTCCTGGACGCGGATTTCATTGGCTTCGATGGTCCTGTATTTCTCCTGCAGGTGCAGGTTGACCTGCTCCATTTCCTCGGGCTTGATGAACAGCGAGGTGATGAAATTGCGGTCGCGTTCGACCGGCTTGCCGGTGGTCGCCCATTCGGGGGCTTTCCGCGCGGTGCGATCGCGCTGCTCGCGCAATTCGACCTTCTCCATCATCTGGCCGAGCGCGCCGTCAGACAGCATCATCACAGGATTGCGGTACTTGTCGGCGAGGTCCCATCCTTCTTCGACGAAATCCGCCATTTCCTGCACCGTGGCCGGCGCAAGAACGATGAGGCGGTAATCGCCGTGGCCGCCGCCCTTGACGGACTGGAAGTAATCGCCCTGCGACGGCTGAATGGTCCCGAGACCGGGGCCGCCGCGGTTGATGTTCACGACAAGGCACGGGAGTTCCGCACCGGCGATATAGGAAAGGCCTTCCTGCATCAGGCTGATGCCGGGGCTGGACGACGACGTCATCACGCGTGCACCGGCGCCCGCGGCACCGTACACCATGTTGATCGACGCGATTTCACTTTCCGCCTGCAGAATCGTGCACTTCGTGCGGTTATAGCCCTCGCGGGTAAGATATTCGAGTACTTCGGACTGCGGGGTGATGGGATAGCCGAAATAGGCATCCATCCCGGCGCGAATCGCGGCTTCCGCCAGCGCTTCGTTTCCCTTCATGAGTCGTAATTCACCCATACAATAAGCTCCTTTGGTCGGATATGCTCAAAATTGGAATATTCAGTCGTGGAAGAGGCGCGAAAGCATCACTGGGCGTCTTCTTCGGCGCCCACGGTGATGTGAATGTCACCGGTCACGTTGCGGACTTCCGCCACGGGGATTTTCTCTCCCGATTTCTTGTCTTCGCGATACACCGTGATGATCGCGTCAGGACAGACGAGGGAACAGTTGGTGCAGCCGGTGCACACGTCTTCGACAAGCACGGCGTAGTGATATCCCTGCTTGTTGATGTCTTTGGCAAGCGCCATCGCATCCTGCGGACACGCTACGACACAGAGTTCGCATCCCTTGCATTTCTCTATGTCAATACTGATATCACCGCGGACTTTGGCCATACGAGTACTCCTGGTTATTTCTGGATTTCATAAAATTCTATGTGTGGCAGCGCCGTCATGACGTGACGACGTGCGCGAGAGGGCGTTGTGTGGAGACCGATCAGGCGAGCGGTTGGAGGTGCTGTATTCTTCATTCCTACGGAGGTGCATTCACTGCGCAAACAGCGCGAACGTATTTAAGACAAAAATACTCGAAATAAAGGTCAGTTCCAAGCGTCCGCTTCGCACTTCGCGCTCCGCGGACGCGATATTGGACATAGGACGTAGGATTTAGACAACGCGCCTCGTCCTACGTCCTATGTCCTAAATCCTATGTCCCAAACCTGTCCGCATCTTCCATTGATCGAGGAAAAACGGACCGTCTACCACCCGAGAATATAGGCGAACATCAGCGGCGCGACGATGGAGGCGTCGGATTCGACGATGTACTTCGGCGTGTCGATTCCGAGTTTTCCCCAGGTGATCTTCTCGTTCGGAACGGCGCCGGAATACGAACCGTAACTGGTGGTCGAGTCGCTGATCTGGCAGAAATACGCCCAGAGCGGGACGCTGGTGCGACGGAGATCCTGATGCAGCATCGGCACGACACAGATGGGGAAATCCCCGGCGATGCCGCCGCCGATCTGGAAAAATCCGAGGGGACGCTCGGCGGTGAACGCCGTGTAGAATTCCGCCAGTTCCATCATGTACTCGATACCGGTGCGGACGGTGTGCACGTTCTTGACATCGCCCTCGATGCAGTGGGCCGCGAAAATGTTGCCGAGCGTGCTGTCTTCCCAGCCGGGGACGAAAATCGGAAGATTCTTCTGCGCGGCGGCGAGCAGCCAGCTGTTCTTCGGATCGATCATGTAATGCTCTTTCAGGCGATCCTCGAGCAGCAGCCGGTAGAAGAACTGATGCGGGAAAAGCCGTTCACCCTTGCGGTCCATTTCCTGCCAGAGTTCAAGGATGCTGTGCTCGATGCGCCGCATGGCTTCTTCTTCGGGAATGCAGGTATCGGTGACGCGGTTCATGTGCCGGTCGAGCAGGCCCTGCTCCATCTCCGGTGTCAGATCCCGGTAATGCGGGACACGTTCGTAATAGTCATGGGCCACGAGGTTGAAGACATCCTCTTCGAGGTTCGCTCCCGTACACGTGATGGCGTGGACCTTGTCCTGCCGGATCATTTCCGCAAGGGAGAGCCCGAGTTCCGCCGTGCTCATGGCGCCGGCGAGCGTCACCATCATGCCCCCGCCCTCATCGAGCAGCCGGACATAGCCCTTCGCCGCATCCATCATGGCGGCAGCGTTGAAATGACGGTAATGGTGGTTCATGAAATCGGTGAGTGAAGGATGGCTCATGACGTCTTCGTGCGATTGTGAATGAATGTCCAACACAGAAGAATACTCCCCATGCGCGATAATGTCAAGCACACCCGCCGTTCCCTCTTTACCCCTTTACCTCTTTACCTCTTTCCCTCTTCACCCTCTACCTCGTAAAGGCCTGGAGCATATTGAAAATGAGAATAATCGACCGGAAACTCCACGCATAACAGCGAATCCAGTTGCCGAAGAGCATGCGCCGGTACGCGCGCGCCTCGAATTCCTGCCCGAGCGTCCGGTAGCTCGGAAGATGCAGCGCGAACGTGGCCACCCAGATGATCAGCAGCAGGACGGCCCCGAGACGCGCCGCGTCGTCGGTGATCCAGGGGGTGGGATGCAGCAGCCCGAAAAGGACGGATGCCGCTTCGAGCGTCATCAGCGGGGCGACGACGAACGCCGTGAGCACCAGGTGCGCCTGGGCGTAGCGGGCGAAGCGCGCTTTCCCGACTTTGCGCATCAGCGGGTAATGCACGATCTGCACAAACCAGATGATGCCGGTCAGGGCGAAGGTGCAGAAGATCTGCACAAGGAAAAACACGTCGTCGAGTTTGAGAAAGGTATCCTCTGGCATGAGACCCTCGATCAAAGCAGCCGGAGCAGCATGTTTGCGGCTTCCATGCCCGAACGGGCCGCGCCTTCGACGCCGTTGACGCCGAAGGCATCTCCCGCCACCGCGAGCGGAGGATGTTCGTGAAGCCGCAGGTACGGCGCGGGATGCGGCGTCAGCACCTGGCTGTAGCGCCAGCGGTGCACCTGCCACGACTCCGCGTCACAGCGCAGCATCGGCAGGGCTTCGTCGAGCAGCAGATGCGCAACCTGTTCGTCGCTGTCGTTGAAATGCGCCGCGCTGAAATCGCCGGTCGCGTGAATGGTCAGTGCCGGGACGTCGGGAGAGACCCCCTTCCGCTGATTGTCCATGATGCGGCGCAGGTTCCCCCGCTCAAACTCGAGCACACCGTTTTCCGGCAGCGAGGGTTTGCTGTCGCAGGTGACCATCAGCGTGATGCACGGTTCGTAGACGAGATCCGTCAGGGCATCGTGCGTGGCGCCTTCCAGCGTTATTTCCGATGCCGCCAGCAGGTCGAGCGTCTGCGGAACCGGCGGTGTGAGAATGCAGCTGCGGGCGGAAAACTGACTGCCTTTCTCCGTTACGGCGTGCCAGCACTCCCCTTCGGCGTATATTCGGGCAACTTTCTCGCCTGTGTACACATTCATCCCGGACGCGATGACCTTGGGAATGCTGGTCATTGCCGGACTGCCGCAGTACCGGGCGGAAGACAGGTAGCGGGTATCCATCTCGTATGCCCGCACGCGAAACCACTCCCGCGCGACGCCTTCGTCGATCCATTCCGCGATGCGTGACTGGAACCAGGCGCTCGACGGCGCGAAATACTGCGTTCCGTGATCGTACACCGCACCGCCGAAACGGCGCGTCGCCATGCGTCCGCCCACTCCGCGTGCTTTCTCGAGCACGATGACCTGTATACCCTGGCGGTTCAGTTCACGCGCCGCCATCAGCCCTGCAATCCCGGAACCGACGATGAGGCAGGAAGGCTCCTGATCAAGGTTGGATTCTATCGCCATGTGTCATTTTGACAGTTGGATTATCGTTTGGTCAATGTTAGTGAATCTCTCCATCGAGAACAACTGCATGCGGCCGAAGCGCTCATTTTTCCCCCAAAACAAGGAAAAAATATCCGAATGTTGTATCTTTGCACATTATGGTAACGGTGCCCTGTCACCTGCAGCATGACTGATTGACAACGCAAAGCGCAATAAACGGGAATTCGCTCCTCCCTTCATGCCGCATGAAAGGAAAGGAGAGATACGGCCTCTCGGGAATCATCCTCCTGCTGATGATCCTCGGCGCCGTGGAGAGTGCTCCCGCGGCACTGCGTACTCCCCTGCCATCCGATGCGCCTCCCGACACGCTGAAAAAATCCGTTGCCGCCCGCCGCTGTGACGGGAATTCGCCCATCATCGACGGAACGCTCACCGAAGCCATCTGGCAGGAACTTCCCGTCGCCGGCGATTTCCTGCAGAAAGAACCCGCGGAGGGCAAACCGGCCACGCTCCGTACCGAAGTCCGTTTCTGTTACGACGAGGACGCGCTCTATATCGGCGCGACGATGTTCGTCGACAATCCCGCTGAAATCCAGTCGACACTCAGCCGCCGTGATAACGCCGGCAACTCCGAACGTCTCCTCGTCTCCATCGATTCGTACAACGACAACCGGACCGCGTATACCTTCGGCATCACGGCGGACGGCGTGCGCATCGATTACTATCACCCGAGCGATTATGAAATGAGCCGCGATTACTCGTTCGATCCCGTCTGGGAAGCGCGGGTGACGCGCAGCGGTGCGGCCTGGGTGGCGGAAATCCGCATCCCCTTTTCGCAGCTCCGTTTCAACAACCGGGATGTGCAGACCTGGGGACTGAACATGAATCGCTACATCCCGTTCCGGAACGAGGATGTGTACTGGGTTCTGATTCCGAAAAATGAAACCGGATGGAGTTCCCGCTTCGGCACCCTGACCGGCATCCGCGGCATTCAGCCTTCGTCGCGGGTGGAGCTCACACCCTACAGTGTTGCCGACGTCACGGTCTCGCGGACCGGAAATCCGTTCGATCCGTTCTACAACAAAATCGACTGGCGGGGAAACGTCGGCATCGACATGAAAATGGGTCTCGGGCCGAACCTGACGCTCGACGCGACGGTGAACCCCGATTTCGGCCAGGTGGAAGCGGATCCCGCCGAAGTGAATCTCTCCGCCTACGAGACCTACTACAGCGAGCGGCGGCCGTTCTTCATCGAGGGGAGCCAGCTCCTCAGCGGTGAAGGACCGGAGTACTTCTATTCCCGGCGCATCGGTGCCCCTCCGGCGCTGACACCGGAGGCCGCATACTCCGACCGGCCCATCAATACAACCATCCTCGGCGCGGCCAAACTCTCGGGCCGGCTCTCGTCCGGGCTCTCGATCGCGGCGCTCACCGCTCTGACCCAGCGCGAATTCGTCGACACCTATGATCCCGTGTTCCGCAAATACTCCGAAGAAATGGTGGAACCGCTGACCGGCTTCGGCGTGATGCGCGTACAGCAGGAATTCGGCGAGGAAACCTCCACCGTCGGCGCCATGCTGACGGGTGTGAAGCGCGACCTCAGTTCTCCTGCCGCGGAGCGTCTGCTGACGCGGGAAGCCGTCAGCGGCGGAATCGACTGGAAGCTTCGCTTCGATCGCGCGACCTACGAACTCGGCGGGTACACCGGCTTCAGTTATATCACCGGCAGCAGCGCGGCCCTCGCACGCGTCCAGCGCAGCAGCGCGCACTACTTCCAGCGGCCCGACGCCGACCATATCACCTATGATCCGACGCGTACCTCGCTCGCAGGCTATACCGCGGGACTGTGGCTCAACAAGCAGAGCGGGAAGCACTGGCTCTGGCAGGTCGGTTCTTCGATGGAGACTCCCGGATTCGAGATCAATGACGCAGGCATCCTTCAGTCCGCCGACGATATCGACTCGTGGGGGGCGTTGGCCTATCGCGAAAACGAACCGGGGCTGATCTTTCACAATTATGAAATCGAACTCTCCGCATCCAGCGGATGGAATTTCGGCGGCGTACGCCAGTACACGAGCATGGGACTCGAATTCGGAACGACATTCCGGAACTTCTACATGGGGTCGATCCGCTTCGATTACGGAACCGGCGCGCTCAACGACCACCTGACGCGCGGCGGACCGCTGATGCGCAGCGGCGACGGTTGGAACATCTTCGCCAATCTGAGCAACAGTTACTCCGACGACGTGCGGTGGAACGTCTGGGCTTCGCGCTTCAGCGACGCGCTCGGCTCATGGAACTGGTCGAGCGGCGGATCCGCCAGCGTGCGCAGCAGCGGCTGGCTGGAGTTTTCCGTGGAACCCTCATACACACGCAGCGTGAACGTCCGCCAGTACGTCGCCACAGCGGATGACGGACCGGCCGCCACATTCGGCCGGCGGTACATATTCGCGACCGTGGACCAGGGAACGGCCTCGGCGCAGTTCCGCGTCAACTTCGCTTTCTCTCCCGATCTCACCCTCGAACTCTACGCCGAACCGTTCGCCGCCAGCGGGGCCTACTCGGCATTCGGCGAACTCCCCGCCGCAGGCAGCGATCAGCTTCGCATCTACAGCGACGACCCCGAGAGCAGCATCGCCTATGATCCGGAAACGAAACTTTATGTCGTCAACGATCAGCGCGGGACCGCAGCGTTCGCGAATCCGGATTTCAACATTCTCTCCTTCCGGAGCAACGCCGTGCTTCGCTGGGAGTGGGTCCGCGGCAGCACCCTCTTCCTGGTGTGGCAGCAGAACCGGTCCGGATACGACATCGACGGGAAACTGATCGGACCGGTCGATCTGCTGCGCTCGTTCGACAGTCCGGGTGACAACTTCATCGCCCTGAAAATCTCTTACTGGATCCCCGTGACATGAGAAAAGGCCGGCGAATCCGCCGGCCTTCGATAAAGCTGATCACTGAAGTGTCCGGGGTTATTTATCCTCGGTCCGGACTTCCAGGACGGGCGTTTCGGCATTGACGATGACCACCGTGTAGCGAACGTCATTCTTGACGTCGAACGCGACCGTATACTCGCCGCTCTTGGACTGCACGCTGGCGGTCGCGGTCCATCTTCCTTCCTGCACCGTCACTTCGGCGCTGGTTGTCCCGGCCGCCACATCGTTGATATTGATCGTATTTCCCGCATCGGGTTTCAGCTGCACGTTGGCCTTGACCTCAAGGTCATTTTGAATTCGGACACTGGGATCCTCTTCCGAGCATGCGACGAGAAGCACTGCCAGCGTGAGCAGACTGAAGAGTTTGAAAAATCTCATGTTCTTTCTCCTGGAAAAATGATGTCTCCCGCAGTTTAGCCACCGCGGAGGCGAAATGCAATGACGCGACGCGTCCGTAATTCCTCCGCGGTTTCGTATATTCCCGAGGGACCACCCCTCTCCCTGTCACCCCTATCCCGGTTTTCCCTATGCAATCCGCACCTGAGAAACAGAAGAAAAATCCGTTCAAGGAACTGATCGATCCGTTCGTCGCATTCGCGCATGCGCCCCGCGCGCTCTGGGGCGTCAACCTCACGTACCTGATCGAAGGAATGTGCTATTTCGGCGCGCTGGCACTGCTCGCAATCTACTTCAACCGTGAAGTCGGACTCAGTGACGCGCAGGCCGGCTGGATCGTTGGCGCGTTCACCGGAGGCATCACGCTCGCGATGTTCTTCTTCGGAGAACTCGCGGACCGCTGGGGCGTCCGCATCGCTCTCGCCATATCCCTGCTTCTGATGTTTTTCGGCCGGTCGCTTCTCACCGTGGGGGTCGCGTTCGGCGGCAGCGGGATGTGGTCGCCGGTCTTCTTCGCGTCCATCGGCGGTCTCCTCCTGGTCGTGCTCGGCTACGGCATGTATCAGCCCGCGGCGTATGTGGCCGTGCGGCAGTTCACCACCCCGAAGACCGCCGCGATGGGATATGCCGCGCTGTACGCGGTGATGAATCTCGGCGGATTCATCCCCGGCCTGCTCTCCCCGCCCGTCCGCAGCGCCTTCGGCATCACGGGCATCTACTGGGTGTACACCGCGTTCACTGCGCTCTCCGTGCTTCTGATTCTCGGCATTACCACGAAAGCCAGTGTCATCGCCGCCCGGCGCAGCAGCCGCGGCGTGGATCACGAGGCCGAGGAAGCCCAGAAGAACCGGGTAAAGGAACCGTTCGAGCTTCGGCGCTGGCTGCGCGAGCATCCACTGCGCGACGTGAAGTTCTCCTTCTTCATCTTCATACTGATCCCGGTGCAGACGCTGTTCGCACACCAGTGGCTCACACTTCCGCAGTATGTCGACCGCGCCTTCGAGCCCTGGGTGAGTCAGAACATGGAGTTCTTCGTCAATCTGAATCCCCTTCTGATATTCGTGCTCACGCCGCTGGTCGCGGCGCTCACCAGCAAGGTCGATGTGTACAGGATGATGATCATCGGCACCTTCGTCATGGCCGCGCCGACGTTCCTCCTGGCCATTGGTCCCAATGTGACGCTGCTGATGACGTATATCGTGCTGATGTCGGTCGGCGAGGCGATGTGGCAGCCGCGCTTCCTCCAGCTCGCCGCCGAGCTCGCCCCGGAGGGAAAGACCGGACAGTACATGGGAATCGCCCAGTTCCCCTGGTTCCTCACGAAACTCCTGACCAGCTTGTACTCCGGCACCATGCTCGCGCAGTACGTCCCGGAAACCGGCGGGCAGAACAGTGAACTCCTGTGGCTTTTCTACGCGGTCATCGCAATGCTCTCGCCTATCGCCCTGTTCCTCGCCCGCAAATGGATGGGCGGCAAGCTGAAGACGGCGGCAGTGGGCGCGTCGGAATGATCTACCCCGTAACCAGATTCACAGACGGATAAAGCACACCATGATTACACGCGCACTCGCTCCTACGCTTCTCGCGGTCCTCCTCTTCCCCTTCGTGCTCGCTGTGCCCGTGGCGGCACAATCGCCCGCCATGCATCAGCGAATGGCCGGCAGCGCATCCATCGACAACGCATCGTACGAACTGCTGCAGCGGCTGAGTGACGAAGCGGGCGGGAGATGGATCGGTTCGCCTCAGAACGTGCAGGGAATGGATATTCTGATGGAGGCCCTGCGCGGCATCGGCCTGTCGCCCAGGCAGGAGCGATTCACCGCGCGCGGGTGGGTGCGCAATGACGACGAGGTGCGGATGATCGCGCCGTCGGACCGCGTGTTCCGTGCCGTCGCACTCGGGTATGTCGATCAGACGCCGGCCTTCGAAGCGCCGCTCGCCTGGGCCAACCGCGGGCTGACGGAGGATTTCGACAGCTGTGACGTGTCAGGCCGCATCGCACTCGTCACGCAGGAAAAACTGTCGGGACAGGAAAGTCCGCTCCGCTCCGAAGTCATCATCCGGGCCGCGGCGGCGGGTGCACGGGCGGTGCTTTTCATCAACGACAAGAAGGCCGGACAGATACTCTGCGGTATGGGCAACTTCCATGGTGACCCTGCGGCGGTACCGGCGTTCAGTATCACCTGGACCGAAGGACAGCGGCTGAAGCGGCTGCTGGATCATGCGGTTCCCGTACGCATGCGCCTGACGGTGCATTCCCGCTGCGTCGAAGTCGAGAGCGCGAATGTCGTGTGCACCCTTCCCGGGAAAAGCGCAGACAAGATCGTGATCGGCGCCCATTTCGATTCATGGGACGTCGGGCAGGGCAGCGTCGACAACGGGATAGGGACCGCCGTGCTCTTCGATGTCGCGCGCATCCTGGCCTCCCTCTCCCCGTCGAATGAGCGGACCATCGAGTTCGTCTGGTTCAACGGTGAGGAAATGGGTCTCTGGGGTTCGCGGAAGTACGTGGAGATGCACGCCGACGATCGCATCACGGCGATGATCAACATGGATATGACCGGGAGTCCGCGCGGATTCGGAGCCATGGGGAACGCGCAGTTTCTCCCCCTCCTCAACGAACTCGTCGACGAATTCCGCGGCTATGACATGAGCCGCGGGGTGATCAACGGCATATGGACGAACAGCGACCATCAGCCGTTCATGCTTGCGGGTTTCCCGACCGTCACCCCGCTCGGGCACCTCGACCGCGAAACGGTCGAAACCTATCACGATTTCGGCGACACCTTTGACCTCGTCAACAAGCGCTATCTCTCCGAGACCGCCGGCGTCGTCTCCATCCTCGCCTACGAAATCGCCAACCGGACGACCATTCCCACCATCCGCCGAACACCCGCCGAAACGATGGAGTACCTCCGCGCGGGCAATCTCGAGGAGCGCCTGAAACGCCAGGGCGAATGGCCGTTCGATTGACCGGGTCCCCCGCCGGGGAAAACTCAATTACCGGATTACTGTGCATGGCCATGTGATTCGGCGTTTACGTGTCATCGCGTATGGCCGGGCCGTTGGAAATCCCGGGGTTCGGGGCATGGCCGCGTTGCGGGACATCCCCGGGGTTCGGGGCATGGCCGCGTTGCGGGACATCCCCGCGGTTCGGGGCATGGCCGCGCTGCGGGACATCCCCGGGGTTCGGGGCATGGCCGGGCTGCGGGACATCCCCGGGGTTCGGGGCATGGCCGCGTTGCGGGACATCCCCGGGGTTCGGGGCATGGCCGCGTTGCGGGACATCCCCGGGGTTCGGGGCATGGCCGGGCCGTTGGCCCGCCCCTACGTCAGTGCATGCTCCTTGCTCCGGTGGTGACGCGTCCGGGCCGTTGGCCCGAACGCAGCATGGGGATCGCGGGGTCAGGTCGGCGATTGTTCCTTGCCGTCGATTTTTTATTTTCGTAGCGTGCATTACACGTCGATTCATTTTGCATAGGGAGTGCGAATGATCTTCCGAAATACATCGCGACGCCTGACGAGATATGATTACCGCAATCCAGGGGCGTATTTCGTCACCGTGAAAACCAATGGGAACCGTGATCTCTTCGGGTACATCCATGAGGGGATCATCTTTCTCAATGGAAGGGGCCGCGTCGTTCTGGATGAATGGAAACGCATCACGAATGTACGCGACAATGTCCGTTGCGCGGAATTCGTCATCATGCCTGATCACATTCATGGTGTCATCGAGATTCTCCCCTATCGTCTCATCCAACCCCTTGAACCTGATTTCCGACTTCTCGGGGGCTCACTCGGTGCGATCATGGGACAATTCAAATCCCGCGTCACAAAACGAATCCGAAATGAATCGGGGAATCCACATTTTACCGTATGGCAAACGAATTATTATGATCACATCATCCGATCATCGAACGATCGTGAACGTGTTCGCCGTTACATCCAACAAAACCCCATGCGGTTTCACCCCTGAACCTACCCCGCACGCGTCCCATCGGGACGTGTGCGCCTCCCCTCAATTATATATGCCCCAATTGCGTAGGGCCGATCCAATGGATCGGCCACACCATCACGATCATCCACACGTTTCCGGATCATCCACACGTTTCCGGATCATCCACACGTTTCCGGATCATCCACACGTTTCCGGATCATCCGCACGTTTCCGGATCCGCCGCACCATCACGATCATCCGCACGTTTCCGTTCGGCCGCAAGGATCGGATGAGCCCGTTGACAATGATCCGCATAAATTACAAACGGCGAGCCCGAGAGGTCGCCGTTTGTGCAGCCGTGCTGCGCATGTGCTACGATATTTTCGAAGGTGCTACGGAGTTCAGGAAGGTGCTTCGATGTTCTTCGAAGGTGCTACGGTGTTGTTCCTAACCCAGTTTCTTTTTCAGAATGGAGAGGAGTGTTTTGGGGTGGATCGGCTTCTGGAAGACGCCGTCCAGACCAAGCGCTTTGTAGTCGGTGTTGTCATCGAGGCTGTCACCGACGGAACTGAGCATGAAGAGGGGGATCGTATTGCCGAGGACCTTCATCTCCTTGGCGAAATTGATTCCCGAATCCACTTCTTCCATCATAAGGTCGACAAGCAGAAAGTCAGGCGTAGTGTCCTTGTACTTGCGGATACCTTCCTCGGCACTGTGCGCTTCGACCATGTCGTAACCGTTCGCTTCAAGGATCATGCGCACGGCGTCGAGCATGTCCTGATCGTCGTCGAGGTACAGGATCACGTGTTTACCGTCGTTCATTGTGTTTCTCCATGTATAGAATTCTCGTGTTTTTCAATCACGCGCGCCGGTGCTGTTCAGTGGACTTCCGCGGGGGTGTCGAGCAGCCGCGGGTCTTCGAGTACCAGACGCATGTATGCAATCGCCTTTTCGAGGTTCTCCGCCGCACGCGGAGACAGACGTTCGCCGAATTCGTTGAAATCGTAGCCGCGGATGCCGAGAATGTACGCGCGGGTCTTCGCCTGAAACAGGTTCTGCGCCATGTGCAGAAGCACGCTGGGCTCGACGCTGTGACTGCTGAAGCTCAGCGCTTCTTTCGGCTCCACTTTCTCGACGTAATAGGGCTCCGCGCCGTTGACCGATGCGTCCGCGAAAATGACGATATCATGCGCCGCGACGTCGCTTGCGTCTTCGACCGTCAGCTGATAATCGGCATCGACCGAGAGCCCCGCTACATTCCAGGTCTCCACGGCGGCTGCGAGCGCCGGACCGAGTCCGTCGTCAAGCCGGCCGGGGTTTCCGTACCCGATCAACAATATGCGGCGTGCGGTGTCCATCAGGTGCTCTTCTTCGCGACCTCGTTGCCTTCATGATCCACCAGGCGTACGACGAGCGGCATCTTGCCGAGCGCGTGCGTGGCGCAGGACAGACACGGATCGTATGCGCGGATGGCGACTTCGATGTGATTGAGCAGACCCTCGGTGATCTCTGCCTTGCCCGAGATGTGATCCATGGCGACCTTCGAGACGGCGCGGTTCATCGGCTCGTTGTTGCTGGTCGTGGAGACGATGAGATTTGCCATGACCACCTGGTCGTCTTCATTCACCCGGTAGTGGTGGAAGAGCGTTCCGCGCGGCGCTTCGATCAGACCGACGCCTTCCGGACGGCGGTCGCCTTTCAGCACGAGATCCGTGCCCTGGAGATCGGAATCCTCGAGCAGTTCGCGGATCTTCTCGATCGAATGCAGGGTCTCGATCATGCGGGACCAGTGGTAGGCCATCGTCAGATTGTTCGGCTTGCCTTCGGTCACCGCCATGAATTCCTTGCGCGCGGCTTCCGCTTCGGGCGTATCGATGAAGTCGCAGGCGTTGACGCGTGCAAGCGGACCGACGCGGTACCAGCCGTCCTCGGATCCGAGCGACTTGATGAAGGGGAACTTCATGTACGACCAGTCGCGCACTTCCTCGGCGATGTAGTCGAGGTAGTTCTGATAGTTGACCTGGTCGAAAATCTTGCCGCCCTGCGCATCGATGGCGCGCAGATTGCCGTGGTACAGATCCATCGCACCGTCTTCGCGGACGAGTGAGACGTGATTCGATTCGAAGGAACCGAAGGGCGCCACGGTCTCGAGATTTTCAATCGTATAGTCCTTTGCGATCTTGAGAGCGCCGCGTGCCCAGTCGGTCATCTGGTCGATGTCCTTGAGGAAGCTGTCGCGTTCTGCGATCGAGAGGTTCTTGTTCACACCGCCCGGAATGGCACCGGTACCGTGAATTTTCTTTCCCGCGGTCGCCTTGATGATTTCCTGCCCGTACTTGCGCATCATCACGCCCTGCACGGCGAGATCGGCATGTTTGGCGGCGACGCCGATCACGTTGCGGATCGCGACGTCGGCACCGAAACCGAAGAGCAGGTCCGGCGAGGCGAGGTGGAAGAAATGCAGCGCATGCGACTGGAACATCTGGCCGTAATGCATGAGGCGGCGAATCTTCTCCGCCGTGGGGGTCAGCGTATCGACGCCGACGATGAGGTCCATGGCCTTGGCCGCGGCGAGGTGATGGCTCACCGGGCAGATGCCGCAGAGACGCTGCACGAGCACCGGGGCTTCCCAGTACGGGCGGCCCTGGATGAAACGCTCGAAACCGCGAAACTCGACGATATGCAGCCGTGCCTGCTTGACCCGGTTTTCCTCATCCAGCAGAATCGTCACCTTTCCATGCCCTTCAACACGGGTCACAGGTTCGATGACAACCCTCTTCAGATCATTTGTATCTTGCACGATTCTTCTCCTGTTCCTTTCTGTTTTGGGTTCCGAGCGGATTAGTCATATTTGATGAGTTCGTACGGCAGTTCCAGCGGCTTGTCGGTCAGCAGGGCGACGAGCGCCTGCCAGATCGTATCTGCCGACGGCGGACAGCCCGGGAGATGATAATCCACCTTCACCACCTCGTGGCAGGGATAGACCCTGTCGAGCAGAAGGGGAATTTCCGGGTCGTTGGGGATGCTGCCGGAGGGGTTGTAGACGCTCGGGCCGTTGAGATACGCTTCATCGAGACATTCCTTCAACGGGATGGTGTTGCGCATGGCGGGGAGGCCGCCGTTGATCGCGCAGTCACCGAGAGAAATCAGGATCTTGCAGTGCTTGCGGAATTCCTGCAGCACGCGCACGTTTTCCTCGTTCGCGCAGCCGCCTTCCACGATGCCGACGAGGCATTCGCCTGTAAATTCCTTGATATCGTTAATCGGGGATTTATCGAATTCGATCAGTTCCACGAGCTGGAGAATGCGGTCGTCGATGTCGAGGATCGACATGTGACACCCGAAGCATCCGGCCAGGGACGTGGTTGCAACTTTTGGCTTTGCCATGATTCTATCCTGCTCCTTGGTCATTGTTTGTTTGCTTCGATGTCCGATCCGATCGGCATGTGGTCGTACTTGCGCTGACCGACCGGGATCGCGTACCCGACGTGCTTCTTGAGGATGGCTCCGACCGGACACACTTCCGTTGCTTTGTCGGTGATGTCCAGGTCGGTGTCCACCAGCTTCGCCTTCGCGTTCACCGCGATGCGCTTTCCGGGACCGCGACCCACGAACTGGAACACGTTCTTCCCGTCGAGATCACGCGAGGCCCGCACGCAGCGCGCGCAGAGGATGCAGCGGTTCTGGTCGATGAAGATGTGCTTGTGTGTCGCGTCGACATTGCGATCGGCCGGGAACATGTACGGGTATTTCGGCGCCGCGATGCCCAGGCGATACGCCATCGCCTGCAGCTCGCAGTTGCCGCTTTTTTCGCAGACCATGCAGAAATGGTTGCCTTCGACGAACAGCATGTCGACGATGTTGCGGCGGAATTCGAGGAGTTCCTCGGTGTCGTTTTCCACCATGATGCCCTCGGCCACCGGCTGCGTACAGGCGGACTGGAAACGGCCGTTGACCTTCACGGTGCAGATGCGGCAGCTGCCGTGCGCAGGCAGACCGTCGAACGCGCACAGCCGGGGGATATAGATTCCCGCGGCATCCGCGGCGGCCATGATCGTCTGCCCCGCGATACCCTGCACTTCGACGCCGTCAATTTCGAACGTTATTGTATTCTCACTCATGATCTTTTTCCGTTTTCGTTCATTGATGGATTATTCGGCGAAATGCATTGACGGGCGTCCGGCGATTTCCTTCGCCGTGCCGAGTGCTTTCTGAATGTCGAATGTCGGCTGGAACGGCTGATCCTCCTTGACCAGCACCTTGTACAGCGCCGGGAAGTTCTTCAGCGAACTCAGGATCGGGTTCGGGGAGGTCTGTCCCAGACCGCAGCGGCTGGTCGACTTCACCGACTGTCCCAGTTCCTCGAGATATGCGAGGTCGGAAGGTTCGCCCTTGCCCTGCATGATGTTCTCGAGACGGTTCTTCAGCAGCACGTTGCCCACACGGCAGGGCGTGCAGTAGCCGCAGCTCTCCTCGATGAAGAAGTCCATGAAGTACTCGACCACCTTCAGGAGGTCGCGTTCCGGTCCGAACACCATCAGAGCGCCGCCGGTCGCCAGGTCGTCATAGCAGATCGTGCGGTCGTACATGTCGGGACCGATGAGCTGACCGCTCGGACCGCCGACCTGCACCGCAGCGGCACCATCGCCGCCTGCCATCTCGAGTACCTCTTTCATCGTGATGCCGAAGGGGACTTCGTAGACGCCCGGGCGACGGACGTCGCCGCTGATGCTGAGCAGTTTCGTCCCGGTGCTCCCTTTCGAGCCGATCTGGGAGAACCAGCCCGCGCCCTGATCAATGATGCGCGCGACGCAGCAGAAGGTTTCGACGTTGTTGACCGAGGTCGGACAGCCGAGATAGCCTTTCTGCGCGGGGAACGGCGGACGGTTTTTCGGATCGCCCCGCAGCCCTTCGCAGGAACTGATCAGCGCGGTCTCCTCACCGCAGACATAGGCGCCGGCGCCCATCTGGATGCGGATATCGAAATCGAATCCGGCCTTGCCCATCACGCTCTTTCCGAGCATGTTCATGTTGCGGGCCATCTGCAGCCGGTCTTCGAGGAACGGGCGCAGGTACGCGTACTCGGCACGAAGGTAAATGATGCCTTCCTGTGCGCCGATGGCGTATCCGGCAATGGCCATGCCTTCTATCAGGAGCTCGGGACGTTCGGTGAGGATCACGCGATCCTTGAACGTGCCGGGCTCGCCTTCATCCGCGTTGCAGACGACATACTTGCGGTCGCCGTCGGCACTGCGCGTGAAATCCCATTTCATACCGGTCGGGAAGCCTGCGCCGCCGCGGCCGCGGAGACGCGCCGTCTTCACGTCGCGGATCACTTCGTTCGGACTCATTGCGATCGCCTTGCGCAGTGCGTTTCCGCACTCGAGCGGCGCGAAAATGACCTCGCCCTGCTTGCGCAGATTATTGGACACGCCGGCGCTGACGAGCGGATTCGAGTTGTTGCCGTCGCCGAGTCGGCGGCGCAGCCGTTCCGGCGCGAGTCCGGACTTCAGCTGTTCGACGATCTCGACCGCGCCGTCGCGCGAGAGTTCGGTGAAGATCTCGTCGTTGACCATGATGGCGGGTGCCTGGTCGCACATGCCGATGCACGGCGTGGTTTCGAGCGTGATCAGGTTGTCGGACGTGGTTTCGCCGACATTGATCCCGAGCGAATCACAGAACGTCTGCTTGATGCGCTCGAATCCGAACATGCGGTCGATGATATCATCGCACAGCCGGATAACGACATTGCCCTTTTGATTTTTTGAAAGAAAAGCGTAGAAGGACACCACGCTTTCCACTTCGACCCGATGAGTCCCGACCGCTTTCGCGATCAGATCCATCGCATCATCAGAAACGCAGCCAAGGAGTTCCTGCAATTCCCGCACGATATCCATCATGCGGCTCTTGTCATTGCCGAATCCTTCACAGACAGTCTTGACGACCGTTTCCAAGTTTTCTGACATCCAAATACCTCTCTGGTAACTCACTGTGATTGGAGCGCGATCTCGGATAAAGAGATTCCATCATACAAATCTATAGATCGTGAAAAATTTATCCAAACATTCACGAAAAATTTCTCGAATTAATTTGTCAAAAAAGGGCAAGAATGGGTGCTGTCCGACCCCCGCGGTGGGTAGGACGCCCCGAAATCCTCTCGTTTGCCCCGCTTATCTGCATTCGAACACAAAAAAAAACAGGCCCCGCGGGGGGCCTGTTTTGATATTCCGGACTGCTCGATCCGACGGATCAGGGTTCGAGCGTGATCGATTTTGCGTACGGCCCGCAGTCGGGTCCGATGGCGAAGGAAAATTCACGGGTGCGGAAGCCGGTTTTTTCGATATCGACACCGTATTCGCCCTTGCACAGTCCGTCAAAGACGGCCACGCCCTGGGCGTTGGTCTGCTGCGTTGCCAGCACCGCGCCGTTGCGCCAGAGCTTCACGGTGGCCCCGTCGACCGCCGCGCTGTTCGGATCCGTCACCGTCACGGTGAGCACGCCCGAGCAGCAGATTTCCGTCAGCGTGGCTTCGCGTGTCACCGGTTCGCAGCTGCTGTTGATGGCAAAGGAACCGTCGGTGGCATTGTAGCCTTCCTTGCTGACGATATACACGTACTCGCCGGCGCAGAGACCGTCGACGACGATCTGGCCGTTGGCGTTCGTGCGCGGATCGGAGATCGCCGTCCCGTTTTTCTTGATCAGAACCTTGGCATTCTCAACCGGGTTGCCGTTCCCGTCGCGCACGACGAGGGTGAACACACCGCTGCAGCACACGCTGTTGGTCTGCATCGTCGCTTCACGGGTTACCGGTTCGCAGCTGCTGTTGATGGCGAAGGAACCCTCGATCACGGCGTAGCCTTCCTTCGTGGCGCGGTAGCTGTACTCACCCTGGCAGAGGCCGTCGATGATGATGCGGCCGTCGCCGTTCGTCACGGGATCCTCGACCACCGTCGCGCCCTTCTTGACCACGACTTTCACGCCCTGGATGGGATTCCCGTTCGCGTCGCGGATGACGAGGGTGAACACCCCGCTGCAGCAGACACTGCTGCCGGTGAGCGTGGCTTCGCGGGTGACCGGATCGCAGTTTTCGGTGATGGCGAACATGCCTTCAACGACGTTGTAGCCTTCCTTCGAAATGCGGTAGTTGTACTCACCGCGGCAGAGTCCGTCGACGATGATCGTTCCGGCGGCATTGGTCACCGGGTCTTCGATCACCTTGCTTCCCTTGCGCACGAGCACCTTGGCGCCCGGCACGGGATTCCCGTTGGCGTCGCGCACGACGAGGGTGAACACGCCGCTGCAGCAGCCGAGATTCTCGACCACGACATTCTTGGTGTAGGGATCGCAGTTTTCATTGATGGCGAATCCGAATTCGCGGTCGGTAACGCCGGTTTTCATGACGTCGACCCCGTATTCCCCGCGGCACAGATCGGTAAACACCGCGATGCCCGCCGTATCCGTGAACGCCTGGTGGAGAATCGCGCCGTTCTTCCAGACGCGTACCTGAGCGCCGGCGACCGAAAGGCCGTTCTCATCCTTGACGATCACGGTCAGGACGCCGTCGCAGCATCCGCTGCTCGCGTTCTGCAGAACCGCGGTCATCTCGACAGGATCGCAGGTGGGGTTGATCGCGAACACGGCTTCGTAGACACGGTAGCCGTCCACGGCGATGCGAACCGAATATTCGCCCGCGCACAGACTGGAAACGGTGACCTTCCCGTCCTCGTCGGTTCGGGGATCTGCGATGATCTGTCCCCCGCGCTTGATGACGACGGCCTTGTTCACGAGGACCTCGTTATTCGCGTTTTTCAGCGTCAGAACGAGGACGCCGCTGCAGCAGGAATCGGCGGGAGTCATCTGCACGCTCATGTTCTGCAGCGCCCCTTCGTCCGATTTCGGATCGAGCCCGTTGTAGAGCACGGGCGCAAATCCTGCCGCCTCGACGATGATGTCGATTTTCTCCGCCGGCAGTCCTTTCAGGAGAAACGCGCCTTCGGAGTTCGTGACCGTTCTCGCAATCTCCGCCCCGTCTTCATGCCGCTGCGCGATGACGCTGGCATCCGAGAGCGCCGTTCCTGTCCCCGCCTTATGCACCGTTCCGGACACGGAAAAGGTCTCCGGTGCCGTCGTACTGTCATCCGAACAGGAAAGCGCCACAAACAGGGCAAGTACCAGGAACAGGAGACGTGGAAACATTTGCTTCATGGGAACCTCGTAATTAAGGCCCGGCTGCGAACTGCGCAAGGGCGGTAAAGTAGGGATGGATTCGGGAAGGTGCGGAAGTACTTCTGTACTCAGAAAGTAAGAACAACCGAACGCGTGAAAAGTTACATATTTACACACATTTTCACCGCATCGGGGCAGCCCTCGGCGAAACGGCGGCAGACCGGTGTCCGCCGCCTGCCTCAGATCTTGATGTGATACTTCTCGATCAGCTTGTACATGGTGGTGCGACCGATATCGAGCAGCCGGGACGCTTCGCGGATATTGCCCCCGGTCGCTTCGAGCGCGAGACGGATGCCGCGGGCTTTCAGCTGTTCCATGGTCGGAATGGGACTCGCGTGCCCGTTGAGAAGTCCGTCCGGTTCATCGGCATTCGGGGCCATGCCCGTCGCCTGGAGAATGGACTGCGGTAGATCGCACGGCTGAATATCCATGCTTTCCGCGACCACGACGCCCCGGGCGATGCAGTGCTCGAGTTCACGCGCGTTTCCGGGCCAGTCGTATTTCTTGAATACCTGGTAGGTGTCCTTGCTGATGCCCAGACCAGGGCGTCCTTCGTTCTCGGCGTGCTTGCGCAGGAAATATTCCGCCAGCGGCGGCAGATCGACCATACGATCGCGCAGCGGCGGAATTTTCACCGGGAACGTCGCCAGACGGAAGTAGAGATCCTCACGGAACGTCCCATCCGCGCTCATCGTGCGCAGATTGCGGCTCGTCGAACTGACGATGCGCACGTTGACCGGGACATCCTGTTCGCTGCCGATCCGGCGCACCGTGCGGGTCTGCATCGCCCGATAGAGCCGTGCCTGCGTGGTCAGAGGGAGCGCGCCGATTTCATCGATGAATAGCGTTCCCCCCTCCGCGAGTTCAAAAATGCCCGGTTTCGAATCCGGAACGCCTTCGAAGACCCCCGCCTCGTATCCGAACATCTCGAGCTCGATGAGATGATCGGGAATGGCGACACAGTTGAGCATCAGGAACGGACCATTCGCGCGGGTTCCGTTGAAATGGATCGCGCGTGCGAGATGCTCCTTGCCGGTTCCTTCCTCGCCTTCGAGCAGCACGTTGATTTCATTTTTGCACGCTTTCTCGACCAGGTGCACTACCGTGTTCATCGATCCCGAACGGGCAATGATCTGGCTGAGCTGCGTCTGTTCCGCGACGGCTTCCCGAACGGACTGCAGCTGCTGCTGCAGTTCGCGCATCCGGATCAGCGTACGCAGTGTCCCGGCAAGCTGATAGTCCTGTGCGGTTTTCGAAAGACAGAGCATCGCCCCCGCCGCCTCGGCCGCGATGACGATGTCACGGTCGCTGCCGTCGACCATCGCGATGATGGGCACATCGGACAGGCGGGCGGCGAGCTGCTCGATCTCGGCGGTGAGAACTCCGGCCGAGTCGTCGTCGACGAAGATGATATCCGGGGGACTCTCGGGCCTGGCAAACAGAGTGACGGCATCTTTCAGGGCGCGGACCTGATGCTGGGGTTTCACGGGCAGCGCTGCAGCTATCAGATCACGAGCCGAACCGCCCGCTCCGACCACATAAATATTCACGCGTAATCCAGAATGGTATTAGGAAAGAGTGCGAAATCTGCAAAAGACTGTGATGCAAAGATAGGATATTGGGATCCCAAGGAAAAGAATTTCAACTGCCCCGGACGATAAAAATAATCGAGGCCGAAACCAGGTTCCGGCCTCTTCGCGATACGCCCGTCTTTCTCCTCTCAGGCGACTTGCGCGACATTCTTGATAAGGGTGAGGGAGGGAGCCGCGGTCGGTTCGTCGACGTTGACGCGTTCCTCTTCGACGACCACGTGCTGTACGGGCATGATGGTCGGGAAGCTGATGGAGAATTCGGATCCTTTCCCCTTCTCGCTGCGCACGTCGATCTTTCCGCTGTTGAGTTCGACGAACTGCCGCGTCAGCGACAGCCCGAGGCCCAGGCCGTCATACGGCCGGTTGTACCCGGTTTTCTCCTGCGAGAACACATCGAAGACGTGGCGGATATACTCTTCGGAAATTCCGATCCCGGTATCGCGCACGGTCAGCGTGCAGTCGTTGCCCTCGCCGCGAAGGAAGATCTCCACCTCCCCTTTCTCGGTGTACTTGATCGCGTTGTCGACCAGGTTGGTCACGGCCTGTTCGAGCGAGTAGCGGTCGGCATACACGCTGGCACTCGCGAGCGTCGATTTGAAGACAAGGGAGAGACCGCGCTCTTTCGCCTCGTCGTGGAATTCACGCACGACAGTCCGCGTCGATTCGACGAGATCGAAGTCTTCCGGATTGACATTGAACGTGCCGGCGCGAAGACTGGAGATGTGCAGCAATTCCTCGACGGAACGCATCAGCCGGCGGCCGGCACTCTTCATGCTCCGCATGTACAGCGCCTGTTCTTCGCTGCTGACGCCGGCATCGGCATTGTGGAGCAGATCGACATACCCCAGGATCACGTGCAGCGGCGTACGCACCTCGTGCGACATCGTGGCGATGAAGGCATCCTTCAGACGATCGGAATGCTCGGCCTTATCGCGCGCGGTGATCAGATCCGCTTCCGTGCGCTTGCGCGCTTCCACTTCGTGCCGAAGTTCCCGGTTCAGCTGTTCGAGTTCCTGCGTCCGACGATCCACGAGCTTGTGGAGGATGTACTTGCTGCGGGTGGAGACGAAGAACAGCGACATGAGCAGCAGGATGATGATGCTGCCCACGATCCGGAACGCGAGGACCTCATCGGAAACGAGGCTCAGCCAGCCGTCCTCCGGTGCCGCGGCGAGATCCCAGTACCCGTCGAGCAGCGGGATGCGCTGCTGTTCGGGGGCGCAGGCGAATACCTTCTCCATACCGAAAAATGTCCCCTGGTGCTGATCACGCACGGCGAAAAGCAGTGCGTCTTCCCGGGTGTTCAATCCGGCCTCGAGAAACAGTTCGGGGAGATCGATCACGACCGCGGCCAGCCCCCACACCCGTCCGTCGACGCGGATCGGCAGGCGGGCGACGATGGCCTGTCCGCCCTGCTTGAGCTCCAGCGGTCCGTTGATGGTCACGAAATCGTTGTCGTAGGCACGACGTACGGAAACCGCCACCGACGGACGCGGATCGGTCAGCAGATTGTAGCCGTGGACCGCTTCGTTCCCCTCTTTCGGGAAAACGTAGGTTATGACGCCGTTTTCAACGAGCTGCATCGCGCGGATCGCCGTGGAATTGCCGCGAAGCGTTCGCGCGATGTTGTCGAATTCCTCCGGTCGCAGCTGCGACGCGGGGTGGGTTTCGACGAAACTGCGCAGACCGTACAGAAGAGACAGTTTATTGTTGATCGTGCTTCCGAGGAGGGCACTCTGCTGCACCAGCTGCTCCGACACATTCGTTCGCACTCGGCTCTCCGCCCATCGGCTGTGCACCGAGTCGAGGAGATAGAACGCCCAGACCATCAGGAGAAGGACGAGCGAGAACGAGGTGAATTCTTTGTATGTGTACCGAAGCATGTCGTGGCCTGTGATGTGACGCGTTCCGGAGCGGTGCGCTCCATCCGGAGCTTGCTCCTCCCGGAGCGCAGGGGGCATCCGGGACAATAATGACTCTGCTGCCAATCTATGGCGGCAACATTAACAGCACCTTAATCGGAGATGAAAAAGATGTAGGAAAAGCGAGAAAAAATGCCGGCCTCCCTGTAACGTTTTGTATCCCTCCGTTGTCACTCTTCTTAATATCGAGAATCTGGACGTATTTTCCCTCTTTTCACCCTTCGCCGGAGAAGAATCATGAAAAATCTGTTCCGACTGGTACTCGTCGTGTGGATTTTCAGCGGCGCTGCCTTATGGGCGCAGAACACGCAATACATGCTCAGCATCGATCCCTCGGGGAGCAGTTCCTCGATGCTCACGGTAACGCCCGGGCAGAGCATTCAATTCACGGCACGGGCCTATGAATTCACCGCGGCCGGGACGCGCGTCGAAGTTCCGATCACGAGCATCGCCTGGTCCGTCGATCCTTCCTCTTTCGGCACCATCACCCCGCAGGGGCTCTTCACCGCCGCCGCGCTGAATTCCTCTTCGCCGCGCGGCGTCATTACCGCCACCGCGGTGGTGGGAAACATGACGCTGCAGGGCAGCGTCGGCGTCATGCTCGCGCCGCCGGGCGGACACATCCGCGGGAGAGTCATCGAGGCGACGACCGCAGGCTCCCCTGTCGCGGGAGCGCGCGTGACCGCCATTTCGCGCAGCAGCATGACCCCGCCGGCCAATACCGCGGGCTACAGTGCGATAACGGATGCGAACGGGAACTATGAAATCGTCGGCATCCCTGACGGACCGTACACCGTCTCCGCGATGCGGTCGGGGTACGTGACGCAGTTCTACGACGGGAAGCCCGACGCAGCGAGCGCGGACGCCGTCACGATCGTCTCCGCCGGCACGGTGAGCGGCATCGATTTCGCCCTCTCGCTCGTTCCGCCCCCGCCCACCTATACCATCACCGGTTTCGTGCGTGATGCCAGCGGCAATCCCATCGGCGGTGCGCTCGTGCAGGCGGAGATGCTCAACAGCCCGATTCTTCGTCCGTTCATGGCGCGGTCGGCGAACGACGGCAGCTACACGCTCGATGTCCCGACAGGCAATTTCACCGTCTGGGCGAACGCCTCCGGATTCGCCACGGAATACTACAATGACACACCCGATCGCACGCTGGCGACCATCGTCACGGTGGACAACACCGCGCCGACGCGCAGCGGGGTGAATTTCTCGCTTGAACGCTTTGCCGGCTCCATCGCCGGAACGATCCGGGATGCAAACGGCAGCCCGATCGCCGATGCGGTCGTGACCGCATGGATCAACGGGCGGCCGAGCACGAATGTCGCCAGCAGCATCTACGGCCGAGCCGTTTCCGATGTCAACGGGAATTACCTGATCGCGGGACTCCCCGCGGGCGACTTCATCGTCCGCGCCCAGGCTTCGGGCTTCATCGCCGAGTACTACGCAGGAGTGACGGCCATTTCGCAGGCAGCCCCTGTCACCGTCGCGAACCAGCCGGTCACCGGCATAGACTTCACGCTCGATCCCGGCAGCAGCATCTCGGGGATCGTTTCGAACGAGAATACCAATGCCCCGATCGCAAGCGCGACGGTGATCGTGCGATCGACGCAGTTCCATTTTGAACGCGGCGCGCGCACGAACGCGCAGGGCGCGTACACCGTCGACGGACTTCCGGCAGGCGACTATATCGTGTACGCCTCGGCATACCGTTTCCTCGGAGAGTACTATAACAACGCCGCCTCGATGACCCTGGCCACTCCGATCACGCTCGCGGCCTCGGCCAACGTGACGGGGATCGACTTGGCGCTGACTCCCGCCCCCACCGCGCCGCGCCTGTACCGCGGCCGTGTCGTGGCGCGCAACTCCCAGGGCGGACTCCCGGCCGTCATCGAAGCCGTCAATCCGGCGAACGGCATGGTGCTTTCCACCGGGACGAGTACGCAGGGTGAATTCGAATTCCAGGCCTGGGATAACGCCGTGCTTCGCGCCCGCGCGCTCGGGTATGTCGGCATGTACGCTGGCGGGACATACGACTGGAAGCAGAGCCGCTGGGACGGTGCGCTCGGCGAAGTGACGTTCACGCTCGATCCGGTGACGGAAAGCGGTCTCGCGCTCTTCAGCGGCGAAGTAACCGACCAGACCTCCGGTACAGGACTGGCAAACGCGTGGGTGTACGGCATCGACGCGGCGGGCAGCATGTACTTCGCCGTCACGGGCACGGACGGTGCGTTCACCATCGCGAATACCGCAAACGGCAGTCTCGATGTCATGATCTCCGAGGTCGGATTCGAGAACGGCGCGACGTCGGCCGAAATCAGCGATGCGCACGGCAGCGCGTCGATCTCGGCACAGCGCTCCGGCGTGACGAGCGTCGCGAACCCCGCATCGCTTCCCTCCGCCCCGGTGCTCTATCAGAACTATCCGAACCCGTTCAATCCGGCGACGACGCTTCGCTTCGCCGTCCCCGAGCGCATGCACGTATCGCTCCGCGTCTATGACCTCCTCGGTCGCGAGGTCGGACTGCTCGTCAGCGATGTACGCGGGGCGGGCGCATACGAGGTTTCCTGGGATGCGTCGCAGCTGCCCTCCGGCATCTACCTCTGCCGTCTCGAGGCCGGTTCCACCGTACAGATCCGGCGCATGATGCTCATGAAGTGATTTCTCCCCTAACAAGACAGAGCGCGGCGGCCCGTTGTTTGGGCTACCGCGCTTTGTATTTGTGCCTTCCGAATCGCGAGACACCTTCGCCGGCATACCCCGGCATGGGTGAATTCCGTCACGGCCGCAGCCCGTCACGGCCGCAGCCCGTCACGGCCGCAGCCCGTCACGCGCGTTTTCCTTCGCGGGCCGCGTGCCGAGGCAGCGCGGAGGACCAGGACGATTCCCGTTTACTCCAGCTTGAGTTTCTTCAGCTTCGGACGGATCACGACCTGGCAGTAGGGCGCATTCCGGTTGCGGTTGTAGTAGTCCTGGTGGTAGTTCTCCGCGACATAGAACGTGGTCAGCGGTGAAATTTCGGTGACGATGCGGCTGTCGATCTGCTTCTGTGCGGCCTGCATCGATTTTTCCGCCGTGCTGCGCTGTTTGTCCGAGAGGGTGAAGATCGCCGAGCGGTACTGCGTGCCCACATCGGCACCCTGCCGGTTCATCGTCGTCGGATCGTGCGCCTGCCAGAACACTTCCAGAAGATCCGCGTACGAAATCCTTGCCGGATCGAAAATAATGCGCGCGACTTCCGCATGCCCGGTGCTTCCGCTGCACACCTGTTCGTAGGTCGGATGCTCCGTCTTCCCCCCGGCATAACCGGCCTCGACCGAAATCACTCCGTCCAGCCGCTCGAATACGGCTTCGATACACCAGAAACAGCCGCCGCCGAAAATCGCGGTGTCCGTCACCGCGGGAAGAGATCCGCTGTCGGTTTCATCTATCATGTCTTTCTCCATATGAGCCCCACCGGGCAGAGGGGCTGCCTGTTGTTGTGCGTGCGCTCCGGCATTATCGGATCCCGCTTCCGTCTTCCCGCAGCCGGGAACCGTGAAGAGTAGAAACGCCGAGAGCATGAGGACCGCGTATTTCATGTCCTTCCTTTCCTGCTTTCCGTGTCAATGCCGCCATTATTCCTCAAAATACTCCGGAATTTCCGCGAAGAAAGGGCAAAAAGGCGGTCCGGACTCTTTTCAGGAAAGCAGTCTGAGCACTTCGTACGCGATGGCGGCGAAAATCGAGGACAGCGGGATGGTCAGCACCCACGCCCAGAGGATGTTGCGCGCCACGCCCCAGCGCACGGCGGAGACGCCGCGAACGGCGCCCACACCGATGATGGAGCCCGTGATGGTGTGGGTCGTACTCACGGGGATACCGAGCAGGGTCGCAAAAATGATCGTGAGGCCGGCCGACGATTCCGCGCTGAACCCGCCGAAGGGCGTGAGTTTGGTCATCCGCATGCCAAGGGTCTTGATGACCTTCCACCCTCCGATGAGCGTGCCCAGCGCGATGAAGGTATAGCTGAGCATGATGACCCAGAACGGAACGTGGAACTCGCCGCCGATGATGCCGTTGGTGAACAGCACCAGCGCGATGATGCCCATGGTCTTCTGCGCATCGTTCGAGCCGTGACTGAGACTGTAGGCCGCCGCGGAAACCAGCTGCAGGCGGCGGAACCAGCGGTCGACGCTCCGCGGGGCATAATTTCGGACGATCCACATCGTGAGGACGGAAAAGAGGTACGCGATGAGAAGACCGAGGATGGGTGCGATGAAAATGAAGATGACGACTTTCACGATCCCGCTGGTCACGAGCACCTTCAGACCGGCTTTCACCACGGCCGCACCGCCGAGTCCGCCGATGATCGCGTGCGATACGCTGATGGGAAGACCGTAATGCGTCGCCGTGGCGGTCAGAATGATCGCCCCCGAGAGCGCGGCGAAAATCACCGCGTTGTCAACGATCGACGGATCCACGATCCCCTTTCCGATCGTCGCCGCGACGGACACCCCGAAAATGAACGCGGCCGCGAAATTGAAGAATGCCGCCCAGGCGACCGCCTGCAGCGGTGTGAGCACGCGCGTCGAAACGACGGTGGCGATGGAATTCGCAGCATCGTTCATGCCATTGTAGAAGTCGAACACCAGCGCCAGGCAGATGATAAGTATGGCGAATGTCATGGTGCTACGAATTCTTGATGAAGATGGCGATGAGCACGTTCGCGACGGACTGGCACTTGTCGGAAGCATTCTCGAGGATATCGAGGATTTCTTTCTTCTTGATCAGTTCGATGGGGTCGGTCTCCTTCGCGAACAGGTCGGTCATCGCGGCCCGGTACACGTTGTCGGCCTGCGTCTCGAGGTCCTTCACCGCCTTGAGGCCGTCCACGTGGCGCTGTCTGCTTTTGAGTCCCGCCAGGACCTTCTCGAGTTCCAGAATCTGATGCTGAATAATGCTGATGATTTCCATGGCGCCGTCAATGCTGGCGGCCACTTTGAAAATGTCGGTACGCACGCTGGCGGCGAGGAGGATGTCGCTGATATCGTCGAGCCGTTTGATGAGCGAGAAAATGTCCTCGCGATCGAAGGGCGTCACGAAGGTCTTGTTCAGCTGCTTGACGACTTTATGCATGATCTCGTCGCAGCGTTTTTCCATGGGGATGATGTCGAGCAGAACCTCCCGGTCATACGGGTACTTGCTGAAGAGGGTGTAGGTTTTTTCCGCCATCTGGCGAATGTGCACGATCATCTCGGAGAAATACTCGAAGTACTTCTCCTCCTTCGGAAGCAGTTTGTCGAACATGTGCGCCGGTCTCCTTGATGGGTTGGTCGTTCCGCTTCGCCGTGCGGAGCAGAACGGGTGGTACCGGAAGATAGGGAATGCTTCGAGATCGTGAAAATGAGGCTTATTCGCCGTCCTTGCCTTGCATGGCCACAACCCGTATTATTCGGAGCATCATCGCGACAATATGGAAGAATGTCCATGCCGAATACTCTCGCCCTGCTCCACGGCGCGCCGGACCACGTGATAGAACTCTTCAAGGCCAACGCAATCCGACAGGAGATCCCGTCCGGTATCGAAATCAGCCGTGAAGGTGACAGCTGTGCGTTTTTCCCCATCGTGGAATCGGGCAGCATCCGCGTCTACAAGCTCAGCCGCGACGGACACGAAGTCACCCTGTACCGCATCCGCGAAGGAGAAAGCTGCATTCTGACCCTCTCCTGCCTGGTGCGGTCGGCACTCTTCCCCGCGCATGCACGCGTCGAAAAAGACTGCGCGCTGTACCTGGTCCCCGCCGTGACCTTCAAGGCGTGGAGCAGTACCGAACCGTTCTGGCGGGACTACGTCATCGGACACCTTTCCACGACGCTGGACCGCGTGGTCGGTCTCGTGGAAAACATGCTCTTCCGGAGCGTAGAGATGCGCATCGTCGATGCGCTTCTCGAACACAGCCGGGAGGAGGGTCGGAGCATCGCGGCGACGCATCAGGACATCGCGAATGAGATCGGGAGCGCGCGGGAAGTCATCAGCCGCAATCTCAAGGAAATGGAGCGCGAAGGGCTCGTCAGCCTCGGTCGTGGTGAAATCCGCATTCTCGACCGGAGCCGTCTCCTTCGCATGAGCGAGCTGCTCTGACCTCCCCTTCACCGGCGTCATCCCGGTGACCGCCCGTCTGCATTCAGTCCCTATCGCAGCATTCATCATACAGGAAAAGGAATTCGCACATGAGTGACGACAATCTCAGCCTCTGCATCACCCATCTCCAGGAAATGATGGCGCAGGGCTGGACCGCCGCGGCCATCTCCCGCGAAAGCGGCGTGAACCAGATAACCATCGGAAACATCAAAAACGGCAAGGCCAGCAGGGTCACCGATAAAGTATACCGGAAGATCGCGGATCTGAAAGAAAGGGTCGACGGCGGAAAGCTCTCCGCCGGGAAACCCGGGCGAAAAGCAGGAAGCGCGGCGGTGGCGGGAAACGAGGGTGCGACGCGAGCCGCCGGTCGCACGGCCGAACAGCCCGGTCGCGCCAAGCAGCCGGTGAAGGCACGGCAGAGGGCGAAGAATCCTGACGCCCTCGATGTGCAGGGAATGATCAGAACCGACTATGTACCGGTGGACATCGGTCAGCTGCAGGGACTGATCGACGGACTCATCGCGCGCTTTGCCGGCGCGATCGAAGAGCTCGAACAGATCAGGGAACAGCTGCGGAAATAACGCGGCGCAATTTATCCCTTCCGTTCAGTCAAAAAAAAACCCCGCCGAAGCGGGGTTTTTTCTCACAACAAAGCGAATCGCTTAGTTGTTGTAAGCGTCGATCGAGTTCTGGATGAGTGCCTTGGCATATTTCGGGTTGTGCACGCCGCCGCTGCGATCTTCGATGAAGATCATGCGGTAGTTGAACAGTGCACCGGCCTTGTTCGCCGAGTACGTTCCAGCAACGGCGGAACCGCTCGCGGTGAGCAGACCGTCGTTGATGAGCATGGTCTCGAGCTGTGCGCCGAGAGCAGCAAGATCCGTGACCGCGCCGTTGACGTCGAAATCTTCGATTCCGTCGTGGCAGGACTGGCAGCCGGCGGTGTTCATTTCGGTCACACCGTGATACTCGTATTCCATCTTCATGGTGTGGCCACCGGACTGACGACCGAATGCTTCCTGCATGTGACAGGTCACGCAGCCGTTGGAGATCATCGTGGTGTGCGCAGTGTTGTTGTACGCGAGCGTACCGGGCACTTCATAACCACCGATACCGGCAAGGAGGGAACCCTGCGGACCGTGGTGCGGGCCGAAGCGGCTGGAGGTGACGGTGTAGTCGCCGCCACCGACGGTCGGAAGGGTGACGTCGCGCGGCTGATGGCAAGCGACGCAAAGGTTGGATGCGCCCTTATCATAGGTCTCGCCGGCCAGATAGGCGGCGCGGAACGGCGTTGCACCGGTCACTGCGAGCGTGAAGTCAGAGCGCTCGTAGCTGGTGTGGATGTTGTGGCACGTGCGGCAGCCGATCGCGGTCGGATTCGAAATCGTCGCTGCGACGGCTCCAGTTGCCTGGAATTCACGGAAACCTTCGTGGGTGTGGCACGGGGCGCAGTCAGCGGAATTGCGCTCGAAATTGCCGCCCATGTTGTGCTGGGAATTCGACCACTGGTCAACGCGTGCTACCAGGTCGGTCGACATGTCGTGACAGGTGATACATCCGGCGGTGCCAGCTGCACCCGGATCGCCGGGATCGCCCTTGTCGCCCTTTTCGCCCTGGGCACCGGTTGCGCCTGTCGCACCGGCGGCGCCGTCGGCACCGTCAGCACCAGCAAGTCCCTGAGGACCTTCGGGGCCTTCGCAGGCTGTGAAATAGAAGGCAAGGCAGATAACCATGAGCATGCTGGGAACAGCTCGCAGCATTTTGAATGGATTCATAACCTCTCCTGCATTGATGATGGGTTAGTGATGGGAACCTTGATGCGGTTCATGTTGAAAATATTCACCTCTAAGCGTGGAATCAGGTGATTCGTGGAGTCAGGTAAGGGGGTTTCAGTAAATGCGAACATCAACATTTGAGCATATCACATGTTATGGTCCTATTATAGCTTTTCTGCCGGGCAAATGCAAGAGTCATGAGTATTGATTTTAAGGATTTAGGTCAGCTTTTTTCATCCCGTGCACGGCGTTTTTCCTTGCGCTTTGTGTAGACTTTGTATAGTTTGTGACGATTTTATGCAAATCGACCTGAAATACGGCAATTCACCGGCAAGCCGCGGTGTGATCACCGCACTGCTGCTAATCGTGCTCATGCTGAACCTTTCGGTTCAGGCTGAAAATCGTCGGCCCTCACGGGTGGCGGCCTGTTCGAATACGGCATGCATGGGATCGCCGGAAACCGAATCGCTCGCTCCCTCTGCGACAAGCGACAGCACCTGCACGGATAATTGCTGCGGTGATGACTGCTGCGATGAGGACTGCGCATGCGGTCAGTTCGGCCAGGATTCGCCGGGACAATCGCTGCTCTCCGTCGCACATGCGCATTGTGCCCTCCCCAGTGCGAGGCTGGCAGAATCGCCGGTGCTCACCCTTCTCCAGGGCAGCGTCCGCACGCCCCAACTCCCTCCACGCGTCTGAACGCCCGATCACCTTTCCTTTCCCAGTACTCTCCCGTTCACCAAACGCTCGGAGGATGTCTCATGCGTTCGCTCTGCCTGTTCGGCTGTTTCACGATATATTTGTCTTTTTTAATGGCGCCGCTCGCAGCGCAGGACCTTCGAGGTACTGTTCGCGGGGATGACGGCACGCGCCTCGATGTTCTTGACGGCGCGCATGTGTTCTGGATCGGAACGCGCCAGGGGACCCTCACCGATTCGGACGGAATATTTCGTCTCCATGGTGAAGGCGTCTCCGACAGACGGCTCGTCGTCAGCCACGTCGCATTTGCGGCAGACACGATTGATGTCAATGGCATGGAAACGATCGACGTCGTTCTCAGCCGCACGCGTTCCGCGGATCTCGTGGAGGTGGAAGCCTCCTCCCCCGCAACCTTCATCACCCCGCTCGAGCAGAAAACGGAAGTCATCACCGCGGAGGAACTCGAGCATGCCGCCTGCTGCGATCTATCTGGATGCTTCGGAACCACATCCTCGGTCGAAGCCGACGCCGTCGATATCATCACCGACACCAGGCAGCTGAAAATGCTTGGGCTCGACGGCGTGTACACGCAGGTCCTGCTCGAAAACACACCGGCCCTGGCAGGCGGGCTCAATACGCATCTCGGCGTCAGTTTCATTCCGGGCCCGTTCATCGACCGCATCTATGTAAGCAAAGGGGCGACGTCCGTCGTGCAGGGAAGCGAATCATTCACCGGTCTGATCAATGTGATGCTCCGTGAATGCGACGGAGAGGAACCGTTCTTCTTTAATGCGTTCACAAACAGCTTTCTCGAGCAGCAGTATAACGCCTACCTCATGGGCAGTGACGGACCATGGAGCGCGATGCTCGCGCTGCACGGCGTCCGCCGCGGGAGAAAGCAGGATCGAAATGGTGACGGTTTTCTCGACGCGCCACTGACTGACCGCTTTTCCGTGCTCGGCAAATGGCGATATGACGGTTCGGAATCCGGGGTCGACGTTCGCACCGGAGTGAAGTACACCTGGGAAAATCGCATCGGCGGGCAGGAAGCCTATGATGCGAACCGGCATGCAGGAGGGGCAACCATCTACGGTCAGACGATGGAGAACCGGCGATTCGAGGGATTCAATAAGACGGAGATCGATCTCGGGCAGGAACAGACCCTTTCCATGCATCTGGCGGGCAGCCTGCACAGGCAGAATGCGCTCTATGGCGCAACCCTGTATGAAGCCGATCAGCACATCGCGTACGGCGATGCCGCTTGGTCCGGCGAGTGGCTGGAAGAACAGCGACTGACTGCCGGCATCAGTTTCCTTGCCGACCTGCTCGATGAAACGATCGATCTCGGCAGCAATCCCCATTCCAAAACGTACGCGGGAATTTATCGTCAGGAGGTCATCATCCCGGGGATATTCGTCGAGAACAAGTCGTGGTTCCTTGACGACGACCTGAGTGTTGTCGGCGGGGTCCGTGCCGATTTCCGCAGTGATGAGGGGACCGTCGTGACTCCGCGGCTTTTCATGCGGTACAGCCTCGACGCGCAGACGACACTGCGTGCTTCGGCAGGAACCGCCTTCAGGGTGGCTCAGGTGTTCGTCCAGCAGCCCGCCGCCCTGGCCAGCTGGCGTGATATCCGCATTGCGGCGAACCTCGGGGGAGAACGCGCCGTCAACTACGGTGTCAGCCTGCTGCGGTACTATGATCTGGGTCCGCTGACGGGTTCTGTCAACATCGATGCATACAGGACAGAGTTCTCCCAGCAGGTAATCGCCGAGTACGACGATGATCCGCGGGCGATTGTGTTCCGAAATCTCGACGGGACCTCGGCCGCGAATAACCTCATGGCGGAAATTACCGGTGAGATATCCCCTTTTCTGCTTCGAATGTCTTATACCTATTCCGACGTTTATGATAGCCGGGACGGACGGCATCGCACCCTCCCCTTCGTCACGCGCGACCGCATTCTCGGCGTGGTGACGGCGACAAGCAGCGACGACGCCTGGCAGGGCACGATGACGGCAGAATGGCGCGGCGCACAGCGGCTCCCGCAGACGACATCCTACCCTGAGGAGTTCCGCCTTCCGGAAACTGGAGAGAGCTATCTGCTCCTGCACGCTCACTTCCAGCGAAGGTGGGACGCGATCGACGTGTATGCAGGGGTGGAGAACCTCCTCGATTTCAGGCAGGATGACCCGATACTCAATGCGGCAAACCCCTTCAAACCCTGGTTCGAACCCGGGTTCGCCTGGGGCCCGGTCAAGGGACGCGAGCTGTATGCCGGGATCCGCATCCGTGTCGACGTATTCTGACCTGCCCCTTTGCCGGCGGATTGGATCCCCCGGCTGCGAGCACCTGCCGATCGGACCGGCAAAACCGTTGCGGCGATCCGGAGAAACAGATCTGCATTGCATGATATGCCGGGTTGCCGTATCATTGCGATCATTCTACCACGGAGGGATCATGCAGCAGTATTACAGGCTTCCCGGGATTCTCGCACTTCTCGTCATTTCATTCATCGCTTCCTGTGACACGTCGGAGAATCCCGCCACGCCGCCCGGCGATTCGTTCATGGCGACCGCACCGATTGAACGGCTTGCACTGGCGGAGCAAGACAGGATATCGCACTCCGCGAGCTATCTCGCTCTGCGTGATATGCACCTCGATTCGCTTCGCCGGGATACGGAGATCGCGATCGATCCGGATCTCACTGCGATGTACCGGAATGCCCTCGCGCATGTGTACCTCTCCGGACTCGCGGCGGCGGATTCGGTTCGGCTGATTCGGGCATTCCCCCGCCCTGCCGCAGAGTCACTGATGTTCGATGTCGGTGCGACCGTCCCATGGTTCCAGCGGCTGGAACAGGGAGAACCCACCACGGGATACGCGGAATTCGACGCACTTCTGTCAGAGTGGAAACTGACCGTCTGGAATATCCATGACTGGATGAACGACGGGAAGCTGGTCGTTCTTCAAACGGCGACTCTGTGCAACATGCAGGCGCTCGCGGTGCGGTTTCGAACGCTTTCCGATATCGGGTATGCCGAGCCGAATTCCACGTTTGGAGATGGACCGGACATAACGGGGGTGCGGCATGACGCCGGCGTCACCCTCCGGTTCACGGTCGCATGGGGCGACTGCCCGTCCGGCTGCATCAGCCGCCACACCTGGACCTTCGACGTATCGCGCAACGGAGTCGTGGAACTGCGCTCCATCACCGGGCAGAATCTCCCGGGCTAACCCCCCGTTCCCTGCTGTGCATATCAACGAAAAGGCGGCCGAGGCCGCCTTTTCCCGTTCCGTGTCGGGGGTAATCAGGATCCGGCGAACAGCGCGCGCGCGCGGGTAAAAACATCGTCGAGCGCCGGGCCGAGCAGCGCGGGATCGTCGGTCTTGCTCGGCATGTTGTCGAAGACCACGTACGGCACGGCATGTCCCCTGACCGTGATATGCGTCGCGGAGCCGCGTGATACATCCTCCCAGTCGACATCGTGATACAGCCGCTCGAGCTTCTCGTCGGGCAGCCCGTGTTCGAGAATGCTGTCGGGCCGCGCAGGATTGAAGCGTTTGCGGTTTTTTCTCAGCGACTCCTCGTAGGGTACATCGATGTAGACGATCACCGCGTTCGCAAGAATCGCATCGCTCAGATGCTGAAACGCCGAGGTGTAGCCCCCGTGCTCGGTACCGCGGGAAAATTCGATGATCGCGCTGCAGCGGTCGTGATAGTCCGCATCGCGCAGCTTCTTTTCGTAGTCGAGGCTGATGCGCGCGATCAGAAGATCCCATTGGTACTGGTGCAGGAAATACCCTGCTGCATCCGTGTGGATGCGCGGCTGATGGAGGATTTTCTCCCGGATGGCGTCTTCCTCGAACCACGTCCACAGCATGGGGAAATCGTCGATTTCATCGAGCACCCCGATGCCGAAACGGCGCAGCCGTTCTTCAACAGGCGTTTTCTTCAGGTAGTCGATGACTTCGGATTTCCCGGACGCGGGACGACCGGTGAGTATGATGATGGGAAGTGCAGGTTTCATTGTTTTCTCGATTGTAACACGGCAAATATGGCGTGACGCGCGGGGTCAATGCGCGCCGCTGCCCTTCGGGATGGCGTTCCAGATGCGCAGCGTGAGAAGAATGCCCGCGACGGCGAACGGGATCAGAAATACCGGCCAGTAGTGCCAGTTCGCGCTCGTGATGTATCCGAGAGAGAGCGACTGAATGCCGGTGCCGAGGTAGACGAGTCCGTCGATCAGTCCGACTGCCGTCGCCGCGGCCTTGCGTCCGCCGAAGTCCATGGTCGCGGTTCCGCTCAGCATCCCGTGCGTCCCGATCACCGCGATGGAGATGACGACAACCAGTCCGCCCAGCAGGTACGGCATCCCGTCCAGAGAAAAGAGCATGCCGAACACGGCGAGCAGAAGCACGGAATACAGGATGCCCGCCACGGGCGCGCGGCGCGAACCGAACAGATGATCCGACATCCATCCGGCGAGCATGCCGCCGAATGCGCCGGCGAGCATCAGCATCAGTCCCCAGTTGTTGAGCCAGAATTCCCACGACGCCGCCTGCGAAGCCGCCGCGATCTGCTCCTTCGCATAAATCGGGAACCAGTGCATGACGCCGTTGCGGAGGACGCCGGTGCAGAGTTCGATAAATCCGACGGTGAGGATCACGGGATTCGTGAAAATGCGCCGGAGGATATCCTTGAGCACGAACGGCGTATCGGCTTCGCCGGAGGACGCGTCCCCCGTATCGAAGTCTTCATGCCCCGCCTGGCTCGGATTGTCACGGATGAGGAAGATGTCGAGCACGAACCAGAACACGAGAATTGCAGCCGGAACGAAGAACACGAGCCAGTACTGCGGGTGCGCAGGATTGACGGCTTCGGTCCAGTTGACGATCGCCTGGCTCCAGTCGAATGCGAAATACAGGCCGAGCGAGATCAGGATGCCGAAGATGCCGCCGAAGATGCCGCGCTCGCGCACGTGGAACCAGGAGGAATTCACCTTCACGATGGCCACGGCGCCGTAGCTCTGAAAATACATGTTCATCGCGTAGGTCACGGAGAACCACAGCGTGAGATTCAGCGACCACCCCCACTCGAGTATGCCCAGCACAAGCAATCCCATGACGACGTTCATCAGTGCGGATCCCGCCGACCCGATGAGGATCGCCTTTTTCCCGCCGATCCGGTCGGTGAGCGGACCGTTGATCAGGAAGGAAAACGCGTAGGTGATGGTGCCCGCGGCGAAGATGATGCCGAAGGCTTCTTTCGACATCAGCGGACCGAGCGCGTTCTTCGAGACGGTCAGATTGTACCGTGCCATGTACAGGAACGCGTAGGTCAGCCCGAGCGGCAGCCAGTTCATGATGCGACGCCGGCGGAATGCCCGGCTGTGCGCAATCGGATTTCGTGGAGACGGCATGGATCGTCCGTTTGGTGATGGATCCCGGGGAGTTTTTCAAAGATAGAAGTTTTCGCGGATATGCACCAAGAATACGAAAACGACGGCCATCGCGCTGCGACCCTGAATAAAAGAAAAATCGGATTTTATTTGGAACCCCGGGCACGGTTCCGTCGTATATTTTTGAGTCCTTGAACGAATGATTCATGCAGTCGGACTCCCCCACTCGAAACACGGTTTAGTTCAGCAACGATTTCACTGGAGGATTCGATGATACATAGAGTTACGCAGTCCGCTCTTCACCGTCTTTCCCGTCTCGCACTCTGGCTTCTCGTTCTGCTTCCGATCTCTTTCCGCGCGGCAGCCCAACACCCCAACCCCGCTTTCGACTATCAACGACTCTCGCCGTATTATGAAAATCAGGTGATCAAGATCAAGTTTCGTGACGGCCAGAAAATCCGCCTCCGCGACGGCGTGCTTGTCGACGCGCGTTTCGATCAGCAGGCGATGGCAAGCCGGCTCTTCGGCCTTATACGATCGATGGAGGCGCAGGGCTGCCAGTGGGAGAGAAGCCATGCTGTACCCGAGTCGTTTCTTGACAGCATCCGCCTGCTTGGCATGGAGCGCGGCGGTCAGCCCCTTCCCGACCTGAATCTGTATTTCACACTCCGTCTCCCGGCCGAAATGTCGCCAGCGCAAGCGATCGCGGAGTTCGTCGACGTGCCCGAGGTGGAGTGGGCGTATCTTATTCCGCGCCCGGTCGTCCCACCCACTGCTCCCCGGTACGACCGCGGGACGCGTGACGATCTCCTGCTGACCGACACGCTGCGATTCCAGGGCTATCTGCTTCCGGCTCCTGACGGTATCGATGCGCATTACGCCTGGGAGGGACACGGCGGAAGCGGTGACGGCGTCAGCATCTGCGACATCGAGTACAGTGTCAATTTCTCGCACGAGGATCTGAATCGAGTGACACTGCTGGGAGTCCCGGGACAGGATCCCTTCGCGAGCGACGCACACGGAACCGAGGTGATCGGTATTTTCGGCAGCAGGAAAAACGGCATCGGCACGACCGGCATCGCGTACAGCGCGGACCGGTACTTCGCCGCGCAGAAACCGGTGACGGTCGGTGTGGTCGCAAGCGACCAGGCGATCACCACCGCCCTGAAGACCCTGCGGCTCGGTGACGTGATCATCATCGAGGCACAGACCGTCGGCCCGAATTTCGACCCGGACAACGCGGGGAACACGCAGTTCGGCCTGGTTCCGGTGGACTGGGATAAGCCGGTGTACGACGCCGTGCAGATCGCCACCGCGATCGGTATCACCGTGGTCGAGGCCGGGTGCAACGGCGGACAGAATCTTGATGCCGTGGAATACATCACCCTGAACCAGAATCCGGGATTCTCCCCTTTTACCAACGCACAGCGCTCCCGCGCCATCGTGGTCGGTGCCGGCAAATCGCCGCGCTTCGACGAGCCCAACGCCCGTTCGCGGCACGGCTTTTCGAATTATGGAAACCGCATCGATCTGCAGGCCTGGGGAGACAACGTCGTCACCAGCGGCAAAGGAACGCTCTGGGACGTGGATGGGAAAAACCAGCAGTACTCCAACAACTTCAGCGGTACCTCCAGCGCCACGCCGATGGTTACCGGCAGCGTCGCGGTCCTGCAGAGCACCTTCCACCGCGCCAAGGGCCGGTACATGTTTCCGCATGAGGTTCTCGACCTGCTCCGGCGGACGGGAACACCGCAGCAGGGAACGGACAACATCGGTCCCATGCCCGACCTGCGACGAGCCATCGATGAAATCTGGGGCGATGAGACCCTGACACCAGCCCCGCCGGTGTTTTCTCCGAGCCCGCAGCTGATTCATCCCAATCCCATCCAGGTGCGCCTCGCGTACGGCCCGGGACAGAGCAGCGGCAACACTTCGATTCGCTATACCCGACCAGGGCGATTATATCTATCAGCGTTATTCCAATACGATCCGCGCAAAGTCTTTCGTCTACAATCCGGTGAACGGCCGGCTGTACGCAAGCTCGACAGCCACCGCCGCGTACCGCATCGAACAGCCGACTCCAGTCGTTGATCCCGTCACGTTCAATCCGACGGGTACGACCTTCGAGACTCAGCTCTTCGTATTCCTTGCCTGCGCGACGCCTGACGCGGAAATACGCTATACGATGGACGGCAGCGTCCCGGACGAAAGCGCGCAGCTTTACTCCGGCGGAATCGTTCTCAGCGCGTCCGCACGGATTCGCGCCCGCGCATTCCGCGACGGCTATTATCCGAGCCAGGTCATCACCGAACAGGTGTATTCACGCATCGAGGCGCGCACCGCGGCCCTCCCCTCGCCGGAATTCCATCCCGCACCGGGCACGTACGTGGGCGGCGTCGCCGTCTCCCTGAAGTGCGCAGTCACCGACGCAGCGATTTACTATACACTCGACGGTTCGGAACCGACGGAGTCTTCACTGCGATTTTACCAGTCCTTCGTTCTGACCGCAGGCGCCACCGTGAGAGCGCGCGCCTTCAAATCCGGGCGTATCCCCAGTGCGGTCTCCGCGGCGTCGTACGAGGTTTCACTCACTCCCGATGCCCCTGTTATTACTCCCGCCGGCGGAAGATTCACCGGCTCGACACAGGTGCAGATAAGCAGCAGCGTTCCCGGAGCCGTCATCCGCTATACCCGTGACGGATCTGATCCCCGCATCTACTCTACGCGGTACGACGCTCCGTTCTCGCTCGGTGTCGGCAAGCATGTCGTCACGGCGCGGGTGTTCCTCCCCGGCGGACTCCGCAGTGAGCGGTCTGTCGCGACGTTCACCGTGGACGATCCCTCCACCACGACGGTTCAGGACCCGGTGATTACGCCCCAGGGCGGCAATTACACGGGCTCCGTCCAGGTCCAGATCGCGTGCTTCACGCGGGATGCGGAAATCCGGTATACCCTGGACGGCAGTGATCCCGATGCCGGCGGTATCCGCTACACCGGACCCATCACGCTCGGCGCCGGACAAACGCAGCTCGTGCGGGCCCGGGCATACCGGACCGGACTGACGCGCAGCGGCATTCGTCAGATGAACTACAATGTCTTCGCCCCTGTCGGCGTGGTCGACAGCGTATTCGCTTCCCCCCCTGGCGGCGTGTATCACAACAGCGTTCGCGTCGCCCTCAGCACGACGACGGCATTCGCGCAGATCGCATTCAGTACCTCCGGGAACGATCCCCTGGAGAACGGCGCAATCTACGGCGCACCGGTCACGATTTCGCGCAGCGGCGTGCTCCGGGCTGTCGCGACGCGCCTTGCATTCACCAACAGTGCCGAGCTGCAGGAGGAATACGTCCTGCGCTGCGCCGATCCGGTCATCGTTCCCGGCGGCGGAATGTACAGGGATTCTGTGCTGGTCAGCCTCAAGAGCGAAACGGAAAACGCCCGCATCTATTACACGCTCGACGGCAGTGAACCGACCGAAAATTCGAACGCGTACGATCGTCCATTCGCCCTGCGCGACGGCACCTACACCGTCCGAGTCGTCGTGATGCGGAGCGGATTCGAAAACAGTTTCGTCGTCACCGATGTCCTGCAAGTGCGGCCCACTCCCGCATCGCCGCGGATCGACACGGAGCCGCAGGATCTGTTCATCGACGAAGGCAGCGAGGCGGTATTCCATATCGATGTCTCCGGTGACGAACTTGAATACGAATGGATGAAGGATGGGAATACGCTCTCCGGCGAGACTGCAAGCACGCTGCGCATTCCGGCTACCGGTTCCTTCGACGAGGGCCTGTACCAGGTACGCGTCTTCAACGAATCCGGGAGCGTTCTGAGCCGGTTGGCGGAACTCCGCGTCCGTGTCACGACCTCGGCGGATGCTCCCCCGCAGCCCGTGTCACTGACGCTGCACGGGAATTATCCGAATCCCTTCCGCGAAAACACGACGATTTCATTTCAGCTCGAATGCGCTTCATCACTGCGTCTGGAGGTCTACGATCTGACCGGCGCGCTGGTTCGCATCATCGCGGACGGCACTTTCAACTCCGGTGTACATCAGACGCGCTGGGATGCGACGGATGCCGCGGGGAGACCGCTCCCTTCAGGCAGGTATTTCCTCCGCCTGAGCACGCCGACGGAATCCGTACACCGACTTCTCGTGATCGCACGCTGAAACAGACGACGCATCCCGTATGACAGAGAAGGCCTCCCTGCGGAGGCCTTCT
>QKAF01000120.1 GCA_003246455.1 Bacteroidota bacterium
GACGAGGAGGTAATGCGGGATGTTCTGCACGCCGAAGGTGATGGCGAGGATGTCGTTGAAACCGCTTTCGAGGCGTCCGTGCAGCCAGGGCATGCGGAAGCGCTTGGAGCGGAACTGCCGGATACGCTCGTCGCTGCTGTCGAAGGAGAGACTGATGATCTCGAAGCCGCGGTCGTGATACGCTTCGTAGATTTCCTCCATGTCGGGGAGCGCCTCGACGCACGGCGGACACCAGGTCGCCCAGAAATCCACCAGGTAGACTTTCCCCCGCACGGTCTCGTTGGAAATGTAGCTGCTGCTGTCGTCCAGCGAACGGAAGACGAACGCGGTGACCTGCGAACGCGCGTCCCCGGCGGACGAATCCGTATCGCTGCCAGCGGCGGCCGGTATCGGCTGCGGGACGTGTCCTTCTCCCAGGCGTGCCTGCGCATGAATGGAGGGGGCCAGCATGAAGCCCGAGAGAATGACGATGAGGGAGAGGCGTGTCATGAAATACCGGGAAGGAAAAAACACCGCGTTCCGTTTTTCGTAAGATGTCGAAAATCCGGGAGGGATTCGAGGGAAAATCGGGGAGAAGGATGTTCATTCCCGGTTTTTCATGCGCGTGAAAATGTCTACCTTGAAACACACGAATTATGCAGATGGGGGTTCGTATGCGCACTGTGATTCTCATTCTTGTTTTTATTGGAATGTATGCTTCCTGCGCCGCCCAGCGCGTGGCGATCGACGGGGGTTTCGCGGACTGGGATTCGCTTGCCGTGCTTGCCACGGATCCTGCCGGCGACGCCGGATCGTCGGGAGTGGATTTCACCGCGCTCCAGGTCGACGACGACGCGGAATGGCTCTATGTCTCCTTCGATACCGGCGTTCCCCTGCTGCTGCAGGGAACCAACGACATCCAGCTCGCGCTCGATACGGATGCGAATCCGGCGACCGGCACGCCGATGAGCGGCATCGGTGCGGAGCTGTTCTGGAACTTCGAGGATAAGTACGGCGGTGTGGTGCTCGGCAGCATTTCCCAGGTCTGGCAAAGCGACGTCCGTCTGATCATTGCACCGAGTATGACGTCGACGCGCTTCGAACTTGCGCTGCGGCGCGGAACGGTCATCGACGGAAAGCCGCTGTTTCCGTCCGACAGCATCCGCATACACCTGTCGGACGGGATCGGCGATAGACTCCCGGATGCCGGCGGCGGCGTGCTCTATACCTTCCGCAGCTCCGGCGTCATGCCGGTCGTGGAACGGCTGATCCGGACTCCGGAACCGGGCGCGATACGGCTTCTGACCTGGAACACGCTCTTCAACGGACTGCTGGATGCGCCGCGCCAGCCGGCGTACACGCGCATACTGCAGGCACTCCGGCCCGATATCATGTGCTTCCAGGAATGCTTCGACGTTTCCGAGACGGAAGTGCTCGCATTCATTCAGACCGTCTTCGATCCGCCGGCCGGTCGGTCGTGGCATGCGCTGAAAGGCGATGCGGGCAACGTCCTCGTGACACATCTCGATGTCGAGGACAGCTGGCTGCTCCAGTCCGCCTACCGCGAATCGGCGTACCTGCTGCGGACTCCGGCGGACGAACAGCTGCTGCTCCTGAACTGCCATTTTCGCTGCTGCAGCGCCGACGATCACCGGCAGAAAGAAGCGGATGGTGTCATCCGTTTCCTGCGCGACGCGAAAACGCCGGGGGGAACGGTCACGGTCGACGAGGGCACGCCCATCGTCCTGGTCGGGGATCTCAATCTCGTCGGCGACTACCAGCAGTACACAACGCTCATCCACGGCGATATCGTCGATAATACGGTCTTCGGCGCCGATGAAGCGCCGGACTGGAATGGCGCTCCCTGGACGGAACTCGAACCCCGTCATCCGACTTCGCTGTTCACGTTCACGTGGGACGACAGCGAAAGCGGTTATTGTCCGGGGAAGCTCGACTACATGCTGTACACGGCAAGCGTGATGGACATCACGCAGGACATGGTCGTGGATCCGCGCGAAATGAGCGCGGGACAGCGGATGGGACACGGCATCGAACTGACGGACGCCTCGACCGCGTCGGATCACCTCCCGCGCTTCGCGGATCTCCGCTGGAAGAACATCAATACGGTGGAAAGCACGGCACCGGCGACCTGGCAGGTCAGCTCCGTGTATCCCCAGCCGGCGCAGGGACACATCACGGTAGACATCGCCGGCGGTCGGCCCGTCGCCCTGCAGTTCCAGCTGCACGATGTTCTCGGACGCCGCATCGCCCTGCCGGCCGTTGAAGCCCGCGCATCCTCCGCCGAAGGTTCGCAGCGCATCGCGCTTCCGGAATTGCACCCGGGCATGTATTTTCTCCAGATCACCGACGGAACCCGGATCGAATCCCGTCCTCTGGTGATCGAATAAGCTGCACTGCCGGGCCCCTTGTCCTACGACCTATGTCATATTCCCTACGTCCTGCTTCGCGACGCATGAACTACCGTTTCCTCCATATCGCCGATGTCCACCTCGGACGTCATCAGCACACGAGTCCCGAGCGCTATGCCGATTACTTCGCGGCACTCGCCGCGGTGGTGGACTACGGGCTGCGCGAGAAGGTCGACGCCCTGCTGATCGCCGGTGACCTGTTCGACGAACAGGAACCCTCGGCCGAGACCCTGCGCCGGGCGATGGAGACGCTGCGTCCGCTGCGCAATGCGGAAATCGCGGTTGTCGCGGTCGAGGGCAATCACGACCGGCGGAAACGTTCCGAGCCCGCGGGTGTGATGGACCTGCTCGACAGCGAAGGATATGTGCGGCTTCTGCGCCCGCGCATCGGGGAGCAGACGCTGACGCTCGATTCGTACGAACACGGACGGGGGGGCGCGCTGTGGCGCCCGCGTCCCGGCGTCGCCATTGCCGGCCTCGGCTTTCTTCCGCACAACATCGAAGAGTATTACGCCCAGGCCGCGGCGCAGCTCCCGACGGATGCGGCCGTGATCCTGCTGGCGCATGTCATGGTCGTCCGCGACGAGGACGCGCTGGAATACGGCTGCGTCGGGATGGAGGACCTTGCGCCGCTCGACGGGCGTGTGACCGGTCTCCTCCTCGGGCATCGGCACACGCGCATGGGCATCGAGGGAGAAACGGATGGATGGATCTTTAATCCGGGCTCGCTCGAATACGTGAATTCGCTCGACTACCGCCTGCCGTCGGAACTGCGCGGCTTCTACGACATGACGGTCAGTGATGGAACGGAAGGGGCGGAAGGAGCGGAAGGGGCGGAAGGAGCGGAAGGGGCGGAAGGGGCGGAAGGGGCGGAAGGGGCGGAAGGAGCGGAAGCGAGCGCTTCGATGCCGGAAGTGCGCTACGCGATCAGCGATGGCGTGCTGCGGGCGCAGCGCGGCGCGTATGTCCTGGAGGTGCGGCACGTGACGACGGAGAAGCGACCCGCCCGGACGCTGCGGGTGGACATCACGGGCTGCGCGCAGCCGGAAGACGTGCTCTCGGCGGTGCGGAATGCCGCTGCGGACGAGATCGACGCTTCGCTTCGCGCGCGGCATCCGATTATCATCGTGCGCCTTCAGGGTGCCGCGGCCATATCCCGGGTGCGCATTCCCCGCGCGGCGATCGCGGAACTGCTGCAGACTTCGTTCGACGCACTGCATGTCGAGGTGATGGACCGCGACCTGCTCGGCGCGTCGGTCGCGACGACGCTGCTGGCGGACGACGGGGGACTCGAACAGGTCGCAGACCGTGCACGCGCAATCGCCGCGGAGCTTCTCCAGGCGCGGGGAATCGCGCATGGACGCGAAGCGGAATTCTCCGCGGTCCTGCTCGACCTCAAGACGCAGCTGCAGGGGAGCGCGAAGTCTCCGTCGGAAAGCGTGCTCGAGCGCATGCGCGAACAGCTGCGGCCGTTCGTGGAAAGCGAGAGCGGCGCCGGCGACCTCGATCTGGAGGAAGCCGATCGTTCGGATCCTGACGGCGACGAAACGGCCGGGGAGGACGCCGAATGATCATCACTGCCATTCGCCTCCGCAACATCAAGTCCTTCATCGAGGAGGACCTGCATTTCGCGCGCGGCATCAACATCATCGCCGGACGCAACGGGGCGGGGAAATCCACGGTGATCGAGGCGGTGGGGCTCGCGCTTTTCGACGCGTGGCCGCAGCGCTTCAAAGAGGGCAACGCGCGTTCGGGATTTCTCCGCAACGGCACACGGGAGGGCAGCATCGAAGTGTCGGTGCTTCGCGACGGCATGCCGTTCACCGTCCGCTGCGATCTCGCGCAGCGCAGAAAATCCGGGAAGGAGAGCATCGACTACGAGCGCACGCTGCTCGACGGCGCCGGCGCAGAGATCGCGAGAAGCGCGGGACGGAAAAAGGAGTTTCAGGACGATGTGCGCCGTGAACTGCTCGGCGAAGCGCGCATCGAGGACGACAAGCTGTTTCGCGATATCATCGGCACGGAGCAGGGCGCGTTCGACGAACCGTTCACGCGCATCGAGAGCGACCGCAAGGACATTTTCGAGAGAATCCTCGGCATCGCCGATTTCCAGGACTTCGAGAAGCAGTTTTACCAGCTCGTCAAATGGCAGTCGGGACAGGCGAAGGAACTCGCGATCCGGCTGGAAGAACGCGCGGCAATTTCCACCGAACTGACCGAAGCCGAAGAGGAACTCACGCGGCGCGGGGACGCGATGAAAAAAGCGGAGAAGTCCCTGAAGGCTGCTGTCGCGGAAACCGCCGCGGCCCGCAAGGCCGTCGACGCGATGTCCGAACGCCGTGACGCCCTGCAGCGCACACGGTCCGAATGCGAGCGCCTTCGTGAGAAACTGAAAGGAGAGGAAGCGGCGGTGGAAGCAGCGCGAAAACTGCTCGATGAAGCCGCCGCCGCCGTCGAAGCCCTGGAAGCAGCGCGTCCGGGACACGCTGCGTTTCTCGAGGCCGAAGCCGCGCTGGAAACCCTGCGAAAATCCGCAAGGGAGCGCGAAGAGACTGCACGCGTGTTCGCCGAAGAGACGACCGCGTTCGAAAAGGTCAACACGGAACTGCGCACACGGCAGGAATCGCTGCGGAACGAGCAGCAGCGGCTCGACAGGGAAATTGCGGAGGCCGACAAGCATATCGCGGATTCAACGGGCCGGATCGAGGAAATGCGCGCCGCGTACCGGTCGCTCGAGGATGCGCGGAAACAGGCGGATCAGCGAACCGTCGTCGCGAGCGAACTGCGCTCCTACGTGCAGGATCTTCGCACTACGCGCGATGCACTGGAGAACGCCGGCAGCACGATGCGTCAGCTCCATGAAGCGTTCGCCGCCCTCACCGCGCGCATCGACGAAATGAAGCTGCAGGCCGACTTCCTTCCCGCACTGCGCGAGGAAACCGAGCTGATGTATGCGCGGCACGCCACGGCCGGGAGCAGCGCGGAAGAGGACGATGCGCTCGCGCGCATGTTCACCGAAGCACAGCGCATGGAGACACGGCTGAGGAAGGAAGCGGCGAACGCCGCGGACCTGGCAAGCCGGAAGGAACAGGAGGGGAAAGGGGAACGCAAGCTGCTCGACCAGCGCGAGGCGGAGCGAAAAAAACTCGCCGCACAGAAGCACGAGACCACCGGGACACTGGAGGACCTCGCTCGGCAGCTCGGTGACCGCATCGCCGCATGGCAGTCCCGGGAGAAGGAACTCCGCACGGCGCTTGAGACGCATGCGGACGTCGACGCGCGCATCGCAGAAAACGAAAAGCAGTTCGAGACGCATCGGGCGGCGCACGCCGCGTTTCTCGCGCAGGAGCGTCCCGCGGCGATGCACGAGCAGAGGAAAGGCGAGCATGCCGCGTCCCTGACGGCAGCCGACCTCACGCGGAAGGCGCTTGACGACTGTACGTCAACGGCGGAGGAACTCGCGAAAGCCTTTTCCGAGGAAGAATACGCAGCGGCGAAGGCGGCGCAGGACTCCGCGCAGGAGGCGGAGAAAGCGGCAACGGCCGTTCATGGCGATGCGGCGGCCCGGGCCGGCGAACAGCAGGCGGCGGTGAAGAAGCTGCGAAAGGAGCACCGGGAGTTCGAGCGTCTCCGCACGCAGACCGCGACAGCCAGGGCGGAAGCCGCCTTTACGGGCGAGGTGCATCAGCACGTGGTGCGCGAACTTGCGCGGTACGTGGGTGCGAGCATCGTCAGCGCGCTGTCCGCATTCGCGGCGGAACTCTACATGCGCATCGCGCCGGAACAGGATCTCGCGCTGTTCTGGGATCCGCAGACCTACGCCGTCGAACTGCGCGGGGATCACGGCACGGTGCGCGGTCGGGAGCTTTCAGGCGGACAGCTGATGGGCGTGTCCCTCGCCGTCAAACTCGCCCTGATCAAGTGGTACTCGCAGTGCCGCATCGGATTTCTCGACGAACCCACGACCCATCTCGATCGTGAGACGCGCCGTCACCTCGCCGACGTCATTCAGCACCTCGAACAGCTCACCGGCGAGGGCGATCCCTGGTTCGACCAGCTCTTCGTCATCAGCCATGAGGAGTCGTTCGCCGGAGCGGGACATCGCATCGAACTCACGCGGGACGCCGCGGAAGGCAGCGTGGTGCGGGATCGGGAGTGAGGGAGATGACTGATGAGGAATGGCTGATAGCTGATGAGGGGGATTGACAGCAATGAAACGAATCGATAGCAAGAAGGAATAACGGAATGAACAATGCCGAACTGATAGAACAGGCGATTACACTCGCGCTCGAGGTGCACAGGGGCCAGAGGGACAAACACGGGGCGCCCTATATCCTGCATCCGCTGCGCGTGGGATTGCGCGCCCGCAACACCGTTGAAACGATCGCGGGGATTCTGCACGACGTGGTGGAAGACAGCGACGGCCGCGTCACCGTCGAGTCCCTGCGCGCGGACGGCTTTCCCGAGGAAGTGGTGACCATCGTGGATCACCTGAGCAAACGCGTGATCGACGGCAGGGACGAGGCGTGGGAGGATTACATCGCGCGCGTCATGGAACATGAACCGGCGATGCACCTGAAACTGCTCGACCTGGAGCAGAACATGGACACCACACGGATTTCCCATTTCAACGGCAGCGACAGCGCGCGCTTCACCCGCTACGTCGAGGCCTGGCATCGAATTCGGGAACACCTGGGACTGGAGTGAGAGAAATGGCTCATAACTGATGGCTCATCCGCGAGGAATCAGCCATTCAGTCACTTCAATTCAGCGCAGATTTCGTCGCACACCAGCAATCCCTTCCTGGTGAGCTTGAGCCGTTCGCTGTCGATCACGAGCATGCCGTCGGCGATGCAGCGGTCGATGAAGTCGCGGTTGTCGGCGTGGAGGTCGCTGCCGTAGAGCCGTGTGAAATCGGGGAGGGAAATGCCTTCGCTGCGGAGGCGGAGAAAGATGTGTTCGCTGCGCAGGGTGTCGGCGCTGAGAAACTCGCCGCCGGATTCGGGGAGCTGACCGCCGCGGATGCGTTCGAGGTAGGTCTGCAGGCTGCTGACATTCCACCAGCGCCGTCCGTGAATGGTGCTGTGCGCGGAAGGACCGAAACCGAGATAATCCTCGTGCCGCCAGTAGGTCAGGTTGTGACGGCTTTCGAAGCCGGGCAGGGCGTAGTTGGAAACCTCATACTGCCGGAAGCCCCAGTCGGAGAGCGTCTGCATGGTGAGTTCGAAGAGGGCGGCGTCGCTTTCCTCGGGCGGAATCCCCACCATCCCGCGCGCGACCATGCGGGCGAGCGGGGTGCCCTGTTCGATGGTCAGGGAATAGCAGCTCAGATGGGTCGTGCCGAGCGCACGGGCACGTTCGAGATTCGCCATCCAGCGCTCCGGTGTCTGTCCGGGGAGGGAAAACATCAGGTCGAGGTTGACGTTCTTGATCCCTGCACCATGCGCGGTGCGGATGGCGGTTTCGGCTTCCTCGGCCGTGTGAATGCGGCTCAGGAACTCGAGATCGTCCGCATGAAAACTCTGGACGCCGAAACTCAGGCGGTTCACGCCGGCGGCGCGGTAGCCGCGCAGCTTGTCGACGTCGATGGTGCCCGGATTGCATTCGACGGTGATCTCGACCAGGGGATCGAAACGGAACCGTGCATGCAGGGTTTCGAGTATGCCGCCGAGCTGCGCGGGGCTCAGCAGCGAGGGCGTTCCGCCGCCGAAGAAAATGCTGTGGAAGCTGCGTCCGACGGGCAGCAGACGCGCGCGCATTTCGATTTCCGTGGTGAGGGAGGCGAGGAAGGCGTCGTAGTCATGGACCGATTCGATCGAGTAGAAATCGCAGTAGATGCATTTCTTCTCGCAGAACGGGATATGGACGTAGAGTCCCGCCATGCTAATGGACGATGCCGAGTATGCGGTCCCAGCGAATCGACGCGAGCAGATCGATGGGATGCGTGAAAGGAATATGCGAATCCCACGACCAGTAGATCATCATCGCTTCGCCGACGATGTTCCGCGCCGGAACGAAACCCCAGTAACGGCTGTCTTCGCTGTTGTCGCGGCTGTCGCCGAGCATGAAGTAGTAGTCGTGTTCCACGACGTAGGCGTTCGCGTCGTTGCCGTCGACCTGGATGTCGCCTTCCGCCGTGAAGCGTACCGAATGTCCCTCGCGCTCGATGAAGAGGCGCCAGTTGTCGATGTTTTCCAGGGTCAGCTCGACTTCCATTCCCTCGAACGGCACGACCATCGGTCCCCACCAGTCGCGGTTGAAGCTCGCACCCTTCGGATAGATGGAGATGTCGAAATCCCCGCGGCCGAGCACGCGCGAATCGGTGAGAGCCGTCGGCGGCAGCGGCTGTCGTACGCCGTTGACGTACACGCGCTTCCCCGCCAGCTCGACCGTGTCGCCGGGAAGTCCGATGCAGCGCTTGACGTAATTCTGCACTTCCGGCTGCTCGAGCGTATTGCGGTCGCCCGGGTACTCGAAGACGATCACGTCTCCCCGCTGCGGCGAGGCGAGTCCGGGGAGGATCTTCATATGCGGGATGCGGATGCCGGTGAGGGGAATCGTGCGCGGGGTGCGCACGCCGTAGACGAACTTGTTGACGAAAAGGAAATCGCCCACCAGGAGCGTGTCGCGCATGGAGGGCGTGGGAATGCCGAATGCCTCGATAAAGAAAACTTTCAGAAGGAGGGCGATGAAGAAGGCATAGACGACAACCCGGCCGTATTCTCTGAAAAACCCCCTGCGGGGCGGGTCCTGTTCGTCCGTCGCGTCGGCGGCGGCTTCCGTGTCGACCCCGGCGGTATGCTCCGCCGCTGCCTCTTCCGTTGATGGGGCGGATCCGGCCGGATCCGCCAGCGGGGTGGTATCGGAGTCCTTCTGCTCTTCCGTCATCTCAGTTGATAAACGTGAACATGCGTGAGAAGCGGATCTTCTTCACGAAGTTGCTGATCATGGGGTCCATGGACCAGTACACCATGATCGGCGTGCCGACGACGTATTCCTCGGGAATGAATCCCCAGAACCGGCTGTCGAGCGAGTCGTCGCGGTTGTCTCCCATGCCGAACACGTAGTCGCGTTCGACGGTGTAGGACGTGGCTTTCTTGCCGTCCACCATGATGTCGTTCCCCGTGATTTCCAGCGTATGCCCTTCGCGGCGGATGAACGTCGCCCACTCGCTGATGTTGTCGATCGTGAGCGGAATCACGTCGCCCTCGCCGGGGACGACGAGCGGACCGTAGAAATCCTTGTTCCAGGGTTTGCCCGGCGGAAAGATCTTCGGATCCGCGTACTCGGCCGGCATCATGTCGCTGTAGAACTGGATGCCGTCATGATGCTCGAACGGCTGGCCGTTGATGAAGAGCTTCTTGCCCTCGATGCGGATGGTGTCACCCGACACCGCCACGCAGCGCTTGAGATAGTACTGGAATTCTTCCGCCTTGACGTCGTTGCGGTAGCCCGGGAAAATGAAGACGATGACGTCGCCCTTCTCCACGTCGCTGAACCCCGGCGTGCGGAAGTACGGGATTTCTATTTCCTTGCCGAAGATGATGCCCAGCAGGGGAATGGTCGGCGGGGTGGTGCCGCCGTAGATGAACTTGTTGACGAAAAGGAAATCCCCGGCCATGACGGTGTTTTCCATCGATCCGGTCGGCACCTGGAACGACGCGAGCACGAAGCTGTTGAGCACGATGACGGCCACCAGCGCGAAGCCCAGTGATTTCAGAGTTTCCTTCAGGGAATTTTTCATGGCGTTCTGCCTGTGATAATAACACGATTGCGATTGGAAAGAAAGCACGGGAAAGCAGCAGGATACGTGTGCGATGCACTGCTGTTGCACGGGGATGCAGAATTGCACCGCGGCGCACCGGTTGGTCCGAAATTCCAGGGACCGCAGAGCGGGACCCGCGGTTCCGTCATTCGTCCATCGACAGCACGGCCAGGAAGGCTTCCTGCGGCACTTCCACCGCGCCCACCTGCTTCATGCGTTTCTTTCCTTCTTTCTGCTTTTCGAGCAGTTTGCGTTTACGGGAGATGTCGCCGCCGTAGCACTTGGCGGTCACGTTCTTGCGCAGGGCCTTGACGACGTCGCGGGAGATGACCTTGGTGCCGATCGCCGCCTGGATGACGACTTCGAACATCTGCCGGGGAATCAGCTCACGCAGCTTGCGGCAGAGACGGCGGCCCCAGTCGTAGGCCTTCGAGCGGTGCACGATGCTTGACAGCGCGTCCACCGGTTCGCCGTTGAGCAGGATGTCGAGCTTGACCAGGTCGGACTGCCGGTATTCCTTGAATTCGTAGTCGAAGGAGGCGTAGCCGCGGGAAACGGACTTGAGCTTGTCGTAGAAGTCGAAAATGATTTCCGAAAGCGGCAGCTCGAACTGCACGTCGGCGCGGGTCGGGTCGATGTACGTCGTGTTGAGATACACGCCCCGGCGCTCCATGCAGAGCTTCATGATGTTCCCCATGTACTCCGCGGGGGTGATGATCTGCGCGACGATATACGGTTCCTCCACGTGGTCGATTTTCCCCGGATCCGGAAGATCCGACGGATTGTCGACGACGACGCGTTCGCCGGTCGAGGCGATTTCCACGATGTACTCGACGTTCGGTACCGTATTGATGATGGACATCCCGAACTCGCGCTCGAGGCGCTCCTGCACGATCTCCATATGCAGCAGGCCGAGAAAGCCGGCGCGGAAACCGAAGCCGAGCGCGATCGAGGATTCGGGCACATAGACGAGGGATGAATCGTTGAGGCGGAGTTTCGACAGCGCGTCGCGCAGCTCTTCGAACTCTTCGCTCACGGTGGGATACAGGCCGCTGAAGACCATCGGCTTCACTTCCTTGTATCCGGGGAGCGGCGCGTCGGCGGGCTTCTTCGCATGGGTGACCGTATCGCCGACGTTGGTGTCCGCCACGGTTTTCACGCCCGCGATCATGTAGCCGACGTCGCCCGCGGAGAGCGACCCCGTACGCTGCTTCCGCAGCTTCAGGATTCCCAGTTCCTCGACCTCGAATTCCTTTCCGTTGGAGAAGAAGCGGATCGTTTCCCCTTCGCGCACGGTGCCCTGCACGACGCGCATATACACCACCGCGCCGCGATAGGGATCGAACACTGAATCGAACATCAGCGCCTGCAGCGGAGCTTCCGCATCGCCCACGGGAGGGGGGACGCGCTCAATGACCGCGGCCAGCACCTCGTCGATGCCCACGCCGCTTTTCGCGCTGGCGGGAATGATTTCCTCGGGCTTGCAGCCCAGGAGTTCGACGATCCCCTGCGAAACCTTCTCGACTTCGGCGCTCGGGAGGTCGACCTTGTTGATGACCGGGATGATCTCGAGTCCGGCTTCGATCGCCAGGTACAGGTTCGAAATCGTCTGCGCCTCGATTCCCTGCGTGGCGTCCACCACCAGGATGGCGCCCTCGCAGGCGTTGAGCGAACGCGAGACTTCGTAGGAGAAATCGACGTGTCCCGGCGTGTCGATAAGATTGAGCGTGTACTCGTTCTTATCGGTGTGCTGGTACTTCATCTGGATCGCGTGCAGTTTGATCGTGATGCCGCGTTCCTGTTCCAGCGCCATGTCGTCGAGGACCTGGTTCTGTACCAGGTCGCGCTGCGTAATGGTGCCGGTGCGTTCCAGCAGTCGGTCGGCCAGGGTGGACTTCCCGTGGTCGATATGGGCAATAATGCAGAAGTTGCGCGTTCTTTCCATCGTCTCTTGGTATTGCGATCGTGTATAGCATTCCAATATACGCCATCAGCCGTTGTCGTAAAAGGCAGTAACGGGGACCTCCGGGGTGAAAAAAGGGTTCGCATCCCCCCCTTGCGGATTATCCCGGACGGAGAGATATTGCAGTCCTGTATTGCGGGAATGTGCGATTTCACACGGATCCACTCGGGGGATCACATCATGGAGGAGGGATGCAGAGATGATGCTGTTGCGGAGAATCGTGGCCAGGATGCCGGTGTCCTGGCAGCACGTGCTCAGGCATGTGAATCACCGGCGGCAGATCCGGCGGGGCACATTCGAAACCTGGGAGCCGGAGTTCCATATCCTCCATGAGTTCGTATCGCCGGGAGACTGGGTCATCGACGTCGGGGCGAATGTCGGCTATTACACGAAGAAATTTTCCGACCTGGTCGGTCCGCACGGGAGAGTCATCGCCGTCGAACCCGTCCCCGAGACGTTTTCCTTCCTCGCGTCGAACGTCCTGCAGTTCGCCCACCGCAACGTGACCCTGCTGAACCTGGCCGCCTCGGATTCCGCCGCCATCGTCCGCATGGAGGTTCCCGTCGATGCCGCGGGCCTGCACGATTACTTCGGCGCCGCGATCACGAACGCGCAGAGCGGCATGGAAATCATGACGGCGACGCTGGATTCGCTGAATATCTCCCGGCGCATCGCCGTCCTCAAGATCGATACGGAAGGACATGACGACGCGGTCATCGCCGGGGCGTTCGCCCTGGTGTCGCGGGACCATCCCGTAATGATCGTCGAAGACCCGTCGGCGGCGATGGCGCAGCGGCTCGCGGAGCTGGGGTATGTGCGCGAAACCCTGTCCGGCTCATACAATGCGCTGTTCCGCTGGCAACCCGCCTCGCACATGGTCGCGTAGCAGGGGGAATCGCTTCGCGACGGGGGAATCGCTTCGCGACAGGGGGGGTGGTTTCAGCCCGAGGATCGACTCTGTTCGATACGGGCGAGCACATCTCGTGTCCATTGGAGCAATTGCTCGCGGCCCCCGGGATCGTCGGGCAGGATACTCTCGGGGTTCCGCAGCGCATAGCGCAGATGACGTTCGGCGGAATCCACGCGCTGCGGCTGCACCATGAGTTCCGCTTTCCCGAGGTAGAGCGCGAGGAGCGGTGTCGTGGGGTTGCGGGTCAATGTTCTCTGAAGGACGTCAATCGCTTCATCCAGGAACGAGTTGTTCACCAGGAGCTCTGCGATTCCGAGTGCCATCGTGGGACTCGCGTACAGGCGACGTCCCGCCTGGCGGACCAGTTCTATGGGAATGCCGTCATTGCTGCCCGTGGTCACGCGCCGTACCAGAAGCTGGTACAGCGGATCATTCGCCACATGGGGTTCCAGCCACCGGAGCTGATCGTCGATGAATGAGCTGGTGAATCCCGGCTTCCCTTTACGGAAACTGCTTTCCAGAATGAGATCGTAGTACCGCTCGATGAACTCGTCGCGGTGTCCGGCGTACACGGTGTCCAAATCGCGCGCAGCCAGCGTTTCAATCCTCTGTCGCAGGGATCCGATCAGCTTGTCCATCCCGTTCCGCACGAGCATGGATTCGGGGCGTTTGATCGCGATTTCGGTGTAGTCCCTGTAATCTCTCGGATACCCCACCATCTCGATTTTCTTCTCGACCGCCCAGAGCATCCCGTCGGTGTCATCGATGGAGCGATAATATTTGCGCAGGTGTTCATAGCCGTTGAGCGCGAAATCGCCGGTCACGTGGTGATCATCGAGCGCCATGACGTCACGGAACCGGGAGACCGACGTCTCCGTGGTGACATTGACGGCGATCCATGGAATGACCGCGGTCATGGCGGCGCCTGCCGCAAGAAACATGCGGTAACGCATCGCTTCCGCACGCTCGTCCCGAATCAGCGCGGCAATGAAGAACAGAAGGGGGAGTACCCATACCGTGTTGACGTCCCAGTCGCGGGCCATGCCGAAGCACGTATATCCGAAGAAAAGGAGAAACGAGAAGAACAGCAGATTCACCAGCGTTACGAGCACTTCCGGGTCCCGCAGTTTCGCCGGGAGTCCCTTCACGAAAACCAGCGGCAGGATCGGGGCCGCCAGCAGGAAGATCATATTGAGAACGTCCGCAAGGTGCCAGCCGGACAGCAGGGTATACTGCTGGATCGCCCCCTCCAGTCCGAACGGCTGCAGGGCAAGCACGATGCGGCTGCCGTTCCATGCGATTCCGGATGCGAAGTAGAATCCCATTCCGGCGAGCAGCACGGCGGCAACGCCACCGAACACTGTTGCCGGACGCACCCATCGGCGGAGCGTCTCGCCTCCGAAGCGGAGAGCAATGAGCAGGAGTAGCGACGGCAGCGCGACGAGTCCCATGATATGCAGAGCGCTGAGAACGACGAAGAGAACGATGGGCCAGATCGGCGACAATCTGCCGCGCAGGCTCAGCGTCAGTGTCGAGAAATACCCCAGTGCCGCGACGAAAAACAGGGTGTAGTATTCCACGTAGCCGAAGAAGAACAGCGACGCCGGCGTGAACAGAAAGAGCATGAGCATCCCGAAGCGCATGGCGCTGTCGCGAAACAGGCTTTGAACAGCGAAAACGGCAGCAATGATATAGATGGCTCCGGCAGCGATGCCGATCAGCCAGAAGGGGGCCTGCGTGAACGCAAGCGATGGCCATGCGGCGGCGAAGGAATCACGCACCGCTTCCGCGGCCATGACGATGATCTGTCCGGTGAGAGGAGCGGATCCCGTCGAATACAGCACGTCGTGTGCGAAGGAACTGCCGATCGTGAACCGGTAGATTTCCGCGAGATAGACGGCGCCGTCGCCCAGGAAGTAGGTTTCCATGCGAAGCTGCCAGAACGCCACGACCGCGGCGATGAGGAGCACGAGCAGGAACAGCATGCGCGGGGCTTTCGCCTGGTCGCGCATGAGCGCGGATGCCGTGCGGTGGTACCAGCCGAAAAGCACGGGTGTCGCGCAGAGCAGCGCTGCAGCCACGGTGGTCAGTACAGCCCAGGACGGGAGGTATGCCAGGTAGTTCAGGCCCCAGAGCCGTGCCTCGGGAAAGAATGACGCAGCTCCCCGCAGCAGCGCAAGGACAATAAACGGGATGCCCAGACGCAGTGTCACGGCGGCGCTCATGGCCGGGCGCTTCTCGCTGGACGTCGTTTCCTCCGACTTCCGCTGAGCCTCACCGACCGATGCTCCTGCACCGCTTCCTCCGGTTCCGCGGGGACTCTGTTGGGGCTTCCGGGATTTGTCTTTCCTGCTCGTACTGCGATCGGCCATCCTCTTTCCTCCAGTTGGTACGGGGTATCAAGATATGAAATTCCGCTGAATTGCCGCTTCGCGATGGGGGAATCGCTTCGCGATGGGGGAATCGCTTCGCGACGGGGGAATCGCTTCGCGATGGGGGAATCGCTTCGCGATGGGGGATCGCTTCGCGACGGGAGGATCGCTTCGCGACGGGGGGATCGCTTCGCGATGGGGGAATCGCTTCGCGACGGGGGGTGGTTGCATCTCCGGGGGAAATGCCGTAAAATCGGGTGTTCATCCCAAAGTACTTCCATTTTCCCGCATCGGTGCATACGGCAGCGCATGCGTGGATTTCACCTTTTTCCCAGGAGACTGTCATGAAACAGTTGCTCTCTACAATTGTCCCCATGCTGCTGCTCGCGGTCGCTATCACCACACGTCCGGCTCTTGCCCAGGAGCAGCCCGCCGTGCCGAAAGCGCAGCTCGAGAAGCTGACGCAGTTCGTCGGCCAGTGGATGTCCACCGAAGCAGGATACGAAGGAGCCGAAGGCAAGATGGAATTCGAGATGAAGATGGAGGCCGCTCCCATCCTCAACGGTTTTGCCGTGGAATTCAGCGTCTCGGCCGAGATCGCAGAAGTGGGGGACTACCTCGAGAAGGATTTCCTCGCATTCGATCCCTACGAGCAGATGGTTTCCCTCATGACCGTATCGAATTTCGGCGAAGTGGCGAAATACACCGGCAACTGGGGAACGGACGACGACAACGTACTGCACCTCAGCGGGACAAGAATGATGGATGGAAAGGAAGTCACTTCCACCGTGACGATCACGTTCCTCGACGATGAGACCTTCACCTGGACGGTGGAAGTCACGGCGGACGGCGAGCAGGCCGGCAGGTTCTGGGCGAAACTCGAGAAAGAATAACCCCCGCCCTGAAAGGGTGAAGCGCGTCACCTCGTCGAGGTGCGGGTTCATTGCCTTACAATATTATTCTGTGTAATTTCCCGGGACGAAACGAAACAGTGATGCAGCAAGATCTTACATGCACTCGACCATGACGCTTGATCATGTTCTGGCGATCCCGGAGAAGAGGGCGCTGTCCACTACCATGTGGATCGGCACCTTTGCGGTGATGACCGCGCTGGGCGCACAGATCGTGATTCCGACCTACCCCGTGCCGTTTACCCTGCAGACGTTTTTCGTGCTGCTGTCGGGCGCGCTGCTGGGTCCGCGCAAAGGCGCGGCCGCGCAGATGGGCTATCTCGCCATGGGCGCGACCGGGCTCCCGGTCTTCGCCGGATTCGCCGGCGGCTTCCCGTATCTGCTGGGTCCCACCGGCGGCTACCTGGTCGCTTTCCCGTTCGCCGCCTGGGTGACGGGGATGCTGCTGCACGAGAACGGACTCGTCCGTCATCTGCCGCGTACCCTGGCGGGAATGCTGGCAATGGTGCTGGGCATGGTCGTGATTTTCGCCATGGGCGTCATTCAGCTCAATTTCGTGCTTCTCAATGACTGGGATGCGAGCTTCAGCGCGGGATTCATCTCCCTGCAGCTGTGGGACGCGGTGAAAATCGCCGCGGCCGCGGGTATCTACGCGGAACTGGGACGCCGCTTCGCGAAATAATCCCGGCGCATGTCCGCTCTCAAGATCAACGAAATATTTCACAGCATCCAAGGCGAGGGCAGCCGTGCAGGGCTGCCCTGCGTCTTTGTACGGCTGCATGGCTGCGGACTCCGCTGCTCGTGGTGCGACACGCCGTACGCGCTCGATCACCGCGTCGGCGGAGAGATGATGGAAACGGGGGACGTGCTCTCGCGCATCGCCTCTTTCCGCTGCGATTTCGTGGAACTCACCGGCGGCGAACCTCTCGAACAGGAGGCGGCGTTCGCCTTCCTGACCGAGCTTTGCGACCAGGGCTTCACCGTGGCGGTAGAAACCGGCGGCCATGTCGATATTGCCCGCGTGGATCCGCGGGTTGTCGTCATCATGGATCTGAAATGTCCCGCCTCGGGCATGAGCAAGAAAAACCGGCTGGAGAATGTCGCGTATCTCAAGCCGTCCGATGAAGTGAAGTTCGTGATCGCGAACCGCGAGGACTATGAATGGACCCGCGCCCTCATCGAGCGCGAACAGCTCGCCCGGCGCTGCGGCGAGATACTGCTTTCTCCCGTGTTCGGTGCCGTCGACGCCCGCGACCTCGCCGCGTGGATCCTCGAAGACCGCCTCCCCGTGCGCATGCAGCTGCAGATGCACAAGTTCATCTGGGATCCGCAGGCGCGAGGAGTCTAGCACGGCCTGCGGCCGTGCGCTTGAGCCAGCCTCCGGCTGGCGCTATAGCCGGCCTTTGGCCGTCGGGTGAGCCGGCCTTCGGCCGTCAGCCGCGCGCAGGCGCTCATCCGCGCCGCAGGCGCTCATCCGCGCCGCAGGCGCTCATCCGCGCCGCAGGCGCTCATCCGCGCCGCAGGCGCTCATCCGCGATCCGCGCCGCAGGCGCTCATCCGCGCCGCAGGCGCTCATCCGCGCCGCAGGCGCTCATCCGCGCCGCAGGCGCCCCAGCAGTGAACAAACAGCAATTCGATAATCACTAAGCACTGAACCCAACATGGCAACCATCGAGACTTTCCCCAACAAATACCCTAACCGCGATTATGAAATCACGCACGTCAATCCCGAATTCACGAGCGTGTGCCCGGTGACGGGACTCCCGGATTTCGCGACGATCACGGTGTATTACATTCCCGACGAACTCTGCATCGAGCTGAAGTCGCTCAAGTACTACTATCTCGAGTTCCGCAACAAGGGCATCTTTTTCGAAAGCTGCGTCAACGAGATTCTCGACGACCTGGTCGGCGTCTGCAAGCCGCGGTACATGAAAGTCGTCGGTGAATTCAACACCCGCGGAGGCATCCACTCCGTCATCGAGGCGGAATACGCCCAGCCGATGGAATGAAGGCAGTCGTACTTGCATCCGGCGGAATGGACTCCTGCGTGACCGTCGCCATGGCCGCGCAGGAGTATGAACTCGCCCTGCTGCACATCAATTACGGACAACGCACGCAGGAACGGGAGTTCCGCGCCTTTCACGACATCGCGGATTTCTACCGCGTGCCCGACGACCACCGGCTCGTGATTTCCATCGAACATCTCGCACGCATCGGGGGCTCGTCGCTCACCCACCTCGAAGTGCACGACGCGGAGAAGGAAAGCCACGGCATTCCCAACACCTACGTGCCCTTCCGCAACGCGAACATGATGTCCATCGCCGTGAGCTGGGCCGAGGTCATTGGCGCCGGCGCGCTGTTCGTCGGTGCGGTGGAAGAGGATTCATCCGGCTACCCGGACTGCAGGGAGACGTTCTACGACGCCTTCCAGCGCGTCATCGAAACGGGGACGAAGTACGAAACACCGCTGCGCATCCATACCCCGCTCATCCACCTGGGCAAGGATGAGATCATCCGCCAGGGACTCGCCCTCGGTGCGCCGCTGCACCTCTCATGGAGCTGCTATAAGAACGAAGACCGCGCCTGCGGTGTCTGCGAATCCTGCGTCCTGCGCCTCCGCGGCTTCCGCCGCGCGGGTGCGGAAGACCCCATTCCGTATGAACGATATCCGGATGAGGGATTGCTGTAGGCGTGCTCCGCGCGCGCAGTAGGTCGGAGGCCGAAGGCCGGAGACTCGCCGTGGCGAGCAGTAGGCAGTACGCTGCGCACCCCGGAGCATCTCGCGCAGTCGGTACGGGATCTGATTCAATCCTGCGGGGAGCGTTTCGAGAACGCACGGCCGAGGTCGGACGGGGATGCGTGCTTAACGAAGGACGGAGATGCCTATTGCGAGTACGTTGCGATCCCAGTCGTCGTCGCCGCGGATGGACGAGAGAAGGGACGTATCTCCCACCTCGATCCAGTAGCAGTAGTCCACGGTCAGAATGACAGGGAAGGAAAGCTTGAGCCATTCGCCGATCGGAAGGTCTGCCATGATGCCGAGCCGCTGCATCGGGTACGACGGGGTGACCACGAACGCATTTGTTTCCTCTTCACGGTTCCACGAAACGGTCACCATATCCCACATGCGGAATGCCAGTGTTACACCGGGATACAGCGGATAGGACGTTGTGTCGTTGTACCAGGCATAGGCGCTGCTCGCGGTCATGCCGCCTCCGACGATGAGCGTCGGATTCAGGGAGCCGTCCTCCTCCGGAGCCAGCGGAATCGACCAGGCCGCCCCGAGCCGAAGGTACTGCGGCTTGGGGACCTCAGTTTCCTCTGAGGAGATAAGGCGGTGCTGCAGGGTGAATTTCGTGTCGAGAAGGTTTTCGATGTCGAGTCCGAACTGAAGGGCGTCGCTGTTGAATGCGACGGAACGGAGTTCATACCGCGCGGAAAGCCCGAAATCCATGGCCGTGACGTCATAGTCTATAGTCCCGAGGGAATTGTTCCCCTCGTCGCGGAGTTCGTACGAGGCCTCATATCTTTGAGAATTCAGCGACACGCCGACGCTGAGATTTTCCATGGGCCGGTACGCTGCATGGATCCGTGCGAGCGAATTTCGCAGGTACCACCCCGTTCCCTCCAGATTGCTCTTGACATAGCTTGCTCCCAGCGCGAGCTTGCCCGGGAAGAGCGCGCCTGCGACGGCGGCCTGCAGCGTCGATTCCTCCCTCGTCATGGGCAGAGCCGAACCGTAACCGATCGTCGCGCCGTAGCCGGAATACGTGCCGATGGCCGCGGAATTCGTGAGCAGCGCGGAGGGACCCTCCGTCGTTGCTACGGCTGCCTGTCCCAGCGCGAGTCCCCGCGCCCCGAGCGAGAATTTGAGGACGGACCCCAGTTCATTCTGGGCCCGGATATCCGTGGCGGCAATGACGGTCAAAACGACGATGAGCAGGGAAATGTAACGCATGGAGCCTCCATGAAGTGAGGTGGATTCGCCCTTGATGCGGTCCGCTGTCCTCCGCTGCCTCCCCCGATCGCAGTCCGGGGTCCCTGCGGAATGGGAC
>QKAF01000050.1 GCA_003246455.1 Bacteroidota bacterium
GCGAGCGCGGGGTAATGCATATCGACCTGAAAAAGAGAAACCACGGATTACACGGATTGCACAGATTGGTTTTTGTTCACGCTTCTCGAAAGTGCCGAGCTTCCCCGTGTCCGGAGATGGGCTCATGCACGCTCGAAATGAGCTGTGAAAATTCCAATCAGTGTAATCTGTGCAATCCGTGGTTACTCGTCAAGCCGCAGTGCGGAGACGAACGCTACCGCATGACGTGCAGAACGCGCGACAGCACCTCTGTGCCGGCCGTGAGCCTGTACAGGTACATGCCCGGGGCGAGCCCTCCGAGGTTCACGCCGAGCGTGTGGCGTCCGGCGTCACGGCTTCCGCTGTAAAGGGTGCGGATCTGCTGACCGAGCACATTGTACAGCGCCACGTGCACATCGGCGGAGCGCGGAAGCTCGAAAACGATCTGCGTGTGGGCGCCTTGCGCGAGGGAAACCGGGTTCGGGTAATTCTGCCCCAGCGCAAGCTGCAGCGGAAGGGAGACGCCGCCGGTCGACGTGGTAATGTACCCTTCGCCGAAAACGGACACGGTGTCGGGACTTCCGGCCGCGTTGTGCGTGATGACGAGTTTGCCTTCGGTGCGCGAAGCGGTCGCCGGTGTGAATTCAAGCGTCAGCTGATACTCGCCGGCCGGTCCGACACTGAACGGCGCACCATTCTTGATCACGACGTTTGCGAGCGGACCGCCCGTCAAATCGATCAGGCTGGTGCCGGTGACCTGCAGGTCCGCACGACCGGTATTGAAGATCTTCAGCGGCGATTCCGCCGGCGTTCCGACCGCAACCCAGCTGAAGCCGACCGCGTCGAGATTACGGCCGTAGACCGGAACATCCTTGATCTTGAACTGCTTCGACTGGTTGGTGGTCGCGGGATTGTCGGCATCAGAAATGCGAAGGAAGCACTGGTCCGCATCCACGGTCGGCACGTTCCACAGATACTCACCCGTCGCGGCGCCCGAGCTGCCGCTGATAAGATTCCAGTTCGTTCCGCCATCGGTGGAATATTCGATCTTCACCGAGTTCAGACAGAACTGCTTCCAACCGATTTTATACTGCGAACCGGCGGGCAGCACTTCATTCCACACCGACGGTGCGACCACCTCGACGGAATTCTGCGGGATGACGAGGAAGCAGATCTTGCTCGTCGTCTTTCCGCAGCTGCTGGTCACCTCGCACCAGTACGAACCGAAGTCGTCCTGCTGCGCGTTGGTGATCGTGAACACCGGGGAATTCACGGGAAAAGTTTTGTTCACGCCGCCGGGGCTGCGATAGAACCACTTGTAGGAGAGGTTCGAACCTTCCGCCTCGATCTCGAACTGGGCGCTGCCGCCGAGACAGGTCGTATCGCTGACGAGATTCTTGACGATCACGGCGCCGGTAAACACCTTGAGCAGCGCGGGCTCGGATTCGATCGTGCCGCATTCACCGGTGATTTCGCAGGTGAAGAGCGATAGGTTGTCCGTCATCTGGAGATTCTGCAGCTGCAGTTCGTCGCGGGTTTCGCCGTCGATCACCGCGCCGTTTTTCTTCCACTGATACGTCAGGGAACCCGCACCGATGGCGCGGACGTAGAACCACGCGCCTTCGCCGACGCACACATTGCGCCATTTCACCTGGTCGGTGATGACGGTACCCTCACGGATCTCGAAGCTTGCATCCATCTCGTCCTGCAGTTCGCCGAGCTTGTTGTCGACGATGCGGATGCGATAGGTGTTTGCGACCGGGAAGTCAGACGGCACCGTCCAGTCCCAGCTGCGCTCGAAGCGCGCGAGGTTGTCGATGAGAACGGTGTTGTATGTCGCGCCGTCGTCATCCGAAAGCAGAATACTGAAGTCGTTGTTCCCCTGTGCGTCCCAGGTGATATTCAGTTTCGTCCCCGCGCAAAGCGATTCGCCGCCGGTCGGCGTCAGCAGGGTCAGGTTGCGAACGACGCTGGTCACGTTCATGCACAGCGCGCGCTCGGCGTTCCCCCGCACCAGCGCACCGGTACGGTCGCGGAATTCCTTGGTCACGTTGCTGTTGCCGAAGCGCATGTGGCAGTAGCTCATCAGTTCGCCGCCGCCCAGAATCAGGTGGATGTCATTCGGACCGAAGCAGGGTGCCTGGTTGCGGATCGGCTCGGCGGTATAGCACGAGTCGATCGGGGGATTCCAGGTGCAGGAATGCGTATGGGGCGACCCGAAATTGTGTCCGAGTTCGTGCGCCCACACACCGGCATGTCCTTCGATATTCGCATTGTTCGACGAGAGCTTCACGAACGCGTATCCATGCGTGCGGCTGCACAGCTGGTTCACCCATGCGAGCCCCTGCGTCACCCCGTTGGCCGAAATGGGCTTCCGGGAGATCAGGCTCGCGAGCGTGCGATCCACGTGATCCATGTTGTCGCGCCAGTATTCGGTGAAGGTATTGAGCGCGGCATCGTCGCTTGCGGCGCTGTAGGGATCGTCCGTCTCCCAGGTGCGCATGTAGGAAATTTCGAACGTCACGGCAACGTCCCGCTCGTACAGCGCATTGACATACCCCATGAGACTGGTCACGTTGTTTTCCGACTGCGCGACTCCGCCGTAGTGCTGGAACGCGTCGAAATCGATATCCACGGCGAGCTTCGCCTGCAGCGTATCCATTCCGGCGCTGAGCACCGTGACATCCGCCGGCATGCCGCGAAGCACATCGTCGATGATCGCGTCGTCGTCCACGCCGCAGTCGAACGCCTTCATTTCGTCGGTCGCTTCGAAAATATTCACGACGCGGTCGCCGACCGTGGGGAGACCGTCAAGATGGGTCGAGAAACTGTATTCCACTCCGCGGAATGTCACGCTGCCGACCATGTCATTCGGTTCGACCGCCATGTAGGCGAAGGAAGATTCCTCGCCGCGGATACGGCCGCGGTACAACCGCACGTCCGGAATGCCGCGACGGACTTCACCGTTGGCGGTCTGTGAGACGACGACAGAGTTTTCGCTGAAAAGAGAAAACGCCCGCAGATCAATATCGATCAGCGAACCGTCAGGCAGTGGGAACTGCGCGAGAACGACGTCTCCGCCGACACGCAGACGGGCGAACGCATCGCTGCTGACCTGTCGTGCGATCACCGCCGGAGAGGCGGCCACCACGGCCTTGCTCAGCGTGTTTACCGGGCGCAGCAGCGCGGAGGCATCCAGCCGGACGCCCGCGTGCGTCTGCGTCCACTGCGTGCGCGCTGCCTGCGCGAGCACGGAATGAAAGGGCGTAAGGGAAATCAGCACTGCGATCGCAGCGATCGCGAACCACTGCGGCTGTCGTTTCGGAATCGAAGCAAACATCATCGATTGCACCTCTTCAGGAGAATGGAGAATTGCGATTTACAGGGTACGAATAGTCACTGTCAGTGTGCTCCTCGTCGGAGGGAATGCGTCAGTCCCGGTAAAATACAGTTTTCCCAATTCATTTCGGAGTGCCGACTGCGCAATATCGCGCTCCGGTCCTCCGATTCCCCGGCTTTGCCTCGCCCCCGTTGTCCTCCGGCAATATCAGCTTCTGCTTACCAGGAGCGCACGCGCAGGAGCGCCGTCTCCCCCGGTGACGAGCAGGGGCGTGGCAATCAGTGTGTATCTTCCCGGAGTCACATGCCGGAGCCGGAGTCCCTCAAGAATCAGGATATTATTTCGCAGGAGTTTTTTGTGCACAGGCCAGGCGGGATCGTCGTAGGATTCGATCGAGAGCGCGTCGATTCCGACGAGATTGATTTTTTTTGACACCAGGTAGGCGGCTGCATCGAGGCTCAGCGAGGTGAAGTCATCCGGATCAGCGTCGGCGGCGCGTCTGGCGTTGCCGCGCAGCAGAACGGAATCGCCCGTCCGGATGCCATGACGCTCGAGATCCTCGGCACGCACGGGACGTTTCCCCTCGACGTCGAGGACGAGCGCGCTCGACAGCCAGCGGCGCGGCTGGATCTGATCGATGGTCTTCCCTTTGGCGAGGAAATGCGCCGGGGCGTCGAGATGCGTACCGGCGTGCGCGCTCATGGCGAGCATCGAGAGATTATACCCGCCGCCTTCCGCGTCAATCTCCGCGACAACCTTCCGCGTGAAGACCGGGTCGCCCGAGTACACCGGGGTGTATTCGTCGAGCGGCGTGCTGATGTCGATGATGCGCGCCTCTGCCATACTGCACCTCCTCAATGGATGGCGAAATTATTCGAGTATTTCTCCCAGGGCCGCACGGAGCGTCGCGGCATGAGACGGGACATTCCCGACCAGGATGCTGCGGACGATGCCCTGCCCGTCCACCACGAAACAGATCGGGATGCTGTCGACGCCGAGCAGCTGCAGCGTCGACCCCTGATTGAACAGGAGTGTGAATCGATATTTTTCCCTGCGGAAAAATTCGGCGGCCTTCTCAATGTCCGTATCCACGCTCACGGCAGCCACCTCGACCGCGTCCGCGGGAAACGACGCTGCGACTTCACGGATGGTCCCGAGCATCTGACCGGAATTCAACGATGTGCTGGCCCAGAAAACGATGACATGCGCCTTCCCGTCGGTTTCGGGGAAGGACACTTTTTCTCCTTCCCCGCCGAGCAGGTTGAACGCGGGGAGGCCGGCGTTGAGCAGTTTGTTTCGATGCTGTTCTGCCTGCAGCTGCCGCTGCCGCAGTTCTTCCTCCTTCGTGTCCCGGCTGTACATCCGAAACACCTGCGGCCACTGTTCCGCCGGAGGAATATTGCTGCGGTATTCGAGTCCCCGTTCCTGATCCTGCAGCACATAGTACCAGGTCTCCGCCGCCATGTTCAGGAACTGGGGGTCCGCCCCGAAACGCTGTTCCAGCTGATCGAGGCGCGTGGCGATCCGCTGCTGCACGCGCGCCCCGCCCTTCCCCTGTTCCAGCAGCAGCTTGAAATACTGATGATACGCCTGGAAATTCTCCGGGTAATCGAGGATCTCGCGTTCGGCTTCCTGCACGAGCGCTCCAAGCTCCGCCTGCGCGAGCCGCAGGAACTGCACGTTGAAGAAACGGGCGTTCTGCACCGGCTTCCCGTTCGCATTGTAGACGTACGAGGTATACGTTTTCTCGTTGTTGCCGTCGATGGTCCGGCCGTCGGTGATGATGTACGACAGCAGCGCCGCCGTGACCGGAACCTCGATCGTGGCCGACCAGGCCGATTTCCCTCGGGTCAGAGGCAGATAATGCACACGGGTGGTGTCGGGACGCAGGACGTTCTCCCAGAGCGCCAGCCTGGTGCCGTAGCGTACATTCCACAGGTCGTACACATAGGCCACCATGAGTTCATCCGCGGATGCGAGCGGAGAGTCCGCCGGCGGGACGTACCGGATGGTAAACGGCTGCCCTGCTTCAGGACGGCTCTGCGCGTTCAGCGCGGGATATGCGGCGAAAAACAGAATCGTGATACACGAAAGCGGGAATAAAATGCGGTGCATGCGTCTTTGCGGCAGTGGATGGGTTTTCAGAAAGAGTCCAGTTTCTTTATACGCCTCAAACGCTTCCCGAGTTCTGCATCGGGGGCAGGTCCTGCGGGGGAACGATTTTCGTTTTGAAGATATTGCCGCCGATGACGCCGCCGAGGGCGCCGAAACCGACGTACAGGATCAGGGCGAATACGAGCGAAAGAACGAACAGCAGGGCGGGATTCGCCGCGATGCTCATGAACATCTCGCGCACGGCTTCCACCGCCGCCGGGTCGGTCGCCTGCGTTTCCGCCTTTGAAAACGCCAGGTCGAACGTGTCCTGCAGCTCTGTCGCTGAATCCGCGGAAAAAACGCCCATGGTGAGCATCTGTGCGAGCGTCGTGATGGGAGCGGCCACAAGCCCCGACAGGGCACCGACGGCGACGCCGTCACCGATCGAGAACGCCATGTCCTCGGGAAAACTCTTCTTGTAGAACCAGACGCCCAGAACCGCCGCGCCCATGATTCCTGCGCAGCAGGCGCAGTTGATAAAATTCAGCACCGGAATGACGCTGATCGCGGTCATGGCGCCGCCGCCGATCAGGACGGGGATCAGCTTGCTCGGCTTCGCGGTCGTCGAAAATTCGCTCATGTGCGCACCTCTTCAGATGGAAGGAAAGTCCGGTTTTCTCCATGCCGTCCAGAATTCCATCCACGCCGGAAGCGTGAACAGCGCCAGGCCCGCCCCGGCAGCGATGCCGGAAATCGCACGGGAAGACGGCGAATTCTGCCAGACACCCAGGACATCGAGCATGTAGTCCAGCAGCAGTGGAAGTATAAATATAGCAAGCCGGGGCAAGGAAAAGGAATCAAAAAGCCGCGTCCGCCGCATCAGCGGCAGCAGCAGCAGCGTCACTGTGAAGGCCGCGTAGATCCCGGAGCACCTGTGACAGACGCTGAGCGGCCAGTTCCAGAGCCAGAAGCTGCGTGCCGTGTCCTGGTGGCAGATCGGCGCATAGAAAAGACGTGTAAGAACGGCCGTTTCGTCATGTCCCGCGGCGTGCGAGACCGGAGCGACGAACAGCCCCCCCGTCCAGAGGAGGGCGAGCACCGTCAAAACGGCGTAGCCGGACCAGGACCAGCGCATGCGTTCAGGATTGTTTGCTTTTCAGAAAGTCTTCCCAGCTCTGCGTCTCGTAGAGCCGCTTGTGGATGTATTCGAGCACGTTCAGAAACGTTTCTTTCGGGATGTATCCCGGCAGGACCGTGATGGGCTCCCCGGTCTCGGTCAGAAACACCGTGGTCGGGTAGCCGGTGATGCCGTAGGCTTTGGCGATCTCTCGCTCGGTGGCCATCTGTCCCTGGAATGCATGCTTCGTGGCGGCCTCGGCATCGAGCTTCGCGGTGACGAAAAACTCATCGAGCACGGCGCGAACCTTGGAGTCGCCGTAGACGTCGCGATCCATTTTCTTGCACCAGCCGCACCAGTCCGTGTACACGTCCACCAGGACCATGCGCTTCGACTCCCCCGCTTTTTTGAGCGCGGCGGAATAGTCGAGCCACTGGCCTTCGTCGGCGCTGCTGCCGGTCCAGAAAAAGGCGACGGCAATGAGTCCGAGTGCCGCCGAGGCGAGTGTCGATTTCAGGGTCATGCTCATTCGTCCTTTCCCTGCTTGAGTACCCAGCGGTACTCTCGGTAGGAGGTAAGATCCGGAAGCGGGTTGCCGTCCGAATCACGTCCGTCCGGAGCGACCATGGCCAGTTTTCGCAGCGCTTCGAGCGCGTTGAAGCGGTCTTTGCGAAGCAGATGCGCTTCCGCGACGAAAAAATAGGCTTCGGGAAGGCGATCCCCGATGGCGATCGCGTGTTCGGCGGCCCGGAGACCTTCCTCGTAGAGGCCGGCTTCGAGGTTGATTTCCGCGAAGTCGACCCATGCGGTCGCGTTTCCGGGTTCGAGCCGCAGCACGTTGCCGATGCTGATCAGGGCGGAATCGACCTGCCCGAGTTCGAATTCCACGTCCGCCTTCGCATACCAGAGTTCGCTGGAATCCGGCGCATACTGCACTGCCGTGCTGTAATCATTCAGCGCCGCGACGAAGTTTTTCATCCGCTCGTGGGCGCTGCCTCTTCCGAAGAGCGACTCGAAATTCCTCGGCGAGATCTGGATGGCGCGGGAGTACGCGTCGATCGCCTCGGCATACTGGTCGTTCTCTTCGTAGGCGTTTCCGAGATTGTGCCACGCGTGCACGTCATTCGGCTCCATCTCGATGGTCTTGCGGAAGCAGGCAACCGCCTCTTCGAACCATTTCAGATTCGCACAGCTGTTGCCGCGGTTGTACCAGGCGGAGGCGAATCCTTCATCGATGGCGAGCGCGAAATCGTAGCTGTCGATGGCTTTCCTGTACGCCCCCATGCGGTTGAGAATGATGCCGCGGTTGTACCATGCGTTATGGTTGAACGGGGCGAGATCGATCGCGCGGTCGTAACAGCGCAGCGATTCCTCGAGATTTTCCAGGAAATCGTTGCAATAGCCGAGTTCATACCACGCGGCCTCGTTTTCCTCGTCGCGGGAAATGAGTTCGTTGAAGATGAGGATGGCCTCCTGGTACTTCCCGGTGTGCTCGAAGGCGATCCCCTTGTTGAAGAGCGCGTCTTCGTTTTCCGGATCCATCGCGAGGGCGGTGTCGAGGCATTCCATCGCGCCTTCGGTATCGCCGAGGTTGTCGAGCGTGATGCCCTTGTTGATCAGCAGCTCGAGGTCCGCGGGATTGAGGGCTTCGGCCTGCTCGAAAGCGGCCAGGGCCTGATCGTACCGGCCGAGGTTGTTGAGCACGAGTCCTTTCCGCTCCCATGCGTCGGCGCTGTAGGGTGCGCGTTCGACGAGGATGTCGAGAAACGTCAGCGCTTCTTCGAAGTTGTTTTTCTCGAGGTGGTAGCCGGCGATCTCTTCTATAGTATCAGTGCTGAGCGATCCCTGGCGCGCCGCCTGCAGCAGATCGGACAGTTCCTTGTCGGAATAGCTGCGGTCGCGGCCGCGTTCGGGTTCCTCACCGTTCTCTTCGTAGTCGTCAAAGTCGAAATAGCTCATCGAAATCCGTATCAGAACCTGAAATACAACAAAAGTCTTCAAAAACTTATCCCTTCAAGGGCTGAAAAACAAGATAATTTCCCGTGAGCCGCCCCGATCACCCCATCCTGCGTAAAATGGAGGGTTTAGAGCGGAAATGAACGCCGGAAACCCGGGCAGACATGCGGGATCCCGGGCTGCATTGCTTCTCAGTTCGGACGGAGCCATATTTGTAGAATATGGCGGAACCAACCGGGACATACTGCATCGCCTGGATCACGGCGGGTTCCCAGCAGGAGGCGTCGGCAATCGCGCACGCCCTTGTAGAAGAACATCTTGCCGCCTGCTGCAACATCGTGCCTGGTATCCGTTCGGTGTATCGTTGGCAGGGAGCTGTCCATGAGGACGATGAGCATCTCCTCCTCTGCAAAACCCGGCGTTCACTTTTCGACGCTCTCGCGGCCCGCGTCAGGGAACTGCATTCCTACGAGGTGCCGGAGATCGTGTGCACGGACATCACCGCAGGTTCCGCCCCGTATCTGAATTGGATCGACGAATCACTCTCCGCCGCGCAGTAACCGGCGGAGTCCATCACCGAGTATATGTCCAGAATCATCGCAGTTGCCAATCAAAAGGGCGGCGTCGGAAAAACCACCACGTCGGTAAACCTCGCGGCCAGTCTCGCGGTCGCCGAATACAGAACGCTTCTGATCGATATCGATCCGCAGGCCAACGCCTCGAGCGGCGTCGGCGTCGATGTCAGCGAAGCTCCCCTGACGATTTACGAAGTCCTCATCGACCGCCGCCCCGCTTCAGAAGGTATCCAGCCCACGATGCTGCCGTACCTCGAGATCGTTGCATCGCATATCAATCTCGTCGGTGCGGAGATCGAGCTCATCGATACGCCCCAGCGGGAGTTCGTCCTCAAGCAGGCGCTTGAGGAGCTTCGCGACCGCTACGACTACATCGTCATCGACTGTCCGCCGTCTCTCGGACTGCTGACGCTGAACTCCCTGACGGCGTCGGATTCGGTCCTCATCCCCGTCCAATGCGAGTATTACGCGCTCGAAGGTCTCGGCAAACTGCTTAACACCATCAACATCGTGCGCCAGCACCTCAATCCCCAGCTCGACATCGAGGGCGTGCTGCTCACGATGTACGACACGCGCCTGCGGCTGTCGAAACAGGTGGCGGAAGAGGTCCGGAATTACTTCGGCGAGAAGGTGTTCGATACCATCATCAGCCGGAACGTCCGCCTCAGCGAGGCGCCCAGTTTCGGCAAGCCGGTCATTCTTTACGACGCCCTGTCGGTCGGGACGCAGAATTACATCGACCTCGCGCAGGAAATCACCCAGGGGAAGGACGCGTTCCGCCGGTCGCGCGCCGAAAACGGCACGGAAAACACCGTCGATCTCATCGACGACAACGAGCAATAATACGGATCGATCGCAGTGACGAAGCAGAAACAGGTACTGGGGAAAGGTCTCGGCGCGCTCATCCGCCCGACGGACAAGCCCGAAGACCCCGTCAGCATCGAGCCGACGGAGGAGACACGTGACGACGGTGTCGCGACCGAAGTGCTCATGCATATCGAGGTCGCCAAGATCGAACCGAATCCCTATCAGCCCCGCATCGATTTCGATGCGCAGGAGCTTCGGGAACTCGCGCAGAGCATCAAGGAAAACGGGCTCATTCAGCCCGTGACCGTCCGCCGATGGGAAGGCGGCTTCCAGCTCATCTCCGGCGAGCGCCGCCTGCGCGCGTGCAAGGAAGCATCCATCAGCCACATTCCGGCCTATATCCGCCGGGTGGATACCGCCGAAGAGATGCTCGAGCTCGCACTGATCGAGAACATTCAGCGGAAGACCCTCAATCCGGTGGAAATCGCGACGTCGTACCAGCAGCTGGTGGAGCAGTACGGGCATTCTCCCGAGGCAATCGCTCAGCGCGTCGGCAAGGACCGCAGCACCGTGGTCAATTTCATCCGCCTGCTCAAGCTGCCGAAGAAAATTCTGGCGAGCCTGCAGAAAAACGAAATCACGATGGGACACGCCCGCGCCCTGATTACCCTGCCGGACGAGACCGCGCAGCTGCGCACCTGGCAGCGCATCATCCGCGACGATCTCTCGGTCCGCAAGGTCGAGGAACTCGTCAACACGATCTATCGCAAACCCACCGCGCCCACCCCGAAGCGCCCGACGGGCATTTCCCGGACCACGCCTCATCTCCAGGAACTCAGCCGCAAACTGCACCCCGTTTACGGCACCAAGGTGCATATCACGGCAGGCAAGGACGGGAAAGGCTCCATCTCCTTCGAATTCTATTCCGACGACGATCTCGACCGCCTGATCGATCTCCTCCTCAACGATTAATTTCGCTTCACGATTTATTGATTTCGGGGCTCGCGATCCCGGGGAAACCACAATCCCGGGGCTTGCGCCCCGGGCTGAAGAAATGCCGTCCCTTCGGGACTCATAAAGAACGACGCCCCGGATTTTCATCCGGGGCGTCTGACTTTTGATGCGCAGCAGCTTACTGCCTGCCGCGGCACGCGAAGCGTGCTTATTTCACGAGCGTCATGCTGCGCGTCTGCACGAAATCACCGGCGGTGAGAGTCATGTAGTACGTGCCGGACTGAAGATTCGCTGCGTCGAATACGAAGGTGTGCGAACCGGGCTCGTAGGTGCCGTCGATGAGATTGCCGAGCATGCGGCCGAGTCCGTCATGGAGCGTAATGCGCACATGCGAGCTGGCGGGCACGTCGAACGTGACGTTGGTCGACGGGTTGAACGGATTCGGGTAGTTCTGACGGAGTCCGAAGCTCGCGATCGCCGGAACGTCGTCCACTGCGGTGGTGATACCGAAGAAGAGCGGCTCGGTCGTGGCCTGGAGCACGGGACCGGGGTTTCCGTTGTTGAGCTGGTGTACGAACACGTTCAGGTGTGCGTTATCGCCGTTCACATGCGGGGAGGTGAAGGTGAAGACCTGCTCGATCTCCGACTGCGAGGTGAACGAGTTGCCCAGCGAGAGCTGGTAGCCGCGGATGTCCGGCCAGATCCCCATCATGACCGCCTTGTGGATGTACGGGCTGATGGTCTCGACCACGCCGGTGGACGTGTTGATGCGCTTCTGCGCATAGTCGAAGCCGTCTTCCGTAACACTGGCGTTCAGGCGCACGTCGGCGTTGATGCCCTGATGGAAGAACACTTTGGCCTTGAAGCTGAACGTCTTCGTCGACTGATCGTAGCTCTTGTCGCTGATCGTGATGCCGACCGGCGCGTTCATGTTGTCAACCACGTACTGGGCACGGTTGCCCCAGTCGCCGCGGCTGATGGGGATCGTGCTGGATCCCGGCCACTGGACGCGGTTGACGGACGCAGTCGGGAAACCGGTGACGCCGATCCAGCTGTTCATCTGATCCCACACGGAGAGTTCCATCGGATCGCTGTCGTGCCACGACATGCGCACCATGCGCGAACCAAGGCGTGCGGTAACCGCTGCCAGGGAATCGGCACCGTACGGGCACCACTGGCACCAGGTGCCGGTGTACTGCTCGACGAGCACGTTCGCAGGTTCGTCAACGTCCTCTTCCTGCACCATGATGCTCACGGAAAAGGTCAGCTCGGGGTGGTCATTGTCGTTGGTGGTGATCGTGATGTCACCGCTGTACGGTCCCGCGGTGAGCGCGTTGGGATTGACGGTGAAGATGACCACGCTCTGGGCTCCCGGCTGAGTGGAACCGGAGGTCGGGGCGTCAACGGTCAGCCAGCTTGCGCCGGCGTCGACCGCGGTGCTCCAATCGAGCGGGGCGCCGCCGAGGTTGCCGAGGGCGAACGCATATTTGTAGGTATTCGAACGCTTGACCCAGCGGTCAAGGCTGGTGCCCGAAATCACCGCGATGGGGGACGATGCGGCTGCGGCATCGTAGGACTCAACGGCATTTTCATACACCTGCGAACCGACGCCGCCGACGACCATGAATTTTCCGACGCCGTCATAGAGCATGCGGCTGGCATAGTACACCGGCGTGATTTTCATTGCTTCGCTGGTCCAGGTCGCGGTCGCGGGATCGAACGACCATGTCGCGTTCGAAGGCATGCCGGTCTGGGCGGTGACGGAATTGAAACCCGCCGCCATGTACAGCTTGGCACCGTCGGTTCCCATGGACTGGCGCATCAGCGAGCCGCCCGGGAAATCGGCGAGTTTCGTCCAGGTGATTTCATCACCGGCGATCGCGCCTTTGTAGACGTGGGCGAAATACACGCCCTGGCTGGCATACTGGTATCCGCCGACGAGATACACATCGTCGCCGATCACTTCTGCCTGGAAGGAACGCATGGCGAGCGGAAGACGCGAATTGGAAGTCGCCCAGCGATCGATCGCGGGATCGTAAATCTGAATCGCATCCGACTGGGCCTGGAAGCTGGTCGTGCCGCCGCCAAGCACCCAGATGCGGCCGTCTTTGACGAACGAACCGGCTGCGTACACCGGCGTATTCATCGAGCTGAGCGGGGTGAGGGTGTTGCCGGCAGGGTCGTATTCCAGAACCTGGCCGTGGGTCGTGAAGGGATTCGCCGAACTGTATCCGCCAACGACATAAATCTTGTCACCCACGACGTGGGCGCTGGCGAGAAGACGCGGCTGGGGAAGCGTAACGGTCGGCGTCCATGCGCCGCCCGACAGGTCGAGTTTATAGCACTGGGTGATCGTTGCAGAGTTCAGGCCGCTGAAATTGTACAGCGCGCCGTTGTAAAATTCCGCAGTGTTGTAGCCCATACCCTGGGGAAGCGCAGTGAGCGGTGCCCACTGGCCGGCGATATCCGCCGGCGCTGCTTTTGCCAGGGCAATAGCAGACTGTGCGACGAACGGACCGCTGACGTCGGCATCGCCGCCTTTGGCGAACATCTGCGTCGAAACCAGCATTACCGCCAGAATCAGAGTAGTAACCGTAGAGAATCTCTTCATGCGAGGTCTCCTGTTGAATGGAGTGGATGAGTGAGAAGTATGTGAGAGTATATTGTCAGCCGGGGCCAGGGAAGTGCATAATAAAATTCGACTGAGGAGAGGACTCCTATCCTATTAACATAGGGTTTGACGGCGATAAGGTCAAGAGGAAAGGATCCGGTATAACTGTAATATTTTCTAGTCTTCGAGATACGTTGCGAGGTCCTCGCTCCGCGTCAGATGCACCAGCCATTCGTGTGTGACGAGTTCGTGAACCACGGCACGGCCTTTGGCAAGGGGGACGGCGTAGCGATGGCAGAAATGCCACAGATCCGTCGGCGCACGGAGAATTTCGAACATCAGCACTTCACCGATCGAAAGTTCTGCACCTTTTTCGGCACGTTCGAGGATTCCCGGGACGGCTTCGAGACCGGGCTGTTTGAAATGTCGCTTGGTGAAGTAGTAATTATCATGGAAGGCCAGTTCGCAGATCGCGAAACCGGATCCGCCCTTCTGCAGTGCCGGAAGATAGGAAAGCGAAACCAGCATTTCCTCGTCGTCCTCCCACAGATCGTCGTAGATATCCGGGTCCTCTTTCTTCAGCCAGAACATGAATTCCTTCTCCCTCGGCGGCAGCTTCATCAGCGTGCGCGAGCCGAATTCCGCCTGAAGCAGTTCGATATCGCGCGCCGTCAGGCTGTCGATCTCGACGTCGCTGAGGTCGAGAATGACCGACTCCTTCGTCCGGAGTGCTTCCTGGATCTGTGCAAGTGTTTTCATGAGACCTCCAGGTCTGCTCGTTCGTTGCCACGTAATGGCAGTACTATGGAAAATGTCGTCCCCTGTTCATCGGACGACATGAAATCGATTTCCCCGCCGAGATACCTCTCGGTAAGGAGTCGTGCGCTGTAGGTGCCGAGACCACGGCCCCCGCCCTTGGTGCTGAACGATCTCCGGAACAGCTGCAGCTGCACTTTTTCCGGTATGACCACCGGATTGTGCACCGAAAAACGGATGCCCCCGCTGTCCGGGACGTCACAGACGAGGGTGATGACGTCGCCCGGATCGCTGGCTTCGAGCGCATTTTTAGTCAGATTCCCCAGGACGCGCGCAAGAATCGTGGCGTCGGATTGGAAAATCAGCCCGTCGGTGCGATTCACCGCGCGAAGCTCGCGGTCCTTCCCCAGGAGGTGGAAACGATACAGCGCGAGAACGTGCTCCAGCATGTCGATGACCGAGATTTCCTGCTGCCGGGTCAGCAGATCTCCGCGTTCCGCCGCCAGAATGTCCCTCTGCGACTGAATCTCCTCGATCAGCTGGTCCGACAGGCCGTCGAGATCGTCGACGAGTTCCTCGCGTTCGGGACCTTTGATCAGGCGCAGGAGATCCGCGATGCTCCGCACGCCGCTGGCGGTGTTGAGAACGTCATGGAAGAAAATACGCTCGAGCGCTTTCCGGCGGTTCTCTTCGCTGATATCGGCAAGCGAGAGCAGTGTCACATCCTCGCCCGCGATCGTCATCGGCACCGCCGCGACCCGGAACTCCAGTGCATGGAATGCGTCGTCGCTGTACACCGGGATGCTGCACTCGCGGATATTCCTGCGCCCGTCCTGCGCTTCCAGCATCGCCAGCACCGCTCCGCACATGCGGCATTGCTTTCCGGTGCCGCATCCTCCCGGGGCTTTCACGGCGACCTCGCAGCCGACGCATTCCCCGAGCCGCATCGCAAGAAACAGGTCATCCGACGAATGCGGGACGGCCTCATCGAACGCACGGTTGTACATCAGGATCTGTCGCGTCTTCGAAAGAATGACCGCCATGGTCGGGAAGGCCTCCAGCAGCTCCCTGAGCAGGGGATCCTGCTCCAGCACGCGCGTGCGCTCACGGATTTCCTCTGCAGACTCCCGTTCCGGCGAAGCGAAAAATGTATGATCAGAAGATGATGCCATCTCAATCTCGGCTTTGTACCAGCAGGTAACTTAGCACACGAGGCACAAGAACACAACGCGGGCGACACCGGCGGACAAAAGAAAAGCCGCCCGGCAGGGCGGCTTGAGGTGTGGAAGCCGATACGGGTGTTACCGCAGAAGGACCGAGGTCGTGCTGCTCCGCTGTCCCAGCGCATCGAGCACAATCATGTAGCTCCCGGCGGGAAGCGGATTTCCCGCGTCATCCCGTCCGTCCCAGCGTGACAGGTACGCGCCTGCGGGGATCTCCCGCTCGACAAGCATGCGCACCCGGCGGCCGCGAATGTCGTACACCGCCAGCGAGGCCGACGCCGCGCGAGTCAGGGAGAATGCGATCGTTGCCGAGGCGCTTCCATGGAATGGATTCGGGAAACTTTCCTGCAGCTGCAGTGCGGAGGCAACGGGCGGCGAGGTAATGCCCGTCACCTGTGTCATCAGGGAGGGACCCGGAACCCGGCGCGCACCCTGTGTGTCCGCAAGCCAGTTGTTGGTCCATGCCGGGCGGTCGAACGCCGCCTGGTCCAGCATGGCCTGCCAGTCTTCGTCGGTCAGGCGCTCGAAATTCGTCGTCACGTGTTCGTGGAAACTCATCATGGGCGCGACGAAGGCGGTCGGCGTGCCGTCTCCCGCAGGAGCGACGATTACCCCGAGGTTGATGCGCCCGGTTCCGACATGGTACACCCAGCCGACGGGGGCCCCGCCCGCGTCGGTCGGCGCCGTGTGCACGTCGGCGATGACATAGTCCTCCTCCGGTTCTTCGGCGCCATAGAACAGCCGGAAATACCAGCCGTCATACTGTTTGCCGCAGACGCCGAAGAGGTAGAGTAGACTTTTCGCGAAGCGGGCTTCCTGCGTCGTCAGCGCCGCGCCGCTGAGTTCCTTCGCCGCGATGGCCTGCAGGGTGTCCATGCTGCTGGCCATGCTGTCGAAGAAATACGGGATGCCCGACTTCCACGACAGGTCACGATAGACGTCCCCGGCCTTCCGGGCGAAAGCGGCGAGGCGGCCGTAGAATTCAGGAAACGGTTCGACGTACGCCTCCGGGAAGGAGCATGAGACGCCGCCGGAATACGACGGCTTCGCATACAGCAGGTTGTCATGGCGCAGCTGCGCCCAGGATGCAAGCTGGGTATTCATTTTCTGCTGCCACCACGCAGCGGTCTGCATGAAGGGCGGCAGGGATTCGGTCTCGCCGGGGATATTGAGCGCGCGAATCGCGTTGAGCCAGGAGTTATACAGCGACGCGGACCAGAAATCCCCGCCGTACGAATCGACGAGATATCGCAGCGAGGCGAGATTGGTCGCATAGGGGTATCGGATGAACTCCTCCTGAAGGAATTGCGCAGCGGCGTCGTTCCCGAGCGCGAACAGCGCATCCATGGCCATCGGCAGCATGCGCCGCACCTTCTGTCCATGGAAAAGGATCTTGTCGTACACCACATTGCCGAAGACATACGAATCGATGATGAACCGCTGCCCAAGGAGCAGGAACGCCGACGGCGGCGCGAGCTGCTCCGGATCCATCGGATTCGAATAGAGGATCTGGGAATTGATGCGCTGGTTGGCGTATGGTTTCGTCGCGAGCAGCGCCTGGAAATCCTTTACCCGCTGCATGTCCAGAAGATCCGCCGCGTCCGTCATGCCGAGGTCGCCGAGCAGGCCCGTCAGATGTTCGGCCCGCACATTGTCGCTTTCTCCCACCAGGAGTTCGAGCAGGCCGTCGATGGCGGCGATGCGGTCACCGACGCCGGCGTCGTCGATCAGTCCCGCCAGCAGGGAGGCGTCGATCACCTGACGCTGAATATCCTCGTCCGTCTGCTGCGGCATGTCATGCTGCACGGGCTTGGTGAGCATGAACTCCGTGCGTCCGATCCAGATCATCGACTGGAAGTAGCGCCCGAGTTCCGGTTTGTCCGTGTAATGCCCGCGGACGGTGAACTGGCTGAAATCATACAGCCGCGGTGTGCCGCTGAACAGCGGGGTCATCGAGGGCGCTTCCGCGGAAATCTGCGAGAGCAGCGCGTTGAACGCCGGAATGTTCTCCGGGTACTTG
>QKAF01000134.1 GCA_003246455.1 Bacteroidota bacterium
CCGGTCTCGTTCACGTTCGATCTGCAGAACCTCCGGCGAATCGTCCACGCACAAGCAGCCTCTTTCCAAAGGCCACACCGGAATATTACCAGTGCAGCAGCTTCCTGCTCTGTGCCGCATGGTCCTGCTTCAGTACGATGAAGTACATCCCGCGGGGCAGTGCGGACGCGTCATATTGGAAGTACCGTGTACCTGGTGCGGCTGTACCGTCGAAAATGCTGTCGACCTGTCTGCCCAGCGCATCGAATACCAGTACTGCAGCGTGCGCATTGTGTGGGACGTCAAGACGCACCTGCGTCAAGCCCGTTGCGGGATTCGGATACAACGGGGCGAGGTAGATATCGGAGGGGTTCCGGGGTTCGTCGGATGCTGAGAGCACGTGATCGAGACTGATATGGTGCCTTCCCGAAGTCTGCGTCATACTGACATAGTAGGAGAAATCCATGAGTGCGATGCCGACGTTTCTGACGAGAATGATCATGGCGGTCACATCCTCGGGTCCGTTTGAAAACGATGATCGCAGCGTCAGCGTGTCTGGAGGAAGGCCGGGAGGGGAATCGGTGACGATGAAGCGTTGTCCGACAGCCAACGGCCACGTATTCACCCTGCCACCCGCGGTGTTCAGGAAGCGGTAGTGAAAAGTCAGCCAGTCCTCGCGCAGGAGAAGGTCCGGATGCTGTGCGACTTCGATAAACGCGTCGGTCGTATCCCGGTCGGCGAATTTCCGGTGGAACGTGAGCCTCTGCCGCACAGGATCATAGCTGCAACGCACTGTCATGCCATTGTCATAGACGAGAGCCCTGTTGTCAGGAGTCGTGAAATACTCCAGCAGGTCGAGGATGAGAACGGAGTCGCGGTTCAGAAGAATCGCGGAAGCTTCCAATCGGTCGTACTGGCCTGCCGGCGGATCAAAGGTGACACGATAGCGGAACGGTCCCTCGGAGGGACAGGATTCGTCGGTAAACACGTAGTCGGGCGATCGAAGGCTGCCGATTTTTTCGAATTCCCCGGATCCCACCGCACGCTCGACTGTTGCTTCGCTCCATGACTGCCAGCCGATATGCGGCAGAACCACCACGCCTCGTTTGACTCCTGAGGAAGAACGGTCGAGCACGCGAACCATCTGCCGAATTCTTGGTTCTGCGGTCGCCCGGTAGATGCCCTGGTCATCGGTATGATCCGTATCGAACCCAGTCGTCCAGCTGCAGCCATCCCTGCAGCGGTCAATGTCCTGGTACAGACCGCCGGAACCCGGAATCGTGTCCAGTGCATCCCAGGTCCCGTCGGCGTTCCGTGCATAATACTCGCCCCGGGTTTTCAGCCAGAGGCCATGGGCGGTATGCGCCGGCGCGTAGAGTGAGGACACGACTTCGCTGCGATACTGCAGGATGCGCGGTGCCGGCAGATCCTGCCACGATGCGCCACCATCCGCAGTGCTCACGATCCTGTAATCGAGCGTGTATGCCCAGGCCGTCAACGAATCCCGCGCGGCGAATGCACCGATATCGGCAGCTTCGAGAACTGTCATCCAATCCTGTCCGTCATTCGTTGACCGCATGACCCGTTGCGCGGACCAGGTCCAGAACACGCGTCCCGTCCGGACGCAGCTTACTCCGATGATCGGAAGCTCGACTGTAACCGGGACGGTGTCTCCGCGAGCGATTGTCATGAAATAGCCGGCGGAATACAGTGCGGCGTGGTCGGCATCATAAGAGAGGACGGAGATGTGATCGTGAAGAACGCGGTTGGGCAGCGCGCTCAGTGGTATCGTCGCCATGGCATTCCACGTCAGACCGGTGTCGATGCTCTGCTGCACGCGCAGGTGCGGTGTTCCATCGACGGTATGCGCGGCGAGTGCGGTCAGCAGCCCGGCATCGTCCGCGTCGATCGACACGGTGCTGTCGCAGGCGGTCTGCCACGAGGCCCCCGCGTCGCGCGTGACGCGCAGCGGATATCCGGGGAACGTGTGGAAATACGGACCGTAGGTGAGGAAACAGGTCATACTATCAACAGCGACAGGCCGGTTGTATTGCTCCATGGGCCGCTGGCCGACGCGTTCCCACATGACCTGAGCGACGCACAGCTGCATCGGCAGCATGAGTGTGAATGCAAGAGTAATCACAAAGCGCTTCATTCTTCCTCCGGATTCAGTAATGTTCTGAGTGGAACTGCTGGAAGGACGCTCATTCCCTCCGCATACACATTGCACCTGCGAGAATTCGTATCACGGACGGCAGCTGCCGGCGGAGCGGATGGCAACTACCTGGTGTACTCGCATTCGTCCAATGTGTCTCCATGACACCCGATACGGTGGATCGTTCCCCCACTGTTGGACGCACGGTCTCGACGTGCTCGCAAAGGTCCGTATACAGAGTGGATTTCACTGCATGGTGAGTGTTCCTTCGAGCTGAGACACGGCAAAACTACGTGCGCTGTTATTCTTCTGACGGTGAGCATGGTTGTCATTCCGGCGTACCGGGCTCACGCACAGTCTGCATCCGAAGATGATTTTGGGCTGTTTTCGTTATTCTAATCCTTAGCCAAGTGTCAACTGATCCAGAGTCGTCGGCAGTTGAGAACCTTCCATCCGGCTGTGTCTCGCTCAAGCAGCAGCAAATCGCCGGCGGCACTCATCGGACCGACAAAGTAGCCGGCGTAGACAACCGCGGTCGAGGCGGAGGTGTACGTGATGTGGGAGTACCAGACGCAGTATCCGTAACCCTCGAAATCAGGATGAATACCGTTGAACGGCTCACACTCCGCGAATGGCCGTGCGGGAAGCTCAACATCCAACAGCAGATTGTAGAGAAGGGGATCGATATCATGGAGAGGGCCTCCGGCGGCACGGGGTGCCATTGGAACAGGCGTTTCCCGTTCAGCAAATGTTACAAATGCATACCCTTCAATCATCCATCTTTCCGTTTCGAAACGAAGGACTGCCTCTTTCAGGAGGATCTCATCCGTGATCTCCGGCGTGGTAATGTCATCGTCACACGACACGGTAAAGGCACAGACGAGAAAGATAAAAGCCGGTACTGCGAACCGATGAAGTCGCCGCATAATCAGTCCCGCATTCTGATATAGTAGGGAATCACAGACGTTACGTTCCATTCGTCCATAGCATACTCGAGGTTGCATACCCCGAACGCGCAACGTTCCCACCGATGCATTACCCCGCACACGACAACCAGATTGAACGGACCGGTACGCTCAATTGTTTTGGTGAACGCTGCAATGGCAAGTTCCTCGGTGTCATCCGTGACATACGGGGGATCAAAAACCTGAGCCGAGCTGAGTCGAACCTCATTCATGCCCAGAATCCGCAGCGGCACCAACGCTGCAAGGCTGAAAGGTACATCAGGCGGATGCGCGATGAATATCGAAGGCCAGAACATCCCTTCAAAGAGCGAATCTCCCTCGGCGACCGCCATTGCTGCACATCCGAGTGTATCCAGACGCAGCTCGGTGTACAGCGCGTCATAGACTTTCACACGGATGTCGGATTCATCGAATGGGGCATCTGATATGACAGCCGGCGTCACCGGTTCATCGGAGCAGCCGGATGTGGCAAATATGCAGAGGAAGACCGCGGCAGTCTGGAGAACAATGGCAATGCGGAGGAAGTACTGTTTGTGCACGTTTCCTCGAAGGGTTGGAGCTGCAAAGGATCAATCGAGACCAGGAATCCAATTCGTCAATGAGACACAAGACGAATCAGTCGGTTACAGAACAACTGGTCTGAAAAGGTGATGTTGGTGGATATAAATCTGGTCACATGTAACATTCAATAGTACGAGGTGTTTATCTATCGCCCCATCATCAGTTCCTGCGGAGAGGTGAGATTGTGAAAGTGCTGTTATCCCTTCTGTTGCTGCTGAGTTACATCGAGACATTGCAGGCACGTGAGGAGTCCATCGCGCCGCCTGGGACTAAGGATGGTAAGACTGCTTTGCTGTCGGAAGCAGATGCGCAGTACGCGTGTGAACTTCTCGTGAAAACCGACAACAATCCGGTTGTTTGCCGGGATTCCCTCGATATTCCGGCAGATCCGAAGGCGGAGCTGACAGTGATATGCAGTGCGAACCCAACGGAGCTCGTGCCCGATTCGGTGCACGGAGGGTACATACAGGACAGCGTTGAAGTTCGCGTTCGCATCGATAACACCGGCGACCTGGCTGCATTCGACCTCGATGTCGCCGCCATTGTTCTCGACAATGGTCTGAAGACAAGCGGATTTACGCAGTCGGGGAGGATCCCACGCCTTGATCCCGGTGCACCGGCGTTTGAGCGGACGTTGTGGCTGCGAATCGCGCGAAGCGGAACCGATGACAGTGCGTGCGTCCTGATTCTCGTAAGTGCGTATGATTCAACCGGGTGGCCGATTTCTACGAATGAATGCATGACATGCATCTGGATTCCCAAGACATCCGATATTACCGGAATACAGCGCCTGCCCTACGCCGGAGCGATAACCCTCGAACAGAACAGGCCCAATCCCGTCAACCCGGTCACCACGATCGACTACTCGCTTGCGGCAGAGAGTCATGTCCGCCTCACGGTGCACGATCTCCTCGGACGCTGCGTCGCGACACTTGCAGACGAATACGCGACCGCTGGTGTGCACAGCGTTCGCTTCCACAGCAGCGGGCTGCCGGCCGGTATCTACTTCTACCGTCTCGACGCCGCGGGAAAGTCCGTCATAAGACGGATGATTGTGGCCCCTTAGGCAAACCCGGGTCGATGTGGCAGGGAGAA
>QKAF01000078.1 GCA_003246455.1 Bacteroidota bacterium
GCAGGTCGGCTGCCCCGGCTTCGATTTCACGGATGAGCCGTCCTGCGACGGTGTAGATTTTAATGCGCGCCTCGTCCGGGGCCTCGCCGCCGATCACGCGGAATGTGAAGTCTACCGGACCCGCAGTCGGACTGGGATACGGAATCAGCTGGTCGACGCGGGCGTCCCGCGAGACATTGAAGCGCACCTGGTACGGGATGGTGTCGGCGGCGTTGCCCGTGGCGTCCTTTCCCGAGACGGCAAGGAAATGCAGACCGTCGGTGAGTTCGGGAGTGAACGCGATGTTGAGTTTCTCCTCCCCGCTGCCGGGAGTGTAGAGAACACGCGCATCGCTCATGAGCCAGATGCGCTTGCCGTCGAGGAAAAGCTGTACGCTGGACGTATCCGTGACCGGGAGCGGTGACTGGTCGCGCAGCGATATTTCGATCACCGGCGTCGGCGCCACGAAGTCGTTGTTGGCGATTTCCACGCCGTCGAACGTCACGAGCAGCGCCGGCGGCTCGCCGTCGCGTCCTGCCGTGAAGCGTTTCGAAAACACGTTGTTCGCGCGGTAATATTCGCTGCCCGCGTTCGCCCCGTCGACGCTCAGTTCATAACTGTGCTCGCCGCGGAGTCCGGCGGTGGGGACGGTGAATTCGACCTCCACGCCGTCATCCAGCCGCTGTGGGACGGACGCCAGGGGCGCCTCCAGCAGGACGCTGCTTCCGGGCACGGCCAGCGCCATGCGAAGATTCGAGGCGTCGACGCGTCCGCCGTTGTACACGGTGGCGCGGACGGTCACCGCCTCTCCTTCGAGCACCGAGTCCGGATCGCTCTCGACGACCTGGGAAGTGATGCCGAGTTCAGGGAAACGGGAGCGGTAGTCGAGGGAAAGCAGGTTCAGCCGCGGCTTGCCTGATCCCTGCGGATCGTGCAGCACCGCCTCGACGCGCAGGAACGCGGTGGGCAGCGGATTGAGCCCGGCAAGGGACAGATCGACGCCCGCCGCCGCCGCCGGGAAGCTCGCGATAAGTGTATCCGCGGCTGCCGCGCGCAGGGCGAACACCTGCAGGTCGACCTGCGATCCGCCACTGCCGGCCGAACCTTCCCAGCGGAGCGTCGAGACGCTGTTCGCCGGACCGATGACCGGCGAACGCAGCCGTCCTTCCGTGGCGCGAACGATCATCGTGTCGCGACTGCCGGCCGTGCCGAGGATGTAATGTTCTTCACGGGTTTCCGACGGCGCACTTCTCCGCCCTATCAGAACGTAGGAATCGCGGAATCCGACACTGTCGATCAGCGTCGCGCCGTACGCGTGCAGCGCGCTCCGGAGTTCGGGGGAAATGTTCGTGCCGTCGACGGAAGACGGCGGATATCCGTTCGCGTCGTCGCGCACCGCGATCATCAGGATGTGGTCATCCGGCACGGCATTGACGTACGCGGCCATCTGCGCGGCGATATCTCGCCCGTTGTACGTGTCGAAATTCACGGTGTCGACGAGATGTCCGTACACCGGCTCGACGACCGCCAGGTTGAATCCGCGGCGGTCCGGACTGATGTCGACGCCGTCGAGCAGGAGCACGCCGTTTTTGAACGGCCCGTTGAATCCGCCCGAAACCGCTTCGATCGACAGGGCGCGCTCGCCCAGCTGCACGCCACCGCCGGGTGCCGCTTCCAGCGCGTCGGTGACGGTGGCCGAGAATTGCGGGGCATCCGTCTGCAGCCAGCGTTCGTCGGTGACGGCGTCGGTCCTGAGCGTGAAGCTCCGCACCGGCGACCATCCTTCCGGTCCGGCCGTCGTTACCATCCGCGCACGCCAGTACCATACGCCCTCATCGGAAGGCACGGGCACGGAAAACGGCGTGAACACGGTGCCGAGCTCCACGCGCGCGCTGGCCGTCCCGGTATTGAACGACGCATCGCGGGAATACTCTATCTCCGCCTCCGGATGGAATACGGGATCGGGGACAAAGGTCGGGTTCGCGAGCAGGAACGCGATCGACCCGGAGGCGCTGCCGGCGACGGCGCGATCGAGCGGGAAAATCTGCGTGATCCCGCGCGGCAGCACGTTGACGGTAATCGCCGTGCTGTTGTTCCCTTCATCTTTTTCCGCGAGCGCATTCGCGGGATCGAGCGTCACGCGAATTTCCGCGCTGCCGTCAACGCCCGCGAAATCGTAACTCCATTCGATCAGCGTGTCGACCGGGAACGGCGGGATGCGGCGCACCTCCCGGTACACGACTTCCGCACCGCTGGTCACGCTGAGGAGGACGTCGATGCTGTCGCCCATGCAGAGTCCGTCATTGTGCAGCTGCGTGCGAATGACGGCGCCGGTCTGCTCGACGAGGATTTCCGGCTCCGTCGTGAGATCTCCTTCGCGCACAGCGAGTTCCGGTGTGAGGGCCAGGGGGATGCGCGTGGCGGGATCGCCGAGCAGCGCCACCTGGTTCACGGTATTGATCGTATGCTGGTCTCCGGCGCCGAACGACCGCACGAGTTCCCCTTTCGCCTGCAGCACGATTTCTCCGTACGTACGCGCGCCGCTGTCGGTAAGCGCACGGAACATGCCGCGGCTGAGCACATAGTCGTAGTTGAGGATGCCGAGTCCGGACGTGCCGAGCGTGGCGATCGCACCGTTCTGCGGAGACATGACGAACCGTTCGTTCAGACCGGTTTCAAAGGGTTCCGCGAAATGTGCGGTGTTGCACGACATCGTGACGAAGAAAATGTACTTGTCCACGTTGTCGAAAATATCGGGGCGCTCCACCCCCACGTCGATGACGCGGGTGCCGCCGTGGCCGGCAAAGAAAAACCACGCGATGCCGTTGTTGACTTCGTGGATGAGCGTATCGAGATCGTCGTAGCTGACGAAGTCGAGCGTTTTCTTGACGATGAGACGCGGTTCGATGCAGTAGGGACGGACCCAGTTCTTGATCAGCACGTCCGCGATCGGCTTGAGCTGCACGTCCTGCTCAAAGGGATTCTCACCGCCGACGGAGAACAGGAAACGGTCGTCCCAGGGCTGCGGCGGGGCGCTCTCGTAGGCGATAATCTTATCGATCACGGCATCGGCCTGCGCGCCGGTCTCGGCCGGAATGCGGCCGACCGCCAGCACAGGCGTGACATCGAAGGACTGTCCGGTGAAGCTCGCGTAGTAATTGTCGCTGACGGGATTTCCGTATGCGGGAACATAGTCGACCTTGGTCGAAGATTCCTTCTTCCGGCGCGCGTCCCAGCTCGCGTCCCCCATGATCAGGAGAAAGCGCGGACGTGGTTCCGGCCAGCGCTCCCAGGCGTCTTTGACGAACGCCCGGATCGCGGCAGGCGACTTCCTGCCGAAATTGTAGGCGTTGTAGATGTCATCCACGTCGGCGATGAGCGTGGTATACCCGTCGTGCTGCCGGCGGTAGTCCGCCAGCCGCTGCGCCTGCAGCAGGAAGTCATGATGGGTGACGACCAGGTAATCCGCCTGCGTGGTGGCTGCGGCGTAGTCGGGAATCGTAATCCTCCGCATCGATGACGGGGAAAAAACGGCATCGGCGGTGTACAGGAAATAGCGGCCGCTGCTGTCGAGGGCCATGCGAGACGCTCCCGCGCTGCGTTCAATATTCCCGAGTCTGCTTCCGGAGGCGATGTCGAACCCTTCGACCGCGCCGGCCGCGTCCGGGATGCTGAACAGGAATTCCGCCGGTGGCACGTTCCCCGCGTAGCGGGCGGCGGCATCAAGATGCAGCGGTGTCGCGCCGTTCGCGAGATCGGTGGCGAAATGCAGTTCCGCCCAGTCGACATAAAACCGCTCGATACTGCAGGCCGGGTTCTCCGGCGGACAGGGAACGATTCCCACGTTGGTTATCGCCAGTTCGTTTCCGGATGGAAGAAGGAGGCCCGCCGGGATCGACCACTCGGGAGTGACCGTCTCGTAGGTGCCGACCCGCCGTTCTCCGATCGTGACGCCGTTGATGGCGACACGCAGCAGGCTGGTGTCGCGCGACGCCCCGCGTGCGCGGAGCCGAAGGATACCGCCGCGACCGGCGGGCGTGGGCGTATCGAAGCGCGTACGGATGCTGTCCTGTTTCTGCGCGCCATCGCGCTTGAGCAGGTAGCCCCAGATCCATGTTTCCCCGGCGACGCGATCGGTGACCAGCATATCCGCGTACTCGTAATCGCCGCGATGGTACTCGTGGTCTTCCTCCAGGTGCAGCTTCGCCGGGAAATCCGTCACAGGCACCGCTGCGGGATGCGCAGCCGGTGCGGCATCTTTCGTCTGCCAGCGCAATCCCGCCGCACCGTTCCACGAAAGCAGAAAGACCTGTTCGTCCGACCACTCATCGAGATATTCCCCGTCCTCCCCCGCTTTCCGCGGCGCGTAGAACAGCATTTCGTCACCCGGATCGAAACTGCCGTCGGCCGTGCCGCGCAGCTCGAGGGGAATTTCCTCTCCCATCAGGGTGAGGCGAAACTGCGCCGGATCGATCCCGGTCGGAGTCACTTCCGCCGACCGCATATCCTCGTAGGTGATGCGGCAGATGCCTTCCTGCGTCGTCCCGATGCGCAGCAGTTCCTCTCCCGCACGCAGCGCCGAAACCGCTGCCGGGATTTTCGCCAATCCTGCTGAATGTGCAATGATCCGGTTTTCCCCGGCGGCTGCTCCGCCGATCCGTATGTCGAGCACGCAGGTGCGCACCCAGTGAAGCATCCCTTCACCGGCATCATACCGTGCCGGCTGGATGCGGACGCTGCCGATGCGCTTTCCGTCGCGGACGACAGCCGGGAGC
>QKAF01000025.1 GCA_003246455.1 Bacteroidota bacterium
GGTCGGCGCGGGTGCCGTCGTGACGGCGAATTCCCTCGATATACAGATGCGTGGGCGGACGCTGCAGGAGTCCGAGGCGGATGATTTCCGCCTCACCCTCGCCGTCGAAGTCGACATCACGTCCTCACTGGTTCTGGGTGCGGCCTATCGATCCCGCGGTATGCGGTATTTTGATCGGCAGCTCGAACCGGACGGCAGCATGGTCGGGTGGTCGAATTCTCAGGGATCCCGCAGCCCGTTCTATCAAACCCGCTTCGCGGCGGACCTGGGATACGAAATCCCGCTCAGCCTGCGATATCGGCTGGGGTCGTCATCGCTTGTGCCGTACCTGTGTGCGGAGTACAGCTTCGGATTTCTCGATCAGGAGGGATATGCATACAGTTACCGCACCGAAGAAGGGTGGCCGGGCACGATATCCGATGTGCATGCGGCAGCGGTCGGCACGCGGGTTTCCAGTTTCACCCTGGGAGCGGGCGCGGAGGCGCGGGTAAACGCCTGGTTCAGCTTTCTGATGGACGTCGGCTGGAAGCACACCTTCGGCCGGTATGTCGACGAGGATTTCATGCGCGTGCGCGAAGAAGACGTGCTGAACGGGAAAATCGTGCTGCTGTTCCGGGTGCTGGGGGAGTGGAGAGTAGCGGCACCGCGAACAACTCCTACGCCCTATTTCAGTTCCTCATTTTCTCTCGGATACGTGTGAGAAGGGCGCGCGTCGAATCGATGTTCGCGCCTGCCCTCGACCCGAGCTCGATCGCACGTAATGCCTGCTTTTCCGCCTCTTTCAGCTTCCCTGTCTTAAAGAGCAGGGCCGCGTAGGTGTCGACAAATTCCCATACGGGTTTTTGATCCGTCACCTTTTTCATGAGGTCTGCTGCCCACGCGAGGTGTTTCGGTGAATCGCACTCCCTGTACATCTTCCATGCGACGTTATTGTACGTACCCTCGGAGAACGATTGCCGGGGATCGTCCATCTGTGCCTGCAGCATGCGGATGACTTCGTCCCAGTCCTGCGTCTGGACGGCGTAGTCGTACCGATAGTTCCAGACGTGCCATTCCGTGAAGTGATCATCAGATTCCCGTTCGAACCATGCGATGGCGGAGTCGCGGCGCGCGGGGTTTTTCTCTTGAATGGACCTGTGGATTTCATCGGAAATTAGCATCTGGATTATCTCCGCCACGTCGTCCTCCCCGAAATATCCCGCAAGTTTTTCCCGGTTCTGCCGGACGAACCGTATCACGGAATCTCCCCGTCCGAACCAGAAAATGACGGACCAGGTAGCTTCGTCGAACCAGTCCGGCTGAGCGGCGAGATATGCGGAGACCTGTTCGGATGAGGGACGCATGTGCGTTTCCAGATAGCCGCGGCAGAAATCCGGGTAGTCGAGGTCCCAGCTTCTGCTGATCCCTTTCAATGATACCTGGTTCTCGGGTTTCATCCCGCTTTTCAAAAGGTCGAGAAATCGTTCTGCCGGCATGCCGCTGGTCGCACGGAATCGCAGGTCCCCATCGCTGTTGAATATCAAATGCGTCGGAAAGACGCGAACGCGATATTTCATGGCCATGCGCAGTCCCTCGCCTTCCTCCGCGTCCAGCTTCATGCACACGAAGTGCCTGTTCATGTAATCCGCGACCGCGGACTCGGTGTAGACATCCCTCTCCATCTCCTTGCAGGGGCCGCACCATTTCGTGTACGCGTCGATGTAAATGTGTTTCCCGCTGCTCCGGGCTTTCTCCACGGCTTCTTCCCATGTCCCTGTGAAAAAGTCGACACCGTGCCGGGTGTGTGGTTTCGAACACGACTGCAGAGCCAACATGCTGAGCAGAAGAACGGCAGCGGTGTTCATTATTTTTCGCAGTGCGAACGTTTTCATGGGATTGCGTCAAGCTGGTATCGTTTGTCCGGGGGAACTCCAAACGTGAAATACAATTGGCTGAGGCCGATTCCTCTGCGCACCGTGGCGTAGGCCCTGTCGTCGCCACCATAACTCCAAAAAACGGTGTATTGAGAAATGTCCTTGTGTCCGTAACGATAGACAGGGATGTCTGGCAGTCGCCATCCGGACAGACGGTGCATCTCCGTCGGATATTCCGTGATCGTATGGAAGGACGTATCATTGACGTGGCGAATCTCACGGATGCGGTAAACGATACTGTCGGGTGTATCGACTCTATCCATAACCTCGATCCTGAGCGAGTCCTTTTCCAGGTACTGCATATAGGTCATGCGGTAGCGGTACGTCTCACCGGCTTTCCATTCGAACATCGCGGTCGTGTTGTCGTCTATCTCGAAAGGACCCGTGATGTCTTCGAAATCATACCTCCCGGCGCTGGCCCGCATGCGAAGATAGCATTGCGAAGATGCCGGATGATCGAGGAGCCGCCGTTGTCCGTAATCTGAAAAATTGTCGTATGCCGCCCAGGTTGCCCCTCCGTCAGTGGACAGATCGAAGGTGACACAATTATTGCATGGTTTCCGGGCCGCTATCGAGGAAGGATGTGGTTTTTCAGCGAAGGTTGAATGCCTGCTTGGAAAGCCCAGTTCCGATCCCCGATGCAGCACTTTGTTCTCGAGCCTGTTCATGAAGCGGAAATCGTAAATATAGAGCGGCCCCACAGAAACGATATGCGTATCTCCCACCGCGCGGAGCTGGATGTAATATGTGATGTTTTGATCGCTGGGTGGCTCATGCTTAATGATCTCCATCAGAGACACCTCTCCAACCGTGGTTTCGTAGTACCTCCCAAAGATGCTGTTCTGTGGTTTTTTGCTGTAACCGATCTGAACCTCCGGCTTTGTGGACGTCCAGCGCAGTATGCCCTCGTGGTATATCAGGGTATCGCCGGGATGAAGATTCAGAACACTGACCATGCCCTCCCCGGTCGTCGGCTTGATCACGATTCTGGGACTGATTGCACGTGCATCTTCCGACACCGTGCTGATGAGAATTTCACATTGTCGCCGCTGAAGCTCCTCTGCTCCGAGGTGCACGGAATTACGTCCGGCTTCGACGTCCATCAGGTGCTCCCATGGTTCGCCTTCGATTTTACGGATAAAAAGGCGCAGCGGTTCTTCGTCCGGAATGCCGAAGCAGACCCACTGCAATTCCAGGGACCCTTCCGCGGGGAACGTTTGTCCCCACCGTGGGGAAACGATACGAATATAGCGCGAGGGGAGCTGGAGAGTGATGGTCTCCGTTTCGCGAATCAATCCGGACAGCTTTGTCTTCACCCGCAGACGATATTCCCTGAAACCGACGTCGCCGGCCAGGAGACGAAGGCTGCCGCTATTCGGCGCGAGCATCGCGATTTGCCTCAACCGATTGGGAGCCGACAGCTCGACAGCTTCTACAGAGACGCTGTCGTCTGTGGAATGGAGCTCGGCAACCCAGCTGAGCTCAAGTCGGGTATTTTCATCGGCGGCGGTGGGAGAAAGGAGAGAGGTGATTTCGAGAGATGACACGAGCGGTGTCGGCGGCGGATCTTCCGTGCAGCCGGACTCGGGCATCAGCAGGAGGAGCAGCCAGAACACGTGATAGCGGGTGCAGAAGGACCGCGCTGTTTTTCCATTGCGTTTCATGATGCGTCACAGCACCCGCAGCATCCGTCCGGCGCTGCCCTCGTTCGTCAGCATCAGTATCTGATAGCTTCCCGCGGCAAGCTGTGACGTCGAGAAACGCTGTACGTAGCTCCCCGGCGAATCCGCCTGGAATGCCTGCTCGGTGATGACGCGGCCGAGCATGTCGGTCAGCAGGAGGCGCACCTCCATTGCATGCGCGACGCTGCAGCGTACCTGCAATTCCGCGCCGGCCGGCTGTGGCCAGATTTCCTGAATCCGAAACGACGCGCCGATCGGCGCATGCTGTCGCACCTCGAGCGTATTCAGGTCGATATTCGCGCTGTAAATCTGAAGGTTCCCGTTGTTCTTCCTGCCGTCGCACCAGAACGGAATGATCGCATCATCGGTGATGAGCACCTGGGTGTATTCGCCGATACCGAAGTTGCTGTTTCCGATCGTGGTCTGGAACATGTTCATCGGAAGGCTGGCCACAGCCTCGTTGCGCGTGAAGCTTTCTCCTCCGTTCCGGGAAACGGCGATGTAGTAACGCGCATTCCGGTTCGCCTCGTCCTCCCGCCGATCATACCACGTCAGCGCAATCACCCCGGCATCATTGACCGCGATGGAGGAATAGAACTGATCCCGGTCGATACCCCGCGGGTCGTCGTTGACGACCGTGGGGACGGACCAGGTGCCGCCGTAATCCGTGCTGCGGCAGAAGTAAATGTCGACACCGTTGCTTTCCCTCTCCGTGATGCCGCGTCCCGTCCATGTCATGTAGACCTCCGAGGCGTGGGACCCGCGTCCCACCGCAAGCTGCGGACATGGATACACACGCTCAGGGTTCAATCCATCGATGGTACCGTTGCTGTCTTTGGCGCTGAACCGGGGAACGACGATGTCGGAAATTTTCGTCGGGGTTCCGAAACTGGCTCCCCCATCCGTGGACAGCGTGTGCCACAGGGCGTAATTTTCTTCATCCGCAGAGGCAAAGTAACTGACATGCACGCCGCCCTGATCGTCTACGTCGATGCTGGTGAACTGCACCAACGCCATCGAGTCCGGGGAAACGTACACTTCTCCGGGTACGAACGCCGAGGCCCCCGCGGGCTTCGAGAGCACGACGATGGTGGGGCCGACCGTACGCGAACGCATGAACGCAACATAGATATTGCCATGACGGGGCCCGCCGCTGCGATCGGTCGCCATCCATTGTTTGTCCACGAAACGCGGTGTCGTCTCCTGCGTACTCATCGTCGCGTCGCAGAGCACCGTTTTTTCCGGCTGTACCCAGGAGTACCCGCCGTCATCCGAGCTCGCCCAGCAGATTTCCGAAATGAGACTGCCGAAATCCGCGGTGAGAAAAAAGTTCAGCCAGGTGAAATGCGCCGTGCCGTCGGATTCGAATGCAAGTACGGGATCGCCTCCGCCGTAGGGGATCCCGTCGGGATCGGACGGCTCGGTGAGGAAACCGGATTCCGTCCAGGTCCATCCGCCGTCGGTGGTCGAATACAGGGGACAGGATATCCCCGCGAGCTGTCCCTGGACGATGACGCCCCGGATGGCGGACACGATCATGTTGTCGTGGTCGCTGGGATTGAGGGCGGCATGGATTTCTGCCTCGATGAACAGGCCGTCGGAGACAGGGTAATCCTCCCCGTCGGTTCGCCGCTGCATCAGGTGTGCGCTGCGTTCATGAAGACGTGCGCGGGCTTCCTCCCGGAGCTCCGCGGGGGCATGAATGCGGTGGTTCTCGATGGTGTATTCCCGCAGCAGCTCCTGTGTTCTGGCGCCCTTCGGCTGTTCCTGACTGAAGCTCACGGTGCCGGACAGAACCAGCAGAAGCACTGAAAAAACAATCCGCATTTCGCCCTCCAATTTCTGGGATCGTATGGTAACCTTGAATCGGTACGATAAAATACAAATCCAACCGGATATCTTCCATGCCCCTCCGCCGGCGTTCTAGCGCATGAGCACCATCCTCCGCGTGATCCGCTCCCCGTCGGTGAGGAGGCTGTAGAAGTACACGCCGGACGGAAGGTCCCGCGGATCGAACTGCACGCTGCGGGGGCCCGCAACCTCGTGTCGGGCGTTCCGCAGCCGCTGCACCTCACGACCGTACAGATCAACCGCTTCGAAGAGCGGGTACGAACATGGCCGTGGAACCGGGGGCTACACGCCGAGCCGCTTCGCTTCGTCAGGCAGCTGTTTCCGGAGCAGTTCGAAGTCTGCGTACTGCGTGATCACGTTGAAGTCGGCCAGTATCTTCTGCAGTTCCCTGTGCGTGGAGATATAGCTGTTCGTGGCTTCCATGTAGGCTTTGAATGTGGGGTCGCTGTAGTAGCTGTTCATGCCCATCCGCAGCTTGCTGTCGATGGCCGCCCGATCCGCTTCGGACATCTGCTCCTTCTGCTTTCCGAGCGCAGCGAATTTCTGCACGTATTTCTCCTTCAGCGCGACGGCGTCATCGAAAATGCTCTGTCCGTCGGGCAGGCCATCGGTCAGCGTGACGACATCGCTGATCGCATCGCGGTACGTGCTCATGATCGCATCGGCGAGTCCCTCCGGCGTCAGATCCTGCGCCACCGCGTCGTCGCCGGCGCTTTTCCCGTCGCCTTCGGATTGACCGCAGGAAACGATGGGCAGCAGGAGTGCGAGAGCAAGAAGGGCAAGGATCGGAAATGATTTCATGTGACCTCCGAATGATGTGGGTGAGGAGCCGGACGGTGTGTGAACGCCGACATGCACCGGCATGCAGGGAGGACGATCCGTGCTGAATCGCCTCGGTGAGATGTTGGACTGCGGAGTTATCAGTGGCCGAAAAGTACGGCGTTCGAACACGGAAGTCAATTCGGGTCGGCCGGCAGTGATGGACGCCACAGGGCAAACGCTGGTCCCTCCGTTGATAATCCACGGAAGATTTTGTAGAATAGCGACAACATTATCCGGGATGAATGTGGTGGGCACCGTGAACGTTGGCAGCCATTCGATGTTGCAGGGACTTTTTCCTGCTGCTGCTGTTCTGTGTCTCCTGGTGATATCGGGCTGCGCCCGGCGAGGGCTGAGCGATTCCGGTCAGGGGAGTATCGACAGCAGTCTTACCGGCGCGTGGCTGACGCTCACGCAGTCCGGCCCCGCGCCGTCCCGACGTGTCCCTCAAACGATCAGCGCCGTGTTCATCCATGACGACGGGAGATTCGAAGGTGCCGGCGTGGAGGCTGCCACAGGGAGGCTCCGTCCCGGAACGTCACTGCCCTGGAGGGTCGAAGGGAGGAGAATTCTCTGGGCGGATGCGGAGAGATTGCAGATCACGCAGCCCAACCCGCGCACGAAAGAACTGGAAATCTGTGACGGAGATTGGGAAATCCGGGGCGATACCCTGCATCTCATGCTGGAGAGTGATTTCTTCGGAACCTGGACGGAAACGTATGCGCGCGTTTTCCCTGGAGATTCTGTTGCCGCGCCGCTTGCGATACAGGCAGAATTGCGCATGAACGGCAAGGCGATACCGCTCGTCGCTGTCTCCTCCGCGCCTCCCGGATCCGTCAACATCATGCGGCTGGATACTGCCACGCACATGTCCGTGTTCATGGAGGCAAGGACTGAAGAGGGAAAGGATGCGCAGATCACGTTGCGCGTTCATGGCATCGACGGCCCGGGGACGTATCCCGTCGAAGTCGACCCGCATTCCGCTGGCGTCGTTCTGGTCACGGATCCGGCAACGGGCGTGACGCATGGAATGAACAGGGCAAGCGCCGGGACGGTAACGATCGAGGAACTGGATCTTGAAACATTGCGCTGCCGGGGACGTCTGGACGTCCGTTTCGAAACGAAGCACCTGGGCTTCCCCCTGCTTTCGCCGATGCACGTGACCGGCAGCTTCGACCTTCCCGTATGGATTTCCACCGAGTACGATATTCAGAGAATCCAGGTCAGTAAATCCGTCGAGAGCAAACGCGTGCTGCCGTAATCGTGTTGTGATCCCGGCGTGGATGCGCACGGATCGAGATGGAACCCCGGAAAGGAGAAGTGTATGACAAGGCCCTCTGTGCAGTTCCACCGCATATCCCGCGCGATGATCGTGCTCGTGACATGCGCGCTCGCCATCGCCGCCTGTGAAACGTACTATTTTCGCGCAAACTACCGGGATGTCAACCAGCTCCTGCACCTGGATACCGAATCGGGAACGAAGCTGTATCTCAAGGCGCATCTGAAAAACGGGGATGTATGCATTCTGCGGGATTCGTGGGAGGTGGATACGACCCGCGACGTCCTGACGGGAACGGGAGCGCGTTTCGACATGCACCGCCTGCTCGTGGAAGAAGGCGCGATGACGATTGCGATCGACAGCATCGCCATCGTTGAGACAAACAGGAAACTGCTCGGGGCGGAATCTGCCCGGGTAACGGCGCTCAGTATCGTTGCAGGAGTGGATCTCGCGATTTCCCTCGCATGTCTTGCGAACCCGAAAGCCTGCTTCGGATCCTGTCCGACTTTCTATATGAATGAGAATGACAACATCCATTTTGCCGATGCGGAAGGATTCACGCATGCGATCCTGCCGTCCATGGAATATGGCGACATCGATGCCCTGAACAATGCCGCGGTCACGGAGGGCGAATTTTCACTCACGATGAAAAACGAGGCGCGGGAAACGCATTGCGTCAGCGAGGTGATGCTTCTCGCCTGCCCGAGGGCCGAGGGCGAACGCGTTTTTCATTCGCGGGACGACAAATTCTTCCTCTGCGACAGGCTGTACACGCTGTCCGGGGCCGCCGGGCCCGAAGGTGACGTTTCCGCGCTGCTGAGGCACCGCGACAGGGCGGAGAGGTTCAGTCTCGCCGACAGCAGCGACCTCTGCAGCAGGGAGACGGTCTATCTGAATTTCGATCGGATCGCGGCGCATGAGAACCTCGGTCTCGTCATGACCTACCGCCAGACGCTGATGACAACCTATCTGTTTTATTCCGCGATGGGGTACATGGGGGATGAAGTCAGCGATATGTTCGCGCTGCTCGAAACCAGGAGCGAGACGAGGAAAACCTTCGACACGGCGGCCCGGCTGCTCGGGGAAATCGAGATCTACATGTGGGATGACGGCCGGGAGGGATGGCAGCGACAGGGCGCGATCTATGAGTCCGGTCCCATCGCATCGAACCTGCAGATCCTTCCGCTCACCACCCCGCCGTCGAACGGCAGTGTCCGTCTGAAACTCGTCATGAACAGGGGGCTGTGGAGGATCGATCATGTCGCACTCGCAGGGATCAAGGCCAGGGTCACGCCCGCGCACATCCGTCCCGCGGTGGTGACCAGGAAGGGAGTCCCGGACGACGCGGCGCTGGCGGAACTGCGTGCCCCGGACCGGCATCTGATTTCGCTGCCGGGGAGCGAGTATCGCATGACGTTCCGTCTGCCGGAAAGCACCCGCGATTATGAGCTGTTCCTCTATTCGAAGGGCTATTACCTGGAGTGGATGCGCGCGAAATGGCTTCAGGAAAAAGACCTTCGGAAGCTCGCCCAGCTGGTGGGAGCTCCCCGGAGCTACCTCCGCGAAGAGGCCGCCGCGTACAAGGTCTATGAAGAAACAATGGAACAGCTGTTCTGGAATTCCCGCATCGACACAAAAGCGTTTTCCTATCATGAAGAATAACAAAGTGGTCTGCGCGCTTCTGCTCCTCTGCCTGGGGAGCGGCTGCTATGCCCCGGCATTTATTCCCGAGGTGGAAAATATCGACGTGAATCCGTACGGTGGCTACCTCGAGATCACGAACGAGGCGGGGCAGACGGCCGAGGGAGAACTGATTGCCATCGATAACCAGCACGTGACTCTCCTGGAGGATTCCGGGACGCCTGACGAGACCCTGCGGAGGATCGCGGTCTCGAACATGTACCGGTACCGCCTCCGCTACGCGCAGCCCGTCAACTATGCATGGACCATTCCGCTGTTCTCCGCGTTCACGATCACCCATGGCTGGTTTCTTGTGTTCACGTTCCCCGTCAACCTCATCACCACGATCGCCGTGTCCGTGGGCGGAGAAACCGCCTATCGCTACACCGAGAAGGAGATCTCTCTGCAGGACCTGAAGATGTTTGCCCGTTTCCCGCAGGGAATGCCGGAGAATTTCATGCGAAAGTAGCGCATGCCCCGACGTACTCCCTCCTCCTGCCGGCTGCCCGCCGTTTTCCGCCGCATCTGCTCCCGAGACCGCCGGCGGATCCACGGCGCGGCTGCAACCGTTGCCGCGGCCCGTTCGTCCAATAAATATTCTGAACCGAAGTGACACCAGGCATTCTCCCTCGAAATGTACGTTGAGACGACCGGCATAGCGAATGCTGAACGACGAGTAACGGCGCAATCACTCCCCGAACTGCCTGCGGAACTGCTGCAGCGCTGCGTGGCGGGCGATATGCAGGCCTTCGGGGATGTGTACCAGCTGTACAAACGGACACTGTATTTCTTTGCCTGCCGTTTTCACGGCAACGCCTGGGACGCGGAAGACGCGCTGCAGGAGACCTTCGTCGCCATCTATCGCGGTCTGCCGCATTTCCAGGGGGAATCCCGTTTCGGAACCTGGGCGTACCGCATTCTCCTCAACGTCTGTATCGATCACGCGAGGAAAAGAAAACGGTACGAGACAACGGACCGGTACACCGAGACTGAGCCGCTGGAACGCAGCGACGCGCATCTGCGGGAGGACGTCCTTCTCCATGAACTGATCGACCGGGAGATCTCGCTGCTGCCGTACCTGCAGAAGGCGGTCTTCCTCCTGTTTGTCAGCGAAGGGTGGACCCACCCCGAGATCGCGGAAGCGCTGAACATCGGCGTTGGGACATCGAAATCATACTATCACCGGGCACGGAAACAACTCGTGAAGCGATTGAAGCTGCAGGGTATCGGAAGAAAGGAGATGAACCGATGAAAGAGGATCGATCGGATCAGGAGATCGAACGGCTGATCGAAGCGTCGCTCAGGACCTTCCCGCACAACGACCCGCCGGATTCCCTGTGGCCGCGCATCACGGATGATCTCCGCCGGAGCAGCGGCGCCGCGGAGGCGGGAAACACGCGGCGTATGGCCCGCCCGGTCCGGCGTCCGGTTTTTCTGCCGCTGCGATGGGTGCTGTACCCGGTGGCCGCGCTGCTCATCGTCGCGGGCGGGATCGCGGCCTGGGATTTCGTCCGCACCGAGCCGCCCACGCCATCCGCTTCCGAGCGCGCGGACGCGACCAGACTCTACGAAGCCGCTTCTGACGACCTGGATCACGCGATGGAGTACTACGAAAATGCGATCGCCAAGCTGACGGCGCTCGCCCGCCAGAACGAACAGAGCCTCGATCCTGAGTATGCGGCACTGCAGAAAGAGCGCATCAGCCACCTTCGCCAGGCGGTCGATGAATGCAAGGCGTCCTTTCTGAGAAACCGGTACAACGAGGAAGTCCGGGGCTATCTCATCACGGCCTATACCGGACTGCAGAAAGCGCTCGAGGAAATGGCAGCGCAGGAAGGAGTGTAGAATATGAATCCCCGGATAACTCCATCCCTCCGGTTTCTCCTTTTGACGGCCGCGATCCTTACGGTCTCTTTCGTGAACACCGCCGCGCAGACCTACAAACGAACGGTGGAACGGACCTTCCTTACCAATGAAACGCCCGCGGTCTCGATCGACGCGATGTACGGCACCGTTACGGTGAAAGGTGTCGACAGCCGGACCGTGCGGGTTGCGGTCACCGTCACTGTCGGCACCGTTACCACGGCCGAGGCGCGGCGCATCGCCGAGAAGGTGGAGATCGCAATGGACGGATCGGACGATGCGGTCGATGTGACCGTCGACCCGGAGGATGCGACGCCGGAAGACGGCAGGCAGTCTCTGGAAACGAATATCGAGGTGAGCGTTCCGCGGAATGCGGAGCTGGAGATCGACCACCGTTTCGGCAAGATCCTCGTGCGTGACATCGGCGGATCGGTTGATATCGACGGAAAGTACTGCTCCGTATTCGTGTCGCGGTGCGCGCGCGTGGACGTGTCGAGCGGGTTCGGCGGGGTCGTGGTCAATGCACTGACAATCGGCTTCAGAATCCAGTGCCGGAATTCCACCGTTACGGCCACCGGGATTCCGGAGGGCGAAATTTCGAATGAGTTCGGTCCGATCCATGTCTCTGATGCGAGCGGCAATGTGAACATCCGCGGAAAAATGGCGGACATCAACGCGAAGAATATTCCCGGCGGCCGCATCGAAAACCAGTACGGGAAAACGGTCGTTCAGCTCCCGGAGGATTTCGATGGCGTCGTGAAGGCGAAATCCGATCCGGGGCAGGTGCACGGGAACATTCCGCTCCGGGTGCTCGAAACTCCACCGGCGCCGGGCACGGGAAAACTCCGGCAAATGGAAGGCCGGGTCGGGAAGGGGAAGGACAGCCTGATCATCGTCAATGAAAACGGGAGTGTGTCGATCAATATGAAGTGACGCCGCCCGCACTGGCGCATGGGGACCCGGGGACACGGGATCGCACGGTAAACACATCAGTAATCATGGAGTCAACGCTATGTACAAGGCATTGCTCGTGGGATTGGTATTGCTTCTCGCGAACGGAAACACCTTCGCCGCACCTGGAGACGATCCGCTCGTGCGAGGTCGGATGACCCTCTCGCCGGAATGGAAGCCGGTGGTGTATCTGATGAGAATGCAGCATTTCGATGATCTTTTTTCCGGTGCGAGCCGGCTGATCGTCGATTCCGCCCTGGTGCGTCCGGACGGAACATTTGAGATCCCCGCGTCCCCGGGATTCATCCGCGGGCTGTACAGGCTCAATGTCGTGCCGGTGACACAGTCCGTAAACGGCGCGATCTATTGCGGAGGGAGCACGGAGAATTTCAATTTTCTGTATCTCGAACCGGGTCAGGTGGTCGATATGCGCGCGGATATCTCGAGCTTCTCGAAATCCATCCATATCGAATCCGCGGGCGTGAACGTGCGGATGGAACAGCTGCAGCATCTGCGATCGGAACTCTTCTCCGAGGGCGACCGCGTCCGGAAGATCGTGGAACAGTCGCAGACACTGCCCGGAGGTGAACGCGATTCGATTCTCGCCGCGGGCATCGCGACACTTCGCCGAAGCTTCGAACAGGTCAACGGGCTGCTTCGCGCCTATATCGACACCGCAGCGCACATCCCGTTCTCCGTGGTTGCCGCGAGATACTGTAATTACGATAACGATCTCGGCCGACATATCACGTATTTCCGGTCCATCGATTCCGCCTTCATGAGTGCCGCACCGGAAAACCCCCTGGTCTCCAGTTTCCATGAAAAACTCGCTGCATACTCCCGTATGCCGCAGGTCAGTTCCCTTGCTCCCGAGATCGCGCTGGCCGATACGAACGGAAACGTGATCCGGCTCAGTTCGCTGAGAGGCAGGGTCGTGCTCGTGGATTTCTGGGCGTCCTGGTGTGCTCCCTGCCGCCGGGAAAACCGCGAGGTGCTTGCCGGCATCTATGAAACCTACCGCGGCCGCGGTCTCGAAATCCTGGGCGTGTCGCAGGATACGGAGGCGGACAGATGGACAGCGGCCATTCGTGACGACGGATCGGCATGGGTCCAGGTTTCCGATCTCCGCGGGGCTGAGTCCGAGGTGTTCAAACAGTACGAAATCTCCGCCATCCCCTCAAACGTCCTGCTCGACGCTTCCGGAAGAATCGCAGCGCGGAATCTTCACGGCAGCGAACTGGAGCAGCGGATCCGGCTGCTTCTCCAGGACCACGCGAAATAGATGCCGCGCATGACGGCACCAGCGTCGAGAACAGGATGCTTCCCCTCGTATTCATGCCGTCTCAGGGCAAGTCGTCAAAGACCCTCTCGAGCGTCCAGTAAAGAAATTCCGGAAAGCGCGTGCTCATGTTGGATTGCACGACGATACCATTGCTGTCAACGAGGTAGATATTCCCGATATAATCTCCCGGTGAAGGAAACAGCTTCTTCTCGAACTCTGCCTGGTCCGTGGAAGCGACAAAGCCCGGGAGTCGAAATCCCGCACTTCGCAGCTCTTCCCAGGTCGCAGTGAACTCCTCGTTGCGGTAGAGGAGAAACACGAACCGAAGCCCCTTCCGGGCGAACCTGTTGTGGAGCAGCTGGTAGAATCCGAATTGCTGTTCATCCTTGATCGCATAGACCACCGCAAGAAGATAGAACTGCCCGGCAAGGGAATCCTGGGTGAGAACCGAGCTGCTGTCCTCAATGGAATGCAAGGTGAAGGATCCGACAGGGTACTTCCGATGAGGTGTTTCGAAATCCTTCTGCCATTTTTCTCGTACGTCCGGGTAGGCGATTCGGAATGCTGCCAGCTCAAATTCAACCCTGTCGGCAAGTTTCTGCATGTACGGGCTCGCATTCGTACTGCTCGCGGTGTCCTTCTTTTGAGCCGAGCAGGAGACCAATAATACCAGGACGATTATCGGCAGAATTCGTTTGCGCATGTCGATTTCCGGGCCATGAAGAAATTCGAGGGGGGAAGGTGCTCTGCAGCGCCAGCAATACGGCGCCCGTCACACTCATCACGGTGAGGGCAACGAGGAGCCTCTTCCCTGCTGTGATGAAGTTGTTTGTGAATTCAGGCTCCTGCATTGCGGAATCAGTGGTCGCCATGGGAGCGCCGCCTCCTGTTTTGATAACCCGGGCTGGGACTGACCCACCGCCCGCAATTGTCTGACTGTCTGAAATACGCCTGCCGGCCCCGGTGAAACGTTCACGCAATCTTGGATTTTCCGACCGCATTGTCAAGTTATGACGGCCATCGCGCTCTCGGGATGCACAGCCCCAGGGCGCGCAGCATGAAACGGTGTACCCTGAAGGGGAGTTTTCTTCCCGATGTGGTATCTTGCAGCGTGAACATTTGAAATCCACTACTCCGGGATTATGAATCGATATCTGCGCAGACTTCGTGATGGCATGCTGCTCCTCTGCCTGCTCGGCGTTTCCCTTCAGGCCCAGGTGCGGTCGCCCTTTCCCTGGCTCCCCGGGAACTTCGATACGACCGTCGGCGGCAACTACCGGGGGGCGCGCATCACCTCCCGCGCACAGCTGGATTCCATGAGCCGGGTGTACGGTGTCGTCACTGTCATCAACCTGGCCAAGGACGCGCTTCCGAAGAAAGGACCGAGCGAAATAGACTGGACAAAAGAACTCGGCATCGAGTACGTGCCCGTCTATCTCGGGGATTCGCCGCCGTCGGAAAAGAACTGGGAGAAGATCCGTGCGCTGCTCGCACGCGGGGGAGTGTACCTGCATTGCGCGCACGGTGCCGATCGAACGGGTGCGGTCATCGCGCGATACCGCGTCGAAGTGGAGGGCGTCGCACCCTGCGATGCGTATCGGGAGGCGAGGCGTTTCGGATTCAAGCCCTGGCTGAAGAAGCTCCGCGCGTGGATCGGATGTGAGGATCGAACCGAAAAAAGATGAAAGGCGTCTTTGACGGGAGGCGGAAATGCGCGAAGACAGAATATCGTCACGCCGGCGAGGGGAGCGAACATTCTCCCTTTCCCGTGTCTCCATTCGTGAGGCAGGCTGGAAGTGGTCAGCCGCCGCGGCGTATTTCGCCGTTCTTCTGATCCTGGGGACGGACACCGGCACAGCGCAGACGGAGATGTACCCCGTTCCCGGGACATGCGGTGTCGTGACGGCGAACGCCGTGGGCGATCTTCCGCCGTGCTCCGCCGACATGCCCGCCGAAGTCTGCGCGGCATTTCACGCAATCGACAGTCTCTGCAGATCCCACTTTCCGTATGATCTTCCGGCATGGCTCGAGACGCTCTCCACAGAGCAGCTCGTGGGCGTCCTTCGGAGATACAGGCGGATACGGGACCATGATCCGATACTCTGGCGGGAGTACTGCACGGCTGCGGCTTTGTCCTCGGCATATAGGACGAATCCTTTCCAATTCATCGAAGTCTGTTTTGACGAGGATGAACGACGCCATCAGTACACGCTCACGGACCCCGAAAAAGCGATCCTCGGTGCAGCGTATGTCTGTCATGTGCGGATCGATGGACGGTCTTCACAGATCGATACGACAAGACGAGAGATACTCGAACGATTCTGCAGCGAGGCGCTGGTACTGCGGCGCTTCATTGGGGAGGTGATCCCGGATTCGCGGGAATGCAGCCCCGATGCGCACAGGTATCTGCAGATCGAATGGTCCCAGACCCTGCCCGGCCGGGGAGGGGTGGTCGTTGTCGATTGGGAAAGATATCGGAAATTCAGGACGGAATACCTGAATCCGGGTGCGGAGTTCCTGGTCATTCTGAGACTCTGGGATATGAGGCTGGAGGGTGGGCAGCGAGCGTATCGGATTGTCATGACCGGCAGCCACTGTAATTTCACGCCCGCGGTATTTCCCGTGCGGGACGGGATGATCATCGACGAGGAAAACGTGTTTCAGCTCGGCTGTGCCATCCCGATGGATGTCTTTCAGGCATACGTGCGGCGGCTCACGCAGGTCGTACGGGAAGAGAACTGCTCCATGTGATGCCCCGGACGGGTTCAGACCAGACCCCACTTCGACGGCAGGATGTCAAGGCGGAAATTCCGAAACGGTAATTGACATTACTGTCTGAAATATGTAATGTCGGGCAGTGCCTTTCCGATCCGGCGGTCATCCCCGGCGGGACGGCGCGCGAGGGTGCCCAAATCACATCAGCGGAGGGTTCATGAAACACGCGATTCCGGGGCTGCTTACGACCCTCTGCTTGCTTGCCGTGCTTCCGTCAACGGTACAGGCGCAGTGGACCCGTCTGATGTCGCTCGAAGGTATACTCGTGTCGGACTTTGAGATATCGGATACGGGGATTCTGTATGCCCTCCCCTTCTCGAAACACGAGTTCTATGTTTCGACGAACGGCGGGGATTCATGGGAGCTGCGCGCCATTCCTGATTCCGTGGAGATCCGGAATTTCGAGGTCGGAGGAGAAGATCTGTATCTCCTCGCGGTTACGCCTTCGTACCATTCGAGACTCTACCGAAGTTCGGATCAGGGCAGAAGTTTCACGATAATACCGACCGAATTTCCGATGTGGGCATTCTGCTCCGCGGCGGACGGGACGTTATTGGGGGTTGTGCTTGGGGAGGAAACGGATTCCGTTTTTGTATCCCGGGATAAGGGCGTACGCTGGACTGCCGTTGCGCCGATAGACATCGACCTGACGGATTGGGATTCCGAGGATGTCCTCAGCCTGGGATATGATGGGAATCTCTGGTACGGCATCCGTTCCTTTTTGCTGCGCTTCGATGAAGGTACCGGAGACTGGGTTGCGTATGAAGGCGGTATCGAGGAGTTCACGCATACACCGTCAGTCTATCATCAGCCGAACGGCGATATCTATATGAACAGCTCGCGTCGCCTGCTCAAGTACAGTGCGGCTGCGGACTCCGTGGTGGAACTGTATAACTGGGAAGAAAATTGGCCGTACGAATTCGGTGCAATTGTCATGGGAGATGGCCGTCTGTTCGTTTCCCACCGATCACCCTACGGGCCGTACAGTTACGTCCTGGAAAGCAGCGATGACGGGGCGTCGTGGAAAATCGCGGACTCTACGCTGACCTCCACCCTTGAGTACTACGGACAGCATGGCGGTCGGATATTCGCCGGAGGCGGGGATGTCATCCGCAGATCCACAGACGGCATCACGTTCGAGGAATGCATGGACGGACTGTCCTCGCCCTCGGTCGTCCATTTCGAAACGCGGGGTCAGCGGGTGCATGTCATGGGATGGAGATACGCCTTGAGCAGCGACGGCGGGACGAGCTGGTCCTATCCGGGAATCGGAAGCGGATTCAACCCATTCGCATTGCAGGTGACCTCCGATGGTATCATGTACGAGAATCGCGGATATCTCCGAATCTCACGCGACAGCGCGAGGACCTGGGAGCAGCCATACGGACGGGAGGTCAACGATTTCCTCGCGCTGGATGACGTGGTGCTTGTTGCGGTCACGGACAGCACGATCATTCGATCGACGGATCAGGGAAGAAGTTTCTCGTACGCATACGCGGGGTCGACCAGGGTAACGGCGTTCCGGGAGCAAGGAAATACGCTGTATGCGCTGGCAAGGAACGTACTGCTGCGATCGTCTGACAGAGGCGCCAGCTGGTCGGAATTATCCCTGCCGCAGGACCTTGGGGGATACAGAAATCTCATCGCGAACGACCGCGTACTCGTCTACACCGCCGGGAACCAGGCATGGATTTCGCGGACGCAGGGGGACAACTGGGAAGGCCCGACCGAACCCGGACTGGATGTCGGACTGGTGTACGTGACTGCAAACAGC
>QKAF01000083.1 GCA_003246455.1 Bacteroidota bacterium
CAGAACGACAACCAGGTCCGTGCTGTCGTCCGTGAACGGATCCAGCGCGAGGGAGCCGTGTGTGCGCACCGTGGAGAATCCAGCGGCGGGTGCCGCAGACAGGAAGTCGGAGTCTCTGAAGGGGAGAAGCCGTGTCGACTGAATGGAATGCGTCATGGCACCGCCGGCTTCCCGGATCGTGAGAATATTGAACTGCAGGGTGTCATCAAGAAAATCATAAAAACGAATGATGGTGTCGCTGCCGCTGCGGCGGATGTTTACGATGCGTTCGCGTTTCGCAAGCACACGGCGGTAGTTGAGCAGCTGGATGAGGACATGTCCCCCGGGCGCGGTGAGCTTCCGCCAGTGTTTCAGGACGGCGGTGAGCGCCTCGCGCGATTCGAGATGCGGGAGTGAATTTCCGAGGCAGAGCAAGAGCTCCGCTGGCGTCGACGGCACCGGAGCAAGAAAATCACCGGCAATGAACCGCACCGCGGAATCCGTCTCCTCCGCGTGGGCACGCGCACGGGACAGCATTCCTTCGGAGAGGTCCACGCCGGTCACATCCAGGCCCAGCCGGGCCAGCGCGATCGCGTGTACACCGGTTCCGCATCCCATGTCGACGGCGGTTTTCGCGGGCAGGGATTCCAGCAGCGATGCGAGGATTTCCTGCTGCCGCTGCAGCCGCGCGGAAAACTGCGTCATGCCGTCGTACTGGTCGGCGAGAGCGTCGTAGAACTCTTCGGGCGTAAGCATGTCCGGTTACCTTGTCCGACAGTGGAAAGCTGGGTATATTCCAAAGTTATGCAAAAATCAGTGAAATCAGGCCATATTACTCTTACGATGCTTGCCGCGGGGCTGTTTGCGCTGCTGCTGCAGGCATGCGGTCCGACAGTGTACTACGTGCGTCCGCCGGACTGGAAAGAAGCATTCCGCAGGGATTCGACGATCGCGTCGTATCGCGACGCGCTGAAGGACGTTACCATATTCATCGATCCCGGACACGGCGGTGAGGATCGCGACGGTGTCGGTCCGGCGGAAGACGTTGTCGAAGCCGACGTGAACCTCCGCGTGTCGCTCGCGCTGCGTGATTATCTGAAGAAGGCCGGGGCGAATGTCATGCTTTCGCGAGAGGAAGACAAGACGGTTCCCCTCGAGGCGCGCGCCCAGCAGGCGAATGCCAACAATGCCGAGATCTTCGTCTCGATCCATCATAACTCCGCGGGGAATCCCCTGACCAACTACACGACGACGTTTTACCACGCGCGTCCGGGTCAGCCGGGCTATGCGCCCTCGAGCCAGGATCTGGCACGCTACATCCAGAGGGATCTTGCGTACGCGATGGGGAATCCGGGGCCGCTGGCGTCCTTTGACGGAACGATGTCCGATGAACTCATTTATCCCGGAAAGGGATTTTCCGTTCTCCGCAACACCACGATGACGTCGGTGCTGGTGGAATGCGGCTTCTTCACCAGCACGTACGAAGAGCAGCGGCTCCGACTGCCTGAATTCAACGAGATTGAAGCCTGGGGAATGTTTCACGGCATCGGAAAGTACTTCCAGGCGGGAATTCCGCGCCTGCGGTATGATTCTCCGCTCGTCTTCAGCGCGGAGGATCCGAAGCTGGAGATCCATGTCAGCGACCGTGCCGACATTCTCGATGAAAGCATTCGCGTCTACATCGACGGGGAGGAGCAGGGCTTCACCTTCAACCGAAAGACCGGGAAAATCGAGGTGAGTCCTTCGGGAACGCTTTCGCACGGTTATCACCATCTCGCGGCGCAGGTGCGCAACAGCAACGGGAATTCCTCTGCCCCGTTTGAACTGTACTTCGCGATCGGCAAACCGCCCGTGCTGCTGCGTTCCACCGCCGATCCCGCGATTCTTCCTCCCGACCGCAGCGCGTTCAGCATGATCACCATCCTCGCGCTCGACAGCACCGGAACGTCCGTGCCGGACGGTCTGCCGATCCGCTTCCGCACATCGAACGGCCTCGACACCATGCTCACGCTGGAGAAGGGGTCCGCCCGGGTGTATGTCTATCCCGGACGCGAGGAACGCGTGACCTTCGAGGCGACCAACGGCCCGGTGAAAACCGAGGGACTCCTCACGACCTCTCCCGACGCGCGGTATGCGCGCGGCATCGTGATGAGCACCGATGGCAAGGCGGTTCAGGATGCCGAAGTCGAACTCCCCGGCGGCGCGGTCGTGAACACCAACGAGCGCGGCGAGTACATTATTGCCGGGAAAGATACGGAAGGGATGAAAGTCGTCATCAGCGCACGCGGGTATTTCGGCCGCAGCGAGACATTGACCGGCCGTCCGATCCAGGATCCGGTGCTCCTCACCCCGGTCGCACACGGCGTGCTGCAGGGCAAGACCTATATTCTCGACGTCCCGGGCGACGATGCGCCCGCGGCGGACCGGGTCGACCTTCTCACGCTCCGCAGCCTTCGCAACCTGCTCGTCGCGAGCGGCGCGCGCGTGGCGATGACGGAAGGGGACGGAGCCCTGTCATTGAAGGAAGCGCTTGCGCTGAACAATAACGCCGCGGTGTTCCAGTTCGATGTGGCGGAGAATGACCGGGAAATCACCCTGCGCGCGAACAACCTGAATGAAAGCAGGAATTTCGGCGTGCGCATGCAGCGCATCGTGCCGCAGTTCACCGGCGTCGGACTCAATCGTTTCGTCCTTCGCATCCCCTGGCGCTACGAGCTGAAAAACAGGCAGCAGGTCAGCGTGACGCTCCCGGTACCTTCCGGCCGTACCTACGCGCAGCAGGTGGCACCGCTGTTTGCGTGGAATGTCGCGTGGGCGGTGTATGCCTCCATTCTCGCATCAGAGGATTACAGCAGTTCCGGTGCCAAAATGGTGGAAGTGACCGTGCACGACAAGGACGGGAATCCCGCACCCTACGTCCTCGTGCAGCTCAACCATGCGCTGACCGGCATGACCGACAACGTCGGCAAGTGCCGCTTCGTCGGTGTCAGCGTCGATGAAGACGAAGTGCGGGTGTTTGAACCCGAAAAATATGTGATCAAGGGCGTGCGCACCGAAGTGATGCGTTGATGTTCCGGCGCGCGCGCTGATTTTCTCACCTTTCAACTCGCGGCAATCATGCTCAATCATATCTGGCTCGCGCTGATCGTGATCGGCATTCTCACCGCTGCCGGTCGGGATATCTACGACGTATCGCAGAACACCTACGGGAACGGTGTTCCGTGGATGGTGCAGATCGAGTCGCCGGGATCTCTGGATACTTACGGAAAGGCCATCGATGCGACTGTGCGCATTCCTCGCCGGCAGGTGTTGGCGCATTTCCCCGATTATTCCGGCGAAGCCGACGTCCTCATTCCCGCGCGCGTGACCCTGTCGCATGCCGGTGACGGAGTGGCCGTTCTCGATGTCACAGGAGACGTACCGGAGAAATTCCGCGTGATGGCCGCGGCGCTTGGCGGCGAGAGGACGCTGACCGCCCGGCTGCGGCAGTCGGCCGATGTCTGGAAGGCGGAAATCGATCCGGTGTCGCTGGTGTATCTGAAGAAAGTCACGAACGCGGCATTTGATATCGCGGGCGTCGCCGTGCAGATCGCGATCGGACTGATCGGCATCATGGCGCTCTGGCTGGGTGTGATGAAAGTCGCCGAGAAGGCGGGACTGATCACGCATCTCGCGCGTTTCGTCCGGCCGATCACGGTGCGGCTGTTTCCCGACATTCCGGCCGATCATCCCGCCGTCGGTTCGATGATCATGAACATCTCCGCGAACATGTTGGGGCTGGGCAACGCCGCGACGCCCTTCGGGCTCAAAGCGATGGAGGAGCTCGACGAACTGAATACGAAAAAAGGCGTGGCCACGGATTCGATGGTGACCTTCCTCGCGCTCAACACCTCCTGCATCACCCTGATTCCCGCCACCGCGATCGCCGTGCGTGCCGCCGCGGGTTCGTCGGATCCGGCGATCATCATCGGCACGTCCTTCCTCGCATCGCTCACCGCGACCATATTCGCGGTGACCATTTCGAAGCTGCTCGCCCGGGTAAAAATGTTCCGCTGGGACAGATCGGAGGCGGAGTGATGGAGATATTCCGCAGCATCGTTTCGATCCTTTCCGCGGTGGCCATTCCCGCGCTCCTGCTGTTCTTCCTCGTCTACGGCGCTTTCCGCAGGGTGAAAGTGTATGAAGTCGCCGTCGAGGGAGCGAAGGAAGGCTTCAACATCGCCGTGCGCATCATCCCGTATCTCGTGTTGATGCTCGTTTCCATCGCCATCTTCCGCGCCAGCGGCGCGATGGACGTCTTCATCGCGCTGGTGCGTCCGCTCACGGACCTCGTCGGCATTCCTGCCGAAGTGCTGCCGATGGCGATCATGCGTCCGCTCTCCGGCAGCGGATCCCTCGGCATCATGACTGAGACCATGCAGGCGTACGGCACCGATTCCTTCATCGGTGTGCTCGTTTCCACGCTGTACGGCAGCACCGAGACCACCTTCTACGTCCTCGCCGTCTACTTCGGCGCCGTCGGCATCCGCAACACCCGCCACGCCCTCCCGACCGGTCTGCTTGCCGACTTCATCGCCTTCCTTGCCGCCGTGTTTTTCGTGGGGCTGGTGTTGTAGGAGGGGGGATTCTTGGAGGATGAGCCTTCAGGCTCGTCCCCGCGAATGGCGAACGGATTTTTTGGAGGATGAGCCTTCAGGCTCGTCCTCCTTTTTCTGTGTGGTAATACCACGGCCATTGATCCGGATGGTTCACCAACCTCGCGGCGCTGAGGGTTTTCGTACATATATCGCGCAATACGTTGGTACTTGGCATCGGAATTCACCGCCATGTCGAAATAGTCCTGCTGCCAGAATCGCCCGTTTTGACCTCGTACCATATTTGCATGGTAGGCAATATGCATTTTAAGGCGGTGGATGATTGCCGCAACGGAGATAGTGATGTCCCCATTCGTCTCGGGCGTGAGAATGATATGAATATGATCCGGCATAATTACATAGGTCAGCAGGTGATATAGCTGCATATCGAACTGATGCAAATACTTCTGGCATATGAACTGATGCAAATACTTCTGGCATATCTTGGCGATCTCAGGGTCAAGGAGTGGACCGGAACGTACTTGGGTGTCAACGTTGGAATCCATTTCGAAGAATCGATCGATATTGATTTCCGGAGGTTTGTGACGAGTAGTCTGATACATACTCCGTCTATCCGAGACACTCAGCGTGAGAAATAACGGTATCTGCCTCGGCTGGAAATGGGGGAGATGACGCCGCCAGTGAAATTGGTAATCGAGATTGGA
>QKAF01000070.1 GCA_003246455.1 Bacteroidota bacterium
CCGAAAAAACGGGTGAACGACTATGGGAAAATTCAATTCTTACGATCGGATCGCCGATCTGTACGACCACTATGTGACGGTCGATTATGACATTCAGTTCTGGCTCGACGAATGCCGGGACGTTGACGAGGTGCTCGAGGTTACGGCGGGCACCGGACGCGTAACGCTTCCGCTTCTGCGCGCGGGGAAGCGCCTGACGGCGGTGGATATTTCCTACGGACTTCTTGCGAAGCTGCGCGAGAAGGCGGTCGCGGAGGGACTGACCGTCGAAACCATTCACGCCGACATGCGGGAATTCGTCGTCGGCCGGAAGTTTCCGCTGGTGATCATCCCCTTTCATTCGATCGAGGAAATCCACGACGGCTGCGACGTGACCGCGTCCCTGCGCGGCGTGCGCCAGCATCTCGCGCCGGGCGGGCGGGCGATCATCACGCTGCACAATCCCGCGGCGCATCGGGGCGATGACTCGGGCGTTCTGCGTCTTGGCGCCGACGACGAACTGCCGAACGGCAACCGCATGATCTTCTGGCACGCGCGCACCTACGATCCCGTCGCCATGACGGGAATGAGCTACCAGCTCTACGAGGAATACGACGTCGACGGACTGCTGCGCCGCAAGCGTCTGTTCACCCCGCATTATCACCTGCGCGACCGGGCCGAAATCGAGACGCTCGCCGACCGCGCAGGACTGAAGGTGTCGCGCATCTGGGGCGGCTACAAGCACGAAGAGTACACCGAGAAGAGCTGTTATATGATCTTCGAATTGAAGGAATAAGAGGAGAAAGGGAGGGAGGGAGCAGAGGGCACGGAGAGGATTTTTCCGCGGAGGCGTACAGAGGCACGCGGAGGATGAGTTATCAGACATGTGAAACCGAATTTCAAGTATCGGGGAGTGTTTATGCGTACATTCACCGCGATCCCGATCGCACTTGTGCTTCTCGCCGCGACCCTCGCAGCCCAGCCGCAGGGCGATGGCGCTCTGCCGACGACGGTCGTGACCTACCGTAACGAGGTTTCCGCCTGGGGCGCGGTGGCATGGCAGAAATACGAGATCCAGGGATTGTTCAATGACCGCGACGACGTACTGCTCGATCGATCGCGATTCTGCTACGGTTTCGCCTATACCCATACGTTCGCCGACCGAATCCATGACGCCGGGCGGCGGCTTGAGACTTCGCAGCGGGTGCAGCCCGCGAGCCGCATCGGGGTGGAACTGCGCGACGCGTCCACGCTCGCGATGGAACCGGATGAACGCGGCGTCGAGATTTCCGGCGCGGTGCTCCTCACCCCGTGGCTGGCGCTCGGCGGAGCCGCATCGACCGATGTGGGGAAGCGGGATTTCATCGACGACTGGAATCGGGAAAGGCGTCCCGAGACGGCGCGCTGGTCGGTCTTCGCCCTGGAGGCGGATTTCTGGCCCTGGAGAAATCTCACGGTGCGGGAACGTGTGGGAATGGGACGGTACACGCGGGACATGGCGCCCTTTCCCGTGAGCGACGGACGGGTACTGCGCTTCACCCACGAACTGGCCTGGGACATCAGCCCCTCCTTCGGCTATTCGCATTCGGTCGTGGTGTGCGAATGGGCGGATTACCGTTCGCTGTTCGACTGCACGAATACCATCGAGTTCGCGATCGCACCGAATATCACCGGACAGGTTTCGCTCCGCGCCGGGAGTGCTTCGACCACGGACGGACTCGACGATACGTACTTCGGATTATCCTGCGGTCTTCGCGCGTACGTGCTCCCTGCGCTCTACCTGGATGTCACCGCCGCGGGCGTGGGCATGTTTCATCTTTTCCAGCAGCGCGACCAGCGGGAGATACGTCTGGCAACCGGCATGCGCTTCTGACCGGGAGATTTCGCGGCGGGCGCGCAGGCACGGCGGCGCCGCGGTTGATTCCCGAGGCTCATTTCCGTATTATCGGAGCGCGAACACTGAAAACCATCGGATTTCACCATGAATGGGGGAAGCATGTCCCGGAAACTGTCTCACTTCGGCATTCGATCCGCGGTCGTCTGTGCTGTCATGATCGCCATGCTTGGCGGCTGCGCGGCCATATTCAAGGGGAGTTCGGAGAACGTCACGATTTCCTCGATGCCCGAGGGAACGCAGATTTATCTGAACGGGCAGTACATCGGCGTGACGCCGATGCGCATGAAGCTGAAGTCGAAGGGCGAGTACACGTTCGAATTCCGCAAGGAGGGATATCAGAAGCAGGTCGTGTACCTGTCGAACAGCGTCGGTGCCGGATGGGTGATTCTCGACGTGCTCTTCGGTCTGCTGCCTGTGGTCGTCGATGCAGCCACCGGTTCCTGGTTCGAACTTGATCAGAACGTCGTGTATGCCTCCCTGCTGGCAGACGGCAGCATGAGCGCAACGCCCGCGCCCGCCCGCGTCCCGCAGGGTGCTCCTGCCGGGGGCGCGCAGCAGGCGCCGCCGCCCGAACGCAGCGGTCCCACCGTCGACCTCACGCTCAAAGACGGCAGCACCTCCACCGGCAAGCTCATCAGCGAAGGCGACGACTGGCTGATGCTCGAGATCTACGTCAAGAGCAAAGGCGAATTCCGCGAAGTCGTTTTCCAGAAGAACGAAATCGAGCGCATCCTCGACGTCGTGCGGGACACCGACGTGACGAAGGATTATCTGCGATAGGGAATCGGAGGAGGAGGGCCGGAGGATACGGAGTGCCCGCTGCTCCCTCGCTCTCATTCTCCTTTCTTGACTCTCTCCTCGCGAACCCGTATTATCGGAGCGATTCACCTGATTATACCAATCTGATCACCTGCGAGGGGGTACCGATGTACCGCACATCCGCATTGTTGGAATCGCATATGCTTTTGCGCGCCGCGCTGACGCTCATGATCGTTGCCGCGATGCATGCGTCGCTGTATTCACAGTCCGATGTGACCGGCGGAGGGGGATATCCGTACAACACGGAACTCGGCCTGAGCGGCAGCTTCACGTCGATGCCCGGCGAGTCGGGAGCCGGCTCGAAGTCCACCGCCATCGGTGTCGACGCCTTTCATTCCTTCCGCGCACTGGCGCAGGACGCCGTGACGCCGACCGCGGCCTCGAAGGCCGTCCTGCCGAAAAGCTGGATCGGCGGAGCGATCGCCTACGGTCCCATGTTTGAGAACGGTCCTGATCAGTACAGCGTCCAGGCCGCTGGTGCGGGGTTGATCACTTCATGGGCGGGACTCGGTGGCGCGCTGCGCTACCGGCACGCGACGCCTGACAAGGATCTCAGACTCAGTTGGACCGAATCAGAATTCGTTGGAGGGCTGTTTCTCGACATCTATGCCTCGCGCGGTGCGGTGCTGCGTGAATTCTTCGGACTCGGAACGCATGATTATTCCTATGAATACCTGGGCCGTTCGATCGAGTCGAACACGGATATCTATCGCTATGAGCATACGCTGAGCGTCACCGGCGGCGCGGATTTCGGGTACACCCATGAACTGCTGCTGTACGCGTACGGTGATTCGCGGCGCACGGTCGATTTCAACCAGTACTTCGAAATCGCCTCATCCCCGGAGTTTGTGGTCATCCCGCAGCTGCGGCTGAACGTATTCATCCCGAAAGACGGCGACGCATCGACGAGCCTCGGTCTCGGTTTCGGGCTGCAGTTCTTCGCCTCCCCGGGAGTGCTGCTGCAGTTCACGCCGGTATACAGCTTCAACGTCGAGAACACCTCGGCGGACGCGTTCAGCATAATGGGGCGGGTCGGGGTGCGAATGTAGGGAAGGAGGAGAAAGGGAGGGAGGATTAGGAGGCCGCAGAGAAGATTTTACCGCAGAGGCGCGCGGAGGCGCACAGAGGATTTTTTCGAATGTTCCTTTTCGGATGCGCATCGGTCCGGACCAACGGGATTCCAAAGAAATTCGAAAACATCCTCCGCGCGCCTCTGTGCGCCTCTGCGGTAAGAGCATTCTCCGCGTACTCCCTGACCTCCCTCCCTTTCTCCTTCCGCGCCTCTATCCCGGGAAGTCCCCCGACACCCGCTCATCCCCTTCCACCCGCCGCCGATAGTCCTTTACTGCTGCGCGCACAGCATCGGGGATCCCGACTGTGGTCGTGGCCGGGAGGGCTGTGGGGATGTCGCCGTGGCGCGGGGCGAGGGCCATGGGCAGCATGTCGTAGACGGGGAGAAGGGTGAAACCGTTGTCCGTCGGGGCGAGGCTGATGTTCCCGAGGTGCATGTCCGTATTCCCGATCGCGGTGCCGAACGCCTTCAGCGCCGCGATGTGCGTGCGCGTTTCCGTGTCGATGAGTCCGCGCTTCGCGAGGGCGTCTGCGCTGCGCGTCCAGTCGCGTCCCATGCCCGCGAATTCCGCGTCGACGGCGGCGAGCGAGATCATCGGACGGCGGCCGTGCAGTCCCGTGCGATCGAAACGGACGCTTTCGAGGAATACGCGTCCCCCGCCTTCGAAGACGCGTGTCTCCGCCGCGGGAAACCCGTGCGCGCGGAGGGCGGACTGCGCGTGGTGTTCGGCGCGCAGGAGGTCGCGCCAGCGCCGGGCTTCGGGATTGTCGCCGGCGGAGGAGAATTTCACGATGACATGTCCGACCTCCTGCCGCCATGCGGTGAATTTCGGCTGTTCGCCCCCGGCCGAGGAACCCGGCACTTCGCCCGCCATCACACTGTCCGCCAGGCGCGGGTATTCCGCCTCCGGGTCGAGCACCTGCTCATCCTGCCGGATGCGCAGGCGTCCCGCCGCCCCCTCGCCC
>QKAF01000094.1 GCA_003246455.1 Bacteroidota bacterium
ACAAGGTCACGGACCTTCTGACCGAGTGCGTTGTACACCGCCATCAGGACATAGCCGTCGGACTCGAGCGTGTACTTGATGGACGTGCTGGACTCGAGCGGGTTCGGATAGGCCATATCGAGTGTCAGATCTCCAGCGACAAGCTGATCAGGACGCGTGTATCCACGCTTCGCGCTGGCGCCTGCGGGGACGCAGACCGGTTCGATCTGATTGTTATTGAAGAGGTCAAGTATCCCGGCGAGTGCGATCATCTCCTGCCCCTCGGTCGAACTCGCGGATACGACATCGTTTTCCGGATCGAGTGCGCCGATCGCGAGATCCGCGTCGATGATGGTCTGGGGGACCGGGACCGGCTGCGGAGAGCCGTTGGCGATATTCAGCTTCGCGGCGACCAGCTGATGTGCCAGGATCAGCAGGGCATTACCCGGCTGCGGAGCGAGCTTCAGGATGGCGCATGCCTCGGCGGCGGTATACACGCCTGAACCCAGAGCCATCGGGAACGCCAGCGCAGGCCACATGTCCGCGTTATTTCCCCTGTGACAATCGAGCGCGCCATGCGTCTTCCAGAAACCCTGCGAGTACGGACAGTTGCTGACGACAATGACCTGTGCGCCTCCGATGGCGGCCGCTGGTGTGCCGGTCAAGCCTGGATAAACAGCCAGGATATCGAGAAATGACGGAAACGTCAGGTAGGAATCGTGCCAGCAGCATCCATCCAGCCCGTCCGTTACACCGATCGCTGCACCTTCCACGGTCGGTGTAATATTATTCTCGCCCACCGTCCCGAATGAAAAGGCGCCGATAGAACCCAGGTAGCCGTAGGGCGTGGTGAGGGCGGCGCTGGAGAATCCGACAAGGCCTCCGCCTCCGTTTACGAACGCTGCGACGTTCCCGGCGCGGGCGGCGAGCGCCTCATTCTCCGCTTCGGTCAAACCACCGGAAAATGTATTCCAGTAATCGCTCACGACGGCGATCATGCGGAATCCCGCGAAGGACTGCGCCGTAATGTTGCCCGCTCCGTTTACGTAGGTGATTCCCCCGAGCGGTCCTGCCAGCTGGTTCCAGAAGGTGGTGACATTGTCGACACCGCTCTTATTCCCGCCGATGACCAGCGTGCCCGTGCCGCCGTTCGAGGCGGTACTGTAAATACTCGACATGATTGCAGCGTAGTTCGCTGCGGGTGGATGCCCTCCATCCTCCGCATCAATACCCATGAGAACGACCGGGCCCTGTGCAAATGACGGGGCGCAGAACGCGACCAATGTAAGAAGTATAAACGCAAAAACCCGTATGTGAAGCTGTTTCATGACTGTTTCCTCATACATGTATGTAAAGATGATCTGATCTTGCCTATAGGATCTTCGAGGGTAAACGTCATGCAGCGCATGCTCTGCGTAATGGCGGCCTCCTTTCCTTCCGTGTGGATGCAGACACGCACCGTCCCTCCCCGGGAGCTGCGGCTGCTGCAATCCACGCGCTCTTCGCGCGACGCAATGCGGATGCAAGTTTTGATAAGAAGTGTGACTCTGATGGAGGATACACATTCCCGTTTCGAATGTCAAGCATTCGAACAGTATTTTCTCCCATATCTTTTATTTTTTTTGCGGGCCGCCCGTCACGGCGGCCCGCACACGTTCCCCTACATTCCCCGAACGACCATTCTCCGCGTCTGCACTTTGCCGGCGGCGGTCATGCGGCAGAAATAGATGCCATCGGGAATGGCCGTAACGCTGATGTGCAGCGCATGTGCTCCCGCGGCCATGTCGGCGTCGGTGACGAGCAGCGCGGAGCGACCGAGCAGATCGAATAGTTCTATGCGCACGCGGCCGGAACGGCCAAGGATAAACGGAATCGTCGTCTCCGTGACGGCCGGGTTCGGGTGGCTGCCGAGGAGCATCGTTCCCGGGACCGCGGCGTCGGTTTCGATGCCGGTCAGAATGCCGTTGCCGATGAGTGTCACGATGGCGTTCGGCGTAACGGGGTCATTGGACCGGATGAGAAGGTCCGCGGTAATCAGCCCGTCCTTGGTCGGTGCAAACGCGATGGTGATGGTGGCGGCCTGCCCCGGGGTCAGGGTGGCGGGATTCGCGGTGACGATGGCAAACTGTCCGGCCTCCGCACCCTGCAGCGCGAAATCCGTCAGCGTGAGCGGCGCAAGGCCGACGTTCCGGATCTGCATCGACTCTTCCCGCGACGAACCGGCCGGAACGGAACCGTAGCTGATGGTCGTGCGCTCGAGCTCGATTTTTGGTTCGACGACACCGACACCGAGACCGTTGAGCAGGACCGGGTACGCGGGACTGTCGGGATCATTGCTGTAGATCAGCAGCGAGGTGCTGAACGGACCCGCGTCCGGAGGAGTGAATTCCACGGAAAACTCCCACGTCACGCCGGGCGCGATTGTCGTCGTATCTCCCCCGCGGATGAAAAACGCACTGCTGCCGGTCCCGCTCAGGATGGTCCCGTTGATGACGAGGTCCACGCCGCCGTTATTGGTCACTTTCACACGCTCGGTGCTGCGGTCACCGACGGTGGTCGCGGGGAATGTGATGGACGGCCGGTCGACGGAGATGTCGGGAACCAGCGGAAGGATGGCATTCCCGGTCAGGGAAACTGCCACGAGAGCATGCGCCGGATCGTTGCTCCGGAGTTCGAGCGTTGCCTGCTTCGCTCCCGCGGCGGATGGTTTGAATTGCACGGCAATGTTGCCCAGGCTGGCCGGGGAGATCTGCATCGCCGTCCCTGTATGGGTAAAGGATGCGGCGTCAGGACCGGTGAGCGTCGGTGTCTGCACGACCAGCGTGTCGGTACCGTCGTTGAACACGGTGAATACGAATTCCTTCATCTGCCCCAGTTCCACGGTTCCGAAGTTGTTCGCCATCGGCTCCACACGGATCGACGGCGCGATGATCCCTGCCCCGGTAAGCGGAATCCGGTACACGGGAGTCGTCGGATCGTTCGAGGAAATGACCAGCTCGGCGGAATAGCTTCGATCCGCGGTGGGCTTGAAGCGAAGCGGGAGATCCGCCGATTCCCCCGGGTAAAGAATGTCGTTTCCTGCAAGCGATACCGTGAACGCTGCGGCATCGGGCCCGGTGATCGCCCATGAACGGAGACGGAGTGTGCCGTCGCCCGTGCTGCGCACCGTCACGGTCTCCTCACCCGCGCTGCCGGTGCCGACCGTCCCGAAATCCACTGCCAGCGGGCTCGGGGTCAGCGCTGGCGCGGGACGCAGTTCGGCAAGCTGTCGCGCCCAGACACCGTTGGCGTAGGTCCCCAGCAGTACCGTTCCCTGCGCTTCGGCGATCGCCTCGACGCCGGAGCCGCCGTAACCGTCGGCAATCTCCGTCCAGATCGAATCGGCCGTGTCGTAGTAGTACATCCCCTGGTTGTATGTCCCGACGATGATCCCGCCCGGTACCCCGAGCATGCGATATGCGAAGCCGCTGCGGATCGGGTTGGCATGCTCCGTCCAGTTCTGCCCGTTGTCCGTCGACGTGAAAAAGCCCGGCGTCTTGCCGGTGTACCATACACCGTCCTGGTAGGCGATGCACTGACTCGTCGGCGATCCGGTGATTCCGTTGTTGCTCTTCGTCCACTGCATCCCGCCGTCGGTGGAGAGGATGATACCGTCGCTGGTCGTCGACGCGATGATCACCGTCCCGTTATCGATGATCGCGTTGATATCGTCATGGGTCCCGAGATCGGCGAGAAACGACCAGTTCCCCCCGTTGTCGGTGGAGATGAGCACCTGTCCGTTGAACGTCCCCGCGTACATCGCGGAAGGCCCGTTGGAGAGACAGGAGATGGAGTACCCGCTGCCGGGGGCATTCTGCCATGTCCCGCCGTTGTCGGTGCTGTAGAAGACCCCCAGGTTGGTGCCGCAGAAGATCGCCCCGCTTCGTTCGATGATGGCGCGCACGCCGTTGATGGACGCGATTGCCTGGGATTCGTGCCAGGACGTCCCGCCGTCGCTGCTTCGATACAGGCCGACGCCATTGACGCCGGCGAACAGGTATGCGCCGCTTTTCAGCACGGCCTCGACCTTGCTGGCGGCGAGCCCGGAGGAACTCTCGGACCAGCTCACGCCCTCATCGGTGCTGACCGCGACGCCCCGCGTATTGTCTCCGACGAGCATGCGCCCATTGATGACGAGCACCGTCCGCCCCTGTGTCGCAGTGGAAATCAGATCCCGCTGTGTCCATGTCGCACCGCCGTCATCGGTGTATGAGAGGCGGTCGTAGCCCACGGCATAGAGTTTCGCGGCATCGGAATACAGGACGTTCACGGTATGCGCGTTGTGGAGAAGTGTCCATGTCAGACCTTCATCCGTCGACACATGCACCCCGTTTCCGGCGAAATAGGCGAAGACGTTTCCCAGGTGCGAGCATGCCGCGCGCACCTCGCCCGGAGGCGCCGATGCCGAGACGTCCGTCCATGTCGCCGCGCCGTCCGTGCTGCGGTACAGACCGCCGCCCGGCAGTCCGACGAGCAGCGCGTTCCCGGCGGCGAACAGTTTCCTGCTGCGTGTCTGCGGCAGTCCGCTGTTCCGCTCGATCCAGTTGGCGCCGCGGTCCGTCGTACTGTATACCCCGCGCCAGAGACTTCCGGAGTACAGCGTACCGCCCGCGCTGACGAGATCGTTGATCTGCGTTCCGTTGCCGGAAGCGGTCCGTGACCAGGTCGTTCCTCCGTCGGTGCTCAGACGAACGTACTGCTCGGCGGAACCGGCATACAGATCCCCGCCATGCGCCGCAAAACAGTACACGCCGCTCGGATCCACACCGCCGTAGGCGTACGTCCAGGTCTGTCCGTCGTCCGACGAGCGGAAGATTCCCGCCGCGGTTCCCGCGAACACCGTCGTGTTGTAGCGGTAAAGGACATTGATCGTCCCGCCGTCAGGACCGTGAAGCGATTGCCACTGTGCATGCAGCAGGACGGGGAATGCAAGAAGAAATGCCATGACGATCGGCAGCAGCTTTTTCATTTTTTCAACCTCCGGGCGGATACAGGAATACAACGGAAGATAGATGCGGGTATCTTCAGAAAATAGAAACATCTCCCTTGAAAACAAGCGGACGCCGACGTCTCTGCCGCGGCCAGGTCTTCCTGACGGCTGCGATCCGGCGTGTCAGGGCTCGGGGAACGACTCCCCTTCCTCCTGGCCTCCCGCAGGGAAGGAAAAATGCGCGTGGACGATCAGCCAGTCATTCTCCCGCTTCTCGAGGACAAAAGTCCCGCGTGCTTCGAGCTTGAAGGACTGACCGCCGGCCGTGATTTCGAACGCGGCATCCGTCGCAACCCATGACACCGAGCCGGCCGCGGAAATGGATAACCACGCGAAGTTCATTCCCACCGCATCGCTCTGGGCCCAGTCGCGCTCGGCCTGGGCTTGGATTTCATCCAGTCCCGTCCGCTTTTCGTCCGCACCGGTGCCGTACATGACGACGTCCGGATCGGGGGCAAAGGCCGCCCGCAGCTGTGCGGCATCGCGCCGTGCGTACGCGTCGGTGAGTCTCCCGAGCGTTGCTTTCACGGCGGCTTCGATCTGTGTATCGGCTTTCATCGCTGAATTCTCCTTTGTGTTTGGATGTGGACGGACAGCGCACCGCGCCCATCGGGCGGCGCAGCGATGCAGGCATCGCCGTCCCGTTCCCGGCGGACGGATAAATTCTCTACGCAGTCCTTTTCGATGAATTCGTTACGGAAATGGTACGGATACGATACAACATTGTCAACAGGAGAATGCAGGGAATGCGGCATCCGTGTCGCGGCGGATGCGGAATAAATTTTCCAGAAACACTGGCGTTTGTCCGCTGCCGATCGTACTTTGCAGACAAGTCCCTCCTCTTTGTAGTAATATTTGCGGATCCCCGTCGTGAGGATTTCTGCATGGCATTGCATCCTGATGCAATGAAGAGGTATCGATAACCATCGAGCGCAGTGCACGATGACTGCGTTTGTCGTGCGCATCCGGCCGACGAAGGGAGACCGGCGGTTGCCTGCACATCATCGCGCGGTGTCTCAACGCGATTGAGACTATGGCGGACTGTTCGCCTTCCGCCCCTGAACGCGACAATCGGGCTTCAACGGCCCCTCACCGCAATTCGATCGTACATCGCACGCATCTCCCCTGTCGGATGGGACGCAGTGGAATTTCCCCTGCGGCTTGTTTCGGACAAAACGTGCGCTTTCGATGAAGAAGGGCACTGCTCCCTTCGACAGACCTGTGTGATCATTCCTGAGTGGAAAAAGGATTATTCGATTACTGTCCAACAATCAATGGAGCCCGCGATGAACGCGCTGTTCTGCAAGGTCGGAATCCCGGTGATGCTATTGCTCGCGCTCTGCACCGTAAGCTGCGAGGAGGATAGTCCCGCCCAGCCGTCTCCCAACCCAGACGATAATGCACTGCCCGGAGTCTCGTATATGGGGCATGGCTACAATGTATTCGGTGAGTACGCGAAGTCCGAACACGTCAAAAGTCCGCTTTTCAAATACGACAGCTACCGGACGGTGACAGTGAAGGACGTCTCATACAATCTCCCCGATGCGATCGAATACACGACTGTTAACACCTCGGATTTCAAAAGTATCTACGGGCTCAACTCCCATGAGTACATGAATGAACTGAGCGTGAACGTCAACATGCAGGGATCGTACTCGTTCTTCAGCATGTCCGTGACCAACAACTACAATGAGAAGAACTATCGAAGCAAGTACCAGGCATTTTGCACTATTCGAAATGTCATCAGGAAATGGAAGCTGACGCTGCCGTATACCGATGCTGCCGAACTGAAAAACATGCTGACCGACGAGGCGAAGAGTGATATCGCCACGCTTTCCCCCGAAGCGCTGTTCGGCAAGTACGGAACGCATGTCATCACGGAACTGATCATCGGAGCCAGGGCGGATTATAACACCTGCGTTACCAAATGCGCGGCGACGTCGTCAATCAAAAACAATTTTGAAGTATGCGCAGAGGCGAGTTTCAAGAAGAAGTCGGGATCGGGAAGTTTCAGCATGGTGACGGATCAGCAGCTGCAGTGCTTTGAAAGTAATTCAAGCCAGAATCTGAAAGTATCCGGCGGAAGAAGCGAGTATGGTTCATACATATTCCAGGAAGGCAACTACAGCAAATGGATCGAATCGATAGATAATTGTGAAAATCTCACGATATCCGACTTTACGGAGCACAGTCTGCTTCCCATTTGGGAGCTCTGCGAAGACGACGCCAGAAAGAGCCAGCTGAGCTCCGCATTCGATTCCTATGCCAAACTGTATGCGCTGCCCTCATTGCTGGATGAAGCCATCACCGATCTCTATTTTGAAACCTCGACGAATCCGGTTGTAACACCGGAACCGGGCTGGATGTTGATCAATTCGGATCTGAACAGGGACGCGGGAGGGAAGTACATTTTCATGTGCTATAAAGACGGACGCGACGACGGCGAATCCATCTCGGATATCACATTCATCGTAAACAGCCAGGGGGTTCCTCCCGGGTATACGAAGCTGTCAACGAATTTGAACGAAGGTGCCGGCGGGGCTGCCATCTATCTCTGCTGCAAGAAGGAAATCTGCGCCAATCCTATCCGCCGGATCGCGGTTCTGGTCGGACGAAACACGGCACCCGAGCCCGGTTATTACTTTGCCAAAAACTACTATACCAATGTAAAACAGGATCTCAACCAGGATGCCGGCGGAAACTTCATCTGGCTGGCATACTCGTTTGAATTCCCCGATCCATGGAAATGACGAACCGTGATACCATGCCTCCCCGACTACACCGAATTCCCACCGCTCCCGGAGGTACACATGCGAGCGTCCAGGCCAGCCCGGTTTCCATGGCAGAAAACGCCCTTTCCCCTGCTGATCCTCGCTGCGGCAGTACTGTGCATGCACGCGCCTCTTCAGAGCCAGCAGTGGGAGAAATTCGTGATCGACGACAAAATGCAGGCACCGGTTGTTCCGCGTGCCGCCGACCTGGACGGAGACGGCGATCAGGACGTCGTCGTCTCCGACTGGCCGCTCGGAAAAGTTCTCTGGTATGAAAATACCGGGGACGCGCGCCGGTGGTCCGGTCATATCATCGAACCGGGGATGTCATCTCCGATGGGCGTGGCCATCGGGGACCTCGACGGTGATGCGGCGCTCGACGTCGCAGTCGCCGGCTATTTCCATCCGGCACTGTCGTGGCATGAAAACGATCTGCCGGCAGGAACGTGGCCGCGGAGCACCATCATTCTCCGTGAAGACAACGCGGACGGCGCGAGTTGGATTGATATCGGTGACATCGACGGCGACGGCGATCCGGACATCCTCCTGACGGCGCACCTGAGCAATGTCCTCATGTGGTTTGAAAATATCGGTGGAACCCGGCCGATGTGGTTTCGACGGTACATCCGGGAGGGTGAGGGGATAGCTCTGGGACAGGTGGCGCTCCGCGACATCGACAGGGACGGCGACCTGGATGTCGTCGCGGCGATCATGAGTAAAGACAAGCTCGTATGGCTGGAATCGCAGCAGCACGGAACCCGCTGGGTGGAGCACATCATCGACCCGAACCTTCCGGTGGCGAGATGCCTTTCCGTTGACGACATCGACGGGGACGGCCGCCTGGATGTGGTCGCGGGCGGAGCGCGCGGTCAGGCGGTGGTGCTGTATGAACAAATCGGCACGGGATCGATCCTGTGGAAAAAGTGCATCATCGATTCCTTACTCGACATCCCGGGAATGGTCGGCATCCTTGAAATAGATGGCAGCCCGAAAAAAGAAATCGTGGCAACGAGCTATAACGAGGGAATTGTCGTCTGGTACCGGGAGACCTGTTATACGTGGGTGCGGGAATATGTGGACAGCGATCTGAAAAGCGCGCGCGGGTTCTGTATCACCGATATCGATGGCGACGCGAACGGGGAAATCCTCGTTGTGGCACAGGAAGGAACCGGCGCACTCGTGTATTACCGGAACCGCTCCCTTGTCCCGCATATAGGATATTCCCCCCCTGTTCTCGATTTCGGTAAAGTCATGGCAGGCAGCACGGTACGGCTGACATTCGATATAGAGAACACCGGGACAGGCAGTCTCAAGGTCGATTCTCTGGAAATCCTGGGATACGGAACGGTGGCACTGCGCGTCGAAAACCCGGAATCGTTCCGGCTCTCCACAGGAGAAAGGAAGTCCATATCCATCCTCTGCACCCCCTCGGAAAAAGGACGCACGAAAAAGGCGCTGCGCATCCTGAGCAATGATCCGTTGAAATCCGTGGTGAACCTGGATCTGATCGTCGACGCCGTGGCTGACAGCGTGCCCGTCATCCGCTGCAGTTCGTCGGCGATGGATTTCGGAGACGCTAAAATCGACAGTCCCGTGGAACGAAAGCTCCGGGTGTCGAATTTCGGAACAGGCAGGCTGTGCGTGGATCGGCTGGAGCTGCGCGGGCAGCAACCCCTTCCCTTCAGCATCGAGCGACCCGTTCCCTTCACCCTCGATCCCCGGGAAGGGATCGACCTGACTGTATACTGCACGCCGGCACATGCAGGCGAAGTCCGGGATACCCTGTTCATCGGCAGCAGTGCCCCCGCTTCGCCGAATGCCATAGTGCCGCTGACCGTCAACGGCGTGGTGGGACTCAATCCGCGCATCACGACGGAAACCTTTACGTTTCATTTCGGAATGCTCTATGCTGACACCGCGGTGCAGCGCACCGTTGAGCTGATGAATGTCGGGGATGCGCCGCTCGTCGTGGACCACATCCGGATCATCTCCGCGGCCCCCTGTCCGTTCTGCTGCAGAACCGAACTCCCGGTCCGCATCGAGCCAGGGGGGACGGCCCCCGTCACGATCGAGTGCATGCCGACGAAAGACGGCGTCCGCAGCGGCGTCCTTCAGATCAGCAGCAGCGATCCCTCCCAGCCTGCCTTCTGCATCAACCTGATTATCGATGCAATATCGGAGGAGACAGCGGTCCCTGAGCCGAGCAGTCTGCGTCTGTCGCAGAATTATCCCAATCCCTGCAGCCCGCGGTCGGAAATCGTCTACGAACTTCCTTCCCCCGGCGGCGTGCGGCTGTGTATCTACGACCTCTACGGTCGTGAGGTCCGAACGCTTGTGAGTGCGATACAGGATGCCGGCTCTCACCGGGTCGATTTTGACGGAACGGGCCTGCCGCCCGGCGTGTACGTGTACCGTCTGCAGTGGAAGGCGCAGGTGCTGACGAGGAAAATGGTTCTGCTCGAGTAGTCTCCCCGCGATTAAACTGACGCAAACAGAAGCGGGCTCTCCAGGAATCCGGGGAGCCCGCCGTTCGTGTGAACATCATCGTATGACAACGTCACCAGGAGGATGAGAAGGGTGATAATTCATCGACCCGCTCCTCTCCCCACCCGGGATCAGAAGCTCTGCGCGGTTTCGAGCACCAGGGCTGCGTCTTCCTGATCGGTCATGCCGCCTTCATCGCCCGTCTGCTCTTCCTGCGCTGCGCGCACGAACTGAATTTCCGCGCTGAGGCGCACTTCCTCGCTCACCACCACACCGCCCGTTTCCAGTGCGGCGTTCCAGTTCAGTCCCCAGTCCTTGCGATTGAGAATTCCGCTGATCGAGAATCCGGCCTTTTCCTGACCGTACAGGTCGGTAACCACACCGCCGAATTCCACATCGAGCGACACTTCCTTCGTCACACCCTTCATGGTGAGCGTACCGTTCAGCTGGTAGGTGTCTTCATCGCGCCGGCTCATTTCGAGGCTCTCGAATGTCATTTTCGGATACGTGTCAGTGTCGAAGAAATCCGCACTCCGCAGATGCGCATCGCGGTCGGTATTATTCGTGAAAATCGAGGCCGCGTCGATCGTCAGCGTCACGCGTGCGCCGTCGAAGTTGCTGCCGTTCGATACGACCTGCGCGTCGAATGTGCGGAACTCGCCCTTGACGTTCGTGATCATCAGATGCTTGACCTTGAACAGCAGTTCGCTGTGGGAGGCGTCGAGTTTCCAGGTTGTCTGCGTTTTCATATCACACCTTCTATTCTAATGGAGTTTGTTGTGTCCGTTTCTTTTGTCTCAACGACAGTACAAAGGTACACATGACCCCTGCCCCGGGTCATTCACATAGGTGAAGAAACCCGCGGGATCCCGAGGGAGGGCGGTTTTGCTCCGGAAAGAACAGAGTCAGTGATCGTTTGCGAGCGTGCGGCGGATCCGGCTGAGGGATTGCGGCTTTATCCCGAGGTAGGAGGCGATGAGGTATTGCGGTATGCGCTGGACAAAGTCCGGGTGCAGCCGGGAGAATTCGAGGTAGCGCTCCGCGGCTTCCACGGTGTTGGTTTTCGCGAGACGGTACTGGAGGGCGACGAAGGCGTTGGTTATCAGCACGCGGAAAAAATGTTCGAGCAGATGGCTGGCCCGGCACACGCGGTCGAAGCCCTCCGTGTCGATCACCAGCGTCTCGGCATCCTCCAGCGTTTCGATGGTGTAGATACCCGGAGCTCCCTTGAAGAAACTGTAATGGTCGGTGATCCAGTAGTTTTCCAGCGCGAACTGCACGACATGCGGTTCCCCTTCCGGATCGACCATCGAGGAATACGCCGCGCCTTCGAGCAGAAAATAGACGTAACGGCAGTGCTCTCCCGGCTGGGCGAGCAGCGTCTTCCGGGGGAACGAACGCAGATGCATGTGCTCCGAGAGAAGCACGCATTCGTTGTCCGTCGGTTCGCGGCCGATGGTTCGCGTGATATTCTGTTTCAGCCGTTCTGTCATAGCTCAAGCCTTACCGTTCCGGCCGCATCGGCCGTCAGCGGAAAGATACGGCAATTGGGCGCCCCGCTCCAGAAAAAAAGACCGGTGGCCGGACGGGATGCGGCAAAGCGCATACGCATTTATCCGCGATGCTGCATGCTACGTCCGTCACCCGCACTCAGGGAATCAGATTTTCGCAAATCGCGCTGAAAAGATGTCCCCACCCGCAGAGGCGCGGACGAAGTAGATGCCGGAAGGGAGCTGAGTGACATTGACGGTCAGAGTCCGGTTCGCGAGAAGCGAAGCCCCCTCGTCTTCATACACCGTTCGTCCCATAGTGTTCTGGATACGGATTCGCACGCTCCCTGCACAATCCGACGGCATCACGAATGTGACTCGAGAAACGGTCGGGTTCGGCCAGAGAGACAGCTGCATCGGGACAGGATTCGACTCGATTCCGGATACGGCGTCCACCAGGCCGTATTCGACGAACGCTCCGTCCCACTCACCGCCCGGGGATTCCTGAATGGGTTCGACGGTCGGGAAATCCGGACTTTTCGTCGTACCGCCGATGAATATCGATTCTCCTTGAACTTCGATCGCATTTGCTTCGTCGATATCCGACCCACCGTAGCACGTCGCATGGAGCAGTTTGAAATCGCTGTCGAAAACCGAAACGACAGCGTCCTTTTTCCCAGCGGGACCATCCTGCACTGCATTTTTCAGTGGATAATCCGCGCTGCTGGTGATACCGGCAAACGCGATTACCTCCCCAGTGCGCGAGATGCTCAGCAGGTAATCATCCTTGCTACCGCCGTAATACGATGACATGAGTAGTTCACCCTGGTTGCTGACCACCGCGATAGTGCCATCATAGCCACCGCCTCTGCGGGGTTGCAGCGGCGCCTCTTCAGGAAGAGCATCCCCGTTCGTCCATCCACAGAATACGATATTCCCTTCGGCATCTAATTCGACATCGCCCCAGTGTCGGGTCATTTCTGCATCACATGTGTGCGTCAATTCATCGCCGAGCCCGCCATAGTATGACGCCCATCGCATCGTTTTGTCCGCATTCAGGCACACGACGTACATGTCATATTCCCCGCCCCCGAAGCCCGGCTGAAACGCGTTGACAACAGGCATGTCGCGTGATTTTGTGCGCCCGACCAGCACAATGCCGCCGTCGCGCAGGAATCTTATCGCTGTCCCCCAATCCCGGTCCGCGCCCCCGAAGAATGTAGACCAGACAAGCTGTCCTGCTCCCGTGAGTTCACTTATGGAAATATCACACTCGCCGGAGATTTCCGCGCTGCCTGCCCCTATCCTGGGATAATCACCGCTGTAGGTTTCACCGCAGACGATGATATTCCCGTTTGATGCGATGTCCATGCTGTAAAGCCCGTCGTAGGCGCTGCCACCGATGTATGTGGTCCACTGCAATGCGCCGTCCGGGCTGAACTTCGAGACGAAACCATCCGTTGCTCCGCCGTTACGGCACTGGTACGCGTACATGGTCGGCAGATCGCTGCTCCAGGTAGTCCCTGCCAGATACACATCGCCATTGGCACCGACCATGACTTTCATGCCGTATTCAGGATCTGATCCGCCGAAGTACGTAGACCACATGACCGTGTTCTCCGGAGACAGCTTCACAAGAAAGGCATCGAATCCATCGCGACTGTTGGCCTGGAAGGCATTGACGACCGGGAAATCAAGGCTCTTTGTATAACCCGTGAGATAGCGATTGCCATCAGTGTCAGCACATACGTCAAAGATCACGTCCTCGTTCGCCCCGCCGAAGTAGGATGAACTGCCGGCCGCGACGTTCCTTTCCCGCAACGGCGCTTGCGTCTGTTCAGCAGCGAATGCCCTGCCTGGACCATTCGCATACTGGGCGTATCCTGCAGGCGGACACAGGCAGAAAACAATGATACTGACGGAAAGTCTCGTGAAGATCTTCTTCATAACCAATGCAAGAGTGAATTGTTCGGGGAGCAGCGTGATTATTCTCCTACACCTTGAGCGGTGCGCATGATGTGACCTTTCAGCTCCTTTGCCTCTTTCCCATTCACAATCAGTACCAGGTACTCCCCTTCAACCAGGATTTTATCCGTTCTGGGATTCTTATCGATTTGCCGCGTTCCATCCGGCTGAATTCCGACGACGGCGAGCAGCCGCCCTGCATGACATTCGTGCAATTCCGCCTCGGCTTCAAGAACCGTCTTCCCCAGGAGTTTCGAGGCAGGTGTGAGTTTGTACTGCTGGATATCATATTCATCCTCTCCCTCCGTCCCGGAAAGCAGGTCCTCCAGCACCCTGCTCACATCGGGTTCGAATGCGGCAGAGGCGATCATTCGACCGACGATTTCATTTGATGAGACGACATACGTCACGCCGGCGGTGGCAATGGTTTCCTTGAGAGCAGGGTTCGCGATATGTGCAATGATCTGAGCCTTAGGGTAACGCTTTCTGAGGTTCAGCGCTGTGATTAATGTCGATGTATCATCATCGCATACAAGGATGATACTTGCGGCCGTATCCATGTTCAGCCGTTCGTATATCTCTTCTGACTCGAACGGACCAAAGGTTTTAAAAACGAATTCGCGTTTTTTGTGGAAGACGTTATCGATCTCCGTCAGCTGCGACTCCGTACTGGCGAGTACTGCGATGCGTTTGTCTGCTTTCAGCAGCTCATGAACAACGATTCTGCTGTTGTTATTCCAGCCGAAGACGATATAATGACCCGTAAATGCGCATCCTTTCATACCGAGATACTTCCTTCTGATGTTTTCCGAGACTGAGGATTGAATCTTCCCGATGATGAAACCTGCAAATCCCAAAGAGAAAACAATGACGAGGCTGCCAATAAATTGACCACCCGAAGATACGGGATAGTAATCCCCATAGCCGACAGTACTGATCGTGACGAGACTGTACCACAGGGCCTGGGAATACGTCCGGATGGAGCTCTCAGAATGAGCAGACTCGAAATACTGAATCAGACCCGCGGCGATGACAAAAAATCCCACCAGAATCCCTATCCACGTAAGCACGCGGATTTCACTTCGTTTCTTCATTCTCAGAGCTCCAGTCCCTTCGGATACTTTCCGCTCATTCCGATGGCCTTCAAACTTCCGGGTGGATAGCTGGATTCAGAGAGCTGCTGAAGCATATACTCCATCAACTCGTGTCTGGCAAGAGGATTAAGAATCGTCATTCCCCGCCCGGATCCATTCTTGCGATGCATCTCTTTTGGGGGATTCTCAACATAGCTCAACAGCGATACACCGTACTGGCCTTTGAGAATGCCCTCCGCTGCTTCCAGAAGATCCGCCTGTTTGATCAGATCGTAGAGCGCCTTGTTGCCCCTTGCGAATCGAACAAGCAGTTCATCGCTGATGTGGAGCCCGAGAAACAGGAGCGCATGCGCTTTGAATTTCGAATCTATCTCCCCGATAAACCCCCGCCCGTTTTGGGATTCCAGCCTGGTGATATCCATCAGGTATACATTCTGATCCGTCGGATCAATCAATCTTTCATAGACCTGGCCGGCTTCCCTCGACTGTGTATCAAGGGTGATGTACTGACAGATCAAATCGTCTGCGTATACGACGTGGTGGGCGTATTTTCTGGCGAGGGGGATACTCTGCATCGTCAGCAGTTCGACGGTCACCTCTGCGCCAGATAGCTCTTCACCAGCCCTGCCTGCTCCCCACTGAGCATCGACTTTGATTTCATGAATCATCTCCAGCGTCATGAGCGATCTGGCATCGATGTCATCTTCATCCAGATTGGTCTTCGAATAGTCCGATAGAACGATGACGCTTTTCGCTTCAAGCACATTCGCCCGGTTGAGGTCGTCGGTACTGCGGGGATTTCCCCGGATCCAAAATGCAGATAAGTATTCGCCTGTATGCGGATTCTGCAGCTTGTCAAATTCCGCAATGTCTTCCTCCGGATTCCCGCGATCGAAGAGAAGGAGTACGACCTTCAGATCCGGGACTTTCCGAAGATGCTGCATCAACTCGGATATCTTGGAATTCCATCCACAGATGATGACATGCCCCTTGCCGTCGTATTTATCCCTGCCTTGCATTTGTTTGCTCATGTTGTCCATGAAAAATGTCGTTATCGAACCGGCGACGATACCGAAGAACGCAATGCCGATGAAGATGATCATGACCGCAATGGATCTCGAGATCCAGTTAGTGAATCCGCTCCCATCGGCCTGGCCCATGACACTCAAGACGCTCCAGTACACGGTCTCGCCGAGGTTCTGGAAATCGCTCCCGGTACCCTGCTCTGCATAGTAGATCCCCACGACGCCGAGGAACATTGAGAATACGACAAACAGGAAGGATCCGAGGAGTTCACGACTCAGCTTTTTTCGATATTCCTGGATGTTCTCACTGAACCGCTCAGATTCCTGAACGAGCCTGAGTGTTCGCAGTACGCGAAGCACCCGCGTCATGCGTGCGATTCTGAAAAACCTGGAGATTCTGCTGAATTGGTCGACACCGAGTCCGACATGGAAGACATGGGTCAGCAGCGGAGGAAAAACCGCAATCCAGTCGACAATGCCGTACCAGCGGTATGCGTAGTGGTTTGATGCCTTTGTCCAGGTAAATCCATCCTGTCCTTGTGCACCCGAGAAGTACAGACGGAGCAGGTAGTCCAGAAGAAAAATCAGATCAAGAAGAATTGACAGTTGATTCAGGATTGCGGGGTAGGTGGAGGATGTCCATTCGTAGACGAACAGGAGAACGGATACACCGGCGAGCACAAGGATTACTGCATCCATCCTCTTCTTGCTCCGCGGGATACGCTCGGCTTTCTGAAAACGGTGCTCGGTGTAGGTATCCCTCAACCAGGTCTTGACGGCGCTCATCGCGTTACTATTTCCCATGCTGCCAGCAGTATTTGGAGCCTGCCTGCGCATTTCGCTTGCATTGCGTCCCCTTCTTCGTAGTTGCCTGGCACCTGCCTCCAGTCACCGCGGGCGCATCCTGGGCCTTAACCTCATCAGACTTCGTCGCTGTACCGCTCGGTTTACAGACCTTGCACGGAACATAGCCGGCATCAGTTGCTTCCTCCACCGTCTTGAATTCCACTCGGTTCTCCTCGCTTATCCGTTGCGCGTGTTTGCAAGACGAATCATGATACTTATCGGATTTTGAGGAGCCGATATATTGTGCGGTGACCGTGTTAGAAAGAAGAACGCTGAAGAGTATCAAACTTAAAAGCAGGATCGAATGTCTCATTTTCTCCTCAACATCGCGAATGATTCGCCGGATGTTACTATTTTCAGACAATATTGTCAAGTATCGCTTCTGACCGGTACGTCGTCGATAAGTCAGTGAAGGAAATTGCAATCGCGAGTGTAATTCGATAGGTTACTCCAAATCAGGATGCCGATCGAACGGTGGAAGCTGGACTGTATCAGGTTCCGCCAATCTGGCGGGTCACATCCCACCACGGCGAATTGAGATTACCAATAGGTGCATGATGCTGGTACGAATGATCCTCGGTTTGCTGCTTGCCGCCGGGGCAGTCTCACAGGCGCAGCAGGTCCGGCTTTCCTA
>QKAF01000045.1 GCA_003246455.1 Bacteroidota bacterium
CGGGGAGAAAGCACGTTGAACCCGGATTTGAGAATGTACAGAGGCGAGACGAGATGCCAGTTGGTTTCTCGCGACGCTTTGAGGCGGATCTCGAAAACCGTGACGGCAGTGTCCAATACAGAGAATGACGCCGGGCGCATCAAGATCGGCAGGCGGCGTATGGTCTTCCATTCGTGCTGCCCGTCAGCGGGCCGGTATTCGATGAAAACTGAATCGGCTTGAGCCGGGGCTGTGACAGTGTCCCAGGTCACCACGATAGTTGGTCTCAGGTCGAAAACGTCGTTCGCCCGCGGTGAAAGTACCCTGATGCTCGTCACCGGCGGATCCGTCGGCTTCACCGGAGGAGCGACGGGCTCGTCTTCGCTGCAGCCGGTGAAAGCGGCGAGTATGACTGCCGCAAGAATCAGGAGGGTGGGGTTAGACGGGTGTGTTGCGGAGCGGTCCATCGGGATTTGGGATTGTGCAGATGAAGATGAAGGGCGACCATCATGCGGATGGTCGTCTCGCTGCCGACATGACACATGAGACGCGGTGGAATTCCCAGGGCAGATCCCTGTGACTGCGTAGAAATAACGCACCTGTGTGACGCGGGGCGTATGAAGTTGAGCCACGCACCGCCGCAGACGAAGATGAACACTGGACCAGCTCCTGGGATAACGTCCATGCTGCAGCCGGCGATGATCCCTCCACCCGTTGGCGGACGCTGTTTCATCTCACACCGCCATCCGGTATACTTACGTACACGGTTCACCCTGCAGAACGCGGGGCAGCATTCCCAACGCACGAGTGATGATGGTTACGAATTTCCAGCGCCTGATCCGCCTCGCCGAGGAGACCTTCGACGCGCGGCATGATCCCGAACAGCTGAGCATGACCGACCATGACTGGCAGCAGCTCCGGCGGCTTCACCCGTCGACGGTGTCAGAGTACACGGATGCGGGTGGCCCGGTTGCGTGGATACTGCTTTTCCCGACGACACATGAACTGATGGACCGGTTTCTGCGCGAGGAAATCGGTGAGCAGGAACTGCTGCACCAGACACCGCCCGGTATCCGTTACGACACCGTCTATCTCTGCTCGGCGCTCGTGCTCGAAGAATACCGCCGTCAGGGTATCGCAGGGCGTCTCGCCCATGAGGCGCTGGAGAACATCCGCCGCGACCACCCTGTGGAGACGATCTTCATCTGGGCCTTTACGACTGCCGGTGATCGGCTGGCCGCTTCGATCGCCGGAGCAGCAGGCCTGGAACTGCGGAAAAGGCCACGGCGGGAACATCCCTAAGTCCCGCACCCGAGTTACAAGCCCCTCCGATGAGGGGCTTTTTTTGTTCACCGCGCGGAGTCAGGGGAGTACGGTTCAATCTGCATGGAGAGACCCGCAGCATTGGATTCGGCACCGACGCTGAAAATGCACTTACTCCGATATTCATATCTCTTGTTTTCTATTTGTAATGAATTTACCTTGCGCAGGTCAATTCTTGAGTATGTACATGCGCACTGATACAGTGACGAGTCGCAATCGATTCAGTCCGTTCGCTATACAGAAGAAGGACTCAAACTCCGACCGAGGTAATCGGCAGAGACCATGGTATAGTGGAAGCCGGCTGTGCCTCCTCCCGCGATTCATCCGTATTGCGCAGACTGAAAGGTACTGCACACATCGTGCATGATGAATGAACGTACATGATTTTCGTATCCCAGGAGGAAAGGTTTTGAAACACCGCATCGCATTTCTCACAGGTTCCGATAGCCATCATTGGCTCATCCTGGCGTTCATTGTCCCGTTGGTTCTCCATCTGCCATGGGCCACGGTTCCCAACGCTGCGGCATCTCCGTATGCGGCGGTCGGACCGTATGTACACACTGGAAGCATGCGTCTGCTCCCTGTGGGTGGCGATCCGGCATTATTGTATCAGATACGTCGAGTGACCAGAATCCTCCCACCCGCGACATGCCGTGCTGCGGGACCAGCTGTGAAGGAGCTTCTGAGCCAGATGGAGTCATCAGCACCGCCCGCCAATCTGCTTTCGGCGGCACGTCGAATTGTGAACAGATACTTTCGTGATCTCCCACAGGAGAAGGAGGATGCCCTCGTCTTTTATGTGCTCAGCGTCGACCTCATACGGCTGGATCTGAAGGCTGCCTACATCAGAAAGTATATTGAGCAGCACCGTCAGACACGGAATACATATCCGGCAATTCCGTTCAGCGAAGTACTGTCTGACGTCGAGAGCATCTATGGTAATGTCGGAGATAAAACGATCGAAGGCTGCAAGGCGGCGCAGGATATGCTGAAAGCCGATCTCGACAGGATGAACAAGCTGTCTGAACAGACATCACTCCGCCTCCAGATGACCATGGACAGACGCAGTAAATTCATAGAAACGCTGAGCGTTCTGATGAAAAAGATTTCAACCACTCGGGACACGCTGATACAGAACATCAAGTAGTTCGCTTCGGATATTGCAGGGAGAACTCCGACTATTCCGGCGGATGGAGATATATGCTGCGGGGTGAGGCGAAGAAGTCCCGCACCCCACCCAAAGCCCCTCAGATGAAGGGCTTGGACGTCTTGAGCAGCCCGGGGCCTCATCGTCGTAAAAGAACGGCCGGTCCGTGATACACGGGCCGGCCGAATCGATTGTCATGTGGACAGTCGGAAATCGCGGTACTCAGGGATGCATGGTCAGGCTGGTGGTGCCCATGAAGTGACCGCCACCGTAGAACATGCCCGTCAAGGTTCCGCTGGTCGAGCTGCAGTCGAGTCCCGTATCACCGAAGCGGAAATGGAAAACGAGATCCATCGCGCCGTCGTTGTTGACGTCCGATTCGTGACGCTGTGCAACGCTCGTCATGCTGTTCACATGCCGTTCCCCGGCTCCTTCGAACATCACGGTCGTGTGGTCGATGGTGGTGGCATCGAAACCGGGTTCGGAGTAAATGGTGATCACGATGTTGCCGTTTGCGTTGTTGCAGTTGATCGACGACTGTGAAACACTGATGTTCACACTCCTGACGCACAGCCAGGTCATCAGATTGTTCGCGAACACCCGGTTGTCTGCCTGTCCGAGCTGTCCATTGTAAAATATATCATCGGTCAGAACGGCAAGCTTGCCCATGCCGACCTGCGAAATGGCTGCCATGTCATACGAGTCGCTTGGATCGCGCACGAGCACAGTCGAGCCGCTCGGTACGTTGATATAGGTATCTGAGCTGCCGAAGTTGATGGAGGATACTCCCGATGTAATGTCATGGGACGCGATATTCGTCGTCGTGCCAGCGATGTGGTGACTGGTATACGAATAGCCGAACGGATGCAGCGGCGAGCCGATCTCTGCGGTGAAGTATCCCCAATTGTCCCCGTAGATGAACAGCGAACCGCCGGCCGTCACCCAGCTGAGCAGTAAGGACTTCTCGCCCGCAGAGAGGACGGTGTTCCAATCCTCTTCCATCCACAGCACGTCATATTGGTTCAACGTTGCCAGATCGAAGGTCGTGATTTCGGTGATCGTTGCACCACGTGCAGTGAGATCGCCGAAAATGGTGCTGTTGCCGTTCCCGACGCTCGGGGCCGTCTGACCTTGGCGACCGGTGTTGTGGCTCATGTCGTAGGCGATGCTGCAACCCGACAGTGACGGATAACTCGCCGTGCTGAAGGCCTTGTTCAGGCCGTCAGACTGCGGTATCTGCAGCGTGACGCCGGGATCGAGCTGCACTACGGTATTTGCGCTCTGCTGCTGCGGACTTGCGGGTTCCTGCATCTCCGAACAGGCTGCAAACAGAACCATGCTCAAGGGCAGCACCAAAATGGCCATCCGGATGTTCGCCAACGTGAATCTATGCATAGGAGTTCCTCTCTGTGTAAATGAATGGTGAAGGGATAGAGTATCCCAACGTTTCCGGGAGAATGTCGCATCCGGACTCCCCGGCAACGGGGACTGCGGATCGTATTATGGGGAAGAGACAATGCGGACAAGATATATCTTAATTACCCGGAAAGCAAGCATGGTGTTCTTTTCCGGATCATCCGGTCCCGGACTCTCCAACGACGCGATATCAGCTCGTGGCGATGCCAGCTTCAGGCGGGTTGCTTTTTTGTGCCTGATATCATATAATTCGGATAAGTCAATCCATTGAGCCTGAATTAGCCGATTTCCTCTGCCCGACCGAGTGCGGTCAGGCGTCCCGTGTCTTCATGAACTGATCCGGTCATGGCGATCCCGCTTTCGTACCGCCGGCAAGCGCTGAATGCGGTGCGGGAGCGTCCCTTCATACAAAGCAGGAGCAAATGTCATGTTTCAATCGACGAAACACCACCCTCTGCCGTTGTTCTGGAATATCCCGCTCGTGTTGACTCTGTTTATCAGTCTGCTGTGTTCGCCGCAACTGCTGGCACAGGGGAAGCACGTCAACGCTTCAGGGATTACCAGCATCCATGACATCCAGTACACCACTGATCCCTCCGGTGATTCTCCGCTGACCGGTCAGTCCGTGAAGATTCGCGGCGTCGTCACCGCGATATACTATTACGGATTCGTCGTCGCAGACGAAGGAGGACCGTGGAATGCCATCTATGTCTATACCCGGGCGGTCGGTCCGTCTATCGGGGACATGGTTCAGTTCGTCGGGGAAGTCCAGGAATACTCCGGCATGACGGAGCTGACGAATGTCTCGGATTATCATCTTCTCGGTGTCGCCAAGTTTGATCGTATCATGCCCTGGCCGCTGCTTCTGCAGGATTCCCAGCAGGAAGCATATGAGGCGGTGCTCGTGAAATTTGAGGATGTCCGCGTCATGGCTTTTACGAATTACGGGGAATGGATCATCACGGATAACATCGCGGGAATAAGGTGTGCCTATATGGACGACTACAATTATTTCCCGCAAGTCGGGGATGAGCTCGATGCCGTGACTGGGATCATTTACTACTACTACGGGCAGAACGCGCTCATGCCGCGCATGACGAACGATATGGAGGGGGCGCTGATACCGCACTACGCCCTCCACGGCAGCATCGTGACCATGGATCATGCGAGCAAGATCATGCCTGGCGGCTATGTCGAAATCCTCGGAGACAGGATCGTCGGTGTCACCAATGATCCCCCCCCCAGCTGTGATATGGTCTTCACGGTCGAGGGCTACATTTTTCCGGGGCTTATCGACGCGCACAACCATCCGTTCTGGAACGCCTTCGATAAAATCCCGTTTCCTGCCGCGGACAAACCGTATGATAACCGCTACGAATGGCAGGCATCGCAAACGTACGCCGATTTCTCCGCGCAGTATAACAGCTTCATGAGTTATCATTCGCCGGTCGTTCCCCCGGGCACGAATGCCGAGAAGTACAGCGAACTCCGCGTGCTCTGTGCGGGAACGACGACCATTCAGGGCAGCAACTGCAACGGGACGTACAATGAAGATTACGCCCTGCAGGGCGTGGGCATCAACAACGCGGAACGCTTCCCCGCAAGGATCTATGACATTGTCAAACCTCTGCCGATCAATCCCGGGCAGATCGCGACTCTCCAGGCGCAGTACTGGAAGCGATTTCTTCTCCATCTCTGCGAAGGCACCGACAACGCTTCTCTCGATGAATTCTATGCGGTGAAAAATGCCGGCATCCTCGATGACCGCATCACCATTATCCACGGCGTACCCTTGACATCCACGGAGTTCGCATTCATGGCCGAGGCAGACGCGCACCTGGTGTGGTCGCCCAGCAGCAACGTCGAACTGTATGACGCGACCGCGAACATCCCTGCGGCGCTGGATGCAGGGGTGAATGTCGCCCTTGCGCCGGACTGGACCCCATCCGGTGAATTCAACGTGCTTGACGAACTGCGATTTGCGAAATCCTGGAGCGCTTCGCACTGGTCGAACGGCATCACGGCCGAGCAGTTCGCACAATTCGTGACGGTGAACGCGGCGTATGCCCTCGGCCTGGAGCATCGTATCGGATCGATCGAAGCAGGGAAGCAGGCGGATCTGATGGTTATTCCGGCGCTCACGTCGAACCCGTACGACGATCTGCTCGCCACGCATGAGAAGGATGTCATGCTCACGGTCGTCGGGGGACGCCCGATGTACGGGAATCCCTCGCTGATGCAGTCCTTCCCCTTCGTCTCGAATCTCGAAGACCTGCTGATTTGCGGTACGTCGAAGAAGGTCGCCTGGACCGTGGATTCGAAATTCGCCTGGTACAGCGACCAGCCGGTATCCCTGATGCTCGCCGAAATAATGGACGCGTATGCCTATGCGACACCGAAGATCGCGGGGCTTCTTCATTACGACAAATGCACCGCGATCCCCAAGCGCGGAACCGCGCCGCACGTGCAGCCTCCGATGCAGCTGGCGCTGAACCAGAACTATCCCAATCCCTTCAATCCGGAAACGACCATTGACTATGCGCTCCCGGCCGACGGACAAACCTCCATCGTCGTGTTCGACGCGCTGGGGCGCGAAGTGCAGACGCTGGTCGATGAGTACCAGTCCGCCGGTCTCCATGCCGTGCACTTCGACGCACGGAACCTCCCCGGCGGCATGTACCTCTGCAGCATGACGGCGGCGGGGACGCGCCTTACCCGCTGGATGACCTTGGTGAAATAGGAGGCATTTCAGGTGCGAGCAGACAGAAACCGGTAATTGAACCCGCGGAGAAACTGCCGGATTTCCCGGTTGAAAGCGGCGGGTGCCTCCACGTTGGCCATGTGCCCCGCGCCGTGAATGACCGAAAGAACCGACCCGGGAATCTGCCGGTGCATCGCTTCGGCGATGGTGAGCGGTGCACGCTCATCCAGGTCTCCGTAAATCAGGAGCGTCGGCAGGTGAATTTGCGGCAGGACCTCGCGCAGGTCCGCTTCCGCCATGGAGAACGCAGCGGCGCGGAGTCCCCCGGGGTGCGCGCTCCCGTCGTTCCCGGCGGTGATGATTCGCATTTCCGCAAGCAGTTCGGGTGTCGCCGCTGCGCTGAACACACCGGCCAGGAGTTCCGACGATTCCGCGCGAGGAGTACTTGCCGCGGCGAGGACTCCGGAGAGCCGGGCGGTGACCTCCTCCGCGGGCAGCGAACCCGCCCACCCTGCATAGGCGGAGGCCAGGACCAGGGATGCGGGGATGCCGGGGTAGCGGCGATAGAATTCCAGCGCAACGGCGCTTCCCCATGAAAATCCGAGTATATGCGGTCGCTGCACGCGCAGAGCGCCGAGCCATGCAGCGAGCGCATCGGCGAATTGAGCGAGCCGCCATGTCTCGGGAATGTCGGAGGATTGTCCGCAACCGGGAGCGTCCCACGCGAGGACCATGAAGTCGGCCGACAGACCTTCGAACTGTCGTCTCCATACGCGGCTGTCCTCCATGCCTCCATGCAGCAGCACGAGCGGCGCACCGCTCCCCGCCTGGCGGTACATGATGCGAAGACCATCGACTTCGATCTGCTGAATGTCGGGGTACATGTCGAAATTCCTTTCCTGTGGGGGGAGGGGAGAACTCCGCCGGAAAGCACCCGTGGATCTCACGGAATCATTCGATGCCGAAAGATGTTGAACTGTCACACTGCATAATACCAATGCGCGCGGCGTTGTTTCCGCAGCCGTGCGGAAGGTGCTGCGCTGCGGCGAATCCGTATAACGTATCAGGAGACCCGGCCATGGACGGCAATACAGACAGCTGGTCTCGCGCATCGACATATGAGGACTTCATGGGACGCTGGAGCCGCCGCATGGCACCGGAGTTCGTCGCCTGGCTCAATGTCGCAGAAGGCGTCCACTGGCTGGACGTGGGCTGCGGTACGGGTGCGCTCACCGAGGCGATTTCCCGCCTGGCAGCACCGGCTTCTGTCCTGGGTTGCGACCCCACGGAAGCCTTTGTCCGACATGCCCGCGAACATCACGGGTCCGCGCGCACCGCCTTCGTGATCGGCGGGATCGGCGCCCTTCCGGAGAGGGCGGACGGTTTCGGGAGTGTCACCTCTTCCTTCGCGCTGAACTTTTTTCCGGATCCCGGTCTCGCCATGGATGAACTCGTTCATGTCACCCGGACGGGCGGAACCGTCTCCGCGTGTGTCTGGGATTATGCGGAGCAGATGCAGCCCCTGCGATATTTCTGGGACGCGGCGGCACGAACTGACCGGCAGGCCGCTGCGCTGGATGAGGGCAGGAGGTTTCCGCTCTGTCAGCCTCGACGGCTCGAAACCCTTTTCCGGCACGCCGGTCTGCAGGAAATCCGCTGCGACGCACTCGACCTGTTTCTCTCCTTCGCGGATTTCGACGAATACTGGCGCCCGTTTCTGGGGGGCACGGGACCGGCACCTTCCTATGTCGCCTCGCTTGGGACAGACCGACGTGAAGCCCTCGCAAACGAAATCGCCGCGATGCTGCCGAGATCGTCCGACGGGACAATCTCGCTCCGCGCTCGCGCGTGGGCGGTCAGGGGCGGCAAACGCTGAGCGAACGCAGTCAGGGACACGCGTCACGCTTTCGTGCGGAGTGACCGGGGCTCCCGGGATGCGCGACGCGGCACGCCGCCCCATGGAATGGCGGGTCAGTCCAGGCGGCAGAAGCAGGAGCCGCGTATGGTGATATCCGCTCTGCTCCAGGATTTTCTGAATCGGGCGTCGGTACGTTCGGCGTCTTCATGACGGCCAGTGCGATGCAGACATTCCGCCAGGCCATGGAGGGCCCAGCCGTTCTCCGGGTGCTGCCGAAGATCCTCCCGGTATACGGTCTCGGCCTCCGCGACGCTGCCGCGCTCGAGCAGAAGCGCGCCGAGGGAATGGCGGACCGGCATCATCCAGCCCCAGGGCTCGTCGTACCGGAGGGAGTCGTCGCGGCTGACGGCGGTGCGAAGCAGCGCGAACGCTTTCGCGTACTGTTTCTTCCGATACGCAAGTTCGCCCTCCGCATGCGGAAGCCCCACGCCCATGATCGTGCGTACGGAGTTGTTCCCGAGCAGGCGGCTCTCCGGCATCGCAATCACCGCCTCCCGCAGCGCCGCAAGTTCCTGCTCCGCTTCGGACACCCTGCCCAGGGTGGCCAGCGCCACCGTGCGTCCGTAGTGCCAGAACGCAATTTGCGCGGGCATGTCCTCAGCCGGCCGCGGTTCGGAAAGCAGCTGTTCCCAGAGCCCGAAGCGGACCATCACGTGAATGGGCACCGCCATGAAGGCGTCGAGGAAGTCCGGAAAAGCGCGGACGAGTTCGATCGGGATGGTTTTCTGGATGTCCCGGGCGGCGGTGAGCGCAAGTTCCTGCTGTCCGTCGAACATCGCGGCATAGGCGAGGAAATGGTAGTTATGCGCGCGGTAGATGTCGTAGAATCCCCCCTCGCCCAGCCAGCTGCTGTCGGACTTGATGCCGCGCAGGTTCGCGGCGATGGCATCTTCGTAATGCCCGAGACGAATGTCGATATGCGAGGGCATATGGAGAAGGTGGCCTGCCGCGGGGATACGCGTACGCAGAATATTCGCGGCGGCAAGCGCTTTCCCCGGCTCCGTTGACGCCTCCATGGTATGAATATAGAAGTGACAGGCCCCGGGGTGGTCCGGCTGCAGTTCCCGCGCCGCTTCGAGGGTCGCGATGATGTCCCGTGTCCCGGGCTGCGCCTCACCCGCGGGGGTCCAGAGGTCCCAGGGACGCAGGTTCATCATGGCGTCTGCATACAGGGTCAGCACGTCGGCATCCCGTGGATAGGCGGTCGCGACTTCGCGCATGGCATCCGCATAGGCGCTGTCCAGGCGCGCGCGGTTCTCGGGTGCGGGCCAGGCATACCGCTCCGCGAGGGCCCCGATCAGGGCCTGTTCGACGGGAGAGCATGCGCCGGCATGCGCGAGGGCTTTGCGCGACGCGGTGTACGCGGTGACGATCGCGGCGGAATCCATGAACGGGTTGTTGATGTTCGGTCCGACCGACAGCGCGCGTCCCCAGTACGCCATCGCGCAGGTCGAGTCCAGCGCGGCAGCCTGTTCGAAGGCTGCGATGGCGGCATCGTGATTGAATCCGTAGTACAGGATGAATCCCTGGTCGAAGTACTTCTGTGCAAGGTCGCTGCTGGTGGTCACCGACCGGTGAAATCCACCCAGATCCGTTCTGAGGGGAACCGTGGGCGCAACCTCGTTGCGCGCACATCCGGCAGCGAACAGCACGCACAGAAGTAGCACAGCTCTGTATCGCAGCATGGCGGCTTCCTTCGGTTCGTACATGTGAGTGAGTGGGACTCGCGTAATCTACTGCCGCGATATTCGGAAATCAAGACGAGGCGTGTCCCCATTTCGGCTGCTGACCGGGAAGGCGTGGCACACCTGCCCATACGCCGGGAGCAAGGTCTGACAAATCCGTGACAACGTTGGTTCGGGGGAATGGTAGATTTGCAGAAACCGCATGACCCGATTCTTCCGGCCAATGCCCGCACGTCGGGGGCCGCAGGCAGCGGGCCGTGGATCTTATCACCATTGCGCGCCTTCGGAGGGATTATGCGACTGCTTATCATCCTCGCGGCGGGAGTGCTGCTGTGCTCTGCCGTATACGGACAAAAGGGTGGGAAACTCGGGAAACAGCCGATCGCGGCGAACGATGCCTACGTGCGGCTCGAAGGAAACGGGATAGGGATGTGGCTGTCAAACAACGGGAGCATGTCCCACGATCCGACGATCGATGCCGGAGGCTTCGAGTGGCCCGCCGGATCGCAGAAGCATCTGATATACGAAGAGGGTCTGCTCATCGGCGGAAATTTCAACGGCAGCGTGCGTGTCAGCGGATCCACCTTCCGGTATGGCCTGCAGGCGGGTCCCATCCGCAGCGACGGCAGCCCTTCGGATGCCTCGGATCCGCGGTACCGCGTGTACCGCGTCGCCATGCTGAACGCGGCGGAGTATTCGGCCCTGCCCGCGAATGTGCGCCAGCAGATGGCCGCCGACTTCGGCGACTGGCCTGTCGAGGACGGCGCGCCCTGGGTCGATGAGGACGGCGACGGACTCTATACGCCCGATTTCATGGCCTGGCTCGCCGGCGACCGCACGCACGACCACCCGTTTTTCCCCGGGCAGGAAATTGTGTGGTACGTCGCCAATGACTTGAATCCCTCCCGTACCCACGGCCTGTACGGCAGCATGCCGATGGGGCTGGAGATACAGGTGTTTGTCTGGTCGGGGAAACAGAATGATATCGCGAATCGCACGGTCTTCACGCAGTACACCATCATCAACAAGGGAAGTATCCCGGTTGAGGACGCGTGTATCGCGCGATGGGCTGATCCGGATCTCGGAGACGCGAACGATGATCTCGTCGGCGTCGATACGACGCTCGGGATGATGTACGCCTATAACGGCACGCCGGTGGACGGTGTGTATGGCAGCGCGCCTCCCGTCCTGGGACATCTCTGGCTGCAGACCCCCGTCATACAATCGCCCGGCGATGTGGCGCGATGGAATCGAACCTGGCGGCAGGGGTATCGGAACATCGGCGCCTCCGCCTTCGCGTTTTACATCAACAGCGACCCGGTATACCAGGACCCGGATCTCGGCGTGCCCGAAGGTGCGGTCCAGATGTACAACTACCTCCGGGGCAGACTCTACGATGGCTCACCGTACATCGATCCGATCACCTCCCGGAGCGTTTCCGTTCCGCTCGCGGGCGATCCGCTCACCGGCGTCGGCTGGATCGACGGTGTGCTACACCAGCCGGATGACCGTCGAATACTTTCTTCCTGCGGTCCGGTCACGATGCTCCCCGGGGATACGCAGCAGGTGGTGATGGCCACGATCGTGGGTGTGGGCGAGAGTCCCCTGCTGGCACTGGCGGATCTCCGCAGCTGCGCGCGTGCCCTTCTTCGGGAGCATGCCGGGGAGGTGGGCATTCTCTCTCCGGAGAACGTGCGGTATGCGATCGACTGGCCGCAGCGTGATGCATTCCTTCTTTCGGTCTCGGCCGATCTTGAACCGACGCAGCAGATCGCGGCGGTTGTCCGCGGACCGTCGGGAGAGGAGCTTCTCCGCATTCCCCTGTACGACGACGGTCAGCACAATGACGGAGGGGTGGACGATGGCCGCTACGCCGGGGAGCTTTCGCACAGTGCGCTGCCGACGGGAGGCGACCTCTCGCTCGTTGCGCTCTCCGGCAGCCGAATCGTCCTCGAAGCTCCCGCGGGCACGATGCTGCCGCTCGTCAGCGAACTGCACCTCTCGGATACGCGCGTGATTTCGGATCACATGGATTTCAACGCTCAAGCTTCCCCGGGCGAGAATATCGTCCTCCAGTGTACCCTGGAGAACCGCGGCAGCCGTGATCTGGGTGGATGGCTGATCGTGACGGCTCCGTCGGGCGTGTCCGCGTCCGCCAGATCGGACCTGCAGCTGCCGGCAGGAGAAAGCCGGGACATCGGCGGCATGCAGGCCGGACTCGATGCCGCCCTGCAGTTTGACGTTCCGCTCACCGTGCCTGTCGGAACGGAATTGCGGGCACCCATTACACTGATGAGCGAACAGTACTGCCTGTGGAAGGATACCCTGGTCATTGCCGTCACGGCGCCCGAGCGGCAGATGTTCACCGGACTCCTCCTGCATACAGACGGTCCGGCATGCGGCACGCTCGGGTATACCGTTGCCGATCTCGCGGCACTGGGGGTCGGCAGTATTCGTGTCACGGTCGAAGGGCAGGATTACGGTGTTAAAACCCTGACCGTTCGTGACGGTCTGGGACAGGTTATCGCGAGCGGTCTTCCTGCCCCGGATCCCTACGGCCATCGATCCCCGACCGTTGCGGGACTTCGTCTCCGGCAGGGAAGCGCGGTGACGGAGATCGCGATGGGGACTGACGGACTTCCGATTACCGAGGACCTTGGCTGCGCCTTCGAGCCGGAGGAGCGCGCCTGGTTCACGCCCTATGCCGGCTACATTCTGTATGGCTTCGATTTCTACGGCTCTACTATCACCGACATCTTTTCCTTTCCGCCGGTCGACCTCGTTTTCAGCCGCTCCGCAACGCAGAAAGCGTATGCGTATCTGCGCGGTGCCGATCCGAATTACGCATACCAGGGGTATTTCGACTGTACGCTCCGTGCCTATGATGTGAGCGATCCTTCGAATCCCAGGCAGGTCGGCCTCGCGTTCATTGAACAGAAGGGGAGCAGCTTCAACGACAATACCTGGTGTCCGTCCGCCAGCCCCGGCGACAGGGAACACCTCTTCATACTGAATGATACCTATTCCGACGTGCCTGATCCCGCACGCATGGTGCCGTTCGTGGAACACGCGTCCGAGATGCCGATTCTCTACGGACTCTGGCCGATTCTGGCATCCAGCGGGATGACATTCGTCGACGGCGATCGATACCACATCATGCCGCGAACACCGATCAGCTTCCGTGACACGTATACGCTCGACCTCGGGTCCGTCGGGGCGAGCGAGCCGCCGCCCTCGCAGGCAGACGATCCGGCACTGTATCAGAATTATCCCAACCCCTTTGCCGGATCCACTGGCATCACCTACCGGCTCGGCAGCGCGGAACACGTCGAACTGGCGGTCTTCGATGCACTCGGACGGCGGGTACGAACGCTGGTATCAAGTCGGAACGAAGCCGGAGTGCATACCGTGGCGCTGCACCTCGAAGGCGCACCCGCCGGGGTCTATTACTGCCGGCTGACTGCCGGGTACCGCACGGTCACTCGACGCATGCTGCTGATCCGCTGACGCGGCGGCGCGATTCCCGGGTTTCGGGAGGGATCCTTCTTGCGGGCGGGGCGCAGCCGGAGGCGCTTTAATACGGGCGCCATCCGACTGTGGCCTGCCTGCTATTGCATGAAGATCATTCTGCCGTTCGCCTGATGTGATCCGACACGCAGGGTGAAGAAGTACACGCCCGGCCGCTCGTCTTCGGGCGCCCATTGGATGCTGTGGAGTCCCGGGGTCTGCGTATCGTCGGCCAGGATCGCCACGACCTTCCCGACGGCGTCATACACCGTGAGCCGCACCGGTGCGGCTGCCGCGAGATCGTAACGGATCGTCGCCGCAAGGGAGAACGGATTCGGGAAGCTCTGGTACAGCGTGAACACCCCCGGCACGACCTGCGTCGACCGCACCGCGGAGACATCGGTGCCGGTGCCCTGGGCCCCGATGGTGTCGGGCGAGGTCACGGCATTGCTCGTCACGGTGAAATAGGTGCTGACCGAACCCACGTCGGCCGGGGCGAAACGAAGCGTGAGGGCCATGTTCCCGGCCGGCGCGATCGGCTGGAGCGGCGTCTCCATCGTGAAGTGCGGGTCGCTGGATGTGAACGCGGTGATGCGCAGCGTATCGTTGCCTGTGTTGGTGACGGTCAGCGTCGTGTCCCGGGTAGAACCGATGGGGACGTCGCCGAAGAATATATATGTGGGATCCATCGACAGCGTGACCTCGAGAGGGGCGCCCGTGCCCGAGAGGGGCAGGGTCGTCGGCGAAGTCGGTACGTTGCTGACCACGGTGAGCACGCCGGTCACGGTGCCCAGTGCGGTGGGGGAGAAACGCACGGTATCGTCGAATGCGGCACCGGGCGGCAGGCTCATCGCATCGACAGCCACGGTGAACTCCGGCGTGTTTGCGGTGATGCTCGTGATCGTGAGCGTGTCGTTGCCCGTATTGGAGATGTTCAGCACCAGCGACTTTGCCGAGCCCACTTTCACGCTGCCGAACGGGAGGGAGGTTCTGTCCATCGTGAGCGACGGTGAACCGGTGCCCCAGCCGCTGACGGCGACCGAGTCCGGACTGAACGGGGAATCGCTTTCGAAGATGATGAACGCGTTGAGCACGTCCTTGCTCGTCGGCTGGAACTTGATCGTGGCCGTCACGCTGCCGGACGGATCGATGGTGCTGTTGTCGGTTGAAACCGTGAAATGCGGGTCGCTCGAGGAGACGGAGGCAAGGGTCGCGACGGAGCCACCGGAGTTGGTCACGGTGATGCTCTTCGTCGAGCTGAAGCCGATACTGGCTGCGCCGAACGCCACGCTCGTGGAAGAGAATGTCAGAATCGGCGGTCCGATCGGGAAGGTCCCGTCCGCGAGAATGCGCGAAGCAAGAATATCCGGATTCGTGAACGAGGAACGGTAGTCCTCCCAGACCGCGACGGCGCCGTGCTCCCCGTCTGGCCGCATGCGGGGGAACTGCTGCATATGCGCCGCGGTGCAGAGCGGGACGCCGGCGGACGACCAGAGCAGGGAGCCGGAAACGGAAATCTTCTGCGCGTAGAGGTCGCTCTCGGCCACGCCGCCGGTCATATCTTCCCAGCAGACAATGATGCCGCCGTTTTCGTCCGAGACAACGGTAGGCGTGGCCTGGCTGCCCGTCCGGTTGGAGACCTCCACTCCGTCGGCAGCCCAGGATTTGCTCCCCGTGTTGTCGATGATCTGTGCGTACGTCCGTGTCTTCCCGCCCACGCGGCCGTCTTCCCACACGAGACCGAGCTGTCCCGGCCCCACGTTTGTCAGGCTGGGATTCGCCTGGCCGCCCGAGGTCGAAGTCGCGCGGAGAGAGGCGGCCGCCGAACCGTCGCCGTTCAGGACGACGACCTGCAGGGTGGCTCCCGATCCGGAGGTCCAGTCATAGTAGGTAAGGAACGCCTTGCCGGTACCGTCCGCGACGATCGATGGGGTGTCCTGCGCCCCGCTGGCGGGAGTAAAGGAGATGCCGCCCATCTGCCACTGCTGCGCGCCGCTGGCATGAATCCTCTGCGCGTACACGTCATAATCCTGGTTGTTGTAGAACACCCAGGCGACGTACGCGCCACCGCTGCCGTCGGTGGTGATGCACGGCGTGGTTTCGAACTGGTCCGAGGTGCTCAGCTGTATCGCCGGACTCCACAGCCGGTTGCCGCCGCCGTCGAGCCGCTGTGCATAGATATGGCCGTCCTGGTTGAACCCCGTGTGCGCGCTCCAGGTGACGATCGCGCCGTGCTGGCCGTCGCTGACGAGCTTCGGGTCGGTCTGATCCTGGCTGCCCGTGGCCACAGGCACGCCCTCCGACTGCCAGACGATGCTGCCGGAGGAGTCGATCCGCTGGGCGTACACATCGAGATCGATGTTCCTCTGGTCCGTCCAGACGATGATCGCCCCGCCGTCACCGTCGGAGACGATGTCGGGTTTCAGCTGCGTGTTGATCACGGGGCTGACAGGGACACCGTTTTCGGTCCACCGCACGAATCCATCCTTGTCGATCCGCTGCACGAAGACCTGGTAAAAGCTCTTCCCGTTTCGCTCATCCGCCCAGCAGATGATATTTCCTCCCTTGCCGTCGCTGACGAGGCGCGGCGACTTCTGATTGTTTCCCGACCTGCAGATCGAATTATTCGTCGCGGGATCGTGACTCCACTGTGCCTCCGCGGCCAGGAACGGGGCGAGAAAAAGGACCAGGGCGATGATACGGATCTTCGGTGAGTTCATAACAGCTCCTTGCCACTTGTATCATGTAGGATGTTGATCACGAAACGGACGAAGGACGTGTGCAGCTGAACCGAATGCACACGCGTGGCTGGGGACGTTGCCGGCAGCGACGCGGACGGAGCTGTATCGTCGGCGGGATCTATGTTGATCGAAATTGAACGTACACACCATTTCAGCCAGAATCAAGCTTGAGCGCCGTGATGCACGCCACGTCCGGAGTGAGGCAGGCCTCGACCGCAGCGACGCCGACACGAGGCCGAAAACGGTGCGGCGGCAACGGTGATTGTAACGGCCACGAAATTAGAATTAATCTAAATCTTGACTTTGTCCATGAATCCGCATATCTTTCAGACATGAAAAATGCACTCACGTTTCTCCAGGATCATGGCATACAGCCCACCGCGCAGCGTGTCGCCATCGCCGAGGCCGTTCTCGACAATACGACGCATCCCACGGCGGAAGAGATTCTCGTCGATGCGCAGAAGCGGTGCGCCATCGTTTCGCGGGCGACCGTGTATAACGCGCTCAAGCTTTTCGTGGAGAAGGGGATGCTGCGCACGCAGATCATCCGTGAGGGCACCGTGGTGTACGACCCGAACACGCAGAACCATCACCATTTCATCGACGAGGAAAGCGGGACGATCATCGACATTCCCTGGGACTGGCTCAAGGTGCAGGGGAAGCAGAATCTCGAGGAGTACGACATTCATGAATACCAGGTGATTCTGCGCGGCCGAAAGAAACGATAGTCTTTTTTTGTCACGAAATTCTAATTCTGAACTTATTCTCGCCTCGTCTTGCGTCCGCCCGGTCAGGCTTCCGGGCACCCGCGCAGTGCGGCAGAATTCGATCTACGATTTCACACGAGGCTGTACCATTTGACGAATACAGGAGGATCACATGACAGGAGAAGGTAAATGCCCGTTCACGGGCACGCATGGGGCGCGGACGAAGGCCGGCGCGCAGTCAAACACCGATTGGTGGCCGAACCGGCTGAACCTGAAAATTCTGAGCCAGCATTCGTCCAAGTCCGATCCGATGGGCGAGGCGTTCGACTATGCCGAGGAATTCCAGAAGCTTGATTACAGCGCGCTGAAGCGTGATCTGGAAGCCCTGATGACAGACTCGCAGGACTGGTGGCCCGCCGACTGGGGGCATTACGGCGGGCTGTTCATCCGCATGGCATGGCACAGTGCGGGGACCTACCGCGTCTCGGACGGACGAGGAGGCGGCAATACGGGAAATCAGCGCTTCGCCCCGATCAACAGCTGGCCTGACAACGGCAATCTCGACAAGGCGCGTCGCCTGCTCTGGCCCGTGAAGAAGAAATACGGGAAACGTATCTCGTGGGCCGACCTGATGATCCTGGCCGGCAACGTCGCGCTCGAATCGATGGGGTTCAAAACCTTCGGCTTCGGCGGGGGACGTCCCGACATCTGGGAACCGGAGGAGGATATCTACTGGGGCGCGGAGTCTGAATGGCTGGCGACAAGCGACAAGGCCAACAGCCGGTACTCCGGTGATCGCGAACTGGAAAACCCGCTGGCCGCAGTGCAGATGGGCCTGATCTACGTGAATCCGGAAGGCCCCGACGGCAATCCGGATCCCGTTGCCTCCGGTCGGGACGTCCGTGAAACGTTCGCGCGCATGGCGATGAACGATGAGGAAACGGTGGCGCTGGTCGCAGGCGGACACACCTTCGGCAAGGCGCACGGCGCGGGCGATCCCGCCCTCGTCGGGGCTGCGCCCGAGGGGGCGTCGCTGGAAGAAATGGGACTCGGGTGGAAAAACGCGTTCGGCTCAGGAAAAGGCGTCCACGCGACGACCAGCGGCATCGAAGGCGCCTGGAAACCGAATCCCACCACCTGGGACATGGGCTACTTCGACACGCTGTTCAAGTACGAGTGGGAACTCGTGAAAAGTCCCGCCGGTGCATGGCAGTGGCTGGCAAAGGACGTGAGCGAGGAAGACATGATCCCCGATGCCCATGATCCCTCGAAAAAGCACCGCCCGATGATGACGACCGCCGACCTTTCGCTGCGCTTCGATGCGGCGTACGAACCGATCGCGCGCCGTTTTCACAAGGATCCCGAGGCGTTCGCCGATGCATTCGCCCGCGCGTGGTTCAAACTGACGCATCGCGACATGGGTCCCCGTGCGCGCTACCTCGGTCCGGAAGTTCCGAATGAAGAACTGATCTGGCAGGATCCCGTCCCCGCAGTGACCCATGCGCTCATCGACGCGCAGGACATCGCGGCGCTGAAGGGAAAAATCCTTGCCTCCGGCCTGTCCGGCGCGCAGCTCGTGCGGACCGCCTGGGCATCCGCCTCGACCTTCCGCGGATCGGACATGCGCGGCGGTGCCAACGGCGCGCGCATACGCCTCGCGCCGCAGAAGGACTGGGAAGTCAATCAGCCCGCCGAACTCGTAACGGTGCTCGCACAGCTTGAAGCGATTCAGGAGGAATTCAATGCCGATTCCGGTGCGAAGAAGGTTTCGCTTGCCGACCTGATTGTCCTCGCCGGCTGCGCAGCCGTCGAGGCAGCCGCGCGCGCTGCGGGACATGACATCAGCGTCCCCTTCACCCCCGGACGCACCGATGCATCGCAGGAACAGACCGAGATCGATTCGTTTGCCTGGCTCGAGCCGGCAGCGGACGGCTTCCGCAACTACACCTGTGAGGGTCTCACGGTTTCCGCCGAGGAACTGCTGCTCGACCGCGCACAGCTGCTGACGCTCACCGCTCCGGAAATGACGGTGCTCGTCGGCGGGATGCGCGCCCTGGCGGCGAATTTCGGGGATGCGAAGCACGGCGTCCTGACCGACGCCCCGGGCACTCTGACGAACGATTTCTTCGTCAACCTGCTCGATATGGGCACCGAGTGGAAACCCTCCGCGACAGGCGAGGGAATGTATGAGGGCTTTGACCGCAAGACGGGTGCACTTCGGTGGACCGGCACGCGGGCAGACCTGGTGTTCGGATCGAACTCCGAACTCCGGGCGGTGGCGGAAGTCTATGCCAGCGACGATGCAAAGGACAAATTCGTCTCCGACTTTGTCGCGGCATGGAGCAAGGTGATGAACCTCGACCGCTTCGAGCTGAAATAGGAGTGAGCGGGGGCGCGGGTTTCATCGCCTCCCCGAGACTGTGCGATGTGCTGCTGTTTCCGACATGGCATGATCGAACGGAGCCCTGCCGTCTGGCAGGGCTCCGCGTTATGACGGCATCCGTTCCACGGGCGTCATACCATGGCTTCGCTGACAGCGTAAATTTTCACGGATCGTGTTTTGCCTTTCAGGACAATATCCCCGACAAGTGACGATGAGAATCGCTTCAGGCTGTGAATGTATTCGTGCATAGCCTCTGCGACAAGCAGACGGCAGCCGAACTCGTTGCATTTCTGCTGGATGCGCGCGGCGGTGTTCAGGACATCGCCATGGTACGCCAGTTCCTTTTTGACTTCTCCGACCTCCGCAGCGGTGACAGCGCCCGCATTCAGGGCGGCTTTGAACTCCGGAACCAATCCATAACGCTCGAAATAGTAATTCCGCCGGGAACGAAGCACCGCATCGTATGCAAAGAACGCCTGTACGCAATTGTCATCGCGTACCCCGGATTTCATTTCCCAGGTCAGCACCACTTCATCTCCGACATACTGGTAGATCATCGCACGGTATTTTGTCGCGATGTCCGTGAGATCAAAAAAGCAGTCCTGAATGAGCTGGCTGTAACGGATATGCCCAAGCGTTTCCGCGTACGAGGTCGATGATTTCAGGTCCATCAGCATGAAAATCCGATGTTCGACCCTTGGACGGTGATACTTCCCGGTCATGAAATTCAGGAGCACATTGTCCCCGAATTTCTGGCTTACCTGAACGATAAACAGCGCAAGCAGCACGCAGAATCCCCAGTAGATCATACGAAGCAGCATCATGCCGCTCAGGATGGAATTCTCTGCATACTGTTCCCAGGTCGCCGTCTGCATCACTCCGACCCGAAGCTCGGAACTGTAGACGAGCAGCAGCACAATAGAATTGCTCAGGAAGATGCACGCGAGGTACACCGCTGTTTTCGAGAGCAAGACTATTCCGAATGGTTTTTTCCTGAACACCCGGCTGAAGAACGCGATCTCGAACAGCGAAAGCGCGAACGAGGCAGGGAGCGCGACAGCGACCGTGAACATCAGGGTGGTTTTAAAGCTGTAGACGCCGCCGCCTGGTGTTGCGGTGAAATCTGTCAGCACCGCTTCATAAGTGACGATGAAAACGGCGGCGGCGGTCCAGAAGGCGCTTAAAAAGAGGATTTTCCGCCAGTGGCCCCAGCGGAGATCCGATGGACGAATGATCATGACTCAGCGCTCCTTCATCATGCAGGTTTCGTCCGTCCAGTTCGCGGGCTGTCCGTGTCGCCGTGAAACTAGAAGGACCAGTTTACAATCGGGAAGACCGGGAACGCGCCGCCCTGCTTGATGATGTTCACGAGGCCGATCTGCAGACCGTGCATCGTTCCCGCGTAGTTCACCAGTCCGAGCTGGACACCGTTCATCGACTTCGTATGATTGACGAGGCCCCATTGAAGTCCCTTGCAGCTCCCCTTGCTGATATTGATCGTGTTGTCCATCCAGCCGGTGAAGTCTGCTTCGTTGTACCCCACGAAACCGAACTGTACGCCCTGCGACAATCCGCTCGTCGTATGATTGACCAGCCCGAGATCGAGTCCTTCAACCCTGGTGTTCTTGCCGTAAATCAGGTTCAGCCGAAGCCCTGCAATCGCCTGCTGTTCCGGGAAGATCTGAACCGGATTGAACAGCGCAAGCTGTACCGGCTGGCTCTGCGCCTGCAGCGACTGCGGTGGCAGTGCGCAGAACAGAATGGAAAGCGCGATGATGGCCAAGTACATTTTTTTCATGATTCCTCCTGAAATGAAACCGATAATAAACTGAGTCCTGGACAGTTTTTTCCTGCCTCGTTGGTGCGGGGTGGCTTTACTGCGCCGCCAGGGCTTCCAGCAATTCCGCGCATCCACCGCATCGGAGATGTTCGGTGTGGTCGGCAATACTCTCGAATTTCCGTCCGACGATCGCCTCACATTCGAACCTGAAGTCCGTGTGTTCGAGAAACGATTCGATGACGGCAAGCGCTTGTGGACTTTTGTAGTCGATTTTCCCGTCCGTCTGCTCCGCCTGTCGCAGCGCCGTGATCCATATCTTCGCACCCAGGGCGCCGCAGGCGCTGCCGCTCAGGCCGATACCTCCGGCGAATCCGGCGAGCATGACCGTGTGTGTGTCCGACATCCCGAGTTTCTGCGCGAGCAGGGCGGCACAGCTCACCGGCAGGTCGGGCGATGGATCCTGTTCCTCATCGATCACGCGCTCCAGCCGGTCGCGAACCAGTCGCGCGGCCTTTGCTGCCATTCCCAGGCAGCGGAAGCTCCCGCCTTTCAGGAAATACCGCAGGACCTGCGCCTTATCGTGCCAGTCAGTATCGATGAGCGGCTGGCAGTCGATCTCGTGGAAACGATCGCGGAAGGCATCGACGATCTCACGGGACGTATTCACCGCTGCCGCGTGGGCACGGGGTCCCGATCCGAAGCGCCGGGATGCTTCCGCGCCTGCCGCGAGCGCCGCACCCCAGAGGAAGCCGCACTGGTATCCATGCTGCATGATTCCGCCGGCGAACGGCATGGCCGCCCGTTCCTCCGCTTCCATCGGATGGTCATAGATGCGGTTGATGACATTGCAGAGGGTTTCCGAACACGATCCGACCTTGAGGAAAGTTCGAACGGTATTCATGGATGAAATCTTCCCGGCTTCATTCCGCATACGTTTCTCGGATATTGCGTTTCACTATAATAAACGGAATCCCGTAATGTACAAGAAGCAGCGCCTCTCTGTGTTCCAGAGGGACGCTGCTTCCTTGCCTCCATGGCCGACGGTTTCTGAAAACACGCGGTTGTCGTCACCTCGTTTTACGTCCGCGTCGGCGCGTCAGTCCGGGGTTACCTCTCGATGACGAACTTCACCGTCTCCATTGTCCGGCCGGTCGTAAGCCGGACGAAATAGAGGCCGGGGATCAGACGACCCGCGTCATACTGAATGGTGTACGTTCCGGGTTCTTTCATCTGTCCGTTTTCCAGGCGGACGATTTCGGCGCCGAGCACGTTCACGATCGTGATGGTGACGGCACCGGCATCGGTCAGCGTGTAGCTGACGGCGGCTGAACCCCGGGCGGGATTCGGGGAGATGGTGAGCGCCGCGGGTGAGGACGTCTCATCAAACCTTCCCTGCTTCAGCGGGCCGTTGACCGCGGTCTTGAACGTGAAGGACGGCGAGAATCCGCTTCCGCCCGAGAGACACACGTTTTCCACCTGGACCTCATAGTTCGTTTTTTTCGTGAGCCCCGTGATCGTTATGGAATTGGTGGCGGACTGTGTGCTCGTCCACTGACTTTCGGTGGTCTTTCTGTAACGGATGTTATACCCGCCGGAGTTGTACATGTTCATCCATGTCAGCGACGCGGTAGTCTGCGTCAGTCCCGTGATCTGTATTCCGATCGGAATCGCACACGCGGGAGGCGGTGTCCCGGCGTCGGACGAGAGCAGCTGCTCGAGCGGTCCGCCCGGTGCGAAGCATGCCTGCATGCGCAGCATCTGGTCCGGTGTGAAATTGGCCTGGGCTCGGTCGGGTGTGTAGTCCATGAAGTTCTGGTAGTTGATACCGGGACTCGAGGACGAACAGGCGTCGGTAATCTCGCCGCTTCCGTCCATGAGATTGCCGATCAATGTGGAATTCGCCTGGTTGGGCGTGTCATCGCAGTAGTCCGTCCCGTTGCAGGCGCCGTCGTCATCGCCCCAGATGTGGCGAAGGTTCAGGCAGTGTCCGATCTCATGCGTGGTGCAGGCCCCGCCTCCGCGATAGATATACACAGGGTCGATGTACCCGAAGCAGTCCATATCGACAACCACCCCGAATGCTATGTTGAGCCCTGCGGTCGGGAACTGCGCATACCCGGCATACAGCTGAAGATCGCAGACCCAGATATTGAAATAGCGTGTCGGATCCCACGCGTCACAGCCGCCCGAACTGGTGTACTTCACGGAATTGTCCACGGGGAAATCGACCACGTTCGTCGGGACCCGGTGGATGCCGTTTATCGGTGTACCGTCGGGCGCCCGCTGCGCAAGGCAGAATTGAATCTGGGTGTTTGCCTTGAGTGACGCGGGAAACGAACCCATGGAATTCGGATTGTCTCCCCGGTAGTCCCTGTTGGTGATCGCGATCTGATCGAACACGTCCTGATCGGAAATGTAGCGTTGAGAAATATTCGCGTTCTCCAGGATATGGAACACCACGGGAATGGTGATGCTCTGTATCGACGGGGGTGGGGGAGTCGGTTTTCCTTTTTCCAGGGTGAAGGGCTTCGGGTTCTTGAACCGTGCGACGACTTCCTGCAGCTTCTCTTCCTGCTGCCACATTCGCGCTTCGAGCGACGGATCCGCCTTTTTCTGTTTCTCGAGGTACTCCATCGTACCGCACTTCACCTTCTCCTGCTGTGCGAATGCCCGCGGTGGGGCGAGGATGCACGAAATACAAAGCATCCATGCGAAAACCGTTATGGTTGTTCTCATATACACTCCGGACTGCATTGTGGGGGTGGCTCTGCCTGTAAGTACGCCCGGAAGGGGAATATTGCAGAAAGATATCTGATTTAGCGGATATCATGCCGGATGGCGGGCGTCGATTTGTCTTGCCCCTTGACGCAGTGTTGACGATCTTTCTTTTATGGTACGGCGTACTTCCATTCTCATTCTCTTTCTTCTCGGTGCGATCGCCCCGGTCTTCCAGCCTGTGGATCAGGCCCAAGCCTGGCCCGCGATGTACTCCATCGTTGAAGGGGAGTGTCCAGCGCCGGTAGAAGCTTCCGACCCTGAATCCCGCACGCGTACCGTTTCGGAAGCGACGCAGCAGCGCCACAAGTTGCAGCGCGTCTCGCGCATCGCGACCGGGGTCGCCGTCATTCCCGTACCGGACGCGCCGCGTCGGCATCCGCGCCGCGGCAGCATCCCCGTACCCCTGCCTCCAGAATTCCCCGCAACGCCTCCGCGCGCTCCTCCGACCGTGTCCTGACCAGACACAGTACATCGGAACCCCCATATCATTTTTTCGGAGGATTGTCATGGCTGAAGAAGTTCAGAGCAAGCAGTCCCTGCCGGTGACCCTGCTTGTCATGCTGGGGAGCATCGTGCTTGGGATTGTCTTCCTCATTGTCAGCTTGATCGGATTCTGATTGGCGCGAACGCGCCGCCGGTCACAGCACGCCCGGGAAAGCGCAAGGCTTCCCGGGCGTGTGTCGTTTCATGGCCGCGGACGAATCACATCGCGCGGATCGAACCGGCGCTCTGTCCGCTGAAGATTCCCTGTCCGGTGATGTCGATTCCCACCCCGCCAAGCCAGTTCGCGGTGCCGTATTTGTCGATGATGGGAAACTTGGTGGTGAACCACCGGTGGGGAGGAGACGCGATCGTGATGTCTTCCACGACATGGACGATCTGCTTCTGTATCAGCACCTCTTCGTCGCTCTTGCGCATCTGGGTCGCGATCTCTCCGGGAAGAATCTCCTCGTCCCGTTTCCCGAGACAGGAAAGCGGATTGCGGCAGATGTAGGAATCCGCGGCGTCGTTGAGATAGACGTACCGCCGGTCCTTGTCCTTGATGAAAGCGACGCCGGGGAGATTGCTCATGAACGCGGAAAAACGCTGCTCCTTCTGCCGGATCAGTTCCTCGGCTTTCCGGCGCAGGCGCTGTTCGGTCTTTTCCGCGATGGCGCGGTGAAGCACCGGCGTGAGGCGCTTGAGGTTCTGCTTGAGTACGTAGTCGGTCGCGCCGCGTTTGAGGGATTCGATGGCGTTCTCCTCGCCGATCGTACCGGAGACAAAGATGAAGGGAATATCCGGCGCGATGCGCAGCGCGTCGTCGAGCGCGGCAAGCCCGTTGTATGCCGGGAGGGTGTAGTCGCTGAAGATGACGTCCGGCGTTTTTTCGCTGAGATGCTCGATGAAGTCGTGACGCGCTTCTACATCGACGATGGTGAAGTCAATGTCTTCGGCCTGCAGGCATGCTCTGACGAGTTCGACGTCGCGCGCGTTGTCTTCGAGATACAGTATGCGGAGTGTCGGCTTCATAATGGTGCCTTTCGATGATAGCATGGTTCAGACTTGCCCCCCGACCGGCGGCCTGGGCTCGTTTACCACCGCCCAGAATAATCCCAGCGCCTTCACGGCTTCGATGAACTCCTGGAAATCGACAGGTTTGACGACATAGGCATTTATTCCGAGATCATAGCTTTCCACGATATCCCGTTCCTCGCGCGACGAGGTCAGCATGACCACCGGGAGGGAACGAAATTTTTCGCTGGCGCGGATTTCCCGCAGCACTTCGATGCCGTTCATTCGCGGCATCTTGATGTCGAGAAGAACCACGGCAGGGGGACGGTTGACACGGCCTTCGTATTTCCCGCGACAATAGAGGTAATCCAGCACTTCCACCCCGTCTTCGACCACGATGACCTCATTGGCCAGGTTGTATTCGCCCAGCGCCTCGATCGTGAGTTCCACGTCTCGCGCGCTGTCTTCCGCGAGCAGTATTCGTCTGAGATAGGACTTCATGTAACGTCTCCGGATGATGTGCTTCAATCGTTTCGTGGAAGGGTGAAGTGGAATGTCGCGCCGTCGTCGAGGGCGCCTTCGGCCCAGACTTTTCCGCCGTGCCGGTGGATGATACGCTGCACGTTTGCCAGGCCGATCCCCGTTCCTTCGTACTCCTTTGCGGAATGGAGCCGCTGGAAGACGCCGAAGAGCTTGTCGACGTACCGCATGTCGAAACCCACGCCGTTGTCGCGCACGGTAATGGTCCACTCGGTCTCGCTTTCCTCGCTTGCGATCTCGATGCGGGCGGGGTCGCGGGGACGCGAGTACTTGAGCGCGTTCCCCAGGAGGTTTGTCATCACCAGGCGGAGCATCGACGGATCGCCCCGAACCGTCGGGAGGTCGGGAATCACCCATTCGACGCGGCGTCCGCTGAGTTCGTGCTCGAACGCGCGGACGATTTCCGCCGTCATGCTCTGCAGATCGCAGTCCGTGTGCAGCATTTCGGTCCGTCCCATCCGGGAGAAGACCAGCAGGTCGTCGATCAGCTGTCCCATGTCCTTCGACGCTTCGGCCACCAGGCCGAGCCAGCGCTTGCTCTTCTCGTCGAGCCAGCCCTCCGCATCGCGCTGCAGCAGATCCACGAAGCCGCCGATGTGACGCAGCGGCGCGCGCAGATCGTGGGAAACGGAATAGCTGAACGCTTCCAGTTCGCGGTTGGCCGCCTCCAGCGAAGCAGTGCGTTCGTGGACGCGCTCTTCGAGCTCGGCATTCAGCCGCCGCAGCCGCGCCTCGCTCGCCTGCAGCTGCTCGGTCCTCTCCTGCACCCGGTGGTCGAGTGTCTCGTTCATTTCCCGGAGCTGCGCCGAGGACTCGATGTGCAGCGTGATGTCGCGTGCCGCGGCATAGATCAGTTTGCCCGCCGGTGCCGAACGCCATTCGATCCACCGGTAGCTGCCGTCCTTGCAGCGGTAGCGGTTGGTGAAGCCGACGACGGGAACCTGATCCGAGAGAGTGGAGATGGCGTCGAGCGTGCTCTGCAGGTCGTCGGGGTGCACCAGGTCGAGGAACTGCCTTCCTTCGAGTTCGTCGAGGGAGTATCCCAGCGTCGTTTCCCAGACCTTGTTGAGATGGCGGAAATATCCGTCCGTATCCGCGATGCAGAGAAGGTCGAGGGCGAGGTTGAAAAATCGGTCGAGTTCCTCGGTTTTCTCCCGCAGCGCGTGCTCGGCGGCCTTCTGCGCGGTGATGTCGCGGACCGTCGCCTGGAGCACGCGGCGTCCGGAGAATTCGAAGGCGGAGAGCAGCACGTGGGCGGGAAAATCTTCCCCTGTCATCCGTCGGTGGCGCCACTCGAAGCTGTCGCTTCCGCCCTCGAGCGCGCGGTGGATATGCGACATGGCCGCGACCATCGACGGCCGTCCGTCCGGCTGCCACGGGGGAGAGATGTCGGCGGGATGAATGTTCGTGATCACTTCGCGCGAGGGAATCCCGAACATTTCGAGCGCTTTCGGGTTGCAATCGAAGAACCCTTCCTCGGTCAGCAGGAAAATGGCGTCGTTCGAGGATTCGAACACCACGCGGAAGCGTTCTTCGGTTTCAAGGACGGTCTGCGCCGCGAGCTGCTCAAGCTCCGGACTGTTGTTGTTCCCGCTTTGTGCCTGCATCGCCTGCTCCTGCCGATGGCGCATGCGCGATCGACGATACGCGAACCGGCATCCCGTCTCCGGTGGAAACGGACGCCTGATCGAGTGGATTTCCTGTAGAACTTGACAATTCGATATTAGGAAATCTTTTCCGGAGTGTCAATGGCTTTCCGCACAGCGGGGAAGCCGCCCGCACGGGTATTGCGCAGGGAGAGATGAGGTCGCGGCACCGGGATTCCGGCTGCCGCCTACCTCAGCAGGGTGACAGGAAGGCAGCGCTGCGCGTCCCCGCCGCGCAGCAGGCAGTAATAGATTCCGCTGGGGAGATTGTCCGTTGCGAACTGAAAATCGTAAGTGCCGCGAAGGAAACGGGAGTCGGCCAGTTGCCGGACTTTCCGGCCCATCCGGTCGTACACGGCAAGTGAGACATGCCGATCCTCCGGCAGCTGCAACGAAATGGTCGCGGCGGACAGCCCGGAGGGCGAGGAAGAACCGAAGGGATTCGGCCAGGAGGAGAGGCGGATCCGATCCGCGGCAGCGTCGGCCGCCTGTGTGAAGACGGCGACATCCGTGGCGTGGGAGAATGCGACCGTGCCGTCGAGGTCGACCTGGCGAAGACGATACGACCACCATCCGTCCGCCGGCACCGTGTCGAGAACGTCGTAGCGCTGCGGGGCTTCGGTGCTGCCCGCCCCGTCGATGAAGACCCCGGGGAGATCCTGCCAGGCAGCGGCAGCGTCGGCGCGCCGCTGGACGAAAAAGCCCATGTTGTTGCTTTCCCGCTCGGTGCTCCAGGCGATGCGAACGCCGCGGGTGCCGTCGATCTGCTCGGCGCCGAGGCGGGAAAGTTCCACCGGGGTGTACTGGTTCCCGCCGCGCACGAGACGCACGGCGTTGAAGATGCGGATGACATCGCCCTGCGGTCCGTTCCCGTACGGATAGTTCGCCGGATCCCCGGTTTTCGGGTCGCTGCGCTGTGCGCCCGCGCCGTGCACGTCCAGCAGGACGTAATTCGAGGAGTTCGGCGGCTGCGGCATCCACCCGAGCGCGCGTCCGAATGAAAGATACACGGCCATGGCGCCGCCGGGAGAGGTGGGAGGGCCTTCCCTGTGCGTGGTGCTGCTCCAGTAGAACGCGTACTCGCCGCCGCCTATACCCGTGGCGACGAACAGCGGGTCGATCGCGGCGGAGGCGGTGGTCGCGGGGGAACGGGTGTAATCGACGATGCTCTGCAGTTCCTTCGCGTTCGGCAGGCGCCAGTCGCTGTATCCAAGGTATCCGGATGTGTTTTTCGCCTGCACCCATGCCAGCGCCGCCTGCCAGTCCATCGCGCCGCGGCTGTCGGGTTTCGTCCACATCAGGCCGGTGGCGCGGTCGGTAATGGTGCTGTCGTGGTTGTCGACGAAGCTGTTCACGCCGTAATACGGGTTCCCGCGGACATAGCGCGCGTACAGCTGGTTGCGGTCGCCTGCCGGAAGCCGTTTCTTCGGGTACCCCTTGATGCGTCCGTCGGCAAAGTTCACGCCGAAGACGGTCGAATCCCCGTTCATGGTGAAGTGCACATATTCCGTGGACGACCAGTCCTGGCAGTCAATGATGCGTTCTCCGATACTCGTGTTCCCGAAGGCGAATTCGAAGTACGTCGTGTTGAGATACGGAACGGATGTCGCGGCGGTCGTCCCGCTTTTTCCGTTGAAGTCGATCAGGGAATACAGCTCCTTGATGGTCGGCATGCGCCAGTCGGAATATCCGCCCGCGGAGCAGGAGGCCGCGTCCGACATCGCTTTTTCCCATGACACCTTGCTTCCGCGCGCCTTGACCCACATCAGGCCCGTCACCACATCGGTGACCGTGCCGTCGCCGTTGTCAACGTACTGCGGCTGATTTCCCTGGTGCTGCGCATCCTGTCCGTAGAAGGCCTGACCCGCGGCCGGGGCGCTGACGGGACCGCTGTTGTCGTAGCACTGCAGCTGCCCCGTATCGACGATGTAGTAGCTGCTGTCGTACTGGGCGCGAAGCGGATACGCGGCGAGAAGGAGGAGAATCATCGCCGCGCAGCCGGCGACCGCCGGGCGAATGGGCGATAGGACCCGGCCGCCGTTACGTGAGTGCTGGCTTCCGGTTTGTGCATGGGACCGTCTGGAGTATCTCATGGGAACGTCCTTCGAATCGAAACGGCTTTCGGTTCCCGCGCAATCGCGGAATCCGGGACCGGGTTTGTGTGACGTGGTACCCGTATCAGACAGATGCACCGGCGGCCGGGTTTAACGAAAGTGAAAAACGAAAGCCGTCCTGGAAGATCAGGGCGGCTTTGTCACGCCTGGATTGCCGTGCGTGAGCTCAGCGCTGGAGCACCAGGAGCCGAGATGCGGCCAATGCGTCGACATTGAGCCGACAGATGTACACACCCGGCGGAAGGTCCCCGACATCGAAGCGCACGGTCGTGCGGCTGCCTCCTTCGACGGCCGCGTCGTACAGGTCGCGTACCCGCTGGCCGAGGAGATTGTGCAGCGTCAGGACGGCGTGACCGCCGAGCGCTGCGCGGAAGCTCGCGGAAGCCGTGCGCGATACGGATAACGGGAAGGGATTCGGCCACGGGGATTCGAATTCGAGTTCTGTCGGGGAAGTGATATCCG
>QKAF01000058.1 GCA_003246455.1 Bacteroidota bacterium
CTGTCGCCGCGCGCGATGCCCTGTTCGAGCAAGGCAAGGCTGCGCTGATAATGCTTCAGCGCGGCGTCCGCCTGTTCGTAGGCCAGCTGAATGCTCCCGAGCCATTTTTCGGACAGTGCCTCGAGGAGAAGATCCGCCGTGCTCGCGGCCTCGTTGCGAAGATCCGTGAAGTGTTTTTCCGCGCGATCGAACTCCGCCCGATCATACAGCGCGCGGCCCGAGACGATGCGTGGATCTTCGGGTGCAAGATCGCTTCCTCCGCCGCAGGCGGTGAACAGGATTACGGCAATCAGCAGCGCCAGGTGAATGCGGCGTTTCATTTCCCGATGTATGCCCCGGGCATACGGTTGAACAACGGCGCGAGCGTGGAGACCTGGTTTCCGAAACGAAGGAACATGCGCGCGATCTGTTCGCCGGCATAGGTCGCGCCGTCCGGCAGCGCCGCGAGGGCAAGCAGGTGCGGAAGACCGTCGGAGAACAGCCGCTCGCGTTCATCGAGAAAGACCGCGCAGAGCAGCATGTGGTACGAGGTTTCGTCGAGCTGTCCTTTCTCGAGCAGACCGTGCAGACGCGCCTCCTCTTCATCCGCGGCCGCGATCCCGGCCCGGTCGACGAAGACGAAAGACGCGTCGAGCTGCCCTTCCGGCACCCCGGCTCCTTCCGGAAGCACCGTCCAGTTGAAATGCATCCGTGGTGTCGCCTCGAACCCCGCCGGCACCCGATCGAAACGGAAATGGTTGAGCCGCCCCGCCATTCCGCGGATTACCTGGTCGGCGAGGACGGTGCTTTCTTCATTCTTCAGCACGAGACGATAGCTTCGCATGCCGCCGGCTCCGCTTGTGTCGGTATCGAACCAGTAGAACACGGGGTTTTCCCCGGCAATGGCAAGCCGCGGCGCGACGGCGATCGGCATCCCGTCTCCGCGGATACCGGAAACCGACGCGAGCTGCGCCTGCCAGACGCCGCCCTCGGCGCCGGCGTTGAGCCCTTTTTCCGTCACTGTCATCGCATCGTCGGGCCCGAGGCCGCGCGTCGCGCCTCCGACCGTGAGCGTGCTCTCACCCGGCGTCGCTCCGAGGAGAAGCGTTTCCCCGTCCTTGAGCGAGAGGAAATCACCGGTCAGGAAGACCAGCGAGGCTTTCCCGCCCGACACCGCGACCTCGTCGCCGAGGCGCAGGCGCAGTCCGAGGACAAGGGTTCGCACCGAATCGCCGCTGCGGACCGATGCCGTCCCGGTGACCGCGGTCACGAGGGCGACCTCACGTGCCGGTTCTTCGGCACGAAGATCGGTAGCGACCCCGAAAAAAAGGAATGCTGCGGTGAATGCGAAGAGGGACAATCGTATCATGGTACTCTCACAAAATCGAAATTGGCAAATTGTTCGAGACGCGGGACCATCGGATTCTGTCCGCCCCTGGTCATTTTTCGCACCGCGGTCCCGACATACAGCTGCAGTTCGCTCCAGTCCACGGTTTTGTCGGCGGTGAAATCCGCCGCGCCGCGCAGACCGTCAAGAAGCGCCCGGGTGAACGCCCCGTGCCCCCAGCTGCGATCTTCGTACGAATACTCGTTCCCTGAACTGGAGGTGAAAACCACCCCGATCTGCCCGGCCAGCGACGAGGCGACCTTTTCATTCGACGCGCCGTTGCCGATATCGCCCGAGTGGCAGGCATCGAGCAGGAGAATGATGCGCCCGGCTTTCACATGTTTTATCTCGTTCGAAAAATCTTCCCACGCCAGTCCGCGCGTCGCCACCGTGCTTCGCGTCGTCCCGGACGGAAGGTAGAAATACTGCGTCCGTCCCTTCTTATCCCGCTCCCGGACGCCGTGACCGCTGAAAAACAGCACGAGCACGTCTTCGGGTTTCATCGCGCCGAATTCCTCGAGCGCATGGAAAATATTTTCCCTGCTCACGTCCTTCCCGGTCAGGGCGCGCGCATACACGCGGGAGTACATTCCGCCCTCCTGCCGCGCCAGCTCGTCTGCCAGCGCCTCGGCATCGACGCCGGCGAATTCCAGGTCGGGATAATCCGGCGCGTATTTGTCGGATCCCACGGCGAGCACGTACAGACTCGGATTCACACGCTGATCCGTTTCGACCGTGATTTCCGCATGCGCCCTGTCGCTCCGCACACGCGAGGCGTTGAACGCGACTGCCTCGATCGTGTTGCGCCCGGGCAGAACGCGCACGCGGCAGCGGACGCGCATTTTCGTATCGCGATGTTCGAGCACGGTCCAGTCGAGGAGCTGGTCGGGCGGCAGCTGCCGATCATTGAGCAGGATCGCGACATTTTCGATGCGCGACAGATCGGTCGCAACGACGTCAACCACGACCTCGAGCGGCTCGCTTCCGAAGGCGAACAGCTGTCCGTCCCGCGGCGCCAGAAGCGCGGCAGACGGGGGATCGACGATGGTCTCGACCGCACCCGACGGTTTGTATCCCCCGCGCAGCACGTCCTCCACGATCGATGGCCGATGGTAGAGTTCGCTGTAGCGTTCGAGGGGAAACAGCTCCTCGCCGCGCCGCCAGCGGACGTAGCGGTCGCCGTACGACGAACAGTCGTAGTATCCGTCGGGCGTAAATGACAGCCATTGCCCGTCGCTGAAACCGACCATGTCGAGAAGGAGTGATGCGTCTTCGGTATTCCACACTTTGACCGCTCCGCTGGTATGCGCGCTGTAAATACGCGTGTCGTCCGGGGAAAAAACAGCGGACATTGTACCGTACGACGCGCCCGAAAGTTTCTTTCGCGGCAGACGCCGCTTCCAGTCCCAGATTTCCAGCAGTCCGTTCATTTTACTGACGAGGAGCTGGTCCCCTGCGCGATCCAGGGCGAGACCGTGCGCGTAGCCGTTTTCAAGCTCGATGTCGCGGAACAGGGCGTACGTCGCCAGATCCCAGACGAGGATACGTCCCCCGGCGCCCGCACTGAAGAGATACTTTCCGTCAGGCGAGAAAAGCACTGCGCGCGCGAAGCGGCTGTGCCGTCCGAGCTCGCGGTCGCGGCTTCCGTCCCGCACGCGCCAGAGGCTGACGCTGCCGTCCTGACCGGCCGAGGCGATGACGCTGCCGTCCGGGGAGATCGCAAGCGCATTGATCCAGAGCTCCGCGGCGTCGATGCTCCACAGCGGGATGCCGTCGTCGAGCTTCCAGGCCCGGATGCGTCCGTCGCGACCGCCGGTGACGACGGTGGCTCCGTCGGGGGTGATCGCCACGGAGGTGACGTACTGGTCATGCGCCGGCAGATCGTAGTACTGAACACCGCTCTGCGCATTCCACACCGAAAGATGACCGTTCATGTCGCCGAGCGCCAGCCATCGCCCGGTGTGATCCAGGGCGAGAGAGGTTACCAGTGTCGGCGTCGCGGTCTTGAACATGCGTATGGCTTCACCGGTCGACAGATCCCAGGATTTCGCCGTGGAATCCCGTCCGCAGCTGTAAAGGGTCCTGCCGTCCACTCCCAGCGCCAGGTCCCATACCGCGCCGGATTTCCCCTCCTCGAGATCGAGTGCGAGGCGCTCCTGCGCCTGCAGCCCGCTCATCGCGCTGAGAAGGGATACGAGGGTGAAAAGGGCTGCCGAAACGGCGGAATGGCATCGTCTTGTCATGGAATCAGCTGCTTGTTGTATGGCAGGCAATATACGAAATGCGGGAGAAAGAGGGTGCCGCGGCTGCCGGTGCAAGGCCGGCGGCGCAAGTCAGCGGTGCAAGGCCGGCGACGGCGCAAGTTCGGGCATCGATTGGTCCGCAGCGAGGGTGCGGAGCTGCTTCCGCTCAGACGACGTGCGGCTTCGCCTTGATCGGGAGGCGGATGACGAACTCGGCTCCTTCGCCGTGATCCGGGTTCACGAGCAGGTCTCCGCCGTAGCCGTTGACGATGATGTCGTAGCTCAGGGAGAGCCCCAGGCCGGTGCCCTCCCCCGAGGTTTTCGTGGTGTAGAACGGCTGGAATATCTTGCCCGCCGCTTCCGCGGATATTCCGGTTCCGTTATCGCTTACATGCACTTCCACGTATTCGTCATCGGCCGTGCTGCTGACGACGACCTCCGGGATGTACGCGGAATCCGCGGGCATCTCTTCTTTTTTCTGGCGGACCGCGAACAGGGCGTTGTTGAGGAGGTTGAGAAACACCCGGCTGATATCCTGCTGGACGCCATGCAGCTCGGGGATGTTTTCGTCAAAACGGCGGACGATGCTGACGGTGAAATCGGATACCCGCGCGCGCATGCCGTGATACGCGAGATCGGTCGCCTCCTGCAGCATCGCGTTGATGTTCATGCTCTGCCGAATGCCGGCGTTTCTCCGCGCGTGGAGCAGCATGGAGGCCACGATGCTGTTCGCACGCTTGCCGTGGTCGAGAATGCGTTCGGAAGCGAGCCGGAGTTCCTCGAACATCTCTCCCGTTTCTTCCCCCTTTTCACTCGCGTCCTGGATCTCCGCGATCAGCTCTATCGCGCTGATGGCGAAATTGTTCACAAAGTTCAGCGGATTGCGGATCTCATGCGCGATTCCTGCGGTCAGCTGCCCGAGGGACGCCATTTTCTGCTGCATGATCAGTTTTTCCTGCGTCTGCAGCAATTCGGTGTTTTTGTTCTGCAGCATGCGAAGCGCCGAGGCCTTCGCCAGGGCCGATACGGCGTGTTCCCGGAACTGACTGATGCGGACGACGTCTTTCGCGGCGATCGGTGTGCTCCCCGCGCGGCTGCCGAAAAGAATGTAGCTCGCGAACTCCTCTCCCTGCTCGACGCCCGACCACCGCACCGCGAGCACGAGGAGCGAACGGACATCGGCAAGGCCGCAGTTCACCGCATGCGCGAGCGCCGAAGGCTGATCCACCAGGAGCAGTCCTTCCCGGAGGAAGGTGACCCCGCCGAGCAGGCCCTCGTTGATCTCCTTTTCCGAAACGTCCTTTCGTCCCCCGTCGCTGTCGAGGCCGATGACGTCGACGACATGGAAGTCGGTATCCGTTTCCTCGCGAAAGAGCACGGCGCCGGTGTCGGCCCAGGGCAGAAGCACCAGTCCCTGCTCGAGCAGCATGCGAACCAGCCGCATCAGGTCGAACTCGCGGTTCACCGTCTTGACGATGCGGTTGATCATTTCGAGATCCTCGGTATGCTCCACCAGCTTCTGTTCCGTCGCCTTGCGGGCGGTGATGTCCTCCTGGATACCGATGTAATGCGTGACCTCGCCGTCGCCGTTCCGGATCGATGACACGGAGCTGAACACCCAGTACGTCGAACCGTCCTTCCGCGTGTTCTGCAGTTCGCCGCGCCACTCCTTCCCGGCTTTCAGCGCCCGCCACATGTTGATGTATACGGTTTTCTGCGTGAGTTCCGACTTGAGCAGTCGCGGATTCCGGCCCAGGATTTCCTCGACAGCGTACCCGCTGACCTCGGTGAATTTCGGGTTCACGTACTCGATATCGCCCCGCGTATTGGTGATGATGACAATACTCGGGCTCTGTTCCACGGCCCGGGAGAGCTGTTCGAGCTGATCCTGCGTTTTCAGCCGCCGCGTGATATCCCGCAGCATGACGGTGAAAATGACCTCCCCGGAAAGTTCGAGCCGGGAGATCGAGGCTTCCGCGGGGAACTCATCGCCGTTTTTCCGGAGACCGGAGACGCGCAGGCTGTCGGCGTAGCGCCGGCTGGCCTCTTCTCCCGTAACCGACGGAACCTGCCGGCGCAGATGACGCATGACGAATTCATCCGGGAGGATGCGCTCCAGCGGCTGCCCGAGAATTTCGTCCTGCCGGTATCCGAAAACCTGTTCGGCGGTGCTGTTGAAAAGCGTGATGCGCTGCTGCTCGTCCACCGAGATGAAGGCGTCGGAAGCGAGGGCGAGGATGCCGGAAAGCCGGGTCTGCGCCGATTGCAGGTACGCGTGCGCTTCTTCCAGCGCCCGGTATGCCGACTGCAGTTCCTCCGCCTTCCGCAGTTCGAGTTCCTTGCGCTGATTCTCCGCCTGCAGGGCGCGCGACTGCGCGGCGATGGTCTGGAAACGCAGTTCCGATTCCCTGCGGTCGCGCAGGGCCCGTTCCTTGCGGACGATCCGCCGCCGCGTCAGTGCGACGAACCCCAGCACGAGCGCGGCCGCGATGATCGCATACAGGATGTACGCGAAGGTGCTCGCCCACCACGAGGGCAGTACGGTGATGATGAGCCTGCGGCCGGCGTCATTCCAGACTCCGTCGCTGTTGGCTCCGCGGATGGAGAGGACATAGTCTCCCGGGCTGAGGTCGGTGAAGGTGACTTCGTGCCGCGTTCCGATCGGGACCCAGGTCTCCTGGAATCCCTCGAGTTTCCATGCGTATTCGTTCCTGCTCGGATTGCGGAAATCCAGAGCCGAAAATTCGATGGTCACGATATTGTCGGATGCGGTCAGCACAAGCGTATCCATGACGGCGCTGCCTGTCACCGCAACCGCGTGGCTCTGGCCTTCGCTGAGCCGGGTGATTTGAATCGCCGTCAGCGTCACGGGGGGAGGCAGAGCGGCACCTTCGATGCTGTCGGGGTGGAACACCGTCAGGCCGACCCGGCCTCCCACGAGTATTTCGCCGGTGCGCGGATCCGTGGTCATCGCTCCCCTGTTGTACCGGTACCCCGGCAGCCCGTCCCGCAGATCGTAATTCCTGAAAGTGCCGTGCTCCGCATCGAAACGCGAGAGGCCGTTGTTGGTCGCGACCCACAGCCGTCCCTTGCCGTCTTCGACGATCGAAACGACCTGCGCATTCGGCAGTCCGGTTTCTTCGGTGAAATGCGTAAACCGCTTGTGCCGGCGGTCGAAGCGATCGAGCCCACCTCCCCAGGTCCCGATCCAGAGATTCCCCGCCCGGTCTTCCCGAAAGCAGAGAACCATGTTGCCGCTCAGCGTCGTCGAATCATACGGGTCATGGCGGAAGCGGGAGAATCTGCGCGTCTTCCGATCGAAGACGCTCACCCCCCCGTTTTTCGTTCCCACCCACATCGTGCCGTACCGATCCTCGTAGACAGCGTCGGCACGCGTGTCGCCGAGCGAAGTACTGTCGTCAGGATCGTGCCGGTACACCGTGAATCGCTCGGCAGCGGCCGAGTCCAGGTTCAGCACCCCGACCCCCCCCGTGGTTCCCACCCAGAGCTCGCCGCTGTCGCTTTCGCAGATCGCTGCGACGAAGTTGTCCGGAATACTCGCAGGGTCATCCGGGTTTTTCCTGAACGCCCGGAAGCGTCCTGTTTCGCCGTCGTAGAGGTTGAGGCCGCCGCCCCAGGTCCCGATCCACATGCGTCCCCGGCTGTCCTCCGCGAGCGAAACAATCTCATCGGTGTTCAGGGCTCCCGGCGTATCCCGCCTCCCGCGGATGTACGACACTTTTCGGCGTGCCCGGTCGACGACCGTGATGCCGTTCCTGCGCGTCCCGATCCATATTTCACCCGACCGCCGCACGACGACGCTGGTGACGTGTCCGCCGCTGAGACTGCCCGGGACCGCAGGATCCGGACCGTAATTGAGAAATCGCTGCCGGGCCGGGATCAGCGTGCTGAGGCCGTCGCCGGTGCCGATCCAGATGACGCCGCCGTCGTCCTGGAAGAGACAATTCACCCATCCCTCGCTGATGCTCGCCGCATCCCGCGGCTCATTGCGGAAACGGCGGATCACGCGGAAGTTCCGATCGAGCTTCACGAGGCCCGCGTCATACTGCAGACCGGCGTAGATCGATCCATCGCTCGTCTTCAGTATGCTGTACACGCTTGGCGGATCGGGTTCTCCGCGGTCGGGCCAGCGGAGGCGGAGCCGCTTCTTCACGGGATCGTACGCGTGGATGCCGCCGTCTGCGACGAGGATTTTCCCGTCCGCCGACAGGTAGATCTGACTGACCCAGGAAGGACCCTGCTCCGCATCGGGACGATTGTCGCGGTAGACCGGATGGAAGCGGCCGCTGCGCAGATCGAAGCGCAGGAGTCCCGCTCCCCAGGTGCCGACGAGAAGATTGCTGCGTCCGGGCGACGGCTCGAAGGCGAGCGCGGTGACTTTTTCAAAACCCGGGACGTGGGCCTCCCCCTCCCCGTGCGGGAAATACAGGCAGCGTCCGGTTCTCCGGTCGAGCCTGTTCAATCCGTCGATGGTGCCGACCCAGAGAACGCCGTCGTCGCCTTCGAGCAGGGAGTACACGCGATTGCTGCTGAGGGAACTGCGGTCGTGCGGGATATTCCGATAGTGCGTGAATTCCTCGGTCACCGGATCGAAGCGGTTCAGCCCGTCATCGGTGCCGATCCAGAGCACGCCGTCCGAGGTCTCGAGAAGGACATTGATGGTGTTGTCGCTGATGCTCCGCGGATTCCCGATCCGGTGGTGGTAATGGACAAAACCGTAGCCGTCGTATTTGTTGAGGCCGTCCGCGGTTCCGATCCAGAGAAACCCCCGCCGGTCCTGTATCATGCAGTGCACCGTGCCCTGGGAGAGTCCCGCCTCCGCCGAGAGCCTCTCGAACATGACCTTGCCCTGCGGCTCGAGCAGATTCTGCGCGGCCGCGGTACAGCACAGCAGAATCCATGCCGCGGCAGCCGGCAGCAGGATCAGGAATCGCGCAATACGTTCGGAACGTGTATCAGGCGTTGACGTCATTCTCGAAAATTCATGGCATGCGGTTCGGACGCTCGGGCCACCCGGAAAGGCGGATTTGATGCATACCGTGCACGTTTCCGTGCACCGCAGGCCGATGGTCATGTGAAGGATGCGATAACGTCGGAAAGTATACGCAGATTCCGGTCTAAATCAAATGAGGAAAGCAGTCCCATTCCCGGCGGCTTCCCGGGAAAAAAAGAAGGCCGGACCTGTCAGTCCGGCCTTTCGCGGCGGAGGGTGTAGGGCTCGAACCCACAAGGGATTTCTCCCGGCGGTTTTCAAGACCGCTGCATTACCATTCTGCCAACCCTCCGTGGAACAATAAAAATAAGGGCGAGGGGGTGGATTCGCAAGTCCGAATCGGATAACGCTCCCGTGCTTCGCGTTCGCGCGGCATCGACTGGGACGGGGATAAAAAAAGTCCCGCGGGCAGCGGGACTCTCTATCGGGATACGATGGTTATCACTTGTTGATCTGATAGACAATCTTGCGAACCGTATCGAACTGCAGGTACGGGTACATCTCGCGGATCTTGTCTATTGCATCGCCGGCGCTCATATCCTTGCGCATGTTCCGGAAGAGGCGGCGGATTTTGTAATCGCGGATGGCCTTTTCGCTGAAGAGATTGTGCTTCTCCAGTTCGAAGTAGGTCTCATCATCGATGATGTCGCGAAGAGGATTGTCGCTCTTCAAAACGTCGTTCTGCATAGTGCCTCCTAAGAGTGTTGTTGAACGGATGAGTACGTGAAGCACTAACAACAGCTTTCGATAGAATGGTCTCCTTGCCTTTGATGCTTCGTTCTCTGGTTAGACACGAGCCCAGGAAAAAAGTTACAAAATTATGACCGGACGAAATTTTACCTGAGCATACATCATAACGCAGGGGGAGTGCGTTTTGTTTCAGGGAGCAGGTAAAAAAGGTAGAGAGGTGTCGATAGAGCGGTGTTTTGTGGAGTTTCGATCAATAATAGGGCAATGATGCCCGGAATGCAAGGATTATTCTGATGGTTCCGTATTTATGACCTGATGGAAATCTGCGGTCGAATCGTATCCGGCGGATGCGAGCCAGGCCTCCACAACGGCGGGAAGCGGCGCGGTCATGAAGCGGCCGTCGGCCACCCGTTCGGCAGTCCGCTCGAACACCGCGCTCCAGCCCGGAAAATCATGGGCATCGTAGCTGGTGTTGTGAAACAGCAGTACCGCTGCCCCGTTTTCCGCGGCGGTGACGTCGAGCAGCGCCCCGATACGGTCGATGGCAGCATCGGGCGGCATGCCGCGATAATGTGCCAGCGTCCCGTCCATGACCGTCAGCGGGACCTCCCAGAGCGGCAGCGGCGCCGACGTCTCTGCATCCCAGGGGAGGAACGGATGGCAGACTCCGTTGCGGAATCCCTCCTGTTCTGCGAATCCGAGCGTGGAATCGACAAAAAAGCCTTCGTCCGCCTGCTGTCGCCAGGTCTGTGGATAGACGAAGCGAAGGTAATGCTGGCGGATGCTGCGGAGCGGAGTTCCGGCCGCCTCGCGAAGCCGTCCCGCCTCCCGCGAAAGCATGCCCGCATCGGTGTGCGCGTGGAAACTCGGATGCAGCCCGATGTCGTGTCCGGCTTCGCGCAGCGCGGCAAGGGTGTCGCGCGCCCGGGAAGAGGACAGGCTGTACGTGACATCGCGTTTATCGCTGCCGCCGGCCTTGAACAGCCAGCTCGCGACGATGCCCCGCTCGCGCTCGATTTCGAGCATGCGGCGAATGGAGATCACGTACGGATCGCGGTCACGGGTGCGGAACGTCAGATATTCCCCGAGACGTTCCCGGCGTGCGGCGAACGGCACATGCCTGCGATTGAACAGAAAATTCCGGACCACTTCGCGGAAAATGAGCCCGGGAGTGAACTTGGACAGGTAGTCGATGTCATGCGTCATGACCGCTGCGGCCCGCCGGCCGGCAAACCGCGGTCCGGCATCCCCCGTCAGGCCCGCTGCGGCGAGTATCGCGGAAAAAACGCGGGCGTATTCAGCCACCACCGGACGGTCCACTTCCCCCCTCCTGCCGAGCAGGCTGTCCTCGGCGAGGAACCGCCCGAACTGATCCCGTCGCTCCGTGGTCCATTCCTCATGCAGCGACAGAAAGAAAAACGCCGCGGCGACGATATCGGAGGCGAGGACACCGCCGGCCGTCGAATCCACCCCGGAGTCCGCGGGAAAACTCGGCACGGGGAAAAGGCCGAGAAAACGGATATCTCGAAGGGAAAGGTCCTGGTCTTTTACGGAAACGGGTTCGCGACGCGTCAGTGCTTTCGCGAGCGGGGATGCGGGCAGCCATGCGGCTCCCCCGACGGGGACCGGACCGTAATGCAGGTCCGCATCCGAGGCGGTGAAGCGGACACGATGCCCGGCGATCAGCGCGAGCGTTGCAAGGGCGTAACGCGCAGGCTGCCGGAAGCTCGCATCACAATCGATCGATATGCGTAACTCCGGCAGCATGCTGTCAGCTTTCTCCCCAGGCGAGGACTTCGATCCGCACCTGCATCAATCCGTCATGAAGCATATCGAGCTGTTCGGCCGCGGCGCGGCTCAGGTCGATGATGCGTGATCTGACATGCGGTCCGCGATCGTTCACGCGGACAATGACGGAGTTGCCATTGTCGGCGGAGATCACGCGCAGCCAGGTTCCAAAGGGATAATCGCGGTGCGCCGCCGTGAGTTCGTGGCGATCGTATCGCTCGCCGTTCGCGGTCAGCCTTCCGTGAAACTTGTTATGGTAGTACGAAGCCACCCCTTCCTCCGTCTCGAGAATTTCGCGAGGGGGGTAGTTCCTGATGTCATGCCAGTCCGTCGTCTCGCGTGTCGAGGAACACGCAGAGAAGACGACCAGCAGCAGCAGGAGCCCGGCAAGTCGTTTGCTCTTCAGGAATTCCATTCATGGCACGCTCACTGTGATACATATTGTTTTTTCGGGCGAGGCCTCCGCTTTCTGATTCCTGCCCGTGGACGAGCGGTCGGCTCGTCCCTACATCAACACTGTTTCCTGCCTGTGGACGAGCGGTCGGCTCGTCCCTACGTCAGATCTACATCCTGCCGTTACAGGTATTCGTTCATACCTTTTTTCCGCAGCGAATCCACGATCTCCTTGACCTCCTGCGATCTGCCCTTGTGACAGACAAGCACGGCGTCGTCGGTATCGATGATAATCAGATCCTCGACACCGATGGCGGCGGCATAGCGCCCGCCGGTGGTGGTGACGTGGCAGTTGCGGACATCGCGAAGGAATACGTTTTCCGACGCCGCGTTGTCGTTCTCGTCTTTCGGGTAGAGCCGGGCGACTTCGTCCCAGCTACCGAGATCGTTCCAGCCGAAATCAGCGGGGATGACAAAACGGTTTTCCGCCTTCTCCATGATGCCGTAATCGATGGAAATGGGCCGCATTTCGCTGTACGCGTGCTCGAGCGCCTTCGGATAGGCAGGGGTATCGATCGCCTCTTCCAGCTTTTCGAGTTCATCGGCCAGTTCCGGCAGGTGATCGACGATGCCGTTGAGAATGGTCGACACGCGCCAGATGAACATACCGCTGTTCCAGACGAAGTCGCCGCTTTCAAGGAAACGCCTGGCCGTTTCGAGGTTCGGTTTCTCCGCAAACGTGACGACGGAGTAGCCCTCGTGCGCGGCATACGGGCGCTCCTGCTCGTCCTTGTGAAACTGAATGTAGCCGTAGCCCGTCTCCGGACGCGACGGCGTCACGCCGATCGTGACGAAACCGCGCGATTCCTCGGCGACCGCGATGGCATTGCGGAGTGTCTCCTGAAAGGCGGTGATATCGTGCACGAGGTGATCGGCCGGCAGCACCACCATCATGGCTTCGCCGACTCTCTTGCGGAGAATCTGCGCGCCGAGGCCGATTGCCGGCGCGGTGTTGCGTCCGGTGGGCTCGACGATGATGTTTTCGGCAGGGATCTGCGGCAGCTGCCTGCGGAGTTCGTCCGCCTGCTGCGCGCCGGTGACAATGAGGATGTTTTCGCGGGGAACGATCGGATCCAGCCGGTATACCGTGTTCTGAATCATGGTACCGCTGCCGATGATTTCCAGCAATTGCTTCGGCGAGTGTTCGCGGCTGCGCGGCCAGAACCGCGCGCCGACACCACCGGCAATGATCAGTGCATAAACGTCCATGGTCGGGTTTTCATCCGTTTTTCGCCGCGTCAGTACGGCAGGTCAAAGAAAACCCGCTTCCGAGAATTTCCGCGGAAGCGGGAGAACATTCCTGAAGGCAGGCTATATTTTCTGCGCGACCTTCAATCGATTTACGGCACGCATGAGGGCGGCGCGTGCCCGTTCTTCATCGATGTCTTCGGCGTGCTGCCGGAGACGCTCCTCGGCACGCTGCTGCGCGCTCTGTGCGCGCGTGACGTCGATTTCATCGGAGCGCTCCGCCGTATCGGCGAGCAGCTGCATGTTGTTGTGAAACACCTGGGCGACGCCGCCGCTGACGGCATACCGCCACTCGGCGCCCTGTTCATCGACGATTTTCACCACCCCGATGGCCAGCGTGGAAAGAAACGGCGCATGGTTATGCAGTACCTGGAAGCGGCCCTGCTCTCCGGGACAGCTCACCGATTCCACATTGCCGCTGAATTCCTTTTTCTGCGGGGTGACGATTTCCAGCTCAAAATGATGGGCCATGGTTCGCTACTCAGGCCTCCTGCATTTTCTTGGCGCGTTCGAATACTTCGTCGATGGTACCCACGTACATGAAGGCGTTTTCGGGCAGATGATCGCACTCGCCCTTGATGATCATTTCGAAACCGGCGATGGTGTCTTCGATCTTGACGTACTTGCCCTTGTAGCCGGTGAACTGCTCGGCGACGAAGAACGGCTGCGAAAGGAAGCGCTGAATGCGGCGCGCGCGCTGCACGGTCAGCTTGTCCTCATCCGAGAGTTCGTCGATACCGAGAATGTTGATCAGATCCTGCAGGTCCTTGTAGGTCTGGAGAATCTTCTTGACGCTCTGCGCCACGTCGTAATGCCGCTGACCGATGATGTTCGGATCGAGGATGCGCGAGGTGGAATCGAGCGGATCCACGGCCGGATAAATGCCCAGCTCGGCGATCTGGCGGCTGAGCACCGTCGTCGCATCGAGGTGAGAGAAGGTCGTGGCAGGCGCCGGATCGGTCAAGTCATCGGCCGGAACGTACACGGCCTGCACGGACGTGATCGAACCCTTGTTGGTCGAGGTGATGCGCTCCTGCAGCTCGCCCATCTCGGTCGAAAGCGTCGGCTGGTACCCCACTGCGGAGGGCATGCGTCCGAGGAGTGCCGACACTTCGGAACCGGCCTGGGTGAAACGGAAAATGTTGTCGATGAAGAGCAGCACGTCCTTGCCTTCCATATCGCGGAAGTACTCGGCCATGGTGAGCGCGGTAAGCGCCACGCGCTGACGCGCACCGGGGGGCTCGTTCATCTGTCCGAATACCAGCGTCGTCTTGTCGATAACGCCCGATTCGGTCATTTCGAGATACAGATCGTTTCCTTCGCGCGTGCGTTCGCCGACACCGCCGAAAACGGAGTACCCGCCATGGTGCATGGCGATATTGTTGATCAGCTCCTGGATGATGACGGTCTTGCCGACACCCGCGCCGCCGAAGAGGCCGGTCTTTCCGCCCTTCGTGTACGGCTCGAGGAGATCGATGACCTTGATGCCGGTCTCGAACATCTCGGTGCTGGTCGACAGTTCGTCGAAATCAGGCGCATGGCGGTGAATCGGGAAGTGCGTATCGGTTTCGATCGGACCTTTCTGGTCGATCGGCTCACCGATGACGTTGATCAGGCGGCCGAGCGTGGAAGGACCGACGGGCACCTTGATCTGGTCCCCGGTGTCGATGACCTCCATGCCGCGCACGAGACCGTCGGTGGAATCCATCGCGACACTGCGAACGCGGTCGTCTCCGAGATGCTGCTGCACCTCAACCACGAGCGTTTCTTCGTTTCCTTCCGCATCCTTACGCGGGATTTTCAACGCGCTATAAATAGCCGGGAGCTGCGCTCCGGAAAAATCCACGTCCACAACGGGTCCAATGACCTGTACAATGCTGCCCTTATTCATTCCTGTGATCTTCGCTGATGGATAAATATGATTATGAAATAGAATATAAGATAGCAGGAGTCCGCAAAATATCCAAGATCCGGCAGGACGCCGGGTGGGCGTCCGCCGGGAAGCTCAAAAACCCGGTTTATTCCGCCGGAAACAGGATTGTCGCGGTCCGCGGCGGAATGACGAAGGAAATCGCGTCCCTCCGCGTATAGAAGGAAACGCCCAGAAAGGGATCGTCGAGGCGGCTGCCTTCCGGCAGCCCGAGATACGGAAGCACGCAGGGCTGGGCATTATCACTGGCGTTGACGACGACGAACACCTTTTCGGCGCCCGCGGAACGGACGAAGGCGTACAGCGAGGAATAATCGTCGAGCAGCAGGGTCTGCGTCGCGCCGCTGCGGAGCGCGGTCCACGTCTCCCGCAGATGAATCAGTTCCTTATAATAGTCATGGAGACTGCTGTCGATACGGTTCGGATATCCGGTGGGATCGCCGTTGACCTCGAACGCGACTTCGTGCACGAAATCCATCTCCGGCCAGAGCATGGGCTTGCGGTTGTCCGGGTCGTCGCCTCCCCACATGCCGGCTTCGTCGCCGTAATAGATGACCGGCGACCCCGGCAGCGTAAACTGCAGAAGGATGAGCATGCGCTGAAGATCGCGCTCCGCGCCGTCAGGGGGATGCACCTGGTAGTCGTGATTGACGCGGAGGGTGTTGGCGTGGTCGTAGGACAGCGTGTCGTTGACGCACATCGAGGCGATGCGGTCTGTTTCGTGGCTGTCGATCATGTTCCAGAGCACGTCGCTGCCCTGCAGCGTCGTCCGGCTGCGCTGATGCATCAATCGCCCGTCGAACACCGTGCTCGTGCTGAGGCGGCTCAGAAGGAAATCGCTTACCGCCCGGCCGAACTGCCGCGGCTGATCGATATCGAACGGTGCGGCGGTCCTGCCCCATCCCGCGCCGAGATTCACCAGAAGTGCCGAGGGATTCACGGCGCGGCAGGCGGCGACCCAGCGCCTCCAGAATTCCTCCGGAAGCTCATGCGTCAGGTCGACACACCAGCCGTCGATCCCATCGGACGGATTCCCGTCTCCGTCGGGATCCATCCAGCGCTTCGTCGCGGCGAGGACGTAATTCATCGGTCCGGCGACGAGTCCGAGCGTATCCTGCCGCAGTTTCGGAAAGGCGTCGATACCCCACATTTTTTCATAACGGAATTCGGAATCGTAGGGGGTCTCGGGGCGGTCCCACTGCTGAACGGTGAACCAGCCGGCGAAGGGCGACTGCTCCTGCTTCTTCAGAAGATCCTGGAACGCCCAGAAATGCGCCCCGACGTGGGCGAACTGCGCCATCATCAGCACTCGCATTCCCCGCCGATGCGCTTCGGCGATGAGATCCACGAACCGCCGGTCCGCCGATGTCATGTACCAGGTCAGCGGATCGCCGGGCGCTTCCCTGCTGAGGAACGTCGTGTCGACCGGCGACAGCGGCCCGAAACAGCGATCGATATGATGGAAGGAACTGACGTCGAACTTGTGCGAGGAGCGCGCCTCGAACATCGGGGTGAGAATGAGGCCCTGAACGCCCAGATCCTGCAGGTAATCGAGCCGCGAGAGAATGCCGTCGATATCTCCGCCATACTGCCGGAGCAGCGCCGCGGGATAGAACGTGTCATGCAGCATCCGTTCTTCCAGAGTCCGCTGATACCAGTTCGCGGTCCATGACGAAACGCGCCACGGCACGTTTTCCTCGTCAAACACGTAGGCCGCTTCCGGATCGTTGAGCGAATCGCCGTTGCTGAAGCGGTCGGGCATGACCAGGTACCAGACCATTCCGCGCGCCCAGCCCGGGGCGTCGGGGATCTGTGCCGCCGCCGGCATGACGAGTGCGCAGAGTGCGAGAATCGATATGAAAAATCGGGTTTGCATGTCCGCATAAAATAGGGAACCCGCCTCTTCCGACAAACACCGTGCGCGCCCCTCGGTGTCCGCCATCCCCTCAGACTCCCGCTCCCCGGCCTTCTCCTCGCGGGGAGAATGCCTTCTTGCCATGTGAGGCATCGATGAAATGGTGGGTATTTCGACGGGAATAATTGCGGCGCCGAAGCATCGGTATCCGGATTTCAGCGATTCTGCTGCGTTTTTTCTCCCGAATTTCAGGGAAGATCTCTGCGCCCTCCCGCCCGATCCCGCCTGCTATATTTCCGTTAAATTCTTGCAAAACAGTTACTTACGTCACATTTCATACGCCATCTGCGCCGCCTTACAGGCGTGTAATACAGAATTAAGGGGTCTGTAATGGAGAATTCAGCCGGCTGAAAGGTTCGCCCTCTAACTTGCCCTTCAGAGCTTGAAGCTCGAAAGGCCGAAACTCACTTGTCG
>QKAF01000107.1 GCA_003246455.1 Bacteroidota bacterium
CACCCGATCCCGAGACACAATCCCATGAATTCCGTTACGGTTGAGCGATCATGCTTCCCGACATGAAAGGACGCTCCGCTTTCGCTGTCCGGCAGAACGAATATCGCGCGGTTCCTGCCGGCCCTTCTCATTCCGGAAACACCAGCGGCTGTGACTGCATCTGGCCGTTGACGCTGAGATTGATGAAATACAGCCCGGCGCCTCCGTAGAGATACGAATGCGTGTGGTGCAGACCCTGGTAGAATGTTCCCGTACCGTGAACGCCTTCATGCAGCACACCCCGCTCCCGGCCACTGATGTCATGGATGGTCAGCCGGACGTAACCGGGTTCTTCCAGTGTGTAGGGAATCATCACCGGAGAGGTCGCGGGATTGGGATAGGGCACGCCGAGGTGGAAGGTGTTCGGCACCGTACTGCCGCGCAGTCCCATGGTGCTGCGGTACAGACCGTCGTCGGTACCGAGGAGAAGGCGTCCTTCGGAATCCGTGTACGCGCAGTAAATGAACCTCCGCGTGTCCGCCTCGGGAACGATGCGTTTCCAGGACGTTCCCATGTCGCTGGAGAGCAGCATCACGTCTCCGATACCGGTCACGGCGAAAGAATGTGCGTTGTCCAACCACACGATCCTGGGAGAATGGTGGAAGAAAATGTCGTCGACGGGGAGGCTGGTCCATGTCTCTCCATGGTCGGAGCTGTGTCGGAGCCGTCCCACCTCGAGCAGCAGTAGATGGAAATCGTTCCCGCCGATCGCCCGCCCGTTTACCGCGGCGGTGACAAATTCCCATTCTGTCTGCCCGTCCTTCCTGAAAAGAAGCGTGTCGTTCCTCAGAACGAATATCCCTCCCTGCATGGCCTGGATATCTTTCACACCCGCAAGCATGGACTCTGACGTCCATGAATCGCCGCCGTCCGTGGAAATGTTCTGCGCCCTGTCATCGGTCAGCACCAACGAGTCCCTGCCACGCGCAACGCTGTTGGCGTAAAAATCGAGCTGCCGCCACGTCTGAGTGCCATTCCAGGAAAGATCCAGCGTGTATGCCCAACCCCACCAATCGATGAACTCCACTCCATACACGCTGTAAACGAGATAGGGCTGCGTGTGCTCGACTGCGATAAGGGCGTGACCTTCTGCAACGGAAAAACCGTCGACGATACCGCAATACCCCGTCCCGGCGTGTGTCCATGTCCTGCATTCATCTCTGGAAAGGAACAGTCCGGCATCTCCCGTACCGGCGTATATCGTGTTGTGCCCGTCATTGAATAAATGCGTCACCCGCCGGCGTGTGCTTCCGGCGGCACAGTCCTCCCAGGTACGCCCACGATCATCTGAGCGATACAATCCGCCATGCGTGGCTGCGAGCACGGTGCCGTCCGGGCACTGGCAGAAATCGCTCACCGCGGCGCGGATACCCGAGGAGCTCACCCATGTTCTGCCGCTGTCTGCCGAACGCATGATGGTCTCGTTTCTTTCGACGGCGGCCGCGAGAAGGTCGCCGTTGTCGAGCAGAATACCGACCGGTATGCTGCCATAGAACGGTCCCGATCCGATCGTCTGCACGACAGATCCATCATAGGACACGCGGATGAGTTCGTCCGGTGCGTTTACACTGGAGCTGTCCACCGCCGCAACCAGCACCCCGCCCGCGGGATCGCGAAGCAATTGCGAATAGTAACGGTGCCGCGTCGGGATACGACCCCAGGACAGCCCGCCATCACCGCTTCGAAAAAGTCCCCTGTAAGACAGCGCGAAGAGCACGCTGTCAGACAGTACCTCGAGCCTGTAGTCCGAGCAGCACGGGGCCATCGGCGCTTCGGATATCAGCGTCGCCCATGAGAGACCGTCGTCCGTCGACATATGCAGCCCCCCGCCGCCCTCGCTGTACATTTTTGAGCCGTATGATTTGAGGATCGCCATTCCGAAATGCCCCGCATCGCCAGCCGGAAGCTCGTTCCAACTGGCTCCGCCGTCAGACGAACGCAGCACTGCCCTCCGGGACATCCACCCTTCGGTTCGGAATGCAATGATGGTGCCCCCCGGTGCAACGTGAATCGGCCAGATGTTCCCCTTTCGAAGCGAGGTACTCTGCCAGCTCTCACCCCCGTCCGTGGACCGCAGAATGCCGTTCCCTTCGGTCCCTGCGAAAATCACCCCATCGCTGGTGCATGCGACAGAGAGGATTCTCTCCCCGAACGGGCTCGCGATCTTTTCAAACGTCAGCGGCCAGTTGGGAGGAGTCTGCTCCTTGGAAAATTCGCCCTGTGCCCGGGCGATCGACGAGATGGTGAGGAACAGAACGAGGATCCGGATAACGCGCATGTATCCCCCAATGCGAAACAGAACACGGTTTTCACATCCGAAGATACTCTGACGGGGTCTCGCAGTCAACTCATCAATTCAAAGGTCGAGAAATCCCCTTCGGTCGGTGTGAATCATGAGATCGTTGTATCGCAACCTTCAGCTCCCGTGCGGTCAGAGCAGCGTTCCCGACAGCACCGCCGATGCCATCGTGAAATAAATGATGAGCCCGGTCACATCAACCAGGGTGGCAACGAACGGCGCGGAGGAAACCGCAGGATCCGCGCCGATCCGCTTGAGCAGCAGCGGCAGCATCGATCCGGAGAGCCCTCCCCAGAGCACCACCCCGACCAGGGACAGGGACACGACGAACGCCACCAGCAGCCAGTGCGGCCCGTACATCCCGAAAGCCGCCGCCCATATGGTGATACGGAGGAATCCTACCGCGCCGAGTATCACGCCGAGCCAGAGACCCGAAAGCAGTTCCCTGCGCATTACGCGCCACCAGTCGCGGAGTCCGACCTCCCCGATGGCGAGTGCGCGTATGATCAGGCTCGCGGCCTGACTGCCCGAATTTCCGCCGGAGGAAATGATCAGCGGCACGAACATCGCCAGCACCACTGCGCGGGCGATTTCCGTCTCGAAATATCCCATGGCCGTTGCCGTCAGCATCTCGCCCAGGAAAAGCACCACCAGCCAGCGCGCCCGTTTTTTGACGAGGGTGAACAGCGGCGTGGACATGTACGGTTCATCGAGGGCCTCGCTGCCGCCGAGTTTCTGGATATCCTCGGTGGCTTCCTCATCCGCCACGTCGAGCATGTCATCATGCGTGACGATACCGACGAGCGTGCCTGCGGCGTCCACCACCGGCAGGACCGCACGGTCGTAGCGACGGAAGGAATTGACCGCCTCCTCCTGATCGTCGGTAACGCGAAGGGCGATGAAGCGATTGTCCATCAGGGACCGCACGGTCTGCTCAGGTTCCGCAAGAATCAGGTCCCTGATTCTGATATCATCTATCAGCCGGCCGTATTCGTCGACGACATAGATCACGTTGATCGTTTCGCTGTCCCTGCCGAAGCGGCGAATCTGGCGAAAAGCCTCCTCCACCGTCCATTCCGGCTGCAGTGCGATATAGTCCGTAGTGACGAGGCGGCCGATGCTGTCTTCCGCGTAACCGAGCAGACGTTCGGCGATCTCCCGTTCCTCCGGATCGAGAAATCCGAGGAGCTGCTGCACGGCGGAAGGCGGAAGTTCCTCGAGAAAGGCGGTGCGATCATCGGGAGAAATATCGTTGAGAAGACCTGACAGGAGTTCGGTGTCGTCCGCCAGTTCTTCCACCAGAGCGGATTGGTCCTTGTGCGGCAGGTGCTCGAATACCTGCGGCCCGAGCGTCGGAGACAGTGCGGCAAACACCGTCGCGGCTTCCTCCTCGGCGAGATCCTCGATCAGCGCCGCGACTTCCGCGGGCTCGAAAACCTCGAGCGCCTCCTGCAGCTCATCATATTTTTCCGAGAAAATCAGTTCCCTGATTTCCGGTTTCAGAAGCTGGTCGAGCATGATACTTCCTCCGGGAATACTGTTCCGCAAGATACAGATAAAGGCCGTGCCGTATCGCTGGGAATTATTGCCCGAATGATGTGTCAGGAATGTGCAGTCCTCTTATCGTTCTGAATGATGGGAGAAATGCGCCGCGAGAACTATCTTCCCGGGTGCGAGTCTGCGGCAATCCACGGATCGGTTCGTTCGGACAATAGAGGATAAGAATGAGGTATTTCGGGACGGTATTTTTCGTATTGCTTGCATCGCCCATGATATTCGCACAGCCCGCATTTCAGCCCTCGGATGAATATCGTCTGAGCGAAGTGCGATGCAGTGCGGGATCCGCCCCGGCCCTTGCGCTCCGGCGCGATGGCAGCGGACTGGTCTTCTGGTATTCCTCGGCACAGCAGATCGGGAGCAACGGACGTCCAACAGGGGCGAACACATCATCGTTTGATTTTACCAGGGCGGCGATTGCGCTGGATGACAGTTCATATGCAGTCCTGAGCAGCTCATGGGTCAGACTCCCCGGGTACAACCAATCCGAAACGAGCTTCAGACTGAAGCACGTCGACGTATCGGCGGTGCTGGATTCCTCACCGGTTCTCATCAAAACGTACCAGGCCGGATTCATGCCGGAGGCGCAGGACGGTAGTAGCGAATACTGCGTGTATCCCGGCTTATTCTCATCCGAATTCGGTGTTCATCTGTCCTGGAACGTCCTGGCGTTCAGAAATTCGGACTATGCCGGTTCATCAGGTCAATGCAAGCTCGGAATGGATCGGTGGAATCCATATACGCATTCGTATACATGGGTTATCGACGAAATAGCTTACACTGCACCAAATCCGCCTCTCGGTAAGAGCACGCCCTTTCCCATGCCGTTTCACCGTCTCTCGGACGATTGGAATGGACAGCGCTGGCGTTTTCTTCGAAGGCCGGTGGATCCGTCTGATCGTGACGATACGACATGCGTGCGACTTATCAGCAGGCTGAGTCCGGGCGGCGCGATCCTCTCCGAGGACGTCATCGATACCCTGCCTGCTCGAGGGACAGACCTCTCGACATTTCCCATTCCATCCGCGGACGGAGTCGATCTCCTTCAGCGATACGCGCCCCGGGGAGTCCTGGTCGAACGGATCCGCGATGACGGCATGATCCTCGACTCCCTCGTCCTGCCCATCGATGTCCGATCATATAACGGGCTTGGGTCTCTCGGCGAGTCGGTCATGGCGAATTATGATTCGTCTTACGCCATGCTGGATCTGACGGGACAGCGCCTGCCGGACGGGAGGGTTCTTCTCGCATGGAGTGCCGTGGGAAGTGACGATTCCGCGGATGTGTACATCGCACTCTTCGGGAGCGACTGGACGCTGCTCGGTCCACCCAAACGGTTGAACAGCGTTACTACCCGCAATCAGTACGGGGCCCGGCTGTTCGTGCATGGCGACAGCGTATCCGTTGCCTGGCTCGATAATCGCGACAGGGACTGGCATGTCTATTATCGCTGCTTCGCCATCGACCGGGTCCTCGTGATACCATTACCCGGGCTGCGTCCGACATTTGAGATCGAAGGCCCGTGGCCGCATCCCGCTTCAGGCCGCACGACCTTCTCGATCCGCGGAAGCGACGAAAATATCTCGCTGCGCATCGTCGACGCGCTGGGGCGGATTGTCTGGACCGGCAGCACCACCGGCGGCTCTCGATTCGCCGTCGATCTTCATCCGTTTCCCTCCGGACTTTATTTCCTCCACGCATCGGGCGCAGGCCTGGAGTCCGTGCGTCTCTTCATTGTGCGGTAGGCAGCCGCCACAGGAGCGGTCTGCGCTGTACGCGTCCGTCAACATTCAGCAGCAGGGTGTAGTCGCCCGGCGCGGGAAGATTATTCAGACGCACGAGATGCCCTCCGACGTCACGGTGCTCCTCGACACAGGTCCTGATGTCCATCCCGGTTTCATCCTGCACGGTCAGCCGTACATAGCTGCTGCGCTGAAGCGAATAGGGGATGTTCAGAACATCGGTATCCGTGGAATCCTGGTATGGCGTCCCAAGCGCGAACTCAATCGGGGATGGCATCGCATTCAGCGGACTTCGGCTGCGATACAGGCCTTCACGCGTCCCGAGCAAAAGGTGGTTGTCCCGGTCGAGCAGCACGGACAATACATGAGCGCGAGGGGATGAACCCGGGACGAACTGTGTCCATGAGCGGCCTGTATCACTGCTGACCAGACAGCGATCGCGCCAGCCTGTGATCGAAAGCATGTTCGGTAAAACTTCGGAGAGTTCATGCATCGCGTACCACCCTTTGTCGATGGAAACACTCTCCCAGGTCTCTCCAAGATCCGTGCTGCGGAAAAGTTCATCCCGCGCAAAGACGACGAGGACGCTGTCGGTATTCTCAACCTGCCACATCCGAGGTGCGGTCAGTAATATCCTCCAGGTCTCCCCTCCCTGTTTTCTGAAGTGCAGGGTATCGCTTTGAACCACGAACAATCCGCGGGTCCCGATACAGAAGCCACTCGCGTTGCTGAGCATGGGCTCCAGCTGCCATGACTCGCCGCCATCGGTGCTCATGTTGAGATCCGCAGCGTTGGAGCAGACGGCCTCTCCTCTGCCTGCAGCGATCCTCCAGGGACCCCTGTTTCCCGGGGTGATCTCCTCCCAGTTATGGCCGGCTCCATCGGAAACAACCAGGCTCAACTGATCACCAACAAAATCAAGAAACGCTCTTCCACGAATTTCGTCGTACACGTTTTCCGCGAAGACCGGCTGTGTTCCGATCAAGATCTTCGATCCAGATGCGAAACCTCGATAAACCGAGCACATTCCATACTGCGGGGCACCCCATCGATCGGAGGGATCCTTCGCGGAGTACAGGCCACCGTTCCTGGTTCCGGCAAAGATTCTTTCCTGTGTACTCTTGAAGAGGTGGAGAACGGGCAGCGAAGGAAGCCCGGTACAGCATTCTTCCCATGATCGACCGTCGTCATGCGAACGAAATATCCCGCCATACGCCGCAGCAAACACTGTCCCGTCGGATGTCTGTACGAAGCCGGTGATCACTCCTCTCCGAAGTTCGGTGCTCTGCCATGAGCGACCGCCATCTTCGGAGCGGTACACCCCTTGAGACATATCACCCGACCCGCCGACCATGGTACCGTTTTGAAGCAGGATTGAACGGTGTTCCCCTCTCCACATCCTGTCGGAGAGAATCTCGGTTACCATCCCATCGACTGATACACGCAGCAATCTTCGAGGTCCATTCATTCCTGAGTGGATCGAAGTATCCCGAGCGCCCACGAGGACGCCTCCGAATGAATCCTTCTCCAGCTGCGAGAAGCAATCGTAGCCGGTAAGTCGCTGCTCCCACGATCGGCCGCCATCCTTGCTCTGATACAATCCGTGATAGTGCATACGGAACATCACACTGTCCGGGAGAATCTCGAGATGATATTGGCCGCCAAATGCATTCTCCGACGGACCATCCATCAAGGTTTCCCAGGTATAACCGTCATCCGTTGAAAGGTGCAGACCTCCTTTTCCCTCCGTGTACATTGTCTCACCCGAGACGCGGATCACGGTGGTCGCGAAGTACGAGGTCAGACTATCCGGGATCCGCACCCACGTTCCTCCCGCATTATCGGATCGATAGACGGTATTTTCGCCAAGTAAACCGGCATCGGTCATTGCGAGGACTCCACCACCCGGCGTTGTATACAGCGGCCATACATTCTGCATCTGAAAACCGGCGGCTGACCATGAATCGCCGCCATCGGTCGAGCGATATACCCCATGATATTCCACACTCGCGAACAGCACCCCTTCCTTCGTAGCTGCGAGTGAAATGATAGTCCCACCCTGCGGTCCGTCGAGTTTATCGAAGGACAGGTCAACGTTGTCACGGACGACGCTTCGAAGCAGCGGGGCCTCCGACTGGCAGCCGGCTGTCACCAAAGCGAACAGAACCAGGAATTTCGAGAATCGCATTTACTACTCCCCGGACGCAGAACAGAGGCATATACGATATTACCACCCGAAGATAGACAGATACGCAGGTTTCGTCAAGTCGGCGGCACCCGATGCCTGCGGGCTGCCTTCCGCGTCCGAGGCGATTGAATTCCTCAATCGGACTGGTTATCTTCCGCCATCATTCACGACGTATTTCTTAAACACGATGCCCGGCTGTCGGCGACACAGTACGGAGTATTCATATATCACAGGAGCATCATCCATGCGTGAAATCATGCTGATCGTGCACTTCCTCGGCCTGGCCATGGGACTGGGGACAGGTTTCGCCAATCTTTTCGTGGGGCTTGCTGCCGCAAAGATGGAAACGGCGGAGGCTGCGAAGTTCCGCATGCAGTCCGCCGTCCTCATTCGAATGGGACATATCGGCCTCGGGCTGCTGATCATTTCGGGATTCTATCTCATAACGCCCTACTGGGCCACGCTCACAGCGATGCCGTTCCTGATGATCAAGCTGGCGCTGGTGATATGCCTGGTAACGCTCGTAAGCATCCTGACGGTGAAGGTCAGGAAGGCGAAACAGAGCAGCACCCCTCCGGATTTCGAGAAGCTCGCCCTGCTCGGAAAGATCACCCTGCTCATCACGATCTCCATCGTGGTCATGGCCGTGTACAGTTTCCATTGAGATTCCCGTCACGGTGACACGGCCGGTTCTGCTATTCCTTGCGACCGCTTGCCGAGCGAGCAATCGCGGAGGCATACGCTCCGCCGCGTACGTACCGGGCCTGGCAGATCACTTGAGCAACAGCATGCGCCGGGTTTCGGCATAGTCGCCGCATCGAACGCGGTAGTAGAATACTCCGCTCGTCGCGTTTCCGCCATTCCACCTCCAATGGTATTCGCCCGCGGGGAGTTCACCGTCATACAGGACTTCCATCTCCCGTCCGAATACATCGAGAATCGCCAGCGATATCGCCGAGCGCCGGGGTAAGGAAAGCGCAATCGTCGTGGACGGATTGAACGGATTGGGATAATTTTGCTGGAGGACCACGTGGTCCGGCAGCGTCGGCGGGGGAGATCCGATTCCCGCAATGCGCGGACTCTTGATGACGACCGCCGGATCGCCGAGCAGCGTTTCCCTGCGGATCCCGGGAAGGGCACCGAGAGGCGTACGTTTGACCGCCATGATTCCCATTCCGATCGGCTGCCTGGGATTGTCCGCCAATCCTTCAAAAAACATCCGAAGAAAACGCGATTTTTCGGAGGCAAACATGAGACCGGTAGGCGCCAATGTCGCTACCGCGCCTTTTGTGGGCGCTTCCAGGAGGGCCACCGCGATCGCCGGTGTGGCGGTACGGTCGAAGCGTTGATCCGCATCCAGAGTACAGAATGCGAGAGGTGTGTTGTCCGTGAGTGAATCCACGTCCCAGGTGGAGAAATAAAAACTTCTGGAGAAGTGCATCCAGTCGGCCAAACCCAGAAGACTCACGATCGCCGCTCCCTCGTCCCAGAGTTCCCGAAATCGCTGCGTGCCTCCGTACTGTGTCGACGATTCCCGCACATGTACGGTGGTCGAATCGCTCCAAACGCTGGAAAGGATCTTCTGCAGCGCCCATCCCTCGAGTTCGAACATGCTGCCGAAATCCTCGGCGTAATCCGCAGCAATCAGCGTACGTCCGAACCAGGGCGAAGCTGCGGCGTTTTCATACGCGATGGTCTTTGATACCATGTTCGCCAGTCCGAGGGAGTCGCGAGCCGGGAATCGCCCTATCGCTGCCGCGGGTCGCGGAAATGTCGTGTCCGCCGGGCCTTCAACGAACCATTGATCGATGCTGACGGAATCCTCAAAGGAGAATACCCCCGCTTCCCGGTGCGTCGGTACGGCATCGGTATTGCCGGCAAGGAGAAAGTACTTCGGCCTGGGCTCGGTCCAACCGCCCGTCAGAGTGAACGTGATGAAACTCCGGATCGCACTGTCCGGAGCAATGTCGTGCCCGAAGGAATCGTAGATGTCCTCGACCGAAGTGATCGAAACCGTGAAGCCGTTCGTCGCCTGGCGGAAAGCTGCCAGCGGCTGCATCGTCTGAACGTACCGCGAAGGTGCGATGATGACGTAATCGGCTTGCTGCGACATCGTCGCCCGAGTGGCGTCGTATGTCTGGGACATCGCACACTCGGCGAGTACGGCGAAGACGACGCCTGCGTACACGAATGACGATCTCAGGGAATGCGGTGTGTTCATGATTTCCCTCCGTGCGTGGTGCTTCCTATTTGCACAAATTTCATTCCCAGTGTCTGGCAATGAATTTCATTCCGTCCAAACTCCGGGTTTTTCCCGCCAGGTACAATGGGAGACGGGCGATTTAACAGGGCAAATATCCTGGTACCACAATTCCCGTCACTGTGACGGGAGGACATGCAGCATCGTCGCGCCCGTGTGGGCAGCCGCTCGCGTGACCACCATATACGAACCTGCTGCGAAATTCTCGATCGTCACGGGGATGGTCCACGTGCCGAACGGCAGTGCCTGCACCAGGATGCTGCGGACGCGCTCTCCCCGCAGATCGTACACGGAGACTTCCACCGGACCGAGTTCGTCAATCGTCAGTCGGACCCGAAACTCTGCTGTCTGTCCGGTCGGAGACAGCGGATTCGGGAATAACTCCATCCGCGGCGATGTCCGCCCCTTTTCCGCACGGGAGAGATGACACAGTCCGTCGAGGCTGAGCGAATCGATCAGCTCCGCCCAGGGGTTCATTTTCTTATGCATACCCCGGACCGTATAGCCGTCGATGAGTTCAGGATGGGTATATGCATAATCGATGGCCACCTCCGTACTGTCGAAGCGGGCCACGACGGGCGGCATGGACGACACCGGGAAGGCGCTCGCGTTCGGATTTGCCACCGCTGGACGCCCCTCGGAAAGTCCGCTCAGCACGAAGCGCGTCGCATCCTGAAACGGTACGCCGTCATCGAGCATCGGCCTATCGACGGATTTCATCGTCAGTGGTTCTCCGTTGTCCCACAGCACTTCATCGAGAGGAAGGAAGTCCTGCCCCTGCTGTCGCCATCGTCCGCCGAGTACGCCCAGCCGCAGCCGGAATGAGTCCCAGTCCTTTCTCTGCGCTTCAGACCACGCCGCTTCGGCGACGGCAGCGATCCGGGGAAACAGCATGCGGTTGACCTCCACCGGTGTCGGAAGGGACTCAGTCCAGAGGCAGCATTCGATACCCAGCACCGACTTTCCCCCGTCAGGCCAGGGGTGACCGATGATCGGATCGAAGGAATACACTTTTTCCAGGGTGTTGTAGTCATGATGGTAATTGAGGTAATACGGTTCGATCGGCGAACAGATGACCTGAAATCCCTGTTGGCTCATTTCGATTCCGACCTCCACATGATACCACGCCTGCACGATTGTGCTCTTCGAAGCACCTTCCGCGATTTCGTTCCAACCGATCGGCGTCCGGCCCAGTCGGGCGAGCATCGATTCAACGCGTCCGGTGAAATACGACTGCATGTAGTTCACGTCAAGAAGTCGGTTCCTGCGCTGGCTTGCATGGCACGAATCGCAGGACCACCAGCGCTCCCGGCGGCATTCATCACCCCCGACATGGATCCATGGAGAAGGAAACAGGTCGACAACCTCCCGCAGCACGGTTTCGATGAATTCATAGGTCGTTTCACGTCCCGGACACAGCACCGTTTCGAAGATTCCCCATGTCTCGGCTACCGCTTCCGTTTCCGCGCGGCACCCGAGCCAGGGATACGAGGCGAGCGCCGCGGTGGCATGCCCGGGCATGTCGAGTTCCGGTACGATCACCACATGCCGCGCCATGGCGTACGCGACAAGGTCACGCACGTCCTGCTGACTGTAATACCCACCGTAACGGGTACTTCCCTCTCCTCTCCAGGCGCCAACTCGCGTCAGTTCAGGATAGGCGCGAATTTCGAGACGCCAGCCCTGGTCGTCGGTCAGGTGCCAGTGCAGCCGATTCATTTTCAAGGCCGCCATGCGATCGATTATCTGTTTGATCTCGGGGACAGGGAGAAAATGCCGACTGCAGTCCAATGATACGCCGCGCCAGGAAAATCGAGGACAATCCGAAATGGTCATGCAGGGGATGCGCCATGCGCGGAACCTGCTTCCTCCCTCGATACACGAAGGGAGCAGCTGCCGCAGCGTCTGTACTGCGTAATAGGCGCCCGCATCCGTACCGGCGCGGATCACGATGCCTTCCGCGGAGATACGGAGATGGTACGCTTCGCCGGTGATTCCGGGGGGTGCGAGCACGAATCGGATGGAGGGGACCACGCGATGTTCGAAAGGGGTCGGTGCAGCGCTGGAAATCAGTTCAGCCAGTGATTGCGCGGCATGCTGAAACAGCGGGTCTGCGAAAACGGGGGTACCGCGGAAAATGACACACTCCCCTGCCTGCATGGTCACCGCAACAGGAGCGGGCAGCACGGGAAGGCTCGTCGTGCGCGACTGCGCACGAAGGGGCTCCGTACCACTGCCGATGGCCGCGACCATCAGGCAGATAACCGCAAGTGCTCTGATACATGCCGCAGTACGATGACTGCTCTCCATGCCCTCCCTCCACATCTGTCGTGTCAATGGTCGGTATGAATTGCTGACGGCAATATATCGCCGTCCGGCCTACTCCACCAAGACACTCCGCGGGAAGATAAATTCCCTCCCGAACTGCGAAATCAGAACTGTCCGCGGATCTCGCCTGCAGGGAAATCGGTGGTATGGACGTTCACATACGCCTGCCCGTTCTGCATGCTCGACAGAAGAACGGACAGCGGCTGACCCGCCAGCTGGCCGACGAGATTCGCAGCGGTGATGGTGCCTGACGCGAAAATCCCATTGATGGGACCGCTGGGACCGGCCGCAGGCGGCGCCGAGGGATAGAGCCACACAACCACAGGACCATTCGCTCCCGGTGGCGCGAGGTGTATGTGCGCCTGTGTCACATTGTCAATGCCGGTTGCGATGAGGCGGTAGCCGATCGACTGCCCGTTCGGGTTCACGTTGAAAATCGCCTGCCCCTGCGCACTGCTGTTTGAGCCGCTCAGATGCACGATAAACGCCATCTGCCGCGCAGCTGCGGATGCGGGAGGTGCGCCTGCTTCCGTTTCCGGTCCGGCCGGCTGATCGCTGCAGGCCGAGAGGGAAACGCAGACGGCGAGCACCGCAATGTATGTCATTCCTTTACGCATGATCATTCTCCTTTCATGTGAGAAACACGATCTACGGGAGCACGGACACCGCTCCGACAGACTGCACCTTCGTCACGAGGCGGGATGCACTCGGCGACGATGAAAACAGTGCGGCCAGCATCGTATGAGACGGATCTGGACCTCTCGATTAGCGATCGAATGAGTATTGACTGTTTCAGCTTACGGAATTTCGCCTCCGGTGTACATACGTAGTTATGCGTATGCGATCCACAACGCCCCCGATACCCTGATCTCTGCTCGGAAAGCCGGGTGATCGGGCCGCATTCGCGTGCCGCTTGTCCGTGGACGGCTCATGGAGGCGCAGAGCACAGCGGCTTTGAATTGGGCGTGCGCCGTCGTACATTGGGTGCGCCATGAATTAACAATCTCTCCCATATTCGCATGAACCACCGCTCCTTCGCGGTGACGACGCACTTCCCGCTCGCGACGAATCAATGACGATGCGAACGCGGAAAGCATGCGGCTTCCTTCCCTTCATTCGAAACGATTACGAGAGATTGTCATGCATACACTTCTGCACGATTTCACCCAACGCCCCACCCCTTTTTCTTGCTGCACGGCCACGGAGTTATGGACCCGGCCCCACCTTGCGCAGCAGATGCTGGCCTGCCATCTGGACCAGGGCACCGCGCTCGCGTCGCGACCGATCATTGATATTGAGTCGATCGTGTCCTGGATAGACGGGATGATTCCGCTCGAAGGCAGATCGGTCTGTGACCTCGGCTGCGGTCCGGGACTCTATGCCGTGCGCTTCGCCGAACGGGGGGCTTCCGTCACCGGGATCGACATATCGGATCATTCCCTCGCGCATGCAGCGACGGAAGCGGAACGCATCGGTTCTGCCGTCCGCTGGCTGCATGCGGACTACCTTACCGACCCGCTGTCAGAGGGCTTCGATCTCGTCACGCTCATATACTACGATTACGGGGCCCTTTCCCCGCAGCAGCGGCGCCGCCTGCTCGCGAGAATCCACACGATGCTCGCGCCCGGAGGGAAGCTGGTGCTCGATGTCCTGGGCATGCCGAGCTTCCGCGAAAGAAAGGAAGTGACGTTCGTCGAGCAGCGACTGATGAACGGGTTCTGGGCACCTGGTGATTATGTCGGCCTGCAGCGGACGCTGCTCTATCCCGATGAGGCCGTTGCCCTCGACCGCTACCTGATCGTCGAAACGACCGGGCACTGGCAGATCTTCAACTGGCTGCAGTATTTCACGGCGGCACGGCTTTCCGAGGAACTCCTGGATGCGGGATTCAGTGTCGACACCCTCGCGGGTTCGCTGGCCGGCGCGCCGCTTCAAGAAGACAGTCCGACACTGGGCGTCATCGCCGGGAAATGAATTGACTCGGAGAGGTTCCCGTTCCCACGGTAGGGACCGGTGAAGCTCTCCGGCAGGAACAGTAACGACAGAACAGACTACGTCAGCGCAGGAATCGCCCGATGGGACTTTCATTCAACCATATCACCTTTACACATGATGGGGCGGCCGTACCGCTGTTCGAGGAACTCATCGCCCACTTCGACACGGGCTGGACCGGCGTGGTCGGCGCGAACGGCACGGGAAAGACGACGCTGCTGCACATCGCCGCCGGCCGGCTGGACCCGCAGGACGGCAGCGTGCAGCGTCCTGCGGACGTCGTACTTTGTGCGCAGCGGACCGATGATCCGCCGGAGCTGCTGCGGGAGTTCCTGAAAGAGACGGATGCGGAGGCGTGTGCGCTTCGAGGGAAGCTCTGTCTCGGCGACGACTGGACGGAGCGATGGACGACGCTCAGTCATGGCGAGCGCAAGCGCGCACAGATCGGCGTCGCCCTCTGGCAGCAGCCGGAGGTCCTTCTGCTCGATGAACCGACGAATCACATCGACGGCGGCGCACGCAGCCTGCTGATCGATGCGCTGCGCTCGTTCCGCGGCATCGGACTTGTCGTCAGCCACGACCGGGAACTGCTGGATCTTCTTTGCAGGCAGTGCCTCATCATCCGGCCGCCGAATGCCGTGATGCGTCCGGGAAATTACATGCAGGCGATATCCGACGCGGAGCGCGAAGCGGCCGGCAGACGCGGTCAGCGCCAGCTCATGCAGCAGGAACTTGATCGGCTCCGCAGCGAATCGAAGCAGCGCCATTCGAAGGCGGCGCAGGCAGACCGGCGAAGATCGAAACGCGGACTGGCGCGTGGCGACAGCGACGGCCGGGCGAAACTCGACCTGGCGCGCGTATCCGGCAAAGACGGGCAAGCCGGCCGCGTGGCCCGACAGCTCGACGGCCGCATCGCACAGCTCGAAAACGATCTCGCAGCATTTCACGTCGACCCGCAGATGAAAACGCAGTTCTGGCTGGAGGGATCATCCTCGCCGCGACGCGTGCTTTTCACGCTGCGGGACGAGGTCCTGCCCCTCGATGACACGCGGACGCTGCATGTTCCCCCGATCACGATGCTCCGCGACGACCGAATCGCGGTGACGGGAGCGAACGGCCTGGGAAAAAGCACCTTCATCCGTCACGTCCTTCAGCTCCTTGACATCGAGGAGGAACGGCTCGTATATCTGCCGCAGGAAATCGACCTGACGCAGACCCGGCGCATCATGGGCGATGTGCGGCGGCTCCCGCGCGAGGACCTCGGCAGAGTCTTTTCCGTGGTCAGCGCGCTGGGCTCCGATCCCAAGCGCCTGCTGCGAAACGACGACGCGAGTCCGGGCGAACTCCGCAAGGTGCTGCTTGCGCTGGGCGTGATCCGCCGTCCCTACCTGATCGTCATGGACGAACCCACGAACCACCTGGATCTGCCGGCAATCGAGCACCTGGAGCATACGCTCGCCGAGTGTCCCTGCGGACTCATCCTGGTCAGTCATGATATGCGCTTCCTGTCACGTGTGGCTTCCGCTCGCTGGGATCTGTCCCTCTCCGGCGAGCGCGTGGAGATGCGGATGGATCGCAGTTTCTGAAGCGCGGAAGGGGTTTGCCTGAAAGCGGCAAAGGCGATAGTTTTCCATGGAAACAGCATGACGAATGGTAATGACGGAACTGAAACATCTGTTGACGAGCGCGTACAAGGACGAGATGATCGTCTTTCTTACCTCCCATCCCGAGCACTTCGATGAGGCGGTCGCGCTGGCGGTGGCGGATGATCAGCCCTACTCCTGGCGTGCGGCGTGGCTGCTCTTCGACTGCATGGAGGAAAGCGACCCGCGTATCACCCGGTACATCCCGAAGATGATCCGCGCGTTACCCGACCGCGCCGACGGGCATCAGCGGGAGCTGCTGAAAATTCTCCTGCGAATGGAATTGCGTGAGACAGAGGAATCGCGCCTGTTCGATGTCTGCCTCTCGCTGTGGGAGGCGATACACAAATCACCCTCGGTGCGACTCACCGCCTTCAAGTTCATCCTGAAAATGGCGAAGAAATATCCCGAATTGGCGAATGAGCTTGCCGGACTGACCCAGGAGTGGTTCCTCGACACGCTCGCCCCCGGCGTCAGGAAGTCCATCTCCCGCATGGTCGCGGCCAGCCGATTGCCCGGGCGCTGACCGCCTCCGGTCTGCCCCGCCATGGATCCATTTCGAAAATATTTCACGCAGGGATTTGCGTCGCGGGATTCATGGTGTTATGTTTACATACATACATGTTTGTTTATGAACAGCCGACAATGAGACGAACGAAAGAAGAAGCAGAAGTAACACGGGCGAACCTCCTTTCCGCCGCGCTGAAACTGTTTGGCGAGAACGGCGTGACCGCGACGCGTCTCGAGGATATCGCCCGCGCAGCCGGTGTTTCCCGTGGTGCTCTCTACTGGCACTTCGACGGGAAAGGCGACATCATTATCGAACTGCTCAAGACCCGCACCGACAGTTTTTTCCATGTACTCGATGAAGCGCTCGGCGTGGCGGGCGATCCCCTGGACCGGATCAGCGGCGCACTGAACTCCCTGATGCGGCATCATGAAAACGATGTCGTTTTCCGCGACGCCATGATGCTCGAATTCGAGCGCGCAATCCTCGATGACCGGGATAACCGCTTTCACGCGTATCTCAAACAGACGACGGAGCGATATGTGAAAGTCTTTTCCGCCATCATCGAAGAGGGGAAACAGTACGGCAGTATCCGGGACGATTTCCCGACTCCCTACCTCCTCCAGTTTCTCGGGGCACTGACCACCGGAGTATTCATGGAATACCGTCTCCTGAGCAGCGGGAATGCACTGACGCCGGGAGTGAATCGAGACGCTGTTATCAAGCTGGCAATCGAAGCGCTGAAAGCCTGATCCAATCCGGACAGCCCATGCGCTTTTCCTTACGCTTTTTTACATACATACATGAATGTTTACTCCTGTTCAAAAAATATTCTTGAGGCTTTCCCAATGAAACACTACGCCCTGCTTCCCGTGCTGCTCGCGGTCGTCCTGGTCCAGACCGGCTGCGACAAAGGAAATTCATCACCGAGCAGCATGGAGGAACTCCACAGGAAAAACGGCGTGCCCGTACGCGTCGAGGTCATCGGTCAGCATGCGCAGGCCGCGGACATGCGCTGGAACGCCGTGCTCTCCGGCGGAGAGGAATCGACGGCGAGCGCGATGGTTTCCGATCGCGTCGCGCGCATCGAGTACAAGGTCGGCGACCGGGTCGCCGGCGATGCCGTCGTCGTGCGCTTTCCTGCCGATAATCCCGCGGCGAACTACAACCAGGCCCGGGTGACGTTCGAGCATGCGCGGACTACGCTGAGCCGGATGGAATCGCTTTACAAGAGCGGCGGCATTTCGCAGCAGGAACTCGACAACGTGCGCACGCAGTTCCAGGTCGCCGAGGCGAACTGGAAAGCAACGCGCGAGGCGGTCAACGTGGAAGCACCCATCAGCGGCGTGATCACCCGCATCAACGTCACCGAATCGCAGAACGTAAAGGCCGGCGATCCCCTGTTCACCGTCGCGGACACACGGACGCTTCGCGCGCGCCTACTGGTCACCGAATCCGTCGCGCGTCTTCTCGCCGTGGGAGACGAAGCCAGCGCGGAGTATCGCGGGACCATGCTCAAGGGCCGGGTCGCGCAGGTCGACCGCTCGATGGAGAGCAAGAAACAGGCGTACGGCGTCATCCTGGAATTCGCGAACCCCGGAAAAACCGTCGCGAGCGGAAGCAACGCCCTGATCCGCGTACTTCCGCGCAAGGAAGGAAACGTCGTGATGATCGAACGCAAGGACCTTCAGCGCGAGAACGATGATTACTACGTGTTCGTCGCTCAGGAGAAAAAAGCCGTCCGGCGACCCGTAACCATCGGGGCGTCGATCGATACACGGGTGGAAATTCTGACCGGGCTGGCAAAAGGCGATCGACTGATCACCGCGAGCCAGATGATGCTTGAAGACGGCAGCGCCATCCGCGTGGTCGAGGACTGATTACAAACCAGATAATCGAAGGATTTACTCGTGTATATAGCAGATCTATCCATCAAACGCCCCATACTCATGAGTATGGTGCTCATCGTGTTCGTCCTCTTCGGCGGCATCGCCTATTTCGGATTGAATCTCGAGCTCACACCTGAAATCACCCTGCCTGTCATCACGGTCCAGACCGTGTACCCGGGTTCGGGCCCCAAGGAAATCGAATCGCAGATCTCCAGGAAGATCGAAGACGCCATATCGGGCGTCAGTGAAATCGATTACATCCAGTCGTATTCCATGGAAAGCGTTTCCTACGTGCTCGTGTTTTTCGATATGTCGAAAAACGTGCACCAGGCGCTGCAGGAGGTGAAAGACAAGGTCGATCCGATCCTCAATGAACTCCCGCAGGATGCCGAACGTCCCGTCGTGCAGCGCTTTGATCCGACGGCCCTCCCCGTCGTCGAGATGGTGCTCTCGGGGAACGTGGACGCCACGGAGCTCTACGACATCGCCGACAAGCAGCTGCGGATGAAGCTCTCGCAGATTCGCGGCGTGGCGGATCTGTCGATCACCGGCGGGCGCGAGCGGGAAATTCGCATCGAACTCGACAGGCAGACCGTCGAGCAGCTCGGGATCTCGCTGCCCCGGCTTTCCCAGATTCTCGCGGCGCAGAATATCGAGATGCCCGGCGGCAGCATTCAGCGCAGTTCGCAGGAATTTTCCGTCCGTCTCGAAGGGAATTTCGATTCCGTCGAAAGCATCCGCAGCCTCGAGGTGCCGACCGCCAACGGCATGCGCAGACTCGGCGATATCGCCGTCGTCAGGGATATCGGCGAGGACGTCCGCAAACGCACCAGCTTCCGGAATTTCCGCGAGGGAACGGGCGACGACAACGTGGTCCTGCTGAGTGTCATGCGGGCGACAGGCGGCAACGCCGTCGAGATCTATGACCTGCTGCAGGAAGAACTCCCCGATCTGCAGGCCGGACTGCCGGACGGATGCTCTCTGACCGTCGTCAACGAGGGGACGAGCTTCACGCGGGATTCCGTCGTCGATACTCTGACCAATATCGTCCTCGGCATCATCCTTACGTCGCTCATCCTGCTGTTCTTCCTTCACGACTACAAGTCGACGATCATCGTCGCGCTGTCGATGCCGATGTCCATCATCTCGACATTCCTGTTCATTCAGATCTTCGATTTCTCCCTGAATATCCTGAGCCTGATGGGGCTGTCGACATCGGTCGGCATCCTCGTCACCAACTCCGTGGTGGTTCTCGAAAACATCTTCCGCCACAAGGAAATGGGACACAACAAGCGCGAAAGCGCGTCGAAAGGAACAGGGGAAATCGCGCTCGCGGTTCTCGCCTCCACACTGACCAACCTGATGGTGTTCCTGCCGCTTGCGACGCTTTCCAGCGTTGCCGGCAGCATGTTCAAGCAGTTCAGTCTCACGGTGGTGTTCGCCACGATTTTCTCTCTGATCATGTCCTTCACGCTCACGCCCATGCTGGCCTCGCTGATCCTTCCGGAAAGCGATCGGAAGAAGCACCCGATCGGCGAGCGCCTCGAAAAACTGTTCGCCTCCTGGGAACGGGTGTACGGGCGCCTTCTGGCGATACTCCTGCGAAGTAAAAAACGCGGCTTCGGCGTAATCGCCGCGACCATCGGACTGTTCGTCCTCACGATGATGTTCGCCGGGAACATCGGTTTCGAATTCATGGGAAAGATGGACGAAGGGTACATCGGCGTGCGCGTGGAGCTGCCGACGGGATACGATCTTGCGTCCACGGCCAGAACCCTGCGCACCCTGGAAGACAGGATCGCGCAGTACCCCGACATCAGCCACTGCTGGACGACACTCGGCACCACCGGCAGCACGAATGTCGGCGTGAACCTCGCCTACCTCAAGATCAAGCTCGTGCCGGCCGATCAACGGAGCAGTTCCACCAACGACATGGTCAGCGCGCTGATCGAGGACTTCTCCGATGTTCCGAATGCGATCATCCGCGTATCCTCCATCACCTCGATGCAGATGGGCGAAGGAGATATCGAGTTCGATCTGCTCGGACCGAATCTCGACGAGCTCGAACAGATCAAGAACCGTCTCCTTCCCCGCATCACCGCCCTGCCCGGCATCCGCAACGTGAACACGAGTTCCCGGGCCGGGAAACCCGAGATCACCATTACGCCGCGGCGCGACGTGATGGCGGAAGCCGGTGTGCTGATGTCGGATATCGCGCTCACGCTGCGCGGCAGTATCGACGGCATCGTCTCCAGCACGATCAAGGAGGCCGGAGAGGAATACGACATCCGCATAGTGATGTCGGATGAAAGCGTGGACACCCCTGAAGAAATCGGGAAGATTCCGGTGGTCGCCGCCTCCGGGACCTACGCGCTGGAACAGCTCGCCGATCTGCATTTCACGGAAGGGTATTCGACGATTGTGCGGAAGGACCGTTCCCGGGAAATCAAATTCAGCGCCAACATCGCCCCGGGCTTCGTCATGGGCGACGTCATGAACGAGATCGATGCCATCGTTGCGGAACAGGACCTCCCGAAGGGATACGAAACACGCTGGTCCAGCATGGCCAAGGAGATGAAGTCCACGACGATCGATATCGCCCGGGCCTTCATCATCGCGCTCCTCCTCACGTACATGCTGCTCGCGGCGATGCTCGAGAGTCTGACCCAGCCCCTGCTCATTCTCGGCACCGTCCCCACCGCCCTGATCGGCGTCGTGCTTTCCCTGCTGTGGACCGGCGCGACGATGAACATCATTTCCATGCTTTCCATCGTCATGCTCATCGGTATCGTGGTCAACAACGGGATTCTGCTTCTGGACTACACGAACATCCTCGTCCGCGAACGCGGGATAGCCGCGCATGACGCCCTGCTCGAGGCCTGTCCGACCAAGCTGAAGCCCATCCTCATGTCGACACTGGCGATCATCCTCGGCATGCTGCCCATGGCGCTCGGCATGGGTGCGTCAGGATCCGAACTGCGTCAGCCCATGGGCATCGTCTCTATCGGCGGACTGCTCGTTTCGACCATCATGTCGCTCGTGCTGATCCCGGTTCTCTATCACCTCACACATAAAACTTCAACGACACCCTCGACTGTTATACAGGACTCGAAATGAAACTGCCCATCGGAATAATCCTCAGCTTCTGCGTGCTGCTTCCGCTCCAGGCCCGGGCGCAGAGCTATACCCTCGACACCTATCTCGAAGAAGTGCAGCAGCACAACCGCGACCTCCAGCTGGCCCGGCAGGAGAAGCGCTCCGCCGGCGTGCAGGAAAGCGAAGCCCTTGCCGGCGCGCTTCCGAAGCTCGCCTTCGAAGCCGGATACAACGCGAACCTCACCGATTATTACATGTATCTCGATCTCAGCGCACTGCAGCCGGGCGCCACCGGCGTCACCAAGGCCCCGATCAAGAGAAACAACGAATTCTCCGCCACCCTCGCATTGCAGCAGACGCTCTTCAGCCCGTCGGTCCTGTATGCCATCCGGGCATCGGAACAGTACAGCGCGCTGACTGACGAAGCTGTCGAGGATGCGCGGCAGAAAATCATGGTCGGCGCGAAAAAGCTGTTTTATCAGACCATCCTGCTCCAGCATGTCCTCGACGTCTCGCGGGCTTCACAGCAGAACGCGCTCGAGAACTACGAAACGATGAAGCTGAAATACAGCAACGGCCAGGTTTCGCAGCTGGACCTCCTCCTCGCGGAGACGCGCTGGCGGAATACGGTGCCCGCGACCGATGCGGCGGGACGCAACCGTTCGATCGCGATGAACATGGTGAAAACCCTTGCGGGGATGGAACTCGACCGGGACATCACCCTTGCGGGGACACTCGAGGAAATTCCCCCGGAGCCTGCAGACGTGGCGCTGCAGCGCGCGTTCGAAACCCGCACCGACATCCGGATGCTGGAGATGGAGACCGAACTGCGCGGAACCGCGGTCCGCGCCGCGCGAAGCAGCTACTTCCCCGTCGTCACCGGCACGGTCGCATTCAACTATTCCGCGCAATCGGACGCTTTCCGTCTCGACGAAGAAAACAAACTCCTGTTTGCCGGGCTCACACTCTCCTGGCCGATTTATACCGGCGGATACCGCTCCGCCGAGGTGGAGAAAGCGACGATCGATCTCGAAAAAACCCGGTTGAAACTTCTGCAGCAGAAGGACGCGACGCGGAACGAACTCGCGAACATTCGCCTGCGTCTCCAGGAAGCCCGTAACCGCATCACCTCGGCGGACGCAACGCTGCAGGCCGCGCGCAAGGCGTTCGAGATCGCGGAAACCACGACCCGGAACGGCCTGACAACACAGCTGCAGCTGAAGGACGCACGCATGCAGTACGACCAGGCTCAGCTCGGGTACTACTCTGCCGTCTTCGATCTGCGCGAGGCCCAGTTCGACTGGGAGTACGCGAGCGGCTCCCTGGCGCGCGCGGACCGGTAATCCGAATCCTCGAACAGCGGTCTCCCATGAATCAGCCATCGGCCAGAACCCGCAAACTCGCCGCCGTCATGTTCACCGACATGGTGGGGTACACCGCGCTCATGCAGACGGACGAAGCGGATGCCCGCCGCATGCGCATCCACCAGCACGCCGTCATCGAACGCATGTGCCGGGAGTTTCGCGGGACGCTCGTGCAGAATTACGGAGATGGCAACCTGATTCTCTTTGATTCCTCCGTCGACGCGGTACGCTGCGGTACGGCCGTGCAGAAGATTCTGCAGAGGGAGCCGGTCGTCCCGCTGCGGATCGGGATCCACATGGGCGAGGTGGTGCTCGATGACGACGGCGTGTATGGAGACTGCGTCAACGTGGCATCGCGCATCGAATCCCTCTCGATTGCCGGCGCGATACTGATTTCGGAAAAGGTCAACGGGGAACTGCAGAATCAGCCGCACTGCGTGACTGTTCCGGTCGGCGAATATCGGCTGAAGCATGTCACCAACCCGGTGAAAGTATTCGCGGTGAAGGCGGACGGACTTCCCCTCCCCGACAGTACCACGGTGCACTCCGCGAAAGCCACGCTTCTGCGCAGCATCGCGGTGCTGCCATTCGCCAACATGAGCAGCGACGCGGATGCGGAGTATTTCAGCGATGGCATAACCGAGGAGATCATCAACGCGCTTGTGCGCATCGACGGACTCCGGGTCACCGCACGGACCTCTTCCTTCGCATTCAAGGGGCAAAACGTCGATCTCCGGACACTCGGCCGTCAGCTCGGCGTCAACTCGATCCTCGAAGGCAGCGTCCGAAAGTCCGGGAACCGGATTCGCATTACCGCGCAGCTGATCGATACCGCCGACGGCTTCCATCTCTTTTCCGAAACCTGGGACCGGGACATGAAGGATATTTTCCCGGTCCAGGATGAAATCGCTCGGGATGTCGCGGGGATGCTGGAAGGCGACCTGCACGCCGCGTTCGCCGAGCGCGGCCCCGCCCCTGAGCCCGCGGTCAACTTCAGCGCATACCAGTACTACCTGAAAGCCCTGCGCCAGCTGCACGGGCTTACGCCTCACAGCGCGTCTGCAGCCCTGGAATTCTGCAATGAAGCCCTGCGTATCCAGCCCGGCTTCGCTCTCGCGTACAGCGCCATGTCTTCGGCCCTGCTTCTACTCGGTGTGAGCGGCCGCCTGTCGACACGGGACGCATACACGCGCGCACGCCAATCCGCCCGCCGTGCACTCGCAATCGACCCGGACCTCGGACAGGCATATATCGCCATCGCCGGAGCGCGGGCATTCCAGGACTGGAATGTTCCGGCAGCGATACGGGCGATCAGAAAAGGTCTGTCGCGCAGTTCCGGGGAAGTGGCCCTCCACGCCATGCACGCAACACTGCTGTCGATTTCTCAGGAGCATGAACTGGCGGTTGAGGAAGCGCAGTATGCGCTGCGACTGGATCCGCTGTCACCGGCCGCAACTCTCGATTATGCGACCACCCTGTTTTCCGCGCGGCGCTACGGTGACTGTCTCGATGTCATCGCGTCTGCGACGGTCAGCGCGGAAGTGGACAGCAGCTTCCGGGCGATCCGCGGCTGGATCAATCTGTTTCGCGGTGATTACGAATCCGCGCAGAGCGATTTTGAATACTGCCGTGCCAGGAACGGGATGCAGCGGCATGCGCTGGCGGGACTCGGATTATTGCACGCGCTCCTGGGGCTGCACTCCGAAGCGCGTGATTATCTTGCCGCGCTCATGCGCCATCCGTCCGTCGCCACCGAGCAAGGGATGCATCTCGAACGCGCGATGGTGCATCTCGGGCTCGCGGAGATCGACGAAGCCCTGCAGCAGCTCGGCCATGCCGCCGAACAGCGGTCAGCCGAACTTCTCATGCTGGAAAACATTCCTCTCTGGGACGGCCTCTGGGGGGACGCGCGATACGAGCGGCTGATCAACCGCATGGGCCTGGCACGCCATCATGCGCATGCCGCACGGCTCGCCGGGACGCCGATGCCGCAGGGCATCTACGCCGGAACCAGGCCATGACCATCGGCACCCCGATCGAAGAATGATCCGCAGGGTCATGGAGAATTCCATACCAACAGTGCCGGGAATTCCTTACTATTTCTACTCTTCACCCCTTCGCGCATTCAGAACCAGAGATCGTAACCCTGTATGTTCCGATATCATGATCCACAGTTCCAGGCGTACTTCAGTGTCGGCTTTCTGGAGGAGTCGTTTCCTGTTCAGCAGCGCATCCGGGTCCCGTACTATTCCGTCCTGCTCGGTTTCGAAGCGACATGTGCACTCCAGTACGACATTGAACGCCTCACCCTCGACGCGCCGTCCGTGTTCACGCTCTCGCCGGGATCATTGATCGAAGTCCGCAGTGTCCCTGCCGAGACATATTACTGTATCCAGTTCAACCGGGAATTCTACTGCGTCGAGTACCATGATGCGGAGGTCTCCTGCAACGGACTCCTTTTCAACGCCGCGCTGCAGCCTCCTGTCATCACGATCCCCGAATCCGAACGGGGACCGCTTCGATTGCTGCTGCAGATGTTCGAGCATGAGTCGGCGAATTCCGACCGGCTTCAGCTCGAAATGCTCCGTGTCCTGCTGAAGCGGCTGATCATTTCCTGCACCCGTCTGGCCAAACAGCAGCTCGAGTCCGAACGTCTGCTCCGGTATTCACAGACGGATCTTCTGCGCAGCTACAGCGCGCTCGTTGAAAAGCACTTCCGTGAACTGCACAAGGTCACGGACTACGCGGTGATGCTGAATCGATCCCCGAAAACCCTGTCCAATCTTTTCGTGCAGTACAGCGGACGCAGCGCGCTGCAGGTCATCCACGACCGCCTGGTCCTTGAAGCCCAGCGCCTGCTGCTTCTCTCCGACAAATCTGCGAAGGAAATTTCATTCGAACTCGGTTTCTGCGATCCCGCACAGTTCAACCGTTTCTTCAAGCGGCTCACCGGATGCACGACACTTGAATTCCGCGAGACCAGGCTGCGCTTCAGCGCATGAATGCGAAGCGCGCAGCTGCGTCACTCCGAGGCCGAGCGGGCACGCGCTGGTCGACAGGGCACGGATAATTCCTGAAAACGGGAACAATCCTCAATCATTCGGGAAAAACTGTCATTTCACCTCACTTGGCGCTGCGATAGCTTGAATACACAACCTATCCACACAAACTTCGAGGTCTGAGATGAACAACCGAATGAAATTCCATGCACTGGGCCTGGTCCTTCTTCTCGCATTTTCGCTCACCGCATGCAACACCGACGAGGGCGTCATTACTCCCGGCGATACGAACGTGCGCTCCGATGCAGGGGTAACGCTCGAGAAGGTCGGACGCGGACAGATCTGGGCCGGATGCACGCTGTTCAACACTGTCGGGACACCTGCGAATTTCAGTCCCGCTTCGGAGCCGTTCGATGAGCTGTATAACGTCGCCGTTTCCGGCGGTGCATTCAAGGACGGCATCGGGGCCATCTCCGAGTCCATGCCCGGAGACATGGACTTCAATGGAGGCCGGTGGCATGTGAACGTGCTCAAACCCGGTGTCAGCGTCAATAAGTATTCCACGGCATGCAGCGTCGAAGAGCTTGATCTTGACGACTTCATGGGTACGAGCATCTATTTCGAATGCCCGCTCATCCCCATGAACCGGCGGCCGTAGCCTCACCGTTTCTTTTCCGTCCCTCATTTCCCGAAAATGCCCCCGCTCCCTCCCGGTTAACGGTTTGGGAGCGGGGGATTGCATTTCCTCTCAGCGCATCATCATGTCTGTCAGCTCGACGGAGTACTGCTTGGCACTCGCATCGTACGAGATTCTGTACTTCATCGGAAACGCCTTGCCTGTCTGCTGGAAGGCGGCAGGCTGGACGATATCGATGTTCACATCCGGCTTCGATTCGAAGAACGCCTTCGTGATCATCGGTTCCATGAAAAGGAGGTTCCCGCGATAGAATCCGTAGATGAATGTCTTGTCGAAGGCTGATCCGTGCAGTTCGGGCGCCTGGCTGTCGAGGTAATGCGTCCCCATGTTCGGCACCGCCGAGAACGTCGAGAAGTATCCCGTCGGCATGTACTGGGCGGCCGGCAGTACGCTGTCAGGCCCCGGTATGATCGCGGCAACAGTCTGCTCATCGACGATGTAATAGTGCACGTCGAAATGCGGTACGGTGTAAATTCCTTCAGGTTCGTGACCCTGGGGATTCCAGTCGAACATGAGAAATTCGAAGGGTGACGTCGAAACCTTCTTGGGCAGCTTCAGCGAAAGCGCGGTCGGGTCGGTGGGAAGACTGCTCAACACCGATTCATCAAAGCGGATGCCGACCGCCTCGAGGCTGCCGTCGGCAGCCGCCCGTTCGTACACCGTAACCTGCCCCTGCCCCAGCGCAACGCTCTGGCCGTCGTAGGTTACGGCCTGTGCGGGCTGCACCGGGTCATCGTCATTGTCGCACGCTGTTACGAAACTGAGTGACAGCAATGCTCCTGCAAGAAGCACAGCAAATCTATTCATTGATCTGTCCTTTCAGATGTGTTGAATCGACGGTTGCCCGTCATGAAGTACCAATCAGTATGCTACAATATACGCAGGATTGTCCGATTGTTTCAGCTTTGTGCCCTCATTCTCGTGGGCGCAAACGAGAAATCAACAGATTCCGCTGCGCTTTCCACACTTGAGACAGTTCCGTACATTACACTCCTGCATCCTCGGCGGTAGACCTGGGGACGAATTTTTTGGATCGGAGGTATCGATGAAGGCCATTCGGATCGCATTGCTCTCAATGCTGCTTACGGTTTCGGTCGCGGGCGTCTTGTCCGCACAGGAAGTACAGATCCCCATCGACGACGAAGGCCGTCTGCAGAGGATCACTCCCGAACTGGAGGAGGAACTCAAGCTGTTCACGGAGTATCCCGGCTTCATCGACGCGCGTCTTTTCCGTCTGTCCGAAAACCGGTATGAACTGGAAATAGAGTACGCGGAGAACGGAGAGACCCGGCGAAGCCGCCGTGAAATGTCGCATGAGGATATGCGTGCGTTCCGTCTGACCGTAGCCGATCGCCTGAGAATGCGCGCGCCGGGGCTGCTCGTCGATCACGAGGGCCGATCCTCGTTCATCACGGGGATGACCGCGCTTTCACTCGGTTTCTACGGCTGGGCTGTTCCGGTCACCATGGGGGTCAGGAGCCCGAATGTCGCCGTCGGAAGCTATATGATGATCAGCGGCGCCGGCTTCCTCATCCCGTATCTCGCGACGAAGAACTCCCGGGTAACCGATGGCATGGCAACGCTCGGAATTCAGGGCGGAATCCGCGGTATCGCCGACGGCCTCCTGCTGTACTGGCTGGCAAGCCCCGGTTCGTCGAACGAACGCGAACTGATGGGCGCCGCCGTGGCCGGCAGCGTGACCGAACTTATCGTCGGTTACAACGTCGCCGCCATCAGCGACCTCAGCGGCGGAAGCGCGAGTGTGATCAGCGCCGCCGGGAACTTCGGCCTGGGCATCGGCCTCGGAACGTACCTGCTCATCGCGAAAGACAGTTTTTCCGACAATCGTCTCGCGCCGGCTCTCGGGCTCGGGATGAGTGCCGCGGGGTACGTCGTTGGCGTTGTCATGGCGAATGACGCTCATTATACCACCGGTGATGCTACGGTGCTGAGCACACTCGGCGGATTATGTGCCTATGCGCCTCCAGCTCTGCTTTCGCTCACGGACAGCGAGGATGAGAATCTGTATATCAGCTCTTCTATCGCGGGTGCGATCGGCGGATTGATTCTCGGTCACTCGTTTCTTGCCACAAGGGATTTCACGACCTCGCAGGGAACGTATATCAGTCTGGGGACGAGCGCGGGAGGATTGATGGGGCTCGGGATCGCCATGCTGAGTGCGGACTCCGGCAGCGATGCCTCGTATTTCCTGACACTCAGCGCACTCGGCGCCGGCGCGGGATTCGCGATTCTCGCCAGCAGCTTCAGCGAAGAAGCCGAAAGCGCTGCGTCAGGGTTGAGCATGGGATTCCAGGTTTCCCCCCTGGGACTGCTTGCTGCTCTCGGGCGGGATCGGACCACAGATCGGCAGCCAGTACCCCTGATCTCGATGCAGATGCGATTCTGATTCGGGCGTCCAGACTGCGGCGGATCTCGCTTCGAGGGTCTCACTCAGGGCCGTACATGATCCATGGCGGAATGCGAACGGGTCGTGAAAAAGGCGCCTCTCTCACGGTGGAGGGAGACGCCTTTTTCCGTTCAACAGCGATCTATTTGTGCAGCGCGAGAGACGCGTTCACTTCGGCCAGCTGCCGCGACGCACTTCCGACCGGAGCAATCTGCGCACCGCGGGCGGTGGCCTGCAGACGTGCGATCAGTTCAACCGGCGATCTTCCGCATGCGGCAGACTGCAGCATTGCTGCGACACCGGTCACATGACAGGCGGCAACCTCGGTACCCGTGGAGAATACATACCAGGAATCCGGATTGCGCAGCTGCATTGCGCGGGCTACCGCCGGTGACAGCGCCGAGATAACCATTTCGCTCATGTTGCGGAAGCTGCCCGAGCTGCAGTCGATGATACCGCCCGGTGCCGAAAGCGTGACGCCGTCTCCATAGTTCGAGTAGCATGCCAGCTTGGCACCGGCGACATCGGCCTGCCCTGTCGCACCGACAAGTACGACGTTCGAAGCAGATTCATGGAGCAGCGCAATTCCGCCCTCAAGCGACCGCGCATCGTTCCCGGCAGACGCGACGATCATCACGCCCTTCTTCCCGGCGTAGGATACCGCCTTCCCCAGCATTTCAATCAGCGGGGCGTAGCTGGCGTCCAGTTCCCGCGCTCCGAAGCTCAGGTTGATGATATCCACTCTCCCCTCATCGACAGCGTACATGATGCCCGCGATGAGATTCGAGAACGATGCCCTGCCCTCGTCATCGAGGACTTTCACGCCGACAAGTGTGACATTCGGCGCGATGCCGGCGACACCGAAATTATTCGATGAAATAATGGCGGAGACGTACGTTCCGTGGTAATGCCGGTCAATGAAGTCACGTGCATCTTCCGGATCGGAATCGCTCAGATTGATGCTGGCCGTGACGTCATATTTCCCGTTCAGGTCAACATGGTCGGGACTGATCCCGGTGTCCAGGAGTCCGACGCGTGTTGTGGTGTGCTGATTCCCTGCTTTCCACGCTTCCTCGACACCGATCTGCGAGAGCGGCCACTGGATATCGTAGAATTCCGCACTCTCGGGTTTGCTGTCCGCCGGCGGCGCGGGATCGGACTGCACGACGATGTTGCGTCCGGGAGCGAGTTTCTCGACCCAGAGCACGTTTCTGTCGGCAACGACCGCGTCAATCCCCGGCGCGTTCCGCAGGATGACGTTCGCCGCCCCGCCCGGGACCGATACCGCCGCGAGACCGATCTCGGGCCAGATATTCCGCAGCGTGGCGCCGGCTCCGCTCACGGCCGCAGTGAGTTCTTCCGCACTGCCGTGATACGCGACAAGACCGGTCGCGTTCGAAATGGCGTTGTGTCTCTCTGGCTGCTCCCCATGAGACATCGCAGCGGCCGTCGAAACATATGCAAGGCTGGCCATTATCACCAGCACTGTAACCGCGGTGTATTGACTGATGCGTTTCATTTCGCTCCTCCTTCTGCGATGCGGAATCGCCGTTCGAAGACGTGCTATAAAAAGTTTAATACGTTTTTTCTTTTTTTTGGCGTACGGCACCCCGCGTGAAGAAGTTTCACCAACTCGCCGCATTTTTGTTTCCGCTGATGATTTTTTTTGCGCTTGCGAAAAAAAAGGAGCAGGTCCCGAGGGACCTGCTCCTGCTGAACCGTTCGATACGGTTGTTTACTTGACCAGCATCATCTTCCGCTGATCGTGGAATATCGTTCCGTCCTGTCCCTTCGCAAGGATGCGATAGGTGAATACGCCGGACGAAACATTGACGCCTGCCGAGCTGCTGTTCCACATGATGGCATGCGTACCAGCCGGCATTTCTTCGTTCACGAGGACGGCAACTTCCTCACCCAGCGAGTTATAGACCGCGAGATAGACGGTGCTGTACTCGGGCAGGGTGTAGGTGATCGTCGTCACCGGATTGAAGGGGTTCGGGTGGTTCTGATGGAGTTCGAAGCCCTGCGGCACTGCCTCGGTCCTCGCCGCTTTCGGCGGCGGGGTGACGTAGTAGCCACCGAAGAATCTCGCTGCATCGAAGCCCTTGTTGATGGCGTCGAGCGCGGCGACGATATCTGCAAGGGAAACACCCACGGGAGTCACACCAGCAAGCGCAAGGTTTGCCATTGCGAGCAGGTCCGCTGCCGTCTTGTTCGAACCGTTCGAGTTCAGTGCGCTCAGCACGTTCGGCGGGAAATAGAAGTTTTGGAACGTGCTGTCCGGCAGATCATCCCCGTCAAGGCAGATACCGTTGACGTAGTCCGATCCCTCGGTCCTCATCCACGGTGTCGCGGGAGGCGGCAGGTAGAATGAAGATGCGAGCGTCGTGTCAAGCCTCAGGTTGAGAGCCAGGGTGATGGTCTGCGAAAGCAGGATGTTGTCGAAGCGGCCCTGGCTGTTCAGCGGCATGCCGGATGGCGTGATGCTGCAGTTGGGGCTGCTGAAGCGGTAATCCTGGGCAAGTGCGACAGGTGTGCCTCCGCCCGGGAGATACTGGATCACGCACGCTGCATCACCGGTGATGATGGTGAGCGAGCCCGCTCCCAGCTGGCCGACGGTGATGGTATCACCGCTGAGCATGAGCAGGGAATCGATCAACGCAGCAGTACCCTGTCCCGTTCCGCAGAACGCTCCGCCGGGATTGCCGTAGAAGCCCTGGGTGAGGGAACCGAACTGGTTGCACAGCTCGGTGATCGTCTGCGTGACGACGTTGGACTCGTTCGCGCAGGCGTCGACGGCTTTCCACGACTTGACGTGGGTGATGATTCCACCGTTGTAGATGATGGTATCAAGAACCACCACCAGAGCCGGATTCTGATCACAGTTATCCGCATAGATCGGATCGATGAAGAGAATCGGCTGGCCGCAGGCGACGGTATCGTCGGGTGCTCCCGTGATGGAAGGCGGAGCGGTATCGACGATGGAGAATCGTGCCATGGTGGACGAGGCGTTGCCGCAGGAGTCCGTGGCGTAGAACGTCACGTCAACATACCCGGTGCTGCCGCAGTTCGGCACGAAGTTGTTCGCATTGTAGTTGTGTGTCCACGCGAAATCGGAACACACGTCGCTCGCAATCGCGCCGCCCTGGTTTGCAATCCAGCTGTTCAGCCCGGAGAGGTTGCCGGTGCCGTCGCACTCCACGGTCGTATCCTGCGCCGCGGTCGTGATGGCCGGCGGAGTGGTGTCGACGATGGTGAAGCGCGCGGATGTCGAATCGGCATTGCCGCAGGCATCGGTGGCGTAGAACGTCACGTCGATGTATCCGGCGCCGCCGCAGGTCGGCACGAACCTGTTCGCACTGTAATTGTGCGTCCAGGAGAACGAGGAGCAGGCATCCGTGGCAACCGCACCGCCATGGTTGGCGAGCCAGCTGTTCAGTCCGGCAGTGTTTCCGCTGCCGTCACATTCCACGGTCGTATCCTGCGCCGCGGTCGTGATGGCCGGCGGAGTGGTGTCGACGATGGTGAACCGCGCCGAGGTCGAATCCGCGTTGCCGCAGTCGTCGGTGGCGTAGAACGTCACGTCGACGTATCCTGCGCCGCCGCAGGTTGGCACGAACCTGATCGGGTCGTAATTGTGTGTCCACGAGAACCCGGAGCACACATCACTGGCAACCGCACCGCCATGGTTGGCGAGCCAGCTGTTCAGGTTCGCAAGATTCCCGTTGCCATCGCATTCAACGGTCGTATCCTGCGCCGCCACCGTGATGTCCGGGGGCGTCGTGTCGACGATCGTGAAGCGGGCGCCGGTCGAGGATGTATTGCCGCAGGTGTCCGTGGCGTAGAACGTCACGTCAACGTATCCGGCACCGCCGCAGGTCGGCACAAAGCTGTTCGCGTTGTAGTTATGCGTCCACGAGAACGCGGAGCACACGTCGCTGGCAACCGCGCCGCCGTGGTTGGCGAGCCAGTTGTTGAGGTCGGCGATGTTCCCGCCGCCGTCGCATTCCACTGTCGTATCCTGCGCCGCGGTCGTGATGGCCGGAGGCGTGGTATCGACGATGGTGAAGCGCGCGGAAGTAGAGGACGTATTGCCGCAGGTGTCGGTGGCGTAGAACGTCACGTCAACATATCCGGCACCGCCGCAGGTCGGCACGAAGCTGTTCGCGTTGTAGTTATGCGTCCAGGAGAACGCCGAACACACGTCGCTTGCAACCGCGCCGCCATGGTTGGCGAGCCAGTTATTCAGATCCGTGATATTTCCGCTGCCGTCGCATTCCACGGTCGTGTCCTGCGCCGCGGTCGTGATGGCCGGCGGAGTAGTGTCGACGATGGTGAAACGTGCGGAGGTCGAGTCGACGTTGCCGCAGTCGTCGGTGGCGTAGAACGTCACATCGACGTATCCGGCGCCGCCGCAGGTCGGCACGAAGTTGAGCGGGCTGTAATTATGCGTCCATCCGAACGCGGAGCAGATGTCCGTTGCAGCGGCACCGCCGTGATTGGCGAGCCAGCTGTTCAGGTCCGTGAGATTGCCGTTGCCGTCGCATTCCACGGTCGTGTCCTGCGCCGCCACGGTGATGTCCGGAGGCGTCGTGTCGACGATCGTAAAGCGCGCGGAGGTCGTCGAAGCGTTGCCGCAGGTGTCCGTGGCGGTGAACATCACGTCCACGTATCCGGCGCCGCCGCAGGTCGGCACGAAGTTGTTCGCGTTGTAATTGTGGGTCCAGGAGAACGCAGAGCACACGTCCGTGGCAACCGCACCGCCGTGGTTGGCGAGCCAGTTGTTCAGGTCCGCAATGTTGCCGTTCCCGTCGCATTCCACTGTCGTATCCTGCGCCGCGGTCGTGATGGCCGGCGGGGTGGTGTCGACGATGGTCAGACGCGCAGAGGTCGAATCGACGTTTCCGCAGTCGTCGGTGGCGTAGAACGTCACGTCCACGTAACCGGCGCCGCCGCAGGTCGACACGAAATTGAGCGCGTTGTAGTTATGGCTCCAGCTGAAATCGGAGCACTGGTCCGTCGCTGTCGCACCGCCATGGTTGGCGAGCCAGCTGTTCAGGTTCGCGAGATTGCCGTTGCCGTCGCATTCCACTGTCGTGTCCTGTGCCGCAACGATAACCGGCGGCGTCGTGTCGACGATGGTGAACGTTGCGGAGGTTGAATCGACATTGCCGCAGTCATCCGTCGCATAGAAGGTGACTGTTGCGCTGCCGGTCTCCCCGCAGAGATCCGAAAGACCGGAGAAGTTGTTGCTCCAGGTCACCGAACCGCAGGCATCCTGCGCCGTACCTCCGCCGTTGCTTCCGAGCCAGGCGTTCAATTCGGCGAGGTTGCCGCTGCCGTCGCATTCCACGGTGGTGTCGCGTGCGGCAGTGACGACCGGCGGGGTCGTATCGATAACGAATACCGTCTGCGAGCAGCTGTCCGCGTTGCCGTAGGTGTCGGTGGCGACCCAGGTGCGCGTGACGCTGTAGGAATTCGGGCAGGAACCCGGGGCCATCACGGTATTGCTGATCACGACGACGGGATTCGGGTCGCAGTTATCGACCGCGGTCGGCGTCGTAAAGGGCAGCACTGTCGGCGCGGGACATTCGATGGTCGTGTCCGCCGTGCAGGTGATGACCGGCGGCGTGATGTCCCTCACCGCGACGGTCAGCGAGCAGGTGCTCGAACAGTACGGGAAGGTGGTTTCCGTGATGGTCAGCATGAGCGTGAAGGATCCGACTGCGACACCGGCATCCACGCTGACCGTCTGGCCGATAGTGGATCCGTTGATGCTGCCGTTCCCCGAGATGCTCCAGGCGTAGGTGAACGCTCCGACTGGAGCACTGAAGATGTTGCCGGTCGAACCCGGGCAGACATCGCCGACGGGAGTGATGGAGCAGACCGGGTTGGACTTCACGGTGATCGTGCGTGACTCTGTCTCGGTGCATCCGTACACGTCCGTGACTGTCAGGGTCAGGGTGAACGAACCCGTTCCGGATGCGCTCACAGTGACGGAATCCGACGTCGTGCCGGAGGTGATGGAGCCGTTGCCGGAAATCGACCACTGCCATGCGACGATGGAATCGATGGGAACCGGCGAGTTCGGGGCGAAGGATGCCCAGAAGGTATTTCCGACGGAGAATTCGCAGACGACCGAATCACCCGCGATCTCGAAATCGGGAATCGGGAAGACGCGGACGATTCCGGAACAGCCGGAAGAGCTCAATCCGTTCGCATCTGTCAGAACGACCGTGTACGTTCCCGCAGCGGCTGCGGGGACGACAATGCTCTGCGTGTTTGCGCTGAAATTATTCGGCCCCGACCATGCGTAGGTGTACGGAGGCGTTCCCTGCGCGATTCGCTGCGCGGTCAGTGTGACCTGGGATTCATCGCAGATCGTGGTATCGGCGGGAAAAACCGCACAGACAGGCGCGGGGATGTGATTGCCGAAATTGATACCGCCGACGATATTGGTGCCGGTCATGTCTGCGTCCCAGGAAACCGGGCCCTGACCCAGCAGGATTCCTGCCGGCATGGTTGCGGTACCCTGCAGATAGGTGCCGCTGGAATTGACATCCGGATAGGTCTCCACCCACTCGGATGGCGGCGTCTGGGCAAATGCCGGCGCTGCGTTCGTGTATCCCGCCGACAATCCTGTCGTCGGACCGTTCGCCAGTTCCTCCGACACCACGTAATGCGCCTGCGGCAGGCCGGTGATCGACCACAGTCCCGAAGCGTTGGTTATCACCGTGTCGGAAATCGGCAGGCCGCCGATGATGGTGGAGATATAGATGGGCCAGCCGTCGAGAACGGTTTCATTGCCGTTCTGTACCTGGTTGCCGTCGATATCATGCCATTTCAGCCCGGAAAGCTCTCCCGCAGGCTGCGGCGGAATCGGGATGGGAACCGTCTTGTTGCCGGTGACGAGATAGGTATGGCCTGAGGAACCGGAAACGAAGCCGGAACCATGACGGACATCACTGGCGAACGCGGAATAGCCGTAGACATATCCGCCCCAGAAGTCCGTGGGCGAGGTATTCAGCTGCGACTGCAGACTGTGGTCCCAGATGAAGGTCTGCGCTTCGTGGAGATTGAAGTAGATGTAGAAGGTCGTCGTATTCGGAACATTGATCATACCGCCATACGCATTGATGATATCCTGGCGTGTGATCGTGAAGCACCGGGTCGCATCATCGGGTGCACCGATCTGTCCAAGCGTGTTCCGGTTCATCTGCGTACTGTCGATGTTCAGAAGCCGATAGCCCGCCCAGTGATACTCGGTCCCCCAGGCATTCAGCCCCTGGCTGTTCTGCGCGGTTTCCAGCTCGAAGCGGGTAGTCAGCGGAAAGGCCGTACCAGCTGTATCTGATGGCCAGCCCTGGCTGTTGCTCAATCCGGTGGTCCCGATCTGAAGCCCGCGCACCAGATCGATGAAACGGGCGTCGAGATTGCCGCGGGTAAAATCGAAACAGATGGATATGTCGGTGAAGTTGGGATTGGTAAGATCGACGTTTTTGAGCGTCAGTACGTATGGAACCCACTCCCCTTCGTTCCATGTGTTACCGAGATTTCCGGTCGACCACCCGAGGTTCAGACTCCCGTTTCCCGTCGTGTCTGCTTTGAAGCCCTCGTATCTCTGGACTCCCCAGCCGGTTTGTGCATGTAATGGCACGGACAAGCCGAGTAATATCAGCAGTACCGCGCACGCAGTGGTACATCGTTGCATTCTCTATTTCCTCCTCAACTGTTAAAGCGGTGTGTGTGTGGTATACGTGGCTCAACCGAGGACGCATGTGGGACGTCACACGGATTTTATCCGATCAACCACTGCTGTTCCTGCATTCACCGGTTCTCCGCGGCATGCGCGTGCTGCAGCGTGATCCGTCGCTCTCGTCCTTCTGTCACGAGACAGGCGAATCCTCTTACAGCAATGAACCTTTTGGAACCGAGCCAGTCGTACCTCTCTGCGCATCTTTGCACCGACGATGCGCGAAAAGGAACCGACCTCGTGGTTTACGGATAATTTGACTCCCTAATATCTACTTATGAAAGAAAAAAGTCAAGGATTATTTTATTTTTTTTCCTCGGGGGGATGAATCCCTTTCGCTAGCGAAGCAGAAGCATGCGCCCGACCCGCGTGTTATTGCTCCCTTGCAGACGATAGTAGTAGGTACCGGACGGCAGAAGCTCCGCATCGAATTGGACGATGTGCCGACCCGCTTGCATTGCCACGCCGTGAAGCAGTTGTTTCACGTCCCTTCCGTATGTGTCGAATACGGCGAGTGTTACATTCATGCTGCGGGGTAGTTCAAAACCGATCATGGTCGACGGATTGAATGGATTCGGATAATTCCCGTGGAGGATAATCGATTCGGCCGCGGATGCGGCGGAAGGAGTCCCTGTTGAACCACTCCAGGGCAGGTGGATATACCTGGCTTTGTGCATCTCCTGTCGATACCATGCGCTGATATCCGGACTGTTCTGTATGCGCGCGTCCCCCCACCCGGGATAAGCCTGCACCGGCCAGTTGGCATCGATATAGCTGAAACCCTTGATCTCGGTGTGAGCGGCGATGAAATCCCAGAATTTAACGAACCAAGCGTCCCAGTCATTCTGGCTGTCGACAGCGTCCGCGCTGATGTTCATCCCCTTCGCCGAGGTCTCGCTCATGTAGACGGGTTTCCCCTTCTGCCGCGCCATCGCAAGGAAACGCTCGGACTTCCCCTTCCGCGTGATGCTGCCTCGTTCATAGTCGGGCAGCGTCATGTCGAAATCCTGCGGATCGAAAAGGTCGAGTCCGAACCAATCGACATACTCGTCGCCCGGATACCAGAGTGCGCCTTGCGCGTCGGTGGAATCGAAGTTATTCGGACCTGCGGGATAATAGCACCAGATAGTTGCGACAGAGTCACGGAAGCCGCGTGCTGCGAACATGTCGGTGATCTTGCGGAACATGGTCACGTAGAGATGCTCGTGATACCCGTTCCATGCGCCGTTGAATTCCCCGCCGATGCGAAGGAACATCGCCTTTCCGTATTCCTTCGAGAGCGTTATGATACTGTCGATGACTGCGTCATACTGTGAAGAAACCGCGATAACACTGTCGGTCGCGACGTCACTCGTCAGGAAAAGACTCAGTTCCGGGATAAACCCGATGGAATCCGCGGAGCGGAAAAACGCGCCCAGCTGGCGCAGGGTCTGTGCGGGACCCCTCGTCCCCGGAATGCTGAAAAACATGCCCCGCGATGCAGGTTGTATGTTTTCATTGTTCAGCGCGGAAAGGTATCCGCCGACAGGGTCGACACCACCGCCTTCGAACGTCATGGTCTGGACGCCGTGATAGACCCTGCCGTCCTCCGGTTCGAGCAGAGCGCGCGAGGTATCGGGCTCTGCCTGGAATTCCCATACCAGAACGCGTGGTTCCTGGGACACGCTCAGCGACGGGACAAGCTGCCGGACCGAACCCGTTCCGTGCAGCGTTCCGAATATGTCATAGATCTTCAGAACGACGGCGTCCTTCGGAATGATGGGGGTGTATAATTCGTCCGTGCTGTCGCTGTCCGACAGGGCATCGCGCCAGACAACGTCGACAAGCTTGTCTTCCGTGAAACGGTATGCCGCGAATCCGCCACCGGATACATCGGCCGGCGGCGAGGCAGGTTCAATCAGCGACCGCAGGAATACATATGCGTCGGCGGCCAGGTAACGCTGACCGCGGTCGGAATACAGACCGAAAAATCGATCCGGCGGCGCGCCGACGACGGGCGTACAGATCCCCTCCAGGCCTGCCGCCATGCCGAATATCCACTTCCGTACCATGTCGCCGGCATGGAAGCGTTCCTCGTACACCGTTTCTCCCTGCGCCTCCAGCTGCATCGCCGCTTCGGCGGCGAACCAGGGCTTCAGCGTCCCGCCCGAGTCTATCACTGCCCGTTCGAACGCCGACATATTCTCGCGGAGGAAGCGCGGTTTGAAATGATAGTGGATATCGAACCAGTCCAGCCAGTCGGTCTGACCGGCGATCGCGTCCATCCAGTACGTTTCGGGCATGCCTGTCTGCCCCTGCTGCCTGCGCCGGAAATCGCTCCAGCTGCTGATCGGCAGCGGCCACTGCCGCTCGTACATCGCGTTGAACAGCGTTATCAGCGAATCCTGCGCTTCCGGATGCGCTTCTCCATACGCGAACCAGATCCGTTCCAGCTGTGCGTAATAATAGAATCCGCCATGCGAGACCTGGATACGGGCGCCGTTTTCCGCGGCGGCCCTGTGGGCGGCGAGATACACGGTGCGCAGACAGCGGATGTAATCCTCGACGTCCTGCGGATACGTCTGCTCCGTCGTCATCCAGTGATCGGGGTACTGCGGCTCGTTTCCGTACCGGAGGTAGCCCAGCACCGACGGATTGCGTTTCGCCGCATGCTCCACCAGGCGATAGGCATAATCGTAAAGGGACTCGGAATACCCGCGCTCGGGAACCGTCGTTGTGAGGGGAATCGAGCGGTCGAGATCATCCGGTGCGCGTGCTTCGCCGCCGCTCGCCCACGACGAAGCCGGGGTGAGAAGGAACACTGCCTTCGCGCCACGCTGTGCCGTGAAATCGACAGCCTGATCGAGCCCGCCCCAGCTGAACGTGTCGTCCGGTCGCTCGACGCGGTCCCACACGAATCCCCATGCGATATACCGGGGATTCCAGTCGTCGTAGACCTCCCCCGGGAGGGACATGTCAATGTTCCGCAGCCCCCAGTAGCCAGCGGACGCGGGGGGCGACGGTTCCAGCTTCCTCACAACCTCCCGTACGAGGTTCGTCATCGTGTACGATTGCGTTTCCGGAAGCCATGCTCCCGGCAGCTGGTACCAGGACTGTATCCAGTATCCGTCCGGTTTCCCCACGCGCTGATGGTAAAGATCGATCAGCGCAAGCGTCTGCTCCGAATACCCCTGCGCGTTGCGACCGGCATTCGTATTGAAAATCATGTTGACCTTCATCCCCATTCCCCTTGCTGCGATGTCGAGTTCCGCCAGCCGCTGCATCCAGTCCACACCGGCAATGAGTGCGGGCTGATTCGACTGCGCCCTTCCCGTTGCGTAGTCATAGGGATTGTCGACGGTCAGCCCGTCAAAATACAGTCCGCTCACGGCCTGCTCTGCCGCCACGGCGTCGAGAACGTCCATGTACTGCCCGTACCCCTCGCTGTGGCCGTCAATTGCGAAGTACGAGGGAGTGTTCCCCCACGCCCAGTTGGGGAAATTCGTCAGCAGATTTATCTCGATGCCCGGAATGGAATCCCTCCACATCCGGACCACTTTCGAGAGCTCCGTAACCGCGCTGGCGATGGTGTGATAGTTCGACTGGACATTGTTGGGGAACAGCATGCGGCGGATGGGACCGTCCATGTCGAGCATGTCGATGCTGCGGCCGGGATCGATGCTTTTGATCAGATCGATCAGCGGTTTGACGCTGGCGTACTCCTGCTGGAATGACGCGAGGGCGGTCTGCTCTCCCTTCGAAGCATGCCAGTCGAGCAGTCCTCCCAGTTCGACGGCGATTTTCACATCGTGCGCGAGCAGCGCCGAAACGAAAGTACGTGCCGAATCAGGATCGATGCGGGTGCTGATATTTCCGATGTACATTTTCAGAATATCGAGCTTGCCGAGAGTCTCGGCCCATCGAGCCGTATCCGCGAGCACCCAGGGATTCCCGTAGCACATCGCGACGCGCGGGGCCGACGGCGAAGGATTGACGTACTTCACCTCCGATTCGAAACGCTGAAGAAAGTCCTCAAGGGAACCCTGTCCGAAATAGAATCTGCTGATGACGGTCTTCTCCTCCCCGACCGGAATGGATCCAAAATCGGTCGCGGAATGAATGCAGCACCGATCAAGGTTGTCGAAGAGAAAACAGGATTTTGGACTCGTGGCGGCCATATACGACCTGCCGTCCTCAGACATCGTCACGATATAGGAATCGTCGCTTCGATCGGGACTCGTCGCCTTGAAGCCCTCGATAAAGGGAGAGACGGGAGCGTATCCATCATTCAGATAGAACTGCACGGTCGCCATGGACCCGTTGTTGATACGCGTTGTTCCATCCATGCGAAACGGCCGCCCGCCTTTGGACATGTACGTCCGTTCCAGTGTCCAGTCCTGGAAAGCCGGCGCTCCGGCGGGATTGAGGCAGTTGAATGCGAAGACATTCGTCCATGCCGTCCGTCCCAGGTTGCGCACTGTCATCGTCGCGTCGACATGGTCCGTGGCCGGGGTCAGGACGAGGGAGTACGAGATCTTCCCCGGAGACGTCCACTCCTGCCTTACCGCTCCGCTCGCATCCGGACCTTCCCATTGAGGAGCTGCCTCCGGGAAATTAAGGATCATACCTTCCGATGACCCGATTGTTTCGGGCAGACCGAGAATGAACGACTGCCGCGAAATTCCTGGAACACGGACGGTGCAGGCCATTTGTCCTTGCTGCGGTGTCAGCGTTATCGTCTGAGCGGTCAGGGCTGTCGGTATGGTTATGGCCATCAGGATGAAAAGTGTCACAACGTGTTTCATGCGGCGGGCCTTGTTTGCTGGTGAAATGGGGGAAATCGTATGATTTGGTCGCGGGGGCGAAGAAAGATGACTCGAGTTGATGGGAACTGACAGCACAGGGGGCACCATGGTTACAGGTTCCGCGGATGAATCTTCTCCCATGCTCCGCGGCTGCGAGTCCTGTATCGGCCGACATGGAGTCCACGACGGCGGGAAGCCATGAGTGAAATTACCCGCCGGGTTGTTATTTTTGATTTCGGAAGTCTGTCCGCACCTCACCTTCGGAGCTCGTGCCCGCGAGCCCCGGAGCAATCGTCTGGCACTGCATGCTATCACCTGACATCCTCCTCGCCATCCTCGCCCTTAGCGCCGGACTCGCCGTTCTCGTCTGGAGCGCCGATCGCTTCGTCGACGGGGCCGCCGCGCTGGCGAGAATCTTCGGTATGCCCCCGCTTCTTATCGGCATGATCATCGTCGGATTCGGGACGTCCGTCCCGGAAATGATCGTCTCCGCCTTTGCCGCACTGCAGGGCAATCCGGAACTCGCCCTGGGAAACGCCTACGGCTCGAACGTCGCGAACATCGCGCTCATTCTCGGTATCACCGCGCTGGTCAATCCCATCCGCATCGGTTCCGGTATCGTGCGGCTCGAAATGCCGATTCTCCTGGGGGTCACCGCGTTCGCGGGAGTGGAAGTGTACACCGGCGATCTGACACGCGTCGATGCTCTGCTTCTGCTTGTGGTGTTCACCGCCCTGATGGGTTGGAGCCTGTGGCAGAATGCGCACAAGGACCGCGACCATCTGGCCCAGGAAATGGAGGAGGAACTCGCGACGAAGTCCATGTCCCGGCGGCCAGCAGTGCTGTGGACGGCCACGGGACTCATCCTGCTCGTTGCCAGTTCACGCGCGCTCGTGTGGGGTGCTGTCGAGATCGCCTCGGCCATCGGCATCAGCGATCTCGTTATCGGGCTGACCGTCGTCGCGCTCGGGACCTCCCTGCCCGAACTCGCCTCCTCGCTCGCCGCGGTAAAAAAGAACGAGCACGATATCGCGCTCGGAAACGTCCTCGGATCGAATCTGTTCAACACACTCGCTGTTGTCGGTATTGCGGGAGCCATTTCCCCTCTGCGCGTTCCTGCGGAGGTGCTCACGCGCGATTACCCGGTCATGGCCGCACTCACGCTGCTTCTTTTTCTCCTGCTGTACGGCTTCAGACACGGCGGGCAGCTCACGCGCGCGAAGGGCGCCCTGCTCCTGGGCACTTACGCCGCATATACGCTTTACCTCATCATGACAACGGTCCGTTTCCTCTGACCGCTCGCCTTCCGCAAACGAAATCCCTATTTGATGGCAGCCTGAATGTCGCGCGCGATGGCGATCAGCTTGGTTTTCAAGTCCGTGGTTCCCGGATGATCGAGATGGATATGAACGATCAGCTTTGAGTTCAGCAGAACCGACAGCTGCTTCCATTTCTCCGACATCACCGCCTTGCGGCCGATACCGGTCACCGGGCTGCCATCCTTGTAGGTGGCACGAACGCGCTCGAAGTCCTTCTCGGCGCCGACCTCCGCGAACACCACCAGCAGCTTGCTGCCCGACGGCGCCACGCCCGCCTTCAGCCGCAGTGCGTCGCCTTTCTCCGGGACTCCCCACACGACGGTTGCCGTGGGATACGTTTTCTTCTTGAATTCCTCGAATTTCACCTCCTCCCCCTTCGCAAGCGCGAAGTGCTTTCGCACGTAATCGCCGGTGATGATATGGTCGTAGGGCTGACTGAACGCCGCAACGGAAAGGAAGAGAAAACTCAGCGCTGAAAAGAAAAGTCGAAGCATATCGGACCTGCCAGGGTTTCGGAGAATATCTATCGGAGAATGTGTACGCATACCGCGGAGTGGTGTTCCGGGCACGAACCATGTTTACAGGAGAAACTACGCAACCGCAGGTATAAAGGTCAACGCGGATTTTATCGATGCCGCATTTCGTAGTACAGACCCGCGCGCATCACTCTGCGGTCGACAGCAGCCTGTGAAACGCTTCGTCGCGGCGATGGAACGGAAAGCGGTTCCGCTCATCGTCCAGCATCCGCCTGATGCGTTCGTTGCCGAGATTGCCCGGACTGCCCACGTGGGTAGACTGCGGCGCCGCGGGAACGGTGAAGCTGCCGTTCCGCAGTTCCTCGGCAATTTCACGATACGCATCGCGGAACGGAATCCCTGCCTGTACGCGCTGCTGAATCGCGTCGACGCTGAACACGTCGCGATATCGGGGGTCGTCGAGTACACCGTTTTCCACCACAAGGAAATCGACCGCGTACGCGGCGATATCGAGGCATTCCTGCAGGTCGTCCAGCGCAGGGAAGAGCAGTTCCTTGATGATCTGCAGATCGCGATGGTAGCCCGAGGGAAGATTCGTCAGAATGATCGCGATGTCGTTGGGTACGGACTGCATCCGGTTGCATCGTGCGCGGATCAGTTCGAAAACGTCCGGATTGCGCTTGTGCGGCATGATGCTCGATCCGGTGGTGATTTCCTCCCTGAGACGCAGGAAGGCGTAATTGCCCGATGCATACATGCAGACATCCGCGGCGAATCTCGCCAGTGTAGCCGCGACGGAAGCGAACGCCTGTGCCGCGATCCGCTCGCTCTTCCCTCTGCTGAGCTGTGCGTCGATGGCGTTGACGTGCATGCTCTCGAAACCGAGCAGTTCTGTCGTTCTGTCGCGGTCGATAGGAAATGCAGTCCCGTATCCCGCCGCGGAGCCGAGCGGATTGCGGTCGGCAATGCGATATGCTGCATGCAGCGTGATGAGATCCTCAGCCAGGCTCTCCGCGTGCGCGGCGAACCACTGGCCGAATGAAGAAGGCATGGCCGCCTGCCCGTGCGTGTATCCCGGGATCTTCGCCTCCGCGTACCGGTCGCTGCAATCGAGCAGAATCTGTGCCAGCTTCACCGTCCCGTCGACAACCGCTCGTATCGCGTCACGCAGAAAGAGTTTCACGTCCACCAGCACCTGGTCGTTGCGCGAACGCGCCGTATGGATCTGCTTCCCGGCTTCTCCCGCGCTGCGAATCAGCTGCATTTCGATCTGCGAATGAACGTCTTCCACGCCGTCCTCGATGCGGAAGGAGCCGTCCTTCACCGAGGTATGCACCGCGTGCAGGCCTTTGGCGACGGCGGTCCATGCATTCTCGCTCAGCAGTCCGCATTCATGCAGCATCCGCGCATGCGCCAGGGATCCGAGGACGTCGTATTCCGCCAGACGCAGGTCGTACTGCGGGTCCCTGCCGATCGTAAATGCCTGCACCCTGCTGTCTGTCGTACCGCCTTTTTCCCAGAGTTTCATCTGATTTTCTCCGCGTATCGTTCGAGTAGGGCCTTATAAATTTTCAATCCGCGTTCGAGTTCTTCGATCGTGATGTACTCGCCTGCCGTATGCGAGCGTTCCGACATTCCCGGGCCGATCTTGACCGACGGGATGCTCAGAAGCGCCTGGTCCGACATCGTCGGAGAAGCGAAGCACCGAAGTCCGAGATCCTGCGCGGCTGCGACAACAGGATGATCACTGTCGATCGCGGAAGGCCGCAGCCGCATGGAGCGAGGCTGCACCTCGGACTGAAGGTGCGTGCGCAGGTCGGCGAGAATTTCTTCATGTGCGTAGGCGTCCGTGACACGAACGTCGACGACGAAACGACACGTATCGGGCACGACATTGTGCTGTGTTCCCGCTTCGATCTGCGTGACGGTCATCTTCACAGGACCGAGAAGTTCGGATTCCCGAGGGAAACGATACCCTTCAATCCACGCGATATCGCGCATTGCGATGGAGATCGCGTTGATGCCCGTCGAACGCGCGGCATGTCCCGAAACGCCGCGTGCCGTGCAGTCGAGCACCATGAGCCCCTTCTCCGCCACGGCCAGCGCCATATCCGTCGGTTCGCCGACAATGGCGAATGCGACGGGACCGACGTCGTCCATGATCGAGGCGACGCCTCCCGCGCCCGCTATTTCTTCCTCGGCGCTGAGCGCGAGCAGCAGGTTGAAAGGCAGATCCTTTCGTGCATGCATATCGAGAAAAGTCATGCTGAGCGCCACGACGCATCCCCCGGCGTCATTGCTTCCGAGGCCGATGAGTTTCCCGTCCTCCAGTCGCGGATCGAACGGATCGCCGTCCCACGACGAAACCGGCCGCACGGTATCGTGATGGGAGCAGAGCATCACGGTCGGTTTGTCCTGCGAATACGCCGCCCCGCGGACCCAGAGATTGTTGCCGCTTCGCCGGACCTCGAGACCGCGCGAGGAGAGCCACAGGTTCAGGAGGCTGGCGGTATCCTGTTCCTCGCGGCTGAACGACGGCGTCTGGATAAGATCGCGCAGGAGCGAAATGGCGGTGTCGATCTGCGTCATGTCCGCACCTCGGTCCACGGGCCTGTCCCGCCTTCAGCCGCCGCGGCGATGTGTTCGACCGCGCAGAGAATCACCCGTTCGACACCGGCATTTTTCGCTTCGAATGCGCTGTGCAGTTTCGGCAGCATGCCGTCACGGATGACGCCATCGGCAGTGAGCTGCTCTGCCAGCGGAAGCGAGATCACCGGCAGGATGCGGCCCTCACGGTCGCGCACTCCGCCGGAATCGAAGCAGAATAGCAGCTGCACCGGCAGGGCGGATGCAAGCGCCGACGCGATGGAGGACGCGATCGAATCCGCATTGGTGTTCAGGAGCGCCCCTTCCCCGTCGTGCGTCAGCGGAGCCACGACCGGAACCGAATGCACGTCAAGCAGTGCGCGAACGGCATCGACATTCACGGTGACGATATCCCCCACATGGCCGTAATCGATCTCGCCGACGGGACGTCTCCGTGCGCGAATGAGATCGAAATCGGCGCCGGTGACACCGCAGGCATTGCATCCGCGTCCCTGCAGCTCCGCGACGACCGTGCGATTCACCAATCCGCCATACACCATCGTAACGACATCCAGCGTCGGACGGTCGGTGACGCGGCGTCCGTCAATCAGCTGCGGCACGATGCCGAGACGTTCCGCCATCGCGGTTGCGGTGCGGCCGCCGCCATGCACGAGCACCCGGGCGCCATGCAGCGCCGCGAAACCGGTCAAAGCCGCGGCGCGGGCTGCCGGATCTTCCAGGATATTGCCTCCGAGCTTGACGATCGTGAGCGCCGATTTCGTCATGGCCTACAATGCCTCCAGCATACGCTTGAGTACGGCCTGTGCGGACCAGATCCGATTGCCCGCCTGCTGGAGGACAACCGAGGCAGGACTGTCGAGCACGGCGTCATCCGCCACCACGTTGCGACGGACAGGCAGACAGTGCATGAAGCGTGCATCGGCGGTTGCAGCCATTTTTTCCGCGGTCACCATCCACGCCGGATCGTGGCGCAGAATCTTCCCGTACTGGGAATAGCTCGACCAGTTCTTCGCATAGACGAAGTGCGCACCCGACAGTGCCGCCGCCTGGTCGTACTCCACCGCTGTATCCCGCATGAACTCGGGCGAGAGTTCGTATCCTTCCGGATGCGTCACCACCAGATCGACTTCCCGCCGCTGCATCCATTCGACGAAGGAGTTGGGAACGGCCTGCGGAAGTGCCCGCGGATGCGGCGCCCAGGTCAGCACGACTTTCGGGCGGCGAACCGTCCGCAGCTCTTCGATGGTCACGCAGTCGGCGAGCGACTGCAGCGGATGGCGGGTCGCGGATTCGAGGCTGACGACCGGACGACCGCTGAAGCGCACCATGCTGCTGATGACTGCTTCCCGCTCGTCGTCCTCCCGGTCCTTCAGGGAGGGAAATGCACGGACCCCGATGATATCGCAGTATTCACCGAGCACGCCCGCGGCCTCCCGGATATGTTCCGCCGATCCGCCGTCCATGACCGTTCCGTCCGCGAATTCGAGCTGCCACGCATCCTGCCCGGTGTTGAGCACGATGACCTGCATTCCAAGATTCTGCGCCGCACGCTGCGTGCTGAGCCGCGTCCGCAGACTCGAGTTGAAGAACACCAGGCCGATGGTACGGTGCCGTCCCAGTTCCTCAGATGAAAAGGGTGACGCCTTCTGCCGCAGCGCCTCCGCGACCAGGGCGTCAACATCATCGACATCGTGTACGGAGAGGAACTGCTTCATTCGGTTGCTCCTTGAGTGTTCATGGTATGCAGGGCGGCTGCGATTGCAGCTGCCAGTTCAGCGGCATGTGCCCGCGTGAAGGTCAGCGGGGGCAGCAGGCGTACCGTTGCCGGGCCTCCTCCTCCGCCGGTAAGAATGGCGTGATCCCGTATCAGCGCAGCACGCAGCGCAGCGGCAGGTACGGCGGCGTCGAAGCCAATCATGAGGCCTCTGCCACGCACCTGCGAGACGCCGTCAATCGAGGCGAGTTCGGCCATGAGCGCGGCCCCGACCTCGGCGGCGGATGCCTGAAGCGACTCCGCATCGAGCACTTCCACAACCGACAGGGCTGCGGCGCAGGCAAGCTGTCCTCCGCCGAAGGTAGTCCCGAGCATCCCATGCGAGGCAGCAATGGACGGTGCGATCAGCACGCCGGCAACGGGAAATCCATTCCCCATTCCCTTCGCCATCGTGACGATGTCGGCGTCGATGCCGAATTCCTGATGCGCGAAGAACCAACCGCTGCGTCCGAACCCGGACTGAACTTCATCCAGGATGAGAAGCGCTCCATGCGCGCTTGCCAGCGATCGAAGCCGGCGCATGAATTCTGCCTCCACTTCACGGATGCCGGCAACTCCCTGGATTCCTTCGATGATCGCCGCTGCGAAATCGTGGGAAGCGAACGCTGCTTCCAGGGCTTCGAAATCGTTCAGCCGGACAAACACCACTTCGTGACCCGCGTTGTACGGCGCGGCGATGGCGGGATTGTCAGTGACGGCGATTGCGCCGGAGGTTCGGCCGTGAAACGCACCCGTGAACGCGAGCACACTGCGCCGTCCGGTATGAAAGGAAGCCAGCTTGAGTGCATTCTCATTGGCTTCCGCACCCGAATTGCAGAAGAAAATCCGGTGATCGGGATAGCCGCATATGGCCTCGAGCCTGGCGGCGTATTCCTCCTGCAGCCCATTCGGAAAAGCGTTGCTGTAAAACGGCAGCTGCTCCAGCTGCTCCCCGATTCGCCGGACGAAGCGCGGGTGCGCGTGGCCGATCGATATGACCGCATGGCCTCCGTAACAGTCGAGGTAGCGCCGTCCCGCGGCATCCCATACATGCACATCCTTTCCGCGAACCAGCGGAACATCGAAACGGGGGTAAACATCGAAGAGCTTCATCATTACCTCAGAACGCGCTCGCCTTGAGACGCAGTCCGCTGCGTTCGTCAAGTCCGAACAGGATATTCATATTCTGCACCGCCTGTCCGGCAGCGCCTTTGAGCAGGTTGTCGATGACCGAGACCGCCACGCACATTCCGTCGATGACTTCCACGGAGATGAGGCAGCGGTTCGTATTCACCACCTGTTTGATCGACGGACTGTCCGCGACGACGGAGACGAACGGATGTTCGTCGTACGCACGGCGGTACAGCACGCGGGCTTCTTCCGTCGATCCGTCGAATTGCGTATAGCTGGTGGCAATGATGCCGCGAGTGAACGGACCGCGATAGGGGACGAAATAATGCCGGCCCTCGTATCCCGGCTGCAGCCGAACCATCGTCTCCCGCATTTCAGCGAGATGCGAATGCGTGAACGCACTGTAGACCTGCATGTTGTCGTGACGCCAGGAATAATGCAGCGTCTCCGCCTGCGCGCGTCCGGCACCGGTGGACCCGGTCACGGCACTCGTGTGGATATCGCTCGTCACCTTCCCCATCTGCAGAAGCGGCAGCAGTCCGAGCTGGATGGCGGTGGCGAAACACCCCGGGTTGGCGATATGCATGCCCGCCGCTCGCGCGGTGCGCAGCTGTTCGCGCACGAGTTCCGGGAGTCCGTAGACAAAGCGTGTATCCGCCGCGCTTCGATGATCGCGGCTCAGGTCGATGATGGTGCAACCGCTCGGCGGAGGATTCGAAGTCAGGAACCCCGCGGCTTCCCCGTGCGGGAGGCAGAGAAACAGGACATCCGTGTCCGGTGACAGCGTCTCGCCGAATACCAGGTCCGGGAGATCCGACATCCCGTCATGCACTCGCGAGAGCGGTGCCCCGGCATGCGACCTGCTGAGAACGGAGACGACCGTCACATCCGGATGAACCGCGAGAAGACGCAGCAGTTCCCCTGCGGCGAATCCGCTTCCCCCGGCGACTGAGGCCCTAATCTTCATGCGGGTCTCCGTTGACGCTCACGTACATCATGAGCTGGTTCGAGTAGATGCGCGAAAATCCACGCACGTCATCCCCCGTCCACAGGGTGTTGCTCTCGCCATAGGCGCCGAACTGCCCGCTCATCAGGTCGTTCGGGGATTCCACGCCCAGCACCTCGAAGCGATACGGCGCGAGCAGCAGGCGGACCCTGCCGTTGACCGTGCGCTGGGATTGCTCAAGCAATGCCTCGATATCCCTTGCGGCAGGCTCGAGGAATTGTGCTTCGTGCACAAGCGATCCGTATGTGATCGCGACCTGTTCCTTGAGCAGCTGCTGATGCCGGGTGAGCGTGTGCTTCTCCAACTGCCGATGCGCGGCGATGATCAGGTGCGGCGCGGCGGCTTCGAAGCCGACCCGGCCTTTCAACCCGATGATCGTATCGCCGACGTGCATTCCGCGTCCGACCGCATAAGGAGCGGCCTTTCCCTCCACCGCGAGGATAGCGTCGACCGGGGATTGATACTTCCGGCCGTCGACTTCCCGCAATTCACCGTTCTCGAAACCGAGGGTGATTTCTTCACTCCCGGTTCTGGAAAGCTGCGTCGGCCATGCGTGTTCCGGCAGTGGCTCGGACGAGGTGAGCGTCTCCCGTCCCCCGACCGACGTTCCCCACAGTCCGCGGTTTATAGAGTACGCCGCCTTTTCCCAGTCCATGTGAACACCGTGTGCCTGCAGCCACGCAATTTCTTCGTCGCGCGAGAGCCCCTGGTCACGAATCGGCGTGAGCACGTCCACCCCGGGGAGCAGAATATGAAAAACCGTGTCGAAGCGGACCTGGTCGTTCCCTGCGCCGGTGGAGCCGTGCACGATCGCTTCCGCACCGATCTCCTTTGCGTAGCGCGCGATGGCTTCCGCCTGGAATATCCGTTCCGCGCTCACCGAAAGCGGATAGGCATTTCCGCGAAGCACATTCCCGAAAATCAGGTACCGCACGCAGCGGCGGTAAAACTCCCCGGTGCGATCGAGCGAGACATGCCGGGCCGCTCCGAGTTTCAGGGCGTGCTGTTCAATGTCCTGCAGCGCGGTCGTGTCGAAACCGCCGGTGTTCACCGTGACGGTGTGCACTTCGTATCCATGGTCCAACGCCATGTGCAGCGCGCAATAGGTCGTGTCGAGTCCGCCGCTGAACGCCAGGACGGCACGTTTTTTCTCAGGCATTCCTTACCTCGTGTCCGGATTTGGAAAATATGTTCTCATCGGCGGCGAACACCGCATGGTCGTCCACCAGCGGCGGATGTTCCTCCTCCTTCTCGGAGAGCGTGATGTCGATGACATGCTTGTGGATCGCCTGCCGGATGTACGTGCGCGGATCGTCGGGATCGCACAGCATCCCCGTGCACAGGCACATCCTGCGCTGGGTCCGCTCGAGAATATCGAAATTCGGGCAGCTCCTGCAGCCGTTCCAGAACTCGTCATCATCGGTGAGTTCACTGAACGGGACCGGGACATACCCGAGATCGGTGTTGATCTTCATCACGGCATGGCTGGTCGTTATTCCGAACAGTTTCGCCTCGGGGTACTTCTCGCGCGACAGTTCGAACGCGCGCTGCTTGATGGCGCGGGCGATTCCGCTGTGCCGGTATTCCGGACGCACGATGAGCCCGGAATTCGCGACATATTTCTTCCCGCCCCAGGTCTCGATATAGCAGAAGCCGGCGAATTCCGGCAGGGCGTTCTCGTCGTGGACGGCAAACGCAATCACCGCCTTGCCTTCACGCAGCTTCGAGATGATATACTCCGGGGTACGGCGGGCGATCCCGGTTCCGCGCGCGCGCGCGGCTTCCTCTATGGAACGGCAGATTATCTCTGCGTACTCGGAGTGCCGTTCGGCACCGATCTCTATCGAAAATCTCACCGGCATGATGTGTCCTTTGCACAAGTCACGGAGGACGTGAAAAACAGTTACCGCAGCCACGTATCGCACACGGCTGCAGACGAACGAGTTCTTGTGGGATCTGGGATAAGGGAGAACTCAGCGACGCATGCCCGCGCGGAATGCGGCAGTCGTTCGTCGCTGGAAGGCGAGAATGCGGAGGAGGGAGGAAATGCAACGTTGTCCGTATGTACGGAGATGGGCCATTGCGTTAGAATTGATGATCAATAATGTGGTTAAATATACGTGGCTTTATCCACAAATGGCAAGAAAAAAATATTCATTCGATTTTTTGTGACTTTTCCCGGACTCCTGTTGTCTTCTAAGACAAAGGCACACGTTGCAACTGCCGCCTCGAAAAGAACACACACTGGAGATTGATGGATCATTACGCTACCGCATGAACCGACGAAAGCAGAATCGATCACATCAACACATGGAGGCAGTCATGAAACACCTGAGCATCATTCTTACGACCCTGTTCCTTGCGGCAGCTCTTCAGGCATGCAGTTCCGAAGGAGCCGGGACAGCACCGGAAGCGTCATCCACCATCGAGGCCACCTCACTGGTCGTCACACCGAGTGTGCCGCTGACTGCGGCGAAGTCCGCGGTCCCCTACGAAAGCGAAACGAGTTCCATCTCCTATCACTACGACACGGAGAGCGGGAATCTGAACGTCCGCCATTCCAATGCGGCGTTCCTTCCCGGGGGAAACATTACCGTACGGGTCCGGATCGAGGAAAACATCCTCACCATCATCGAAAAACAGAGCGCGGAACCTTCGGGCGCGGTCGGGCTGTACGATCTCGACTTCGTCATCACGAATCTTCCTGTTCGCGCATACAGAGTCGTCGTCATCGAACCCTACGTGCACAAGAACGAGCAGCCACTGTATTTCCGCATGGATCTCGTGGAAAGTCTCGGCGGTTCCGCGACCGCGGCCCGGACGCAGTCCCCGTGGGGCGATATCGCGTCCTTCTGAGCGCGAGAACCCGTCGACCTCCCTTCGCCCTTCGCTGCGGTGGAGAATCATCCCGGCCCTACGCCGGATCGCCGCAGGCACCGGATGAAATGATATGCACGCGACTGTCTGACCGCCATAAACGAAAACGCCCCGCTGAACAGCGGGGCGTTTATATACTTGCGGTTCAGATCACTCTTACCAGCGGTTGCTGCGATAGCCGCCGCCACCGTGATTCGAACGCGGTTCACGCGGCTTCGCCTCGTTGACGGTGATGCTGCGTTCCTGCAGTTCAACGCCATTGAGCTGTTCGATGGCAGCCTTCGCTTCGGAATCATTCGGCATTTCGACAAACGCAAAGCCCTTGGAGCGACCGGTGTCGCGATCCATGATCACCTTGACGGAGTCGACGGTGCCGTGATTTTCGAAAACAGAGCGCAGCTCGTCTTCGCGGATGCCATAAGCAAGGTTGCCTACATAGATGTTCATTGCGAACTCCTGATACTAAGTGCCAAATCAAAATAAATTCATCAAATTCGAGATAGTGGCACAGTATCAAGAATCGATGGGTTGCTCGTGCAACCGCTGGGAATGCCGCCAGTGTATTCATTTTACATGACGGCTAATTAATAAAATTAAAAAATACACTCTGAGAATGCAAGCATCCCCGAAGAATATTTTTTCACCCGCGAAGCTTCGGCAGGCGAAAGCGCGTTACAAGGCGGATCACCTGCCACGCGGTGATACCGAAGTACACGATGATGATTCCCCATGACGTCATCCCGAGGCGTGGCGCGGCATCGCCGTTCGCTTCGAAGGTCATGATCATCAGCGCGAGCAGAAACGCCAGGGTGGCCACCCCCATCTGATCGAGCGCGCGACGCATCACGGCAAGCGTTTCGGATCTCCGTTCCGGGGCAAGCCAGTACTCCCGATGAGGGACGTTGATCATGGAGTCGGGTATTTTCGGCATCACGACGCCGATCCCCGCGAATGCCCCCCCGATGAAAACGAAGAGCAGTCCGTAGATCACGAAGAAAGCATTCTTGTCCATCCAGCCGTCGGCTGTCCCGTCGAACGAAAAATGCGAGGCCATCTGTTCGGGCAGGGAGGGATAATAGAGCGCCGCGGTTACGAGAGCGGCTGAAATGAGAA
>QKAF01000028.1 GCA_003246455.1 Bacteroidota bacterium
CCTCTCTCAGAACTATCCGAATCCAGTGTCCACGAGCACGACCATCCCCTTCACACTGTCAAAGCCAGAGCATGTACGGCTGAGCGTATGTGACGTTCTGGGACGAGAGGTAGCTGTACTCATTGATGGAGAACGGATGGCTGGTGACCAATCTGTGTCGTTCAACGCATCGAGACTTCGGGCTGGGATCTACTTCTCCGTGCTCAGGACAGGGACGGGTGTGGAAATAAAAAAGATGGTGGTGTTGCATCAGACGGCAGGGTTTTAGAGAATGCGTCCCCTTCCTTCTCTGTCAAGAGAAGGAAGGGACAGGGATGGATGAGTTCATGGAGATTGCCCTCAAAGCATATCCCGCCTAATAGAATCAAGCGAGATAGGTTTACACCTAAAGAAGAAGCCAGCACCCGAATTTAGCGATCGGGTGCTGGCTTGTTAGTTTTTACGACTTTAGAATATCGTCGTTTTTAGCCCAGTTTAGCCGACTTTAGCCTCAACGATGAAAATACATTTTGTACTCGAACGGATGCGGCATGGTGGCGATGGCGTGCACTTCCTCGCGCTTGTTCTTGATCCACTGGCTGATCAGTGATTCGGGGAAGACGCCGTCGCGCTGCAGCCAGCCGTTGTCGCGTTCGAGGTTGTCGAGCGCCTCGGCGAGGTTGCGCGGGAGGAACTGCAGGGACTTCTCGTCGAAGGCATTGCCGTCGAACGGACCGAATCCTTCCTTGCGGGGATCGATCTTGTTGACGATGCCGTCGATGCCGGCCATCAGCATCGCCGCGAGCATGAGATAGGGATTGGCCGTTGCGTCAGGCGGACGGTATTCGAGACGGGTTTCCTTCTTGTCGTACACGTAGCGCGGAATGCGGATGCAGCTCGAACGGTTGGCCTGGCTGAAGGTGCGTGCCACCGGCGCCTCGAAGCCGGGCACCAGGCGCTTGAAGCTGTTGGTCGACGGGTTCGTGAACGCCGCCAGCGCCGCCGCGTGTTTGAGCAGCCCGCCGATGTAATACAGGCCGGTCTCGCTGAAGTTCGCGTACTCCCCTTCCTTGAAGAAGATGTTCTCTCCCCCGCTTGTCAGAAACTGGTGCACATGCAGTCCGCTGCCGGCCTGCTGGTACATGGGTTTGGGCATGAAGGTCACTTCCAGTCCCTGCTCGTCGGCCTGACTGAAAAGGATGTACTTCGCGAGCGTGATCGCGTCGGCGGTCTGCAGCAGCGGCTGGAAAAGCAGCTCGATCTCCTGCTGCCCGCGCTCGCCCACCTCGTGGTGATGGTACTTGACGGGAATGCCCGCCTTCTCGAGCAGTCGGCAGGACTCGTCACGGTAGTCGTCGTAGAGGTCGAAAGGACTGCATGCGTGGTAGGCGTTCTGGAAGAACTCCTCTGCATGATCGACTTTGTAGTACGACGCGGATGTCCGCGTGTCGAATTCCACGTTGGAAAAGATGTAGTACTCGAGTTCGGGTCCCCAATGCGTGCCGTCGGCGATGCCGAGCTTGGCGAGCAGCTCTTCCGCATGCCGGGCCACCCAGCGGACGTCCTGCGGAAAGTGCGACCGTTTTTCATCCGTAAGAAAAACGTTCGTGAAGCAGGTGAGCGTCGGACGGTCGCGGAAAAGGTCGATCTGAATCGTTGAAAGATCCGGTTTCTGCACCATGTCGCTGCTTTCCACCTTCGCGAAACCGAAGCTGGAGCCGTCGAAGCCCACGCCCTGCTCCATCAGGCACTCGAGGGTTCCCTCGCGCACCGGCAGGGTGATGTGATGCAGGCGTCCGACCAGGTCGATGGTCTTGAGGTCGATAAATTCGATGTGATGTTCGTTGATCAGTTGAAGAACGCGGTCCAGTTCAGCAGACATACAGGCTCCTCGTACATTGAGAAATAACGCCTTCCGCCGATTGAGCGTAAGGGATATTAAAGTATGAATTCCCCCGCACACGGGCAAGCGGTAACGAAGGCAGGAAACGGGAGGGGCGGATGGAGCGGAAGGAGGCGCAGCCACGGCGTAGTCGCGCAAAGCGCGACGAAGCCGGGAAGGGCGCGCGCTCTGCATTGTTTCTCGCCTCCCCGCATTCTATCTTGAAAGTTCGCCGTTCAGCGCCCTGCGTACCGGCGATCAAGGACCACGGGCCTTTCGTCCTATGTCCTATGTGCTATGTGCTATGTCCTAAGTCCTATGTCCTAAGTCCAATATCCTACATCCCATACCTTATGAACGACCTGAACCTCCCCGATCCCACGCCCGACCAGATTCCCGCGCAGCTGCCGCTGATTCCGCTTCGCGACGTGGTGATTTTCCCCTACATGATATTCCCCGTGCTGGTGGGACGCGATTCCTCGATCCGCGCGGTGACCGAATCGATCGAACGCGACAAGTACATTTTCGTCACCGCGCAGCGGAATCCCGAAGACGAGGATCCGGGAGTCGACGACCTCTACCATCACGGCACCATTGCCCGCATCCTCCAGGTGCTGAAGCTGCCGAACGGGTTGATGAAGGTGCTGGTGGACGGACTTTTCCGCGGCCAGGCAACCGCCATCCATAAAGACAAGGACTTCCTCCGCGCCGACGTGCGCGTCATCACGCCGAAAGTGCGGCTGAGCACGGAGATCAAGGCCCTGATGCGGCAGCTCGACACCACGTTCGACTCCTACGTCCGCACGCATCGCGACATCCCGAACGAGTCGCTGCTGGGCTACGACAACGTCGACGATCCCATCCGCAAACTCTACTACGTGAGCGCGAACCTGCTGGTGGACATTCCCACGCGGCAGTCCATCCTCGAGATGCGCGATCCGCTCAAGCAGTACTACCACCTGATCCGCATCATCAACGATGAGCTGGCGATCCTCCGCGTCGAACAGGAAATCGACGAGAAGGTCAACGACAACATCCAGCGCTCGCAGCGGAAGTTTTTCATCCAGGAACAGATCCGCATTCTCCAGCGGGAACTCGGCGACGACGAAGACAGCGACGGCGGCGAGAACGACGAACTGCAGGCGAAGATCGTCGACTCCGGCATGCCCGACGACGTCATGACCAAAGCGTTGGACGAACTCGAAAAACTGCGCAAGACGCCGATGATGTCGCCGGAAGCGTCGGTTATCCGGAATTATATCGACTGGCTGCTCGCCCTCCCCTGGGCGAACTGGAGCGTGGACAACCTGTCGGTCAAGAACGCGAAGCGCGTCCTCAACACCGACCATTACGGCCTGGAGAAGCCCAAGGACCGCATCCTCGAACACATCGCCGTCCTGAATCTCGTCGAGGAAATGAAAGGACAGATCCTCTGCTTCGTGGGCCCCCCGGGCGTGGGAAAGACCTCCCTCGGAAAATCCATCGCCCGCGCACTCGACCGGAAATTCGTGCGGATCGCCCTCGGAGGCGTGCATGACGAGGCGGAAATCCGCGGTCATCGCCGCACCTATATCGGTTCGATGCCCGGCAAGATCATCCAGGCCATGCGCAAGGCCGGCACCGCCAACCCGGTGATCCTGCTCGACGAGATCGACAAGATGAGCCGGGATTTCCAGGGCGATCCGACGTCGGCCATGCTCGAGGTGCTGGATCCGGAACAGAACAATACGTTCAACGATCACTATATCGACGCGGAATTCGACCTGTCGAAGGTGATGTTCATCACCACCGCGAATGTGCAGTGGAACATTCCCCTTCCGCTGCAGGACCGCATGGAAATCATCGAACTGCCGGGATATCTCGAGCACGAAAAGGTGGAGATCGCCCGCCGCCATCTCATTCCCAAGCAGATCGAGGAACACGGGCTCGCAGGTTTCAGCCTTCTCTTCGAAGATGATGCCCTGCTCAAGATCGTGCGCGAATATACACAGGAAGCCGGCGTACGAAACCTCGAACGCAGCATTGCGACGGTCTGCCGGAAGCTGGCCAAGGAAATTGTGTTCACCATGAGCGGCAGCGCAACGCTGAAGAAAAAGGAAATATCGTTTACCGTCACCGAGGCCCGGGTGGAGGAATTCCTCGGCGTCCCGAAATTCCGCACCAAGGATCTCGTCCGCACCGGGAAGGTGGGGTCGGTGATCGGGCTGGCGTGGACCAGCGTGGGCGGCGACATCCTCCATGTCGACGTCACGATGATGAAGGGCCAGGAGAAGCTGACGCTCACCGGGCAGCTCGGCGACGTGATGAAGGAATCGGCGCAGGCCTCGCTCAGCTATCTGCGTACGAACGCAGAGCGCCTCGGCATCCCGTCGAACGCCTTCGAGAACCGGGAGATCCATATTCACCTGCCCGAAGGCGCGATCCCGAAAGACGGGCCTTCCGCAGGCATCACGATGACGATGGCCATGCTGTCTCTCCTGCTGGGGAAAACGCCGATGCCCGATGTCGCGATGACCGGGGAGATCACGCTGCTCGGCGACGTGCTCGCCATCGGCGGACTGAATGAAAAGCTCCTCGCCGCGCGCAGGCACGGACTCACCCGCGTCCTCATCCCCGCCGACAACGTCAAGGATCTTCCCGAGGTCCCGTCGAAAATCCGCAGAGGTTTGAAGCTCATTCCCATTGCGACCGTAGACGATGCGATTCCGCATGTATTCGGGAAAGGGATCGTGAAAAAAGGGCGCGCCTGAATGGCTGCGGAAACGGTACTGTCGCTGATCCGGAAATCGACGGCCTTTTTCGAAGAAAAAGGGATCGATGAAGCGAAGCGTTCCGCCGAGTATCTTCTCGCTCACGCGATGGGACAGAAACGGCTGCAGCTGTACCTCCGTTTTGACCAGCCGGTCGGTGAAGACGAACTCATCCGTTTCCGCGAACTGGTGCGCCGGCGCCTGAAGAACGAGCCCGTGCAGTACCTCGTCGGCACGACGGAGTTTTACGGGATCGAATTCGCGGTCTCCCCTGCCGTCCTGATCCCGCGCCCCGAGACGGAGCATCTCGTCGAGGCGGTCATCGACCGCGTGCGCGACGAACGGCTCCCCCGCACGGCACGCATTCTCGACATCGGCACCGGCAGCGGCATCATCGCCATCACGCTCGCCGCGCAGCTTGCGGAGGTGCAGGTCACCGGCATCGATATCAGCGAGGCCGCGATCGACGTCGCGCGCGAAAATGCCTTCCGCAACAAGGTAGACGCACGGCTGTCGCTGCTCGCGCATGACATCCTCTCTCCATCACTCAACGGCGTGGGCGGTCCATTCGACATCGTCGTCAGCAATCCGCCCTATATCGCAGAGGCGGAAATCGCCACGCTGCAGCCGGAGGTGCGTGCCTATGAACCGGTCGCGGCGCTGACCGACGGCGGTGACGGACTTGCATTCTACCGCCGCATCGCGGAACTGCATTCGCAGCTGCTCGTCGATGGCGGGCTCCTCGCGGTGGAGATCGGATTCGGCCAGGCGGAAGACGTGCGCAGGATTTTTGAAGCCGCGGGTCTCGAGGACGTGGAGATCATCAAGGATTATTCAGGCATCGACCGCGTGCTGCTCGCCCGCCGCGCGGGCGCGCAGGAGCGACAGGGATGAAACGCACCGACATCACCACACGGCTTGCCCATAACGCGCGCGCCATCCGCGCGCTGATCGAGGGCTGCACCGACGCGCAGCTGCGCTGGAAACCCGATGCCGCGATATGGAGCATGCTCGAGGTGCTCTGCCACCTGGCGGACGAAGAGGAACTGGATTTTCGTTCCCGCCTCGATGTGACACTGCACCACCCCGGCACTGCCTGGTCCGCCATCGATCCGCCGTCATGGGTCAGCGAGCGCGCGTACAACGAACAGGATCTGGTCGAATCGCTTCAGCGATTTCTCAGCCAGCGCGAACAGAGCATCGCCTGGCTGCTGCATCTCGCATCCCCCGACTGGGACGCCGCGTACGAACACCCGAAGATCGGCCGCATGAGCGCCCGCGATATCGTCACGTCGTGGCAGGCCCATGATCTTCTGCACCTGCGCCAGCTGACGCGGCTCCACTTCCTCTGGCTGCAGCGGCAGTCGCCCGACGCCCGCACCGACTACGCGGGAAACTGGTAAACGCGCGCGACTCTCCGGACTTCACCCCCTTTCCTCCCCGATCCATCAAACGCGGTAAAATCAGAAGCCCCGGCCTCGGAGCATCAGCTCACGTGACCGGGGCATTCTTTTGTATCAGGAGAGATTCTGTCAGCGGATCCGCACCGCGCATCCCAGGATGCGCGCGGTGGCGCTGACCGCTAGAAGCGCGGGTCGCGGCGGCGTCCGTCGGACTTCCGCTCGCTGTCGAAGCTGCGGGGAACGGTCGTTCCGCGCTTCTTCGCCTTCAGAGAAGGGCTGGCTTTCTTGCGGTACGGTGCCGGACGCTTCTTTTCGCCCTGCGGTGCGGCATTGCTCGCGAAGTAGCGCTCGGGCGACTTCCCGTTTTTCCCTTCGCGCGGCGCTTCGGCGTTGAAGCCGCGTTCGTTGTCGAATTTGCGTTCACCGGATTTCCGATGTTCGCCGTTGAACGGACGATCGCCGCGGGAATTGCGTTCCGCGTTGAAGGGACGGTCGCCCGTATTATTCCGCTCGCCGTTGAACGGACGATCGTTGCGGGGTTTGCGTTCCCCATTGAAGGAACGGTCACCCGCGTTCTTCCGCTCGCCGTTGAATTTGCGGTCACGGTCGAACGAACGATCACCGCCGTTCCGGCGGTCATCGGACTGACGATCCGTGTCGACGCCGTAGGCGCGTGCGTCGCTCGGACGGCGCTTCTGCTGCGGGCGTTCCTGCCGGTTTCCGCGGCCGGACTGTCCGCCGCGCTTTGCGTATTCGCGCGGGGAGCGCTCTTCGGACACGGTTTCCAGCATTGGCTGCGCTACGAAATGCGGGGTGGCCTCCACGGTGTAGCGGCGGCCGACGAAGCGTTCGATGCGGCGGAGGTGATCCTTTTCGTCGGATGCGACGAACGTGATCGCGTCACCGGTCGCATCCGCGCGACCTGTACGTCCGATGCGGTGCACATAGTCTTCCGCGAAGTTGGGCGTATCGAAGTTGATGACATGCGAAATGCCGCGCACGTCGATGCCGCGGGCTGCGATATCGGTTGCGATCAGCACACGGAGGCGTCCCTGGCGGAATCCTTCGAGCGCCTGCTGACGCTGGCTCTGCGAGCGATCGGAGTGCAGCACACCTGCTACGATTCCCGAGCGGGAGAGACGGCGTGCGATTTTATTCGCGCCATGTTTCGTGCGGGAGAACACCAGCACGCTGTCCATGTCCTTTTCCTCGGTCAGGAGGTGGTGAAGGAAATCGAACTTGGCCGCTTTCTGTACCGAATAGAAGGACTGGCGGACGGACTCCGCCGGGTTGCCTTCGACGCCGACCTCGACGAACGCGGGTTCGTTCATGATCGATGCCGTGAGCTGGCGTACTTCCTTCGACATGGTCGCGGAGAACAGCATGGTCTGCCGCTGGCGCGGAAGCTTTGCGATGATGCGTTTGACGTCGTTGATGAAGCCCATGTCGAACATGCGGTCCGCTTCATCCACGATAAGGACCTCGCAGTGCGAAAGGTCGACGGTGCCGCGTTCGATATGGTCGATCAGGCGGCCCGGCGTCGCCGCAAGGACGTCGAGTCCGTGATGCAGGCGATGCAGCTGGGGTTCGATGGATACACCGCCGTACATCGCGTCGCTGCGCAGCTTGAGGTGGCGGGCATAGATGCGGGTTGCGTCGGCAACCTGCTGCGCGAGTTCGCGCGTCGGGGTCAGAACAAGCGCGCGCACGCCGTTGGGCCTGCGGCTGCCTCCGGTGATGAGCCGGTTGAGTACGGGGAGAATGAAGGCTGCGGTTTTACCCGAGCCAGTTTTTGCACGGCCGATGACGTCGCCGCCGCCGAGGGAGGCGGGGATGGCAAGGGCCTGGATTTCTGTCGGGACAAGATATCCCGCTGCGCGAACGCCGCGCATAACGGGCTCGGACAGTCCGAGTTTCTCGAAAGTCATGTGTTTCCTTTGGAAAGATGTTCAGAAGCGCAACTCCGATTGAAGCGAGGGACCGGATATGCCGGCGCCATGTGTTTTGCTTCGATAATGTTGCGGTTCCTGGGAGGCCGAACACCGGAGAGCGAATCGTAAAAGTCCGCGTCCGATATTCAAATAGGGGTCAGAGGCGGGCGCTGCTATCTGCAGCAGACACTAATATGCAATGTTATTTCCCCGATTCCTAGTGATAAAATCGTCCCCCGGTTTTTTCTTTCCCACGAGGTATCGGGGCAAACCCGCGGAAACGCGGGAGCTCCTGCAGGGAAAATGGATCAGGACCGCCCCGTGGGGGGACGGTCCTGTGGAAGCTCCGCGGTCGGTATGCGGTTACGGATGGACGTTGTTGATCGGCAGTATCCCGATCGGATTCAGCGACGCGTCGTAGGTCAGGTTCGTACCCGTGACAGACGCCACATCCAGATTCACCGATCCTACCTTCTTGGTGTTCAGCGGATTTGTAGAGAGCACCGCCTGACCGTTTACGTCCGTGACGGCGGTCGAGCTTCCGGCGGCCCCGCCCGTCCAGACCATGGTCACCGTTGCGCCCTGCACCCCCGACGTCCCGTTCGTCACCGTCACGGTCATTTCCGCCGCCCAGTTGCTGCGATTCACCGTTACCGCCACGGCGGTCGCGGTGGCGATATGTACGGTCGTCGTCGCGGGCTGCACCGGCGTTGTCGCGCTCTGCACCGACGAGGGCTGGGAATCGCCGTAGGCGTTCGTCGCGTACACGCGGTAATAATGTGTCGAACTCGCAGTGAGCCCGGTATGATCGTAGCTCGTCGTCGCGCTGCCCACCGTCGCGAGCGTGGTGAAGACCACCCCGTCGGCGGAGTGTTCGATGCGGAATCCGCTGGCGTCGTTGGCGCTGTAGGTCCAGCTGAGATGGATGGACGAATACGAGGCCGCTGACACGGCAAGCGTGACACTGCCGGTCGGCGGTGTACCTGCGGTTCCGCCCCCGATGAACGTGGTATTGAGCAGCTTATTCGTCGTTGAACCCGGCAGTCCGCTGATCCACGGCGTGACTGCTCCGACAAGCAGCGCCCCCGTCACGGTCGCGGGGGAAGCGCCGGGATTTGACGCGAGGTAGAGCGCGGCGGCGCCGGCGACATGCGGCGTTGCCATCGAGGTACCGGAGAGCGTGGCGTACGCGCTGGTGGAGAGCCGCGAGTAGTACGAAGAATAGATGCTCGAGCCCGGTGCGAGGATGTCAACCACGCTCCCGTAATTCGAATAGGTGGCGAACGCATCGGTACTCGTCGTGGCTCCGACAGTGATCGCTGAAGCTTCGCTCGCCGGGGATTTCGTGCTGGCGAGCGTGCTCTCGTTGCCCGCGGCGACGGCGAAGACCACGCCGTGCGTGACCGCATTGGCAACCGCGTCATTGAGGGCCTGGTAGAAGCCCCCGCCGAGGGACATGTTGGCGACGGAGGGATGCAGATGATGCGCGGTGACCCAGTCGACGCCTGCGATCACGCCGGAGGTGGTTCCGGATCCCCGCTTGTCGAGGACGCGCACGGAAACGAGCGCGACATTCTTTGCAACGCCGACCGTCAGGCCGCCGACGGTCCCTGACACGTGCGTCCCGTGCCCGTTCTGATCCGCGCCCGTCCCTCCCCACGCATCGAAACCGAAGGACGCGCGTGAGGGATTGCCGAATTCGACATGATTGTACTCGATACCCGTATCGATGATGTACACCGTCACCCCGGTACCGTCGTTCGCATAGACGTATATGTTGTTGATCGGAAGCGCGGGCTGATCGATGCGATCGATGCCCCAGCTCGGGACCGGCGTCTGCGTCACGGTGTTCGCGGTCATGATTCCGTCGGCTTCGATGTAGCTGACGTTCGGGTTATGCCGGATTCCTTCGATCGCCTGCGGCGGGATCGTCGCGCAGAATCCCTTGATCGCGCTGCCGTAGCGGTAATGCACCGCGCTGCCGCTGCCGCGCGTCATTTCGTCGATCGTCGCGTTGACATTGCCCACTGATTCCTTGAATACCACGATGTAGCGGCTGGTCAGGTCGACGTCTCCTGTCGCGTCGTTCTGCGAAACCGCCTTGTGCATATCTGCATCGCTCTCCGGAACGGGGCCAGACGGCTGGTCGCTGCATGCGGCGAAAACCAGCACGGCCAGTGAAATAAGCAGATAAAACCGTTTCATTATGCCATCTCCTGCAAAGTACGCGAATGACATCGGAGCGTGCGAGATTTTCGACGACAACAAGATGCTATTATCGCTTAATAATTCGCGCGGGCGGTGCCTGTCTGGGGTTGGGCTACAGCGTAACATTACGCGTTTTGTCGGTGAAATGCCATAAAAAGCGGGGAAAGGTCCAGAATATATTTTTTTTGCCCCGTCACGAAAACGACGGGGCCGCCCCTTCCGGAGCGGCCCCGCAGTATCAGATCCGGGATTGTGCGTCAGGGTTTGAGCACGGTCACCGGGAGCGCCGCATGATTTGCGGCCGCGTTGTACGAAAGTCCGCTTCCCGCGATGCCGGACACCGTCAGATCGACGGAGGACTGCTTCCGCGAGATGGTGGAGGTTGAGACGACGGCGACGCCCGACGCGTTGGTGACCGCCGTCGCGCTGCCGTTTGCGCCGCCGCTCCACGCCACCGTGACGGTCGCGCCGGCAACCGGGGCGTGTGACGCATTATGGACGGTCACTTCGAGCGTGGCGGTCCAGTTCTTCCTCGCAGGCGTTGCATAGCCGCTGGCCGCCCCGACATGGACGCTGGTCAATACCGGCGGCGACTGCGTGGTCGCATCGGCAACGTTCGTGTAGCCGGATGGCCCGTTGCCGTTGTAAGCGCGGACGCGGAACCAGTAATGCGTGCCGCCCGTGAGCCCGGTCCGGCTGTAAGATGTCGTATTCGCGCCGACCGTGGCGACCTGGGAGAAGTTCGTGCCGTTGGCGGACTGCTCGATCGCGAAACCGGTCTCGTCATTCGACGCGTCGGTCCACTGCAGATCGATCTGACTCGACGACACCGCGGTCGCGCTCAGCCCCGTGGGATCCGCCGGAACGGTGTTCGACGGCGCTCCCGCGATCAGACTGTACAGCAGTTTGTTCGGTGAACCGGTACCCGCATTCACGATGACGCCGTTGGTCGCGCCGTTGACAATCGCGGCCGTGACCTGCGCGGGCGATGCACCGGGATTGGCGCTGAGGTACAGGGCAGCGACACCGGCCACATGCGGCGAGGCCATCGACGTGCCGGACCAGGACGCATAGCTGCTCGTCGTGTTCATGGTCGAAGAATAGATCCCCGACCCCGGGGCGAAAATATCAACGCAGCTGCCGTAGTTCGAAAATGACGACCGGCTGTCGGAACTGGTGGTCGAGCCGACGGTGATCGCACTCGGCGCGCGCGCCGGGGAGTAATTGCAGGCGGAAGCGTTGCTGTTTCCCGCGGAGACGACGAAGGTCACGCCCGACGCCACCGCGTTCGCCACGGCCTGGTCGAGCGCGGTGGATCCGCCCCCGCCCAGCGACATGTTGGCGACGGCGGGAGTCGCATGGTTGTAGCGGACCCAGTCCACACCCGCAATAACGGTGGAATACGAACCGGATCCCTGGCAGTTGAGCACGCGCACGGCTTTGAGGGCGACGTTCTTCGCGACGCCGACGGTCGTCCCGCCCACGGTTCCTGCGACATGTGTTCCGTGTCCGTCGCAGTCATAGGCATAGGTGTCGTTGTCGATGAAGTCATAGCCCGAGGTGGCGCGACCGACGTACTCCTGGTGATCGAAACGGATGCCGGTATCGATGATGTAAACGGTCACCCCCGTCCCGTCGTTTCCATAGGAGTAGCTCTGGTTGAGGGGCAGATTGCGCTGGTCGATGCGGTCGAGGCCCCAGCTGGGCGGGCTCGGCTGCACGCCCCATTTGGACACCGGGCCGTCGGCTTCCACATAGGCGACGGCCGGATTCCGCCTGATCCCTTCGAGCGCCTGCTCGGGGAGCGTCGCGCAGAATCCCTTGATCGCATGATGATAGCGGAAATGCACTCTGCCGCTGGAATTACGCGTCAGCTGATCGATGAGGTCATCGGTATTGGTCACGGCATCACGGAACACGACGATGTAACGATCCTTGAAATCGATTTCTTCGTCACCGGTGACACTTTTCATCGCTTCGCGTCCGGCGGGACCGCTCTCGGGGACCGGATCCGCCGGCTGTTCGCTGCAGGCGCTGAGCAGAAGCAGCAGACCCAGCACAACCATGATCGGAAATCGTTTCTGCATTCTATCCTCCTTCGGAACTGTACGAAAAAAACGCGCAGGTGCTTCCCGATGCCGCATGATGACGGCGCCGGGCGGCGTCCTCGATTAAAAGAAAAAACGACTGTTTCTTTTGTTAATACACGACAATACGGCTTTCATCCGTGAAATGCCATGAAAAAATCACGCACCTGAATTTCCCGCGAAATTCGCTCCCCCTGTGTGATCTTAATCACAGACATGCATTGTCCGATTTACGATATTCCCCGTACCACCTGAAAAGTACCCGATCTCACGCCATTCTCGCTGGAGAAGGAGTTCCCCCATGAGGTTTTTATATAGTGCGTTCTTCCTGTTTCTCTCGCTGACATTCTCGCTGCAGGCGAGGACGCATACCGTGACGACGCCCGGACTGAATTTCTCCCCGGCTTCGCTCACCATCAGCCTGGGCGATACCATCAATTTTGCGATCGGCACGTCGCACAACGTCGTGGAGGTCGATCTGACGACCTGGAGCAGCAACGGGAACACGCCGCTGCCCGGCGGTTTCTCGCTCCCCTTCGGCGGCGGACTGCTGATCCTGCAGAGTGTCGGCAGCTATTACTATGTATGCAGCCCGCATGCCTCGCTGGGCATGAAGGGCATGATCACCGTGGAGAACACCTCGATCACCACCGGCAGCGTCGTGTCCTCTTTCTGCAAAGGCGGCACACTCGCCGTTCCTTTCACGATCACGGGCACGTTCAACGCCGGCAACGTTTTCACCGCACAGCTTTCGAACAGCAGCGGGTCGTTCGCGAACCCGACCCCGATTGGCACGCTCACCGGTACTGCCGCGGGACAGATCAGCGCCACGATTCCCGCGGCGACGCCCACGGGCGGCGGCTTCCGCATCCGCGTCGTCTCATCCCAGCCCGCGATCACCGGATCGGATAACGGGTCCGATCTGACAACGCTCGAGATTCCTTCCGCGGCCATCACGCCGGCGGGACCGACCAGCTTCTGCGAAGGACAGAGCGTGCAGCTCGATGCGACGACGGGCGCCGGCCTCACGTACCAGTGGCGTCTGAACGGCATCAGCATTCCCGGTGCGACCGCCGCAAGCTACACGGCGTCGATCGCCGGACAGTATTCCGTCGAGGTGTCGAACGGAAGCTGCGCGGCGACATCGGCGAATACGCGCGTCATCGTCTACCCGGCCAACCCCACAACGCTGGTGTGGACGGGAAACGTCGATTCCGATTGGGGGACGCTCGGTAACTGGGACAGCCCCTGCGCGGTGCCCGATGCGGGCGACACCGTGATCATCGGCAGCAGCATCGCGCCTCCGGCGCTGGTACCGCCCATCGCGCTCGGCAAACTGGCGCTGGATCACGGCACGGGACTGACGCTGGGCGGCACGCTTCAGATCAACGGAAACCTGACGCTGACCAGCGGATCGATCATCCTGGGCGGCGCCGACCTCATTCTGTCCGCCACTGCCTCACTCACGGGCGGAAGCGCCGCGAACTTCGTCATTACCGACGGCAGCGGCCGGCTGCGCATCGACGGGATCGGGGTCGGGGGGAAAACCGGCGCGGTGCTGTTCCCTGTCGGCACGCAGGCCTCGAGCTATACGCCGGTTCTGCTGATGAACGCCGGACTCGCCGACCAGTTCGGCATCGGCGTCAGCGACGGCGTGCTCGACGGCGGCAGCAGCGGCACGGCGCTCGTCACGAACGTGGTGGACAAGACGTGGCACATCGACGAAGCCGTGCCGGGCGGCAGCAATGCGACGCTGACCTTCGGATGGAGCACCGCCGAGGAACTCCCCGCGTTCGACCGTGCGCTCTGCTATATCGCTCACCACGACGGCAGCGACTGGCAGCCGCTGCAGAGCGTGGGTGCCGCAGTCGGCGGCGCGCCCTGGCAGCGCAGCGTCAGCGGCGTCACGGCCTTCTCCCCGTTCGCGATCGGCGACGGCGGCTCGCCCCTCCCGGTCGAGTACCGGACGCTGACCGCCGACGTGAAAAACGAAACCGTGATCATCCGGTGGGAAACCGAACAGGAAATAAACAGCCGCGGCTTTGCGGTCGAACGCGGCACGAGCGAACGAGGTCCCTGGCAGGAGCTGTATTTCCAGGAGAGTGCCGGTGGAGCGCGAAAGGCGGCGTCCTACGAATACCACGATCATCCGCCCGCGGCGGGATCCTGGTTCTACCGCCTGCGGCAGGTGGACATGGACGGCAGCCGGGCATTTTCCCCGGTGCTGCACGCCGACCTCGCTGCGCCGGAGCGCTCCCTCGCGATCGCCTCGGTATGGCCGAATCCCCTGCGGCTTTCCACGGGCACGGATATGGCGATCACCTTTTCCGCGCATGAAAGCGGGCACGCCGTGCTGTCGCTGCACAATCTCCTCGGGAAGCGCGTGGCGGATGTCTATGACGGGGAGGTCCGCGCGGGCAGCAGCACGACGGTTCGCTTCAGTGCCGCGGATCTTCCTCCCGGCGTCTATCTCTGCCGGCTCAGCCTCGGCGGCCGCAGCATTCACCGCCGGGCGGTCATCATGCGTTAGCTCTCCTCTCTCGGTGCAGGGACCACATTCAGAAGGACGCCAGGTCCTGTATGCACAAACGGCGCTCCGGTCACCACTCCGGAGCGCTGTTTTTTTTCATGCGGGCAGGCGGACCGGACCTCCGCTGTAACTCCTGTTTCACCCGGGTGTTATTTCTTCGGGTATGTCGTCCGAGAACAGGTTCAAGGCGGGATCAATGAAAAAGCGTGTTTTCTTCCTTCTTCTCATGACGCTGCTTACAGGGATGAGCGCCTCCGCGAGGGTGTGGCAGATCCAGGGCGGTCACTGGAACCAGCACTGGTATTTCGGTCCCCACCAGCTCGGTGTTAACGCGGGCGATACACTGGAGTTCATCCTCGAACCCGGCATCAGCGTTGTCGAGGTGAGCGAGGCGACGTATGCCTCCCAGGACACTACGTGGAATGGCGGTTTCGTGATCGAGAGCGGCGGGGGAATCGCCGTCGTGACCACGCCCGGCTTCCATTATTTCGTCTGTCCGCAGCATGTCCTTGCAGGGATGATGGGAGAGGTGTATGTCACCACCCCTTCAATAACGGTCACGTCGCTCGCACCGCTGACGGCGTGTGCCGGTGCGGATATCACGCTCTCCTTCACCGCACTGGGGGCGTACTACTGGGGAAACATCTTCGAGGTCCAGCTCTCCGATCCGCAGGGCAGCTTCGCAGTTCCGGTCACGATTGTCTCCATTCCCCTCGACAACGTTGATCCCTTCACCGGCATCTGCTGGACAGTGCTGCACGACACCCTGGCAGTCACCCTGCGAAACAATCTCGCTCCCGGGGCCGGATACCGCGTGCGGGTGGTATCCCCCATGCACGGTGTCACCGGCACCCCCAGCGCACTTTCGATGGCAGTTCATCCGTCGAACCCGACCACGCTGGTATGGACCGGGGCCAGCAGTCTCGACTGGAGCACTGCCGGGAACTGGGACAACCCGTGCGCGATACCCACGCCCGGAGATACCGTCATCGTCAATGCGGGGAGCGGTCCTCCTGCGCTTGTGCCCTCGATCATGCTCGGGAAGCTGGTTCTGAACAACCCGGCAGGACTCACGCTCTCGGGCGACCTGGAGATCAGCGGAAATCTGACGCTCAGCGACGGCGTGCTTTCGCTCGGGAATGCCAACCTGACGCTCGCGGGCACTGCCGACATCACCGGGGGCAGTGCGGCGAGTTTCGTGCGGACCAGCGGCAGCGGCGAGCTGCGCATCGAGGGAATCGGCAGCGGCACAAGATCTTCCATGCGCTTCCCGGTCGGAGCAGCATCGTCCGTCTATACGCCGCTGGAGATCGGCAACAGCGGTACCGCGGATGCGTTCCGGGTCCGTGTGGCTGACGACGTGCGCACCGGGGGCTGGTCGGGAATTCCTCTCAACGCGAACGTCGTCGGGAAAACCTGGTTCATCTCCGAAGCACAGCCCGGGGAGAGCGACGCGCAGCTGACCTTCACGTGGAATCCGGCCGATGAACTATACGACTTCGATCGCACGGCCTGCATCGCCGCGCATTACGAGAACGGGCACTGGGTGCCGCTGCAGTCCGCCGCGGCCGCCGCGGGACAGGGTCCGTTCACTCTCACGGTCTCCGGCGTGACGAGCTTCTCGCCGTTCGCCATCGGCGACGGCGACGCCCCCTTCCCCGTGGTCTACCGTTCCCTTTCCGCCGAAGTCGTCGCGAATTCGGTGGTTCTGCGATGGACCACGGAATCCGAGCACAGCTGCCGCGGCTTTTCGGTCGAGCGGCGCGCTGACGCTGCTGACTCATGGCTGCCGGTCACTTTCATCGAAAGTGCCGGGGGAACCGCCGGGCCGCAGGAATACCGCTGTATCGATGCGCCGCCACACGCCGGCGCCTGGTTCTACCGCCTGCGTCAGATCGACCATGACGGACGCGAAACCCTCTCCCCTGCCCTCCTTGCGAAGACAGGAGACCCGGATATCACTTCCCCGACAGAACTCGAATTCGAATCCCCGTGGCCGAATCCCTTCCCGTTATCCGTATCGCGCACGGCTTCCGCGAGCTTCCGCGCAGCGCTCGGCGGTCACGCCGTCCTGACGCTGCACAATCTCCTCGGCC
>QKAF01000014.1 GCA_003246455.1 Bacteroidota bacterium
AATGCCGTTGCGCATTTCATCGTGTGCCGCACCGTCAAAATGATGACAGAACAGCGTGACCTCGTGGCCGCGTGCAGCAATGCGCTCGAAAACCTCATGCAGGTGCACCTCAGCACCACCTGCGAGAGGATTTGTTATATCCTGCCAGTTAAGAACCAGTATTTTCAATCGCTTAGATGCCATGTTCTAATGTGCTGCCAGCCTGTAATTTCGCGTATGCGCTCTTATTGTCCGAAAACCCGTGCGTTTTGCCGGCGCTCATTTCTTCGCGATAACACCGATCGAGAGCGATGTATTGAGCTTGAGGGCGCTTCCGTCGAGTCCGGTACGGATTTTCTCCCTGAGACGTGATATCGGAGGAAACAGACGCGGGTAGAGCGGCAGTTTCACGCCGATTTTGTAGAAGGCCTCCCGCATGGTCCGGTAGATCAGACTTGGATACATCCACTCGCCGTATGCGTCCACGGGCTGCATGCCAAGCGTTTTGAGCAGTTTTCGCAATTCGCCGACGGAGAATTCGCGTTCCCAGCCTGCAAACCATGCATTCATCGCGATAAGTGCATGTTTTATAACCGTATAGATGTGCCATCTCTGCGGAACATCAACGATGAGCAGTCCGCCGGTCTTGAGCACGCGCACATTTTCCTCGAGCAGCCGGCGGGCATCGTTTTCACGAAAGTGTTCGAGAAGTCCCTGGTGAAACACGGCATCGAAGCTTCCGTCGGGAAACGGAAGCGCGAACGCGTCGCCGCCGACCGCGCTGATATGATCGGTATTCGGAAGGAGCTTCCGGATAATCTTGAGGGAGTTCATCGAGTAGTCGAGGAGAACGAGTTCCGCGCCGTCCTGGGACATATAAAACGAATCACGGCCGGTGCCTGCGCCGACTTCCAGAATGCGTTTTCCGCGGAGATCAAGATTCCGGGCGAGGTTCCTTCGAATACGATCCGTATTCGCGTAGACTTCCTTGGTATCGGCTTTCTGGTCCCAGAATTCGTCCCAGTTCTGCTTGGTTGATTCTTTCATGGTAGCTTGTATTTCCTTGCCCACTTACTTCCTATAATAAACATTATGTAAAGTAAGAGAGTGTATCGTTATGCCCTGCCTTTGAGGGATGATGATTTATCGGAACACCATCGCATCGCCGATTCCGGTCGTGCAATCAAACAATTTACGAGGAACGGGAATTTGATCAAAGGAAGAAAGTCCAGCCGGACGCAGATGCGGTTACCAGTGCTTCGTGCGAACCGGGATGATATCAAGCGGCAGTGACACCTGATAGCGCTCCGCTTCACTGGACTGCCAGTACTCCCCGGTAATAAATCCCTCTCCGACCACCTCACAGTAAGCGAGGCCTGTTTTGACCAGGCCTTCATTTTCCTCGAACGGATTGAGTTCGATCATACCGTTCGGCGGAATCCGGTGCTTGTCGCGGGTAAGCTGTTTTCCGCGGTCCAGATAAAACGTGACCGCGACGGTGACCGCGCTGTCTGCCGCGGGATTGACCAGCACGAGGCGTGCGCCGATATTGGGTGCGGACACGAAATGCTGACACAGAAGCGCCTTTGACCCGTGAGCGTCTGAAGCCGGAATCGCGGTATTGAAGACCGATCGCTCTGGATTTCGGTAAAACTGCCAGTACTGCGCCGAAACGTTCCCGCCGTCTGAATAAATGCGTATGGTTCCTTTGAACTTCCGACCGCCGAGATCGCCGGCAGGATTGTAGTTCACCTTTCCGAATATCGGCAGGAAAAACGACTGTGCCGCAACCAGAGATCCGTCAAGGTCATGAAGCAGCACGTTTACGACGGACCCTGTACCTTCGTGGTCGGTGATGACCAGGTGGGTCTCGTAGACATCCGGATCGGCTTCGAAGTAATTCACCACCAGCTGATCGCCGACGCGCAGCTGCGGCGCCCGCTCCCCTTCAAACGCAAATTGCGCGCGTGTCACAACAGACACGCACGCAATTGCGATAACCGTAACGATGAAATTGCGCATCATGTGCGCCATGGCAATTCCTAACGGATTTTGGAGACGCCCTCGAGAGGCAGAGCGACCTGGTATTTTTCACGCTCCGCTGCCTGCCAGTATTCACCAGTGATCTTACCGGCACCGACAACAACGATATATGCCGTTCCGGTCATCTGGACGCCCTTCAGGGATTTAAAAGGATTGATGCTCGCTACGCCGTTTGCCGGAATGACGCGCTTCTCGACGCCGACGAGTCCGCCGTTGTCCGAATAAAACTTCACGTCAATGGTCACCGGACGCGCAACCTCGGTATTGCTGATGATGATCTGCGAATTGACGGACTTGTCGCTGACAAAGTGCTGGCACACAAGCTTGTCGTATCCCTTTCCGTCAGCAGCGGGCACCGCGATATTCAGATACGCGCGTTCGGTGTCGCGGTATTTTTCCCAGTACTGTCCGGCGATGTTGCCGCCGTCGCTCTCGATGCGCACGGTACCGGTGAATTTCGGATTCTGGTTGTACCCATGCTGGTAGGCATTGAGATACGTCAGCGGATTGTAGTTGATCTTTCCGAATGCGTTCAGGGTTTCGTAGCGTTCGTACACGAGACGGCCTTCCTCATTATAGATCGAGATCTTGAGATTGGGACCGACGCCGTCAACGTCGCTGATCACCACATGCGTTTCGATGTTGTCAGGATCGGAAACGAACCTGTTGATGACGAGGTTCTGTCCGACCTGGGCGTCCACCTGCACCGTGCAGATCAACAGAGCGGCCGCAGCCACCAGGATGCTCACAAACGTTTTCGACGATTTCCGCATTGAAATTCCTCCATGGAACGTATTCGAGAATCAAAGAATCTACGACTATAAATAAGAATTTCCGAGTTCAAGATACACATCAGCCGGCAATTCAAGAAACGCTTCCGCGTATCGTGCGCGTCTTCCTCCGAGCGTGATCGCCCGGTACGCATTCAGTCCTTCGATGTGATGCATGTAATCAATGGCGTCCTGCTGACTCTGATAACAGCGCATAGCGTCGCGCTTACGATCGATGCTCTTGGAAATATCTGTAACGGCAGTGGCAGGAAGCGGGCTCCAGACTTCAAAACCGCGCACCACGGGGCGGAAATTCGCATGGTCGCGCATCGTCCGCAGAAGCCATTTATTGAGTATCCGATGATCGTGGTGATTATCGAATAACGAAGGAAGATACAAAACATCGGCTTCATTCTCAATCAGCGCGGAAAAAGCACGTTCCGGGTATACGCCCTTTTCGAACACACTGTTCCGCAGTCTGAGCGTGCTCACGTCGCGGATTTCCAGGAGATCCATCGCGCGGAGAAACTCGGATTCGCGCCGCGTGCATTTCTCGGCCTCCGAGAGGTTCGGGTCTTCAATGGAAGCCACGTTATCCGAGAAAAGCATGACACGAACGGCATCACCCGCGAGGATGTGCCGGCACAGCGTCCCTCCTGCGCCGAAGGTCTCATCGTCTGCATGCGGCGTGAGAACCGCCACGCGCTGCGCAGGTCCGTCGAAGGTGATTTCCCGCGGATAAACAGTCACGTGCGGATTCGCGGCGAGCTCCGCAAGCTGTCGTGCCCGCAGGCGCAGTTTTCCCGCAGACAGGCGTTCGAGCAGCTGTCGTACCCCGATCATGCGTTCACTCCTTTCACGCGTCCGGAACGAAAGGCGACGCCGGCGAACACCTGTGCGGAAATACTGCCGCGGTATTCGAAGTCCGCCTTCTCGATGCCGCGCAGTGAGGCGATGTTTTCCCGTTCCGCGTAGATCCAGAGATGGTGCACGTTTTCCTCCGCCAGCATTCCGCTGAGGCTGCGCAGCGCCAGCGGGTAGATTCCCATCCCACGCCAGGCCTCAAATGTCATCACGTCATACACCACGGCGTCCAACTGCGGGAGCCGCCACTGCCAACGCATCTCGTCCACCTGCAGGACCTGCTGCTGTATCCATGCGGTAAACACGGTGTCCTGATCGCGGATCCCCAGCAGCGCCCTGCCCCCTGCTTCAAAACGATGACGGTACACGGCGTGATGCTGCGACAGCGAACGCAGATCCCAGGGAAACTCCTCCGCGCCGACGAGCTGGAACCGCGTTTCCCGCGTCTGTACCACGACGGGATGGCAGACGCGCCGATAGAATCGAAGGTGATGCTGCTCGAAGATCCTCATGACCGATCCAGGGTCCTTCTCCCCCTCTGTGCTGCCCGTGCCAGCGCGAACCGGGTGCGGGCCCCGGCGGCGGGAACCGTCAGATGCACGCTGTGTCGTTCGTCCGGGCAAAACTCTCGTTTGTATCCTTCGTCCCCGCGAAGGAAATCGAAGAAGCGGAATCCCTCGCGCAGCGCCCAGCGAATCGTCGCGTCAAGATTCATGGTTCCCGGACTCAGACGCTTCGCCCGCGCATCCATCCCTGAAAGCACGTAGTGTACGGTGCCTGCGTGCAGATAGCTTGCCATCAGGTGCACCGCTTCGCCTTCATGCATGATAACGGATATCAGGAGCTCATTCCCCAGATTATTGCAGAGCTCCATGAAAAACCGTTCATTCCTTCTGTCCGAAAACCAGGACGAGGCACCGAATCGTTCGCGATTCAAGCGGATCAGCTGTTCGAGGAGCGACTCCTTCGGCGCCGGATGCATCTGCCACGCGATGGCAGGATCCTCCGCCAGCAGGCGGCGTGATCGAAGAATCTCTCGCTGCATGTGCGGGACACAGCGCTCCAGTACTCCATCCGCACCACAGTCGGCTAGGTCAATCCGCAGGTATGGCTCGCCCTCCTGCAGGCGGCTGCCCTTCGGCGAAAAACCGGCCGCAGTCGATTCCGGCAGCACATCATGCAGCGTCAGCCATGCGTCAGGATACTCTTCGTGGAGGAAGTGCAGAACGGCATGCCAGATGGTCCCGACTTCCGTTTCCGTAGTGATCATGTCCGGGTACTGCGAAAGGCGATCAGCGATCCAGAGGAAGTAGCGCCACACGGTGAACGGACCGGCTTTCCGCGTCTGCAGGAAAAGCGGGACCGCGCCGATTATCGCGTCGCCAGACTCAATGCGGAGAAGCACCAGCGTCCGTCTGGCATCGTTGCGGACATAATGAGAATACCAGCTTTTATTCCACTCCCAGGACTGGAAAAACGTGTTGCGGACGAGTGTCCCTGCGTGGTACGCCTCCTGCCACCACTCCTGCAGTGCAGTGTCGTCGAATGTCGTTCGTGCGATCCGGTATGGCGGCACTGCTACCATCACTTCGTTCCGCGCATTCGGATGACGCGTGCCGGCGTCCCTCCGACGATGGCTCCGGCGGGAACATCGCGGGTCACGGTGGCGTTCGCGGCGATCACTGCGCCGTCTCCGATGCGGACACCCTGCAGAACGATCGCATGCGCACCGATCCAGACGTCTGTCCCGATATCGATCGGAAGCTGCCGTCCCCCCTGCTCACGTATGGGTGTGTGCACATCGTCGAATGCGTGATTCCCGTCAATGATTGTTACGAAGCCGCCGATGAGTGTGCCGCTACCGATACGCACGTTCCCCGAAATGGTGCAGTGCTGGGAAATGAATACATCGCTCCCGATGGCGAGCACGTTGGCCGGGTGTGCGATAATCCAGCTGTCATGAAGCACCTGGGAACGTTCTCCCACGGAAAACGTCGCCCGGGAATCGATGCGGAGCTGGACCCGGGGACCAAAGGTCGCGGAGGAAGCGATCGCATGCCCTGCACGCCGCAAAGCGCGGAGGATGAGAAACAGTTCCGCCCCCTGCATCTTGCTGAAAATCCATGCAGCGATATGTGCGATCAGAACTTTCATCGGGGCACGGCATTCCTTGCTGCGACGATTTCTATATCCCGGCGATGAAAGTAAATATACAGCATGGAGACAATTCCCGCGGCAAACCACACCAGTACGCTGCTCACCGCCGCGCCCATTGAACCCATGTGCATGATGAACCAGTAATGCGATCCGAGGGTCAGCAGCAGCTGACCGAGTGCAACCCATGTGCCGACCCGTTCACGCCCGATGCTCAGCATCAGCATGGTGAGGGGATTTCCTATGATTGTCCACGCGTACCCGATAAAGAGCACCGCGAACAGCGGCATCGAATCCGTGTAGTTCGGAAAGAACGCCGGCGTCACGAAGTACATCGCGATGAGGTATACAAGTCCGATGCCGGCGACGGGCAGACTTACGGCGAAGGTCCGCCCGACGTAACGGCGCATTTCCTTCAGCGTCCGAAGTTCCATCGCCTTCGGGAAAAAGACCGTTGAAACAGACCCGGCCAGCACGATCAGCGGCGTGCACAGCTTCGTCGCCGCGATGTAGAGGCCGGCTTCTTCCGGACGGTCGGCCAGCATCGGCGAAATCATGAATACGTCGAGACGCATGAGAAACATCGTGGCGAACGAAGTCACCATCATCCATTTGCCAAAGCCGAGCACCTCCCGCCCGATATCCTTCCAGTCGTATCTCACACGGCTGCGCAGCGAGGACACGAACCAGACGGCGACAACTGCGACAACAAATGGCGCGATGGCATAGGAGGAATACACGAGGGTCAGGGAAAACGCGGAGAGGAGAATCGCGGCGTAAATGACACCCGTTTTGATCGCCGCTTCGAGTATGCGGATAAACGTGAACCGCGTAAATTCCTGCCGCGCCTGCAGCACGGCGAGAATGAATTCCATCATTCCGCCGCCCAGCACCGCGACCGTCATGATCCGCAGCGGAACGATGAGCTCGGGGGTTCGCAGAATAGTTACCGCCACGGTCTCCGCGCCGAAGAACAGCGCGACGGACGTGAGAACAACTATGACGCTTTTCGCGGACAGCGCGAACTGATAATGCGCCTGTGCGCGTTCCGTGTCCGAGTGCTTGTAGAGCGCATAGAATCGAATGAAGCTCTGATGCAGTCCGGAATCCGTGAACTGATTGATTGCCGCGAGCACCGTGATGAACAGACCGTACAGTTTGTATTCATCCGGTGTCAGCAGCGCAAACATCGAAAGGGTAATGAGGAACGTGAGGAACTTGGAGAAGACATCTCCGAAGAAAACGATGCCCGCATCCCTCGCGCCGTGGGGAATCAGGTCGCGGAGCCCATGGATAATGTTGCGTACGTTCACGCGGCAAGCACCTGCTGCTGAAGATGGCCGATGAAGGTGCGCACGCGATCCTCCCATGTATGTGCTTCGGCGAAGCGCCTGCGCGCCCTGCGCAGTTCGGAAGAATCCTCCTCGAGTGCCGCACGGATGGAGGCAATAAACCCGCTCGCGTCCTGCGCCAGGTACAGGATGGAGGAATGGTGCGCCAGTTCCGCGGTCCGCGTTGCGACGATCGGAAGGCCCGCTACACTGTACTCATATAATTTCAACGGATTGACGATCCGCGTGATCTCATTGCTGAGAAACGGTATGATGGCCACATCGAAGCGCCGAAGGTGATGCGCGAGCGCATCATGGCTCACATATCCGTGCAGGGTGACGTTCGGATATGTCTCGCACGCCTCCGCGAAGCGCTTGTCCACAGGACCGATGATCGAAATATGACAGTCGGCGAATTCGCGTATCGTCGACAGAACCAGTTCGTTGTCGAACCACTTTCCGCTGGTCGCACCGATGTACCCGATGGAACGCGGATGTCCGTTGCGGTGAAAAAGGGGCTCCTGGTCCACACGGGAAATAAATTCCTTCGACACCGCGTTCGGAAGGAAAAGTGCTTCCGCATGCGGGAACTGACGAAGCACGTCTGTTTCCATTTCACGCGCGCTGAACGTTATCAAACCCGCTTCGGCTCCGAGACTCTCTTCCGCTTCGCGCAGGCGGCGAAGCGTCTTTTCGTTCCTGCTCTGTACTTCGAGCGAATCGCAGATATCGTATACCAGGAGCCCCGGATCGAACAGTGCGCGATCGATGTAGTTCCCCCACCACAGCGGCATCATCACCATCGCAATAACGCGGGAGAAATCGGTTCCCCGAAAGCGCCGGCGAAACCACTGGCGGAAGATCGCCCGATCCAGCGTCGGAGTAAGACTGTTGCGAAATCCCGTCGGCAATGTCGGGGGTGTGTGAATACGCAGATTGGGCAGCGCGGGATCACAGGTAAAGCCGGTATCCCGTGAGAGCGGCGAGAAGGCGCTGTTGAACAGTGCATGCACCTTTCCCGCCACCGAGGGAGGGATCTCAATGAAGTCCACCTCATGGCCGAGACGGGCGCATTCGATAGCGATCGCCTGTTCGCGCTGCGGAAGACTGCGAAAGGACGTCAGTCCGAAAAAGAGGAAGTGGTATGTTGAATCTGTACTCATGTCAATACGCCTGCGTCCCGTGATATCCTGGCAGGGAATGCGCCTGTCCGGCATCACGGCGTTCGCTCCGGTACCAGGATTCCAGCAGATGGGCAATATCCGCCCATGCCACGTGAGAAACAAACGCGCGGGCCCTCGCCGCTTTCTCCTCCAGAAGCGCGTCAACTTTCCCGGTCAGCAGATCCACGAAGAACCGCCGACTCTGCTCCGGGGATTCAAGTACGGTCAGCAAAGAGTCGGCTTCGGGAATGGATCGGAGATATATCTGCTTCAACGAAGTCATCGCAGGGGCGATGACCGGTATACCGGCCTCGAAAGCCTCGAGGATTCCGAGAAAGCCCGTGGCGATGATCCAGCGTCCGCCCGCGAGGATCTCCGTCGGATCCTCCAGCGTGCCCGGCATATCGACGATGAAACGGGAGTTCCGCAGGCGTTCCAGTACGGCTCTCAGCGGACCGTCCCCTGCGATGCGAACATGGACACGGCTGGCCGCTTCCCCGGAGGCTTCCGCGAGGGCCGAGAGTACCGGCAGTATACCCGTGTCCTCCGCAAGCCGACCGGCATAGGCGAACACCGGCTCGGTCGTTCTGGTCGGAACGCGGATCGTACGCACAGGTGCCCCGAGGAAGACCGCATCGATCGGATGACCATACACCGCACGAAGATACTCCCCCACGGCGAAGCGAACATGACAGGCATGTGCGGTAACCGACCGGAAGAAGCGGTGCCGGAGCCGGACCGGCCAGTGTTCGAAACCATGAAACGTCACGGCATAGCGCGGGCGCCGAATTACTGCGCGCAATGGAAGGAACCAGTGAAAGAATGTGGTGTAGTCATGGAAATGCAGTACATCCGCCGATGCCAGCAGCGCCCGCTTTTTCCACATCCAATGCCAGTACCCCAACCGTGTAAGCGGTCGCCGAAGCGGAACCTGAAACCGCAGCACCTTGAACGGAAGTCTGGTGTCGTCCCACGATTCGTCCGCGGCGGTTTCCGTCACGAGGACCAGGTCGTGGCCGCGCGCGGCGAGCGCCTCGGCGGTCCGGAGCACGCTCCATTGCACGCCGCCGACGGAGGGGAAAAAGTGGTTCACGAAAAAAATGATTCGCATGCTCGGTCCGCGCTAATCGACCTTCTGGAAAAATTCGTATCGCGGCGGTCGGCCCTCGATCGGGGTGTAGCCGTAGTCCTTCACGAAGACACCGTCCATGAGATCATCGTTCGGATTCCATGGCTTGTCGTAATCATTCCCCGGTTTGAATATGTAGCTGATCCCCTTGAATGCGTTATACTTGCGTGAGCGCGCCGCCCCGCCATCCGCATCAAGATCGAGAACATGCGTGATGTGATCGCTGTAATTGTATTCAGGGAAACCGGTGAACAGCGTGCATCTGAAGCTGTTGTTTGCCTTCTGCACTGCGGTTTTCACCAATACATGCACCGTTTTGTGAAAGTAATTTCCGTACTCACCGTCCGTCCCGTGCGTGATGACGATGTCGGGACGTTCACGCTGTATCAGCGCGTCGATACTTTTCTGCATCGCGTCGCGCATCACGGTGCCGGGACCGAAGCTTTTCTTGAAATCGAATCCCATATATTCACCGATCTGAACGAGCTGCTTCCCGTCGAGCTGGTAACGAACAGGCAGCACGGTGATATCGACGCCGAGGGATTTTCCGTAGCTTCGCGCAATCTGCGGTTTGCGCAGACCCATCAGGTCCGTTGCCACACGCACGCTGCCGTCCCCCATGACTCCTGCGCAATTATACCCGCCGAGGGAGGGATCTTCGCTTTTATCGAACCCCATCGAACCATCCGCTCCGTTGGAGAGCAGGTACACCCTGACATTTTTCCCCTTGCGCGCGGCATCTGCCAGCAGTCCGCCTGCCAGCAGCACCTCGTCATCGGGATGTGCCATGATCACGAGTATCTTTCCGGCACCGGCAATCACCTGCCCCATATCCGCGAACCGCTCCGCGAGTGTCGAGGGAGTTCTCAGGTAACCGGTATGATCATCCGCATCGAACACGCTCAGCGCATAGTCGATTTTAATTTTTTCGTTTCCCCCGTCACCGTACATGAAGTTCTTCACATAGACCACCTTGTGATCCACTCCCGGCCATTCGTCAAAATCCCAGGTGCCGTGTGCGATACCCGCGGGAATATCATATCCTGTCCTGAACATCCCGGGTTCCAGAGTATGGGGAACGGTCTGCGCGCTCGCTGTGATCGTAAGGACAAGCAGTGCGGCAATCGTCAGGGATTTCATGCGTCACCTTTAAAAAAGCAGAAGACCGTGAGAAGAAAAGCTCCGAGAAGCAGACTGTAAGAAAAGTGTATATGCGCCTGCAGCGGCCATTGTTCCGTCATCGGTTTGTCCGTTCCAGAGAATGCTGTGATTGCCCTCGGTGTGCGCATAATATACGATTTTCCGGACTTGCCGTCCTGCCGAGTCCATGATGCGGAGCACGTGCTCCCCCGCTTCCCCTGACGTGAATCCAATAACGGCGCGGCCGTCGCGGCCTCGGTGAAACGGAGACGGATAGACGGTCAGCATCCTGAGTGGAGCAGGACGGTCTCTTTCTGATAAAACAGCATTCATCAGTGTGGGAAGCACACCGGCAGCGATGCGGCGATGTCCTGCCGCTGTAGGATGTACCCCATCAAAACCCAGAAGCGAGCTGTCCGCGTTAAAAATGCTGTCGAGCCGTACATAGCGTACGGTTGGTAATTCACTCGAGACCTCTGCGAGGATATCTGCATAGGAAGATCGCAGAAGGCCGACCCCTCCATCCGCTGCGTACAGCGAACTGTCAAAATACTGGTAGAAACGCCGTTCCATCACCGGCGGGGGTGCCAGAACGATGACGTGCGATCCTGTCCCCGTGCATTTCTCCAACAGGATCCGGCAGTTCAAGCGAAAGCGTTCGCGAGGGACGCGCGAGGCGGGTGGATATCCCCAGACAAAGTAATCGTTGGAACCGTAGGCGAGCACGATGACATCTGGATCGACGGACAGTACGTCCGTGTCCATGCGATCCAGGGCATCCTCCGTTGTCTCGCCTCCCCTCGCAGTGACGATGGATTCGACGGAAACGCCGGCTGCGGTGAGCATGGAATCGAGTATCGCGGGATATGCCTGATCAGAATGACGTTCCGCGTCCATCCAGCCTTCGGTGATGGAATCACCGAAAAAGCAGATTTTCGGCTGCGCCTGTACGAGGAGCGGAAGACAGAACAGAACAAGAGTGATTTGATTGCGCAATCGCACGCTGATCACCGCAGTTTTCAGACGGGGAGCCGGTCGGGGAGTTCGATATCGTGATACCGCGAACCCGATTCATTCCCGGCGAAGCGAGGAATCGGAACGGGTTCACTGCCGAGCGCCTGAAGCAGGCGTGCCTCATAATCCCGCAGTTTTGCCTCGAGAGAATCCCGTTTCATCCGTTGCATGACAATCGTTTCCCGGTAGCGCTTCAAGAAATATCCAATAGTCTCCACGCGAATCTTGATGCTGCTGCTGGGACGATTCTCGTCGATATCCTTGAAACTGAAATAGGGTGTCCCCGCACACTCGACGATTTCCTGCACGGTGGCGTAGATCGGACCGTCGTGACCGCATTTGAAACTGGACAGCTCGAGTGCCACGAGATTCGGATGGCGGGCAACATATTTCGCCGCCCACACTTTGCGGCTGGTGTTTTCACTGTACGAGTTTTTCCACACGTCCCGGATTTCCATCGGATGTGCGATTCTTCCTGCGCGAATATCCTCGCCGAACAGCGTATTCAGCGTTTCATCGTCGACCGGAAGACTGTCCTGGGTGAATACCGGATACCCGAGTTTCTGAAACTCGGCCAGAATGCCATGATTGATGCCCGGATCGTTGTGGTAGGGACGCGCCAGAAGCACGATGCCGATGCGCTGCTCGCGTTCGATTTCTCGGAGCGTTTCCGTCGCCTTCGCACGAAGATCGGCAGAAAATGATCCCAGGGCGCGGTAGGCGGCTTCCATCGCCGCTGCATTCTCTTCCTTCGTCACACCGAGCAGATCTGTCATTTCAGCGAACATCTGCCGGGTGGCAAGCGCCCGTTCGGAGAGGTTCAGGAAGGGATTGACGTAGCGTACCCCTGCCTGCATGAACATATCCCCTTCTTTCGTAAATGCAGCTTTCGCGGTCTCGACGCTGCCGACGACTGTCGGGCAGGATTTCGATGCCAGCGTGGCATGCAGATCACTCGGCATGTCATCGACCATCGGATAGAAAATCCAGTCGAGCGGCTTCTGTACATGTTTTTTCAGCAGCAGATTGTGTACATGTGCGAGGGCCAGCTTGCTCGGGAAACAGGGATCGATGCTCCCGCGCTTGCTTCCCTCCCGGAAAAGCGTGTCGTTGGTGTGGTCGGAAAACACCAGGTTCTCCGGTGGAATGCCCAATTCCAGGAAATATGCCGTGAAGAATGGTGCATGGGCGTACATGTTCAGCACGCGCGGTATACCGATCCGCAGTTCCGAACGCGTCCGTTTCCGATCCGATGAGAGCAGCGGCGCATCGCCGCGCGCCACGTTCACGCCGTGCCAGGGTCGAAATACTTCCCTTGCGGCAATGTCCGCGTAGTTTGGAAACTGCTTCCGCACGCGTACCAGGTCACTGGCGATTCCGCGCATTTCATCCGCTTCCTCGACGCAGCCTTTTTCACAGGTCGCAATGATGAGGCGCCTCCTGCTGAGCGCATCCCCGTTCCCTTCCTCGGTGGCCGTTTCGACATCGATGAAGGTGCGCAGGCACTTATTCTTGCAGAATCCGCAGCGGGTGCTCTCGTCCCGCCTCGATACGAAGCGAATGTGTTCCGATGCGTTAAGCCCGATAAACGTCGTCTCCCTTCCGTTTGCGTAAAGACGCGCGGCCTCGACCGCCGCCCCGATCGCACCAGCTTCTCCGGTATGACGATGGACGATAATCCGGGGGTGAAGGTCGTGGAACTTCTTCCTGATGAAATCTACCTGCGCTTTGACGGCCGCGAGATTCCGCTGTGTTCCGCCCTGCAGAACGAATGTGCTGCCAAGACGTTCGAGGTTGCTGATCTGCGAGACGTACAACCAGATATTCTTCGGCAGAACCTTCGCCAGACCGGCCATGATCTCCTCGGGTTTCCAGCCCTGCCGCTGGAAATCGACGATGTCGGACTGTAGGAAGACCGCGCATCCGTATCCAAAGTCGGGGGACTTTGACGCTGTAAATGCGATGTCCGCATAGTCGGCAATGTCGTAGCCGAAGCCCTCGGCAGTGCTCTGCAGGAAGTACCCGTTCCCGGCGGAACACTGGGTATTCAACTTGAAATCAACCACCCTATCCTGATGCAGGAGAATGAGTTTGATGTCCTGGCCTCCGACATCGCAGATCACGTCGACATTATCATAGAAACGCTGTGCCGCCTGCGTGTGCGCGACGGTTTCCACAAGTGCGACATCCGCGCCGATAGTGTCCTTGAGAATGTCCTTCGCGTACCCGGTGGTGCCGACGCCGAGAATCCGCAGATCCGCGCCCTGACGTCGTACCTGTTCATGCAGCTCGAGTATGATCCGTCGCGTGTCATCGATGGGATTCCCCTCGGACAGCCGATACGCCTTGAAGGCGACCTCGAGATTCCGGTCGAGAAGGACGCCCTTGGTCGTCGTCGATCCCCCGTCGATGCCCAGATAGGCGTCAAACCGCTCTCCGCGCTTCAGGACGGCCGGTTCGAATGCCGGATGGGAGTATTCGCGCAGGAAGTCATCGAGCTCGTCCTGCGTGCTATAAAGCGGCAAACCGACCTTGGACCTCTGGGTGTGCTCACGGCCATGGCTGATATATGCACGCAGGCCTTCCAGCCCGGTGAATTCTCCGGGCGCGTCATTGCGAGCCGCATAGACCAGTGTCCCAATTGCCGCGAAGTACTGGGCGTCATCCGGGACGTACACCAGATCGCTCGGGCGGCGGTCAGCGGGCAGAGGGAACCCCCGTTCCTCCCATAGCTGGACGATATTCTGCTTCCAGCACTCGACCAGACCGCTGATGAAGGTATTCGGTCCTCCGAGAAGAAGAACATCGGGCCTCAGCGTGTTTCCTCTCGTGAGGACGGAAAGATTCTGCTGGACGATCGATTCGAACAGCGACGCCATGAGTTCTTCGGGGGGCACGCCCTGTTTCTGCAGTCCGTTGATGTCCGTTTCCGCGAAAACGCCGCATTTTCCGGCGACCGGATGCAGTCGTACGCCGTCGTAACGCAGGTGGGCCAGACGCTCCGCGGGGATGCGCAGTTTGGCGTTGATCTTGTCGATAATGGCACCGGTTCCTCCGGCGCACTTGTCATTCATTGAAGTGAACTTCTTGCTACGCCCTGTGAGCGGATCGCGATGGAATATCAGGATTTTCGCATCCTGACCACCGAGTTCCACCGCTGCGCCCGCCTGCGGACAGCGTTCCTCCACGGCCAGGGAGACCGCATTGACTTCCTGGACGAACCGCGCCCCGATATGGGCGACGAGATTCTTCGCCCCGGACCCGGTCATCAGAACACGATACGCGGCAGGGTCCGTCCCGAATTCCCCGGTTATCCTTTCAAGAAAAGCGAGGACGGTTTCTGCCTGACGGGTCTCATGGCGGCGATAGTCTTTCCAAAGCACCGGACCGCCTCCGACCGCCTGCACGACCGCTTTGACCGTCGTGCTTCCGACATCGAGCCCGATCAGGTACCGTGGCTGCGCACCCTGCATCATTTCCCTCTGTCCTTTTTCATTTCGGCGACCCTGCGAACAAAGCGCGCGGCAGTGCCCGCTTCCGTCTGCGGGAGACGGAGAAACGGGTCCATCAGCGCCATGTTTCCCCGCATTTCCTTTCGCAGGGATTCTTCCGTGAGGCCGCACAGCGACAGCGTTGCCGCAAACTCCTCACGGGCGCGTTCCCGGGCATCGTTCAGGGTCATCTGGACGCGGCTGTGGGCGTTTGCCTCGCCTTCTCCCGAAGTTTCGATAGGCAAAAAGATGATATCGTCGTGGTGCGCGACGACAGCGGTCTGCACGCCGTCGGACTGCGTGCTGGGCAGACACCCGAAGGGCTTCACCGACAGCACCATATGCGCGAGTTTCTCCCGGGTGTAGTAAATATTCTTCGCGACCTCGAGGTGACCTTCTCCGCCCTCGATGCGGCTGTGATAGTACGGATGCGCGATCCGCTGCAGATGGTTCTGATTGGGAATATCCTGCGGGAGTCCGGCGAGCTGCGCGCGAAGACGTCGATATTCGCGTGCATACAGCGACTCCGCGAGCGAAAGCAGCAACGATTTGCGAAAGTACCTCGCATAGTCGCGCAGTACGGCCGCAAGCCTGCGAAAACCGCGGATATCAGCCGGAATGTCGAGGAGGCGACGGTCGCGGGTCCACTGTTTTTCCTGATGCAGGAGGTAGAGCAGCCACGGGGCGACAGGTTCAATGAGTACCTCTGCGCCTTCGCGTTCGAGAAATTCGAACATGCGGAAATTTCCGTCTCCTTCCGTTGTCTGCGCCCAGAATTCTCCCGTGATTTTCACTACCGGTTTCACGCGTGAACGATCGACGTGCAGGTCGGCAAACATCTGTCGGCATTCGGTGAGGAGTTTCGGAAAGGGGCTGGAGAACAGCTGCCGCGCGAATTTCATGAGGCTCTCGGCGCCGCGCTGGTGCCTGCGCAGAACGGGCAGACGCGTAAATGCCGGTGGCAGATGGTAGATGGGTTCACATTCGATCGCCTTCGCGACATGCTCCATCGCTGCTTCGAGTGCCCGGTCCGTCGATCCCTCCGCAGTCTCATACGGACGAATCTTATATGCGATATCGTTCAGCAGATCGGCCACAAGAAAGGCGTTGAGGATTCCGAGCGTAAAATCCAGGTTCATCTCGAGACCGGCATCCTGGCTGCTCTGGTCGAGGCCGCCATGCTGCTGCAGGATGAGTACGCGGAATCCACTGAAACCCGCGTTGCGCAGCGCGAGTCTATACTCCGATTCGTACATGCCGAAACGGCACGGTCCGCATGCGCCGGCAGTGAAGAAAACATACGAGTCGATTATCTCGCGTCGCGACATGCCTCCCGCCTCCAGCCCCTGAAGATACGCGATCAGGTTGCCGACGGTGAAATAGGTCGGATTGCAGAGGCCGTTATTACCGAATTCCTTCCCGGTTTCAAATGCTCGGACGTCCGGGGAAGGCAGATACTCCGCCCGGTACCCGAGCCGGCGCAGGTTTGCCTGAATCAGGCGCTCGTGCTTCCAGGTCAATCCCCCGAAGAGTACCGTCGTCTCCGCCCGTTCGCTGCGCGTAAAGCTGCGTTCCAACGGACGCTCCCAGTGCCCGTTTCGCGGTATCAGTCCCGACTCTCGTTCGAGACGATGGCGCTCCCGCTGCAATGCCTCTTCAATGGTCAGCGTACCGCTGCGCAGCGCCGCAAGGATCTCGGGGTCAATCCCCTCCCCCTCGTGACGTGCGTGGGCATTCCGTACCGTATCATGCATGCCAGCGTTTCCTTTACCCGATTCCAGCA
>QKAF01000155.1 GCA_003246455.1 Bacteroidota bacterium
TCCCTCACCGGAGCGCGATGAAATCCACCTTCCCGTAGCCGCGCGTGCGCGCGCACACTTCGTAGCCGTCGCGGTTCCCATCGTCGTTGGTGTTCCCTTCGATGGTGGAGAATCCGTCTGCCTGGAATTCCGTGACAAAGCCGGTGTGCGTCCAATCCGTGCTCGTGCGTCGCACGAGAAAGATGCTCGCGACCGGAAACTGCTGATGGGGAACGGATCCATTGAGGACGGATGCACCGGGGACGAACAGACCGGCATTTTTCCCCTGCGCGGCAAGGGTGTCGCATGAGAAAGATCCGGCGAGATTGTAGGTCACCTGCAGGGCTTCCGCCGCCTGCTTGAGTATGAAGGTGACGAATCCTGCACACCATGCCCAGGGTGTACCCTGGTTGCCCTTCATGTAGGTGCGCACCCAGGGACCGCAGTTGGCACCGCCGATCTCGAGAGGATGCTCCAGGAGATGCTGCTGGGCGAACAGGTGGACGATTTCGGCGAAGGACGCCTGCTGCACGACAGCGGGAAGCGGTGACAGCGCTCGTCGGAGCGGGGCGACCAGGGCACTCCAGGTCGCTTCATCGACAATGCCGGTGGAGGGGAGCCCGTTGTGCGCCTGGAAGCTGGACACGGACATTTCCGTAATGCGGCCGAAGTCACTGTCGACGGTGAGGCCGAACTGGTGAAGGTTCAGCCACTCCTGAATGCGGCTCGCCGCCTTGCCCTTCGTCCCCTTCCCGACCGGCGTCGCGAGTTCGATCTCGTTCCGCAGCCAGGGTGAGAGGGAGGTCCCCGGTTGAATCAGATACCCCATCGTGAATTCTCCTTCGTTGCTTGTAGAATGGTTACCATTGGAGTGTCGTATCGGGATTCGGTGATTTCGGAATGCGCTTGCACACGAGTGCGAGAACGCAAACGCCGTCAGGGCTGATGGTCTCGGTCTCGGACGGACTATCCCCCGCCGGATGACGGAGGTCCCCGGTCGGCCGGGGACGAAGGGTGATCCCGCGCGGCGGTGTCTTGATCGTCATCCCGCGCAGCTTTGTCAATGCGTAGAATCCCCTGGCCTTGGAGATGGACGCTGCATCGGCGGCAGGCGCCGGCTGCGGGGTCGCAGCCGCAGGCGCTGTTCCGGCTGCCATCGCCACAGCCGCTATCCTGGCGAAGGAGGATCTCATGGCCACGGCACGCACAGGTACTGCTCCCGCCCGGTGATCACGCACGGCGGCGGCAGGCCGGGAAGCGGCTGGCATCCGGTGATCACGCACCGCGGCGGCAGGTGCGCCGGCCGGCGGTCGCAGCGCCGGGCGAATGACACGCGCCGGAAGTACGGGACGGGAAACGGGTTTTGCGAACACGGTGAGTTTCTGTATCGGGAGCTTCGCAAAAACCGGGAGGACCATGTTTACCTTCGGTGTATCGCCTTTCCGGGTGATTTTGATATTTCTCGCCACGATCATGCTCGTGACGAACGCGGGCAGTGAACCGCCGCACGGAACCTCACCATTCGATACCACGCGCGCATCCGGGAGCTTCCAGTAGCCGGAGGAGAAAAATTCCGGTCTGAACCAGGGACGAATGACGACGACGTTGTTGTATTCGAGGGAAATTGATTCGATGTCGATATTTCCCTGATCCACACCGTACGTGTCTTTCAGGTCCTGGGGCGCCTCGCGTACCAGCCCTTCGGTCTCGGATTTCGTCAGCGTGATGCTCGGCCATGGCAGCGTCGTATCGAAGGCGTCCGCGGGACTGAAAAATGTGCCGAGGAAGCCGATGCCCGCACCGTTGAGATCGCTGAGTTCGGAAATGGCGAGCTCATTGAGACATTCCTGTTTGTAAAGATCCAGGTACTTTCTGAGCTCGAGGCTGTTCCGGAGCGATTGGTTGTGCTCGACCTGCAGTTTGAACCCGAGCGTTTTCCAGTCCTCCATCGCGGAGTCCATGAGATCGCGAAGCTGTTTTTCGCGGTAGGACTCCCATTTCGCCTGCAGCAGCGGCGCATCGGCACCTTCCGCGAACTGGACGGAGAGTTTCTCGTCCAGGTAGGTCTGCTCCGCGACCTCGTACAGCGTCTTGTATTCGTAATATTTCGTCACCTTCGGGGAGTTGACGGGGACGACCTGCCCATCGGCGTCGACGAGGTCGTCTGACAGATAGTCGATCGCCTCCGCGAGCGTGCGTTCCTCCTCCGCGGACAGCGCGCTGCTTGCAAAGACGCTGTCGACGAGCGTCTGCTCGACTTCGTCCCAGAGAAACCGGCTCGCGTCCGGAACGAAGACCGGGGAATCCGCCGGGATGATGTTCATCTGACGCGAAAAATCAGCCTTGAAGTTGAGCTGTTCCTGTGCGGAGAGCGAAGTCTTCCCGGGATCATTCATGAATTCGAGATAGGAATAGGAAAACCCCATTCCTGTCGGGAAGGTGAGGAATTTGCTTTCCTTCTCGAATATTTTCTTCAGTTTGACCGCGAGGGCCAGGGAGGCTGTCGCGGCAATTGCCTGAGGCATGAGTCCTCCTCACTGAGGTGCCGCGCGGGGGAAGGGCCGGCGCCCGTTTCCCCCTGCAGCGTGTACAAGGGAGCGCTCGGTTCAGCCCCCCACGAACTGTTCTGGCTTGATGGTCGGATTCGGGTTCGGAGACTTCGGGATGATATTGTTGATGAAGCCGATCAGCTGCATACCGGGAATTCGGATCGCGCCTCCTTCGCCGTGAGAGGTGAAGTCGAACTGCTCACTTCCATGGGAATAGGAACCGCCAAGCGAGAAGGGGCCCCAGCCGACTTTCCCGCCGCCGGAAACCTGTTTGTTGACGTAGTTCATATGGCTGTCCGATTCGTCGAGTCTGAACGTGACATTGCGCACAAACAGGGCCGTGATGGGGTAGGCCACGAGACGGCCGTCGGGTTTCCCGTCCGCTTTCCCTTCGCCTCCGTCGGAGACTTTCTTGTCGTAGTTGAGGTCCCAGAGCTGATCGAGCGTCCATCCCCGCATCGCGAAGAATCCGGGTTTGAACCATGGGCGAATGATCGGCACCTGCGTGAATTCGAGTTCCGCCCGGAAATTGGTTGCCTTCCGGTCGGCCGACATTTCCACCTTGGACCCGGAAGCTTTTGCGCCGATCGAAAACAGCCCGAAGCTGACTCCTCCTCCCGAACTCCACTTGCTCGTGTTTTTCGTGGAATGCTGTTCCGCATCCTGCTCGTAGAAGGTGAATTTTGTCCATCCCGGACTCGTCGCGAAATTGCCGGGGACGATCGTGGTGTAATAGAAATCGCCCGCGGTGCCCGCCTGCGGGTTCGTCAGCAGACCGTTCTTGAAGTCCTGCTGCAGCTGGTTCTTGTAGAGAACCATGCTCTTTTCCGTGACCTGCTGGATGTACGCGTTGATCTGCTCGTACTCGTTCTTGTATCCCTGGCTGATCCATGCCATCCAGGCCGCTTCCACTTTTTTCCGCAGGAACTTGGACTTGTTGGCGAATGCCGCGACTCGCCGGATGGCCTCGGGATCGTTGCCTTTCGCCGCCTGTGCGTCAATGACGAGGTTCATGTATTCATCCGCGGCACTCAGGTAGTCATCCATTTTGGCCGTGTATGCCAGAACGAGAGGCCCGGGCTCCGTGACTTCTTTTTCCTCGTCCGTGATGATGTCGACCACTTTTTTCGTGACGGTGAGCGCCTTGCGGAATTTCTCGAGCTTCTCCTTCTCCTTGTCGCTCAGCTGGATGTCGACCACCTTGCTGTAGGTCAGAACATCGGAGTACACGGAACTGATAGAGTCCTGCGTGGACGTGAATATGGTTTGCTGCATTCCATCGGTGAGAAACTGACTGCTGATATCGGGGATGAAATCGAACAGCTTCGACAGCGACCAGGCCTGCTGATAGCGCTCGCGGGTTTCCTCGGCAGAATCGGCGATCAATCCCTTGGCGCAGAACATGAAATCCTGCGGCCTGAATGGAAGGCCGGGGAGCATCCAGGTGACGAATTTGTTACGCGGCAGCTCGATTTCCGGGCTGTTGCCCGTTATGGTCGCATAGAGTTTCGCAATGAGCGCCCCCATGAGGTCAGCGGATACATCTTTTGGCATTATGCACTCTCCTTCATGATAGGTGGTGGATTCTCGTTCATGGGATTCTGCGATATTGATGGTGCCCCTTTCGAAAAGCACGTGCGGTTACGCTGCATGCCTGTCATTGAGTGACCGATATGCATACAAAAACGCATAATAAAATCATGAACAATGGCCGTCGGCTGTGCCGCGGCTCCATTGTCCGGATGATGGGAATCGCTGGTAAACAGTGCGGTATCCGCGGGATTATCAGGCGCTACCCGCGGAGTACTCTGGACCGTGTTGACGGATCTTTGAAGTTAACACCGCGAATATACCGATCTCCACTTTACATTGTCAATACCCTGTGACGCATTATCGAAAATAAAAAGATATTTGGATCATGAATATGCGCCCTAAACGGTCCAGCCCTGCGGGAGAATAGGGCGCCCGGTCCTCAATTCCTGTGCGTCTGTCAACAATTCGCCGACGCATCGCCGCGCACCCCGATTCCAGCCTGCACCGGCAGGGCACTGTTTCATCCCTGACACAGCGGTGACCTGCGGAAGGGACACTCGCCGGGGCGGCCGGCGGGGACGCATGCGGGGAACGGTGCGATTTCGCGGGGGGAATGAGATCGGGAAATCCTGATATGAAAACGGCATACTTCTTGTATCTTCTTCCGCAGAGTCCGAGAGCCCGGCCCGGTCCGGCTCTTCATCAGCCGCAATCACCCTGAATCCACCGGAAGGAGGTGCCATCATGCGATCGACAGTCATCCGCTTTTCATTCGTGATCGTTTCATTCATCGCTGCAGCGTTCGCGCTGAACAGCTGCGTGAGTCTGCCTCCGGCGAAGACATGGCGCCCCGCGGTGCGGGTCGCGGGCGATCCGGAGACGGTGCTTCCCGGTCCCTACGCGCTTCGCGTCGACATGGAGGATCCGTCGACCGCAGGGGGCGGCGATGCGCTGCGGCAGCAGCTGGCCGATATCATCGAGGATATGCTGGCGCGCCGCGGCTTCACACGCACCGAGGATGAAGATGGATACCTCTTCGCGTTTTCCTACCGCGCCGATGTCCGCCGCTTCCAGGAACTGCACACGGAGGTGACCAACACCTCCAGCTCCACGACGACCTGGGAAGCGCAGGAACGGGCGCAAAAGGAAGCCCGCGAGCGCAAGGACACGCGCGGACGCAAAGACACACCCGAACCAAAAGACTCGCACGGACGCAACGGGCAGGCAGATCGTGACAATCATCCCGTCCTGGTCGGCCCCCCGGCCCCTGCGGACAGGAAGAAGCAAATCGATACGGTTATCGTCGGGCAGACGGAGAATGTCCACACGACGAAGGAGGTGACGACGAGCACGGAGAAAACGGTACACACGTTCGTGGCCACCTTCGATGTGATCGACCGCACGGGTCGTCCGCTCTGGCAGGCGGACGTGGCATGGGAATCGCAGTCGGCGGACATTCTTTCCCAGGTCTTCACGCCGATGGAACAGATGCTCGCGGCGCTGCCGTCGCGTCCCCAGCCCGTCAAAGTGGAACGAGTGCGCGAGGGAATGGAGGCCGCATTTTTCGATCGGTTCTGCAAGGGCCGCCGCTTCAGCACGCCCGTCTTTCCGTATGAGATCTCGTTCGGCGAATGGGACGATTTCGCGAAGGGTCTCCACCAGCCATATGCCATGCAGGCTTATCTGGATCTGCTCGAGTATGCCCAGGCGGCCCTGCCTCTCGACACGGATGGGTCGCTTCTGCGCAGCGACGTCGGACGCGCCATGATGTACGAATTCGGCGGCGAGTACCGGATCGGCGATACCGAGGAAGTCGTGCCCGTGCTCGTGCGCATCACGGACCGGGGCCACGGCGTATACGTCGTGACGGATGCACGCATCGTCAGCCGCGACGCTTTCGCCGCCCACACATTCGAACGCGACCGCCGCTGGGGGAAATCGCCGAAGGGCGACGACCTGTTCGAATGACAGGATTCACCGCTTGCATTCCATGCGGATTTCCCCTACATACTCTGCAGAACACAATCGAGTCTGATTATGATTTTATCCGACAGCCTCCGACGCGTGAGCCCTTCCGTGAAACACCGGTCCGGGCGCCGCGCGTCGAGGTCGAATCCGCTCGTGTGGCTGCTGCTCATACCGTTTCTCCTGCTTCTCGGCGCCTGCAGTTCGCCGCCGCCTGTGGATCTCGCCATCCCGGGACTGGACCAGGGCGATATCGCCTATGCGCTGGCGGACAAGGGGATGGTCAATGCGGGACAATCCGGCCATGGCACCTGGCGCACGACGCACAAGGCTTTCATGGGGGGGATCGATTACAACGTCGAGGCCGTGGGGCGGGACCCGGAGGCGGTGGATTCTGTCCGCGTGGTGATCACGTCGGATTCGACCCTCGGCAACGTCTTTGCATCGCAGCCGTTCGTTCGCGACATCGCGATGGCACGCTACGACGACTGCGATCCGGAGCGGGTCCGCCAGTGGCTCGACGAACATTTCCACGACAGCGAGTCACGCATCGTCGTTGGTCCGGCCGAATTCACGCTGTACGCTCCCTCGGATTACCGGCGGGAACTGATCATCCGTCGGGCACTGCCGTAAATGAAGGTACAGCCGTTCCATCGATGGCGTGTGCCGTTCGTGCTGGCGGTCCTGCTTGCGGCATCGCAGCCGACTGCCGCGCAGCCGGCGTATCCGGTTCCATCGGGTATTTACTGCAGCTGTGGTCCGACCACCGGACGCGGCCATGGATCCGTCGACCCCTCCGTTGCATCGAAACCCTTCGTCGCGGGTATCCTCGTTCGAACGACCTGGGAACTGCTCGAACCCGCGGAGGGCGCGTACAACTGGGCGCTGATCGACGAACAGATCACCGCCGCGAATTACTATGGAAAGAAAATCGCGCTCGGGATCGGGTGCGGTGTGGGAATTCCCCACTGGGTATTCGACGCCGGCGCGCGCATGCTTGTCACTTCCGTTCCGTTCGTCGATACGATTGCCGTTCCGTGGGACACGATTTTCCTCGGTAAATGGACGACCATGATCGAGGCACTGGGACAGCGGTATCGCGGCGATACCACGATCACACTCGTGTACATGACGCATTCCACCGCGAACGGCTTCGAGATGCAGCTCCCTTTCGCGTGCACGCCGTCGCTCGCGGATGCCGGCTATTCCGATGCCCTGATGATCCAGTCCTGGTCGACGGTCATCGACGCCTTCGATCACGGGTTTCCGAATCACTACCTCACCAACGATTTCCATCCGGTGAACGGCAGTGACGCGGTCGGGGAAGCTGTGTACGCTTACGCCCGCAGCACGCTCGGGGAACGCTACGGCGCGAGCGGCTGGTGGTGGACGGAGAAAAACCGCACGGTGTATCCCGCGCAGTATGAGATCCTGAGGAATGCCGCAGCGAACAGCGTCTTCTGCGGAATTCAGATGGCCGTCAGCGGAACCCGCGATTCGGCGCGCCTTGCGAACGGCGGTCTGCAGACGGCGCTGCAGATCGCTCGCGACGACGGCATCTGTTACTGGGAAATCTGGAACGAAGACATTCTCAATCCGAAATTCGATTCCCTGCTCGCCCATGCGTCCTGTGGCGGAACCACCGGACTCCGGACTGCCGAGGAGGCGGTGGAGGATTTCAGTCTCTACCCGAATCCTGCCCGCTCGACGGTTTCCGTATCAAGCGACGCGCGCGGCACATTCGAGATCCGCGACATGCTCGGCCGCATCGCCGGGCGTTTCCATCTGCGCAACGGCCAGAAAGGCGCGGTCGATATTTCCGGGCTTCGTCCCGGTATCTATATTGTGAGGCGCATCGGCGGTGCGCATGCCGCCGGCGGCCGCAGGCTCCTCGTGCTGAAATAACGTGCGGGTGATGGCGCGCCGCCGTCACGCATCTTCATCCATGTTCACAATAAGTGAGAACATCATGTCCCAGTATGACATCGAACCGTACGAGGAAAACGACGAGGACGGCGACATCGAGGATACCGTCCTCGAGGAGATCGTCGCACAGTACGCCGATACGGAGCGGAACGCGGAAGCCGACCGTGAAGCGCAGCTGATCGCGGTGAGCTATTTCGAATCGGAGGGCTGGACCGTCGCCAAAGCGGCAACGGACGCGCACACGTACGATCTGCTCTGCACGCGCGAAGGTGAAGAGCTGCACGTCAAGGTGAAAGGTACAGCGGATGACCAGCTCCGTTTCATCCTGACCGATCAGCAGGTGGAAGCCGCATCGGAGGATGACGATTATCTCGTCTGTGTCGTCACCGGTGCCGGAACCGACGAAGCGGAACTGACGGTCCTCGATCCGGACGAACTGCTCGAGGATTTTCTCTACCGGCCGACACACTGGGCGTTTCAGCCGCGTGAAGAGGAGACGGAAGAGGAAGACTGATCGCCCGCTCAGCGCGGCCGGCGTACACGCATTTCCCAGGATCCGAACAGAGGGGGACCTGCCGACGGGGATTCCCCGGTACCTGTTGCACTTTGGTTCCTCGCGGGTGATATTACGGCTATACGTCAAAACCGAGGTTGTATCATGCGCGCCATCGCTGTCGTCCTGAGCGCTGTTTTATTTGCGTCCATTTCGGCGCACGCGCAGCTTCGTCCCGTGGGTCTGCCGTCGCAGGTGATTCGCGCGATCACGGCGGAACAGGGCGATCCCGATGACCGGTGGTTCCCCGTAACTGCCAATGCGCTTTTCGCCGCGACGGATTCGGGGATGGTGATGCAGGGACGCACCTGGGACGACGGCAAGCGCTGGGTGCCGATCGGCCCGTTCACCGATCCGCCCGCGGATATCGTCACGCTGTGCGTGCAGCACTGGGGGGCGGGTCCGATGGACGGCCTGCATCTGTTCGCCGCCGTACGCACCCACGGCGTGGCAGAAGCGCCGGTCCTGCTCCGAAACGGGGTATCGATGTTCGGCGGCCCAGACAGTGTCTGGGAACGGGCGGACAGCGGGCTCGTCCGCGGCGGCGTGATCCCGACCGTTCAGGCGATGACCGCGATGTATTATTCCGGGCATGAGCCGCCGCAGCCGGTGCTGGCATGGACCACGAACGGTCCGTGGCGCGGCTCCCCGGGCGGCGTGTTCTGGGAGCCCTCCGGCGGCGTGGGCGGCATCGTTTATGCAATGGATGTAACGCCGAAGTGGTTCGGCGGGAATGTCTGGGCCGCAGGCCGACAGGCGCCGCTGTCGGGCGACGCGGCCGCGTACCGCTCGACGGATGCCGGACTCACCTGGACGTCCTTTCTCTTTCCGCGCACCGGCCAGGCCTGGGCGCGCGCCGTCGCCGTCGCACCCGGCCATCCCGACACAGCGTATGTGGGTGTCAATGACGAAGTGCAGCGGACCACGGACGGCGGTTTCTCCTGGTCCCGCGTTCTCACGATGGCGGGCGCGAACGTCATCGCCCTCGCCTGCGATCCCCATGAGCCGGCACACATCTATGCCGCATCCGACAGTCCGGAATTCTCCCTCCGGCGCAGTACGGACCTCGGTGCCACATGGCAGGTCATCGCGGCGGAAGAGGAACCTTTCCCCGCGGCCGTCACCTGCATGACCGTCGCCCTGATCGATACCGTCCCGCTCGGAAATCCCGCCCGCAGGGGCCTGTTCCTCGGCACGGACGGAACCGGGGTGTGGCGATACGAGATGGCGGATAGCCCATCGCCGGTGGAGGTGCCCCCCGCGGCCGTGACGCCGCGGATGCGCGTGTATCCGAATCCCGCGAGGGGGCGGGCCATGTTGGAAGTGACCCTGGCCGCCGCACAGCCGCAGCGTCTGCGGATCCGCGACATGCTGGGCCGTACCCTATGGTCGGCGGAGCGCGAAGCGATGCCCGCGGGGACGTCGAGTATTTCTCTCCCGGTTGATCGCCTGTCTCCGGGCACGTACATTGTCAGCATTGCGGGTGCGGCGGTTCTGCTGCGCGTGCTCCGTTAATCCCCCTTTCAGCCATTCACCGAGGCGCATGAACAGCCGCTCCATCGTTCCCCTTCGACCGTATGCCGTGCTCGTCACTGCGGGAATGTCGCTTCTCGTGCTGACGAAATTCATCGTCATGGCGACAGACGTGTGGGCGCTTCGCATTTTCGGGAATGCGGAGGCGAATCCGCTGTTCACTCCCGTCGCGGAGACGTTCGACCATGAGGTCTCACGCATCAGCCGGTGGGTGCAGTTCGCCGATGTCGCGGACCTGCTGTTCTTCTTCTATACGGCGGTCGTCTTCGCCGTGTTCTTTCGTCACGCCTATCGGAATATCATGCAGCCCGTCATCGCGAACCGCCGGTATTCACCCGGCTGGACGACGGGTGCGTTTCTCATCCCTGTCGTGAATTTCGTACTGCCGTACCTGGTGATGCGCGAGACCTGGCAGTGCAGCCGCGCGCTGATACGCTCGCATCCTGACGGCTACTGGCAGGAAGAGGAGCGGCCGCTGATCCTTCGGTTCTGGTGGCCGACGACCCTCATGGGCTTTTTCCTGCTCGATCTCAGTGAACGTATCGTGCATTACATTCCCCGCATCGGCACACCGGCAGTCTCGGCCTGGCTCCATCTCGCAGGCATCGCCGTCTATCTCCTCGCCGTCGCGATCACCCTCGTTCTTATCTGGAAGCTCACCGGTATGCAGTGGAAACTGCTCGTCAACGCGCGCCGCGAGGAATCGCTTAAAGGCCGGTAGCAGCGTCGATTTCGTGCAGCGGGTCACTCATGGACCGAGAACGTGATCACGGTGGGCTGCACGAGCCGCGCGTATTCCGCGTACGGGAGACGAATCAGTTCGCGATGCGTGCCGGCGTTGAATGCGATGGTGTCGTCTTCCGTCAGTGTTCTGGCGACGTAGACCGGCATGCCGTAGAGGTTGCCGAACGGGGGCATCGCACCGAGTTCACACTGGGGAAACAGGTCGGAGAATTCGCGTTCATGCGCCAGCGTGACGTGATCCGCACCGATCGCCTCGCGGAGCAGTCCGAAATCCACCTGGTACGACGCCGGCAGCACGGTCATCGCCATTTTCCCGTCGATCTTGATAATCACGCATTTCGCCATTTCGTTGCCGGGAATATGTGCGGTCTGTGCCACCTCCTGCGCCGTGTATGCGGCCGAGTGCAGAATCGATACGTACTTGACGCCCTCGCGGTCGAGGAATTCCTTCAGTCGTTGAACAGGCATGGGTTCCTCCGTTTTGAATACCCGCCGCTGTCCTGAGCGCTCGTCGCGCCAGGAGAGAGGGAGTGTGACAAATAAGAGTGTATGGTGCGATATAATGAGAAAATCCTGTAATGTCAAGTAGTGCCTAGCCATTTGCCTGGCAGGCAGGAGGCAGGAGGCAGGAGGCAGGAGGCAGGAGGCAGGAGGCAGGAAGCAGGAGGCAGGAAGCAGGAGGCAGGAGGTTCGAAGAGCCGGTGATTCGCCGGGCCGGGCGGTTGCTCGCAACACCCCGGTCCGCGTATCTTGGGGTATTGGCCACCGAGGAAAACTCCATGCACCGTTTCGCACGCTTCGTTTTCGCTTCCCGTATGCTGCTCGCCGTTCTGCTGCTGTCGCTGGCCGTGATCGGCGGCTGCGGCGAGGACGACGAACCGAATCAGCCCGCCTATTTCGGGCTGCGGATCACCAACCTGACCGCGAATGAATACAATGTGTTCCAGAAACCGTCGGATGCCGGCGAGGCGTTCGCGAAAGTCGGCGTATCGGTTTCCGGCGCCACCTACCGGATCAGCCCGCTGACGCCGGGCACGGTGTACACCTTCCGCCTGGTGCGCGAAGGCGCCGGGGTGGATGCATTCGATTACGAGAAAACCGTGCAGTCTTCCAGCGGCGATGTCATCTGGGAAGTAAAATAGCCGCCGCCGTATATTTCCTTTTTCCTACAATCGAGGCGCAAATACCATGTCACGCTTTTTCATGCATTTCTGGTCGGACGAACTCTGTGACCTGCACTATCGCTCCGGGCTCAGCGGTGCACCGCTGGAGTTTACCGCCGGTGAAGGATTCCTGCAGGCGGGCGTACAGCCGGGAGATATCATCTACATCATCAGCGTGTACGACGGCCAGGTCATGCTGATCGGCCGGATCACCGTGGGACAGATCGTCACGTCCTACAGCGAAGCGGTGACGCTCATTGCGCCGGATGTGGAGGAAGCCCCCGAGTACGTTCTTCCCGCGGAGGGACTCGCCACCGCGCAGTATTTCACGCGCCAGCTCATGATGGAAGAAGCCGGCGATCTGCGCTTCCTCACTGCCGAAGGCAGCACGAAACCGCTCAAATTCGCGGGCGACGAGGAAGTGGACGAACACGCGCTCGTCGGCGTGCGGGAGATCGCACCGGCCTCGGCCGTCATTCTCGATCAGGTGCTGTCCCAGCCCTTTCACGATCAGCATCCGGAGGCGGAGAGCGACGAGGAGGAGGACGAGATCGACGACATGGACCTCACGGCGATCGCGCGCAGCTTCGGCGACGAAACGCTGAACCGCCGGGTCCGCAACGCGGCGGTGGAATTCGTCGTCGGCGCGTTTGAAGAGAAAGGCTGGACGGTGATGCCGGTCGACGATCCGGAAGAAGGGTACGACCTCCAGTGCACGATCGGCGACGATCACCTGCATGTGGTCGTCAAGGGCAATGCCAATGACGCACTCGAGTTCACCCTTTCGGAACTCGAATATACCCGTGCCGAACGCGACGGGCACTTCGCGCTCTGCCTCGTCGCGGGCGCCCTGTCGGGCAGTCCGACGCTGACCACGTTCAGCGGGGAGGACCTCTACGACCTCTTCGATGCGCGTCCCCTGCAGTGGGCGTTCCGGTATCACGAGGAAGAGGATCTCGACACGGAAGACTTCTGACCGCGTGTCGCGCGAGCGGACGAAAAAAGATAAAACCGCCGAAACTTTAATCCTGCCGGACCGTACATGGGTTGTCATTCACAACCCATGTTTTTTTTGACAGGAGTTCGAGTCATATGTCCGCGGTCGATTTATTCACCGGAATCCACAAGGCAGTGCGCGGCATGCTGTTCGAGACGGCGCTGAAGGTGCAGAACCTGGACGTCGAGAACGCCGCGGCGCGCGCGTCGCTGATAGAAGATATTCACACGATTTTCAGTTTTCTCCAGGAGCACGGGGATCACGAAGATTTCCGCATCTTCCCGACGGTCACCGGAGACGCGCCGCAGCTGGCGGCCGCTCTCGATGCCGAGCATAAATCCCACATTGCGCTGGCGATGCGCATCGAGGAAGAACTGACGGCCCTGGCGGAAGCCGGAACCGCCGGGGAACGTGCCGAGGCGCTTACCGTCGTGCGCCGCAGTTACCACGAATTCGTCGCGGGACAGCTGCTGCACATGAACCATGAAGAACGGGAAATGCTTCCCGCCACGCAGCGGCTGATCAGCGATGCGAATCTCGCCGAGATCCGCCGCGGTATCGTGAGCAGCACGGCGCCGGAGCGCTACGCACAGTGGATGCGATGGATGCTTCCCGCCCTGACCCCGCAGGAACTTGCCGAGATGGCCCGCGGCCTCGCCGCCGCTCCCCCGCAGCTTTCACAGCTTGTGGAAGCGGTCGCGGAGGAGGTCCTCCCCGCCGATCGCAGGGAGGAGATGTTCGCGAACAGCGCAGCCACAGCCGTGGAGGCCGTATAAGAGAATGGAGCTGTGAGAGGCGCACGAAACCCCGTCAGATGGCGGGGTTTCGTGTTTTCCGGGGCAGGGGTGAGCGGCGCAGGGATGGAATCCATCACGCGGGAGTGTATATTTTCCGCATGAACACCAATCTGCCTGAATTGACTCTCAAATACGGTCGTGATGATTCCGTTCTCCGGCATCATCCATGGATTTTCTCCGGTGCGGTGCACCGGCTCGAGGGCGACGTGCCCCCGGGCGGTACCGTCCGTGTGCGGAATGCGCAGGGCCGTCCGCTCGGCATGGCCGCGTGGTCTCCCGCATCCCAGATCCGCGCGCGCATGTGGTCGTTTGACCCCGACGCGGTCATCGACGCCGATTTCTTCCGTCAGCGCATCGCCTCCGCCGCCGCACTTCGCGCCCCGCTGTTCGACCCGGCCCGGACCGACGCCTATCGTCTGGTCGCGTCCGAGGCCGACCTGCTGCCCGGGCTGATCGTCGATCGCTACGCCGACGTTCTCGTCTGTCAGTTCCTCTCCGCGGGAGCGGAACACTGGCGGGAGACGATCCTGGAGGTGCTGGGCGAGCACTTCCCGTCGCATCGCTTGTTTGAACGCTCGGACGGTGAGGCGCGCGAAAAAGAGGGCCTTCCCGTTCGCGTCGGCCCGATCGGGAGCGGGGAGGCGGACGTCCGCTGTACGGTCCGCGAGCATTCCCTTTCGTTCGTGGTCGATCCCGCGACAGGACATAAAACCGGTTTTTATCTCGATCAGCGGGACAATCGTGTGCTGCTCGGACGTTACGCGCGCGACGCTGAAGTGCTGAACTGTTTTTCCTATACCGGCGGATTCGCGGTGCATGCCCTCGCGGGCGGTGCGGCGCGTGTCGTGGACGTCGACGTCTCGGGCGACGCTCTCGCGATCGCGCGCATGAACGTCGAGAAAAACGGGCTGGACGCCGGGCGCTACGAACAGGAGGAGGCCGATGTCTTCCATTTCCTGCGGCGCTGCAGGGACGAAGGACGGCAGTTCGACGCGATCGTGCTCGATCCCCCGAAATTCGCGGCATCGAAATCCCAGATCGATCGCGCTGCCCGCGGGTATAAGGACATCAACCTTCTCGCGATGAAACTGCTCCGTCCGGGCGGATTGCTGTTCACGTTCTCCTGCAGCGGCCACATGGTTCTGCCGCTGTTCCAGAAGATCGTGGCGGACGCTGCGCTCGACGCGAATCGCCATGCGCGTGTTGTTCATCTGATGACGCAATCGGGTGATCACCCCATCGCGCTGCCGATTCCGGAATCCTGGTATCTCAAGGGACTGGTCTGCCGCGTCGACTGAAAGGACGATCCAAGGACGGATAAAAAAAACGAGGAGAGCCGGGGCTCTCCTCGTTCCACATACACACACAACAAGAGGAGGTACTTCGCTTATTTTCCGTCTATGACGACATTGAAACGAGAGAGAATGGGACCAATGGGATTTGCATACGTCAGGCTTCCGGCGCGTGCGAACAGGAGGCCGACCGGGTCGGCATTGCTGTCGTTCGTCACGATCAGCGAACCGGAATCGCCGGTATCGCAGAAATCAGAGTTTTTCCGTGCCGGTTCGATCGCGATCTGTCCGACAAAACGCGCCGTGCCGTACCCGTAGTTGAGGCCGAGGGTGACGTTGATCGCGGAAATTTTGCCCTTCGTCAGACCGGTTGTCCGGCCGTATTTCTGCACGGCCAGTCCCACGACCGGCTCGACGGGATTCGAGGAGGGAATGCCGTAGCCGTCAAGGGGCGTGCTGTTGCTCATCTCGGCGGCGGAAGTCGTCACCAGGGTGGCGTCCATGATATTGTTCGCCGTCGAGAGATGAATGATCGGTTCCACTGCCGCGACGGCACCGACGACATCGGAGAGATTCTGCGCGCATCCGGCATCGGAGCCGGCGGGCTGCACGATCTTTTCACCGGCAACCGCGGCATTGAGACGACCCCAGACATGATTGCAGGAAAGCGCGTAGGTGCTCTCGATGTCACGGACGCGCACGCCGATCGTGCCGCCGCCGCAGACATAGATGTTTCCCGTCGAGATGCCGATGGGCACGGGGCGGGGGTGACGCGCGCTCGGGAGCGGGATCGTGGTCGATGCGGATCCAGGGACTTTCTTCGTGGTGGCGGCGGGCTTGGTATTGCCGCCGGCGCTGAAACTCAGGGGCTCGACCTCTCCGACGATGCGTTCGAGGACGGGAATTCCTTCGAGCGTCGCAGGGATGACCTTGCTGCCCAGTTCTTTCTTGGTGTACACGATCACCGCGGGTTCGCCTTCATCGGTCATTCCGGTACCGGTTCCGACGATCTCATGGTTCTCGAGAAAACGTTCCGTATTGCGATTCTGAACTTCCATCGCGCGCTGGACGCCGGGATTGTCCTTACTCAATCCCATCATGGGGGCGGCGGCACCGCTTTTCGCCTGCGGGCTCACCGGCTGATCGGCCTGGTCGCTGCATCCGGTAATTCCGAGCAGGACGACCGCCAGAGCGGCGGTTAATACACTTCCCATCCACTTCCGCACATTTTTCCGTTTCATACTTCCTCCTGGGACTTCCGTTCATCTACTGGTTCGACAAGTGAGTTTCGGCCTTTCGAGCTTCAAGCTCTGAAGGGCAAGTTAGAGGGCGAACCTTTCAGCCGGCTGAATTCTCCATTACAGACCCCTTAATTCTGTATTACACGCCTGTAAGGCGGCGCGGATGGCGTATGAAATGTGACGTAAGTAACTGTTTTGCAACATTTTAACGGAAACATGGCAGGCTGGATCGGGCGGGAGGGCGCATAGATCTTCCCTGAAATTCGGGAGAAAAAACGCAGCAGAATCGCCGAAATCCGGATACCGATGCTTCGGCGCCGCAATTATTCCCGTCGAAATACCCACCATTTCAACGATGCCTCACAAGGCAAGAAGGCACTCTCCCCGCGAGGAGAAGGCCGGGGAGCGGGAGTCTGAGGGGATGGCGGACACCGAGGGGCGCGCACGGTGTTTGTCGGAAGAGGCGGGTTCCCTATTTTATGC
>QKAF01000127.1 GCA_003246455.1 Bacteroidota bacterium
AGACGCAGGTCGCGCTCAAACCGTCGGATGCATTCGCATTGCTGCGGCAGGAGCAGCCGGACCTGATCATCCTTGACCTCATGCTTCCAGAAATGGATGGGTTCGAAGTATGCCGGCGGATCCGATCGGAGCATGCCATCCCGGTGATAATGCTCACCGCCAGGGGCGATGTCGCTGATCGCATCGTCGGACTGGAACTCGGCGCGGATGACTACCTGCCAAAGCCCTTCGAACCACGGGAACTTGTGGCACGCATCCAGTCGGTACTGCGCCGCCTGGATGGTCCTCAGCAGTCCCGTCGACACGGTAATGCAGGTATGGTCGTCGATTTTGACCGTCAGGCTGTAGAGGTCGATGGAAAGGACGCGGCGCTGACAACCGCGGAATTCGAAATCTTCGCTCTGCTGTTTACGAATCCAGGCAAGGTAATGTCGCGGGAACGACTGCTGGATCGCCTGCGCGGTATCGACTGGGATGCGTTCAGCCGCTCTGTCGATGTGTTGATCAGCCGTCTGCGGCAGAAGCTCGGCGACGATCCGAAAACCCCGCGGTTCATCAAGACCGTGTGGGGCAGCGGGTACATGTATATAGGAGAAGACACGGAGGTAGACAGTGAAGCTCCATGAACGCATCCGCGCGTCCCTGTTCATCAAAATCCTGCTGCTGTTTATCGTTGCATTCGTGGCGATCGTCGGAGTGAGCTCGTTCCTGCATTTCTACCTCATCCTGGAGCAGCGCTTTCCTGCCATTCAACGGAATTCGTTGAATTACTGCAGCCTGGTCGCGGATAAGATCGGCACCCCGCCCGATACTGTTCTGGCTGCGGCACTGGCAGATTCCCTGAAAATCAATATCCGTATTCAGTCCGCAGAGTATCACTGGGCCAGCCGGGCGACCGTTCCTGAATTTGGCGAGAGTGACATCCCGGCGTTCAATGAGGTTCCCGGCAGCCACGTGGGTGTGGATCACGGGATGATCGTCGAATTTCCCCGCGGCGAGTATTTCTTTACGTTCCAGCTGGAGAGAAGGGAAGAAGGCTTCATCTATACCATCGAAATTTACGGCGTGCTGCTGCTGCTTGCATTCACGTTGGTGCTTGTCGGTGTGTACGTGATCATCCGGCGTATCCTGAAGCCCCTTCATGCTCTCGATGTCGGTGTACAGGAGCTGGCCAGGGGAAATCTCGATCACACGATAGCGCTGAAGCGGCGGGATGAACTGGGGGAACTTGTCAAATCCTTTAACATGATGGCCGCGCGGCTGCGCATCATGCTGCAGGCACGGGACAGGCTGCTCCTCGATGTGAGCCACGAACTGCGATCCCCGCTCACGCGGATGAAAGTGGCGACAGAGTTCCTCGAAAACGACGACCTGCGGAAGAATCTGAATGACGACATCAGTTCGATGGATACGATGGTAACCGAGATACTGGAGACTGCGCGGCTGAAAAGCGCGCACGGAGATCTCCACCTGAAAGATGTGAATCTTGGAGAACTCCTCCGCGATGCGGCAGCAGAGTTTGAAGACAGCAAACCCGGCGTCACCGTCCACGTGCCTGCGGAGGCGGCGGTGCTTCGAGGGGATGCCGACCGGCTCCGTATCCTGCTGCGCAATGTGCTCGGCAACGCCCTGAAATTTACGCCTGACGAGAACGTCCCCGTCTCGCTCACGATGGAGCGGCGAAGGGAGGGCGGGATACTTGTGACCGTGAAAGATACAGGCAGCGGAATTCCCGCGGAGGACCTGCCCTTCGTATTCGAGCCGTTCTACCGCGTGGATAAATCACGCGCGCACGGGACCGGGGGGTACGGTCTCGGGCTTTCTTTGTGTAAAACGATTATCGAGCAGCACGGTGGTTCGATTGACATCAGCAGCAGCCCCGACGAGGGCACCACGGTGCTTCTGTCCTTCCCTCTTCACTGAATCCGACGACTGAAAAAACACAACACCATGATGACTGCAGCAGGCGACCGATATGGTCGCCTGCCGCGCATTGTTCCGGGCAGTTACACTTTGTTACAACTGTGCAATACCGGCGTTACAGGGGCTGCGTATACTGCGGCATGATTAATCGCAACGCACATACACCGGAGCCTGTATCATGAAACGGATTCACTCCATTTTACTCGGCGGCGGCATTCTCCTGGCAGGACTGTTCGCCGCGTTTGCCCTCTCGGCACAGAAAACCCCCACGATGGCGCGGCAGGTCGGCGGCGATCAAAAGGACATCGCGACCGTGACCGTGAAGACGACAGCACAGACGCTGCAGTATCGCGCCGGGGGACGGGTAACTTCCTCGAAGCGCATCGAGATTTTTGCGGAGGTCAGCGGTGTGCTCAAGGGCACCGCGATACCGTTCAAGGCTGGGCAGCGTTTCCGGCGGGGCGATACTCTGATTCATATTGATGACGCGGTGTATCGCAATAATCTCATCGCGCAGAAAAGCGCTCTCCTCAATCAGCTCACCCAGGCACTGCCCGATCTCAGCATGGAATTCCCCGGGGAAGCCGGGAAGTGGGAAGCATACCTGTCCGCCTTCTCGCTCGGAAAAACACTCGCTGATCTTCCCCGCAGTTCAGGCGACAAGGAAACCTATTTCCTTGCTGCGCGAAGTATCTATAACCTGTTTTACACCGTACGCAGCATGGAGGCGACACTCGCGAAATACACGCTGGTCGCGCCGTTCAGCGGTGTCGTTTCACAGTCCGCTTTGAATCCGGGCACCCTCGTTCGAAACGGTCAGCAGCTTGGTGTTTTCGTCAACACCGATCTCTTCGAGGTCGAGCTTCCCGTTTCCATTGAAGATCTGCAGCATATCCGCATCGGGATGCGGACCGCGCTCACCGCGACCGGAATTCCCGGGACGTTTAGCGGCCGCGTCAGCCGGATCAATCCTGTGGTGGATCAGAGCACGCAGACGGCAACCGTCTTCGTCGAGGTGGCCGACACCCGTCTAAGCGACGGAATGTACCTGACCGCAGTGATCGCGGCTGAAGAATCGACGGTCGCGGCGAAAATCCCTCGTACCGCGGTCGACAACAGCGGATTCGCGTATGTGAAAAGCCGGGACGGTCTCGAGCAGCGGGCTGTAACCACTCTGAGCGAGGAAGGCGAGCAGCTCGTTGTCAGGGGCCTGATGAATGGCGACATCATTCTGCGTGACACCGAAGATGCCGCGGAATACCGGAGTGCGAAATCCCAACCGGCACAGAAGGGATGACGGAATCATGAAAGCGATTATTCGACTGTTCATCAATCATCCGGTTCTCGGCAACTCCCTTGTCGCGGTCCTGCTTTTCTTCGGCATCGTGGCATTGTGGAGCATGAAGACAACGTTTTTCCCGGAAGTCCCTTCCCGTACCATCATGGTCCAGGCCAGTTACCCGGGAGCGTCGCCGGAGGAAATCGAAGAAGGCATTACCCTCAAGGTCGAGGATAAACTCAGGGGTCTGACCGGCGTCGATCGTGTGACCTCCGTTTCAAGTGAGAACAGCGCCGTTATTACGGTGGAACTGGAGACCGGGGCCGATGCGAACGTCCTTCTGGTGGAAGTAAAGAACGCCGTCGATCAGGTAAACACCTTCCCGGTCGGGATGGAGCGGATCAAGGTGTCCAAGCAGGAGAGAATAGACTTCGTCATCAGCCTTGCGCTGTACGGAGATGTTGACCTCACCACACTGAAAGCGCTGGCGCGCCGCGTGGAACGGGAACTCCTCGCTGCCGATGGCATTTCCAAGGTGGCGCTCAGCGGTTTCCCTTCCGAAGAAATTGAAATCGCCTTCCGCGAAGCCGATCTGAGACGGTACGGTATGACGCTGCAGGAAGCGACAACCGCGGTCAGCAGCGCCAACATCAAATCGACGGGAGGAAAAATACGGGGGACGGAGGAGGAGCTTCTGATCCGGACGGACAGTAAAGGCTACTATGCGAAGGATCTCGAAGGGATCGTTCTGCGGACAGCAGAAAACGGAGCCGTCGTTCGGCTCGGTGATGTGGCGGATCTGCGGGACCGCTGGTCCGAGGATCCGAACCGGCGCTACTACAACGGGAAAACGGCCGTGCTCATCAATGTGAATAAGACCATAGATGAGGACTTGAATCAGATCGCCGACCGTGTCAACGCGTATGTCGATCAGTTCAACACCACGCATGAGAATGTGCAGGCCATCGTTTTCCGTGACGCTTCCAAGATGATCCAGGAGCGCGTGGACATCCTGAGCAGCAACGGCGCCATCGGTATCCTGCTCGTCATTCTTTTTCTCTCATTGAGCCTGCATCCTCGGCTTTCATTCTGGGTAGCGCTGTCCATCCCCCTGTCCCTTGCGGGGATGTTCATGGTCGGGAGTTTTTACGGACTCACAATCAACGTCATGTCTCTCATGGCCATGATTCTCGTCCTGGGGATGCTGGTCGACGACGGCATCGTCATCGCTGAGAATATCTACCAGCATCACGAACGGGGAGAGTCGAGGCTCGCGGCAGCCATCAACGGAACGCTGGAGGTCCTGCCATCGGTCATTTCCGCGGTATTGACCACGGTGGTGATCTTCATGGCGTTCT
>QKAF01000147.1 GCA_003246455.1 Bacteroidota bacterium
CGTGACTTTCGATCCCAGCGCTGCGTACACCGTGGCCATCTCGAGTCCGATGTAGCCGCCGCCGATGACGAGCAGCTTCGCGGGAACGTCCGCCAGCGCGAGGGCGCCGGTGGAATCCATCACGCGAGTGGAGTTGTCGGGGAGGCCGGGGATCATCGCGGGGCGCGAGCCTGTTGCAAGGATGGCATTGCGGAATTTCAGTTCCGTTTTTCCTCCATCGATGAGGTCGACGTCCAGCGTCGTACTGTCGCGGAAGGTCGCCCAGCCGTGGAGATAGGTGATCTTGCGTGCGGAGGAGAGCTGGCCGAGTCCGCCGGTGAGCTTGCCGACCACGTCGTCCTTGAACGCGCGCAGTTTGTCGATGTCGATCTTCGGTTCGGCGAAGGTCACGCCCCAGGCGGACGCATGCCGCGCTTCGTTGATGAGCTTCGCCACGTGCAGCAGCGCCTTCGAGGGAATGCAGCCGCGGTACAGGCAGACGCCGCCGGGATTTTTCTCCGTATCGACGAGCGTCACGTTCATTCCCAGGTCCGCGGCGTAAAACGCCGCCGCGTATCCCCCGGGGCCGCCCCCTATTACTACGAGATCAGTTGAGTTCTGTGCTGACATTTATGTACTCCGGTGTTTCTCTTATTCATTGCTTGGGATTGCAGGAAGCAGGAGGCAGTAGGCAGTAGGCAGTAGGCCCCCGCGTCTCATCCGTCATCCCGAGTAGCGGCGGTAGCCGAAGGCTGCCGATGCGTATCGAGGGATGCCCTGCGACGAGGCACTGCCCCCTCGATACGGTCACCCTTCGACAAGCTCAGGGCGACCTGCTCGGGGTGACGCAGAGTCCACTTTACCCTTCCAACGCCATGAGCAGCGGCTCTTCGAGGGCGTCGGCGATCCAGCGGACAAAGCGTGCCGCGTCGGCGCCGTCGATGATGCGATGGTCGTAGGTGAGCGAAAGCGGAAGCATCATGCGGGGCTCGAACGCGCCGTCGATGTAGACGGGTTCGATCGCGCCGCGGGACATTCCGAGGATGGCGACTTCGGGGGAATTGATGATCGGGGTGAATGCCGTGCCGCCGATGCCGCCGAGATTGGTGATGGTGAAGCTGGCGCCCTGCATTTCATCGGGCATGATCTTCTTCGCCCGCGCTTTCTCGGCGAGTTCCTGCATCTCTTTCGAGATTTCGATGATGTTCTTTTTGTCCACGTCGCGCACGACCGGGACGAGCAGCCCGCGCTCGGTGTCGACCGCGACGCCGAGATGCACGTACTTCTTGAAGATGATCTCGCCGCTTTCCATGTCGATCGAGGCGTTGAACTGCGGGAATTTCCGCAGCGCCGCCGCGGCAACTTTCATGGCGATGGCGGTCACGGTGAGCTTCACGCCCGCCCGTTCGGCCTTTTTCGCATACGCTTTCCGCAGCTCTTCGAGACGGGTGACGTCGGCTTTGTCATGATGCGTGACGGTGGGAATGGCACCGGAGATTTCCATCTGTCCGGCGGTCATGCGCCGCACCTTGCTCATCGGTTCGCGCGTCACTTCGCCCCAGACCGAGAAGTCCGGAAGCTTCGGACGCGGTGCGCCGGCCATGACGACCGTTCCGCCCGCGGCTCCGGCAGGTACGCCGGAGGTGAATGCCGCCTTGACGAATTTCTTGACGTCGTCCTCGGAGATGCGTCCTCCCGGACCGCTGCCCTGCACTTCGGTGATGTCCACGCCGAGTTCGCGGGCGAACATGCGCACGCTCGGCGCGGCGGGCACGGGCACGCCTTCGCGGGGACCCGGCACGGGCGGTGGCGCCATGACGTTCTGGGGGACTGACTTCTTCAGAGAGGCGATCTTCTCGTCATCGCGGCTCGGCATGGGTGTCGGGATGTCCGCCTGGGACTCACGTCCCAGGGATGGCGAAGGCCGCCCCTCCGGGGCTCCAGCTTCTTCCGCTCCATCTGTCCCTTCCGTCCCTTCCGTCCCTTCCGCTCCTTCCGCTCCATCCGCTCTTTCCGTCCCTTTCGCTCCTCCCGCGCTCGCCGCTTCCTCCATGACGAAAATGACAGCGCCCACCTGGGCCTGCTTTCCTTCCTCCACCATGACTTTCGATACTTTGCCGGCGACGGGAGAGGGGACGTCGAACGACGCCTTGTCGGTCTCCAGTTCCAGCAGCGGCTGGTCGACGGCGACGGCGTCGCCGACGGAGACCAGCACCTTCACGACATCGCCCGCGGTGATGTTCTCACCAAGTTCGGGCAGCTTTACTTCGGTAGGCATGTGCGTCCTTATTTAAGAAAACATCGGATTCGATTTTTCGGGGTCGATGCCGAGGTCCTTGATCGCCTGTGCGACGACCTTCGGATCGAGCATTTCCTTGTTGCGCAGGTGCGAGAGCACGCCGAGCGTGATGAAGCGGGCGTCGACTTCGAAGAAGTCGCGCAGCTGTCCGCGTCCCTCGCTGCGGCCGAATCCGTCTGTGCCGAGGGAGATCAGGCCGCCCGGGGTCCAACGGCAGATCGTGTCGGGCAGCGCCTTGACGTAATCCGTCGCGGCGACGATCGCGCCCTTTGCGTTCGCGAGCTGCTGCGTCACGTACGGCACGCGCGGCGTCTCGGTCGGATGCATGCGGTTCCAGCGCTCGACCTCGAGTCCGTCGTTGTGCAGCTGCTTGTACGAGGTCGCGCTCCACACGTTGGTCGCGACGCCGTATTTCTCTTCGAGAATCTCGCGTGCTTTCAGCGCCTCGTTGAGGATGCTGCCGTTGGCCATGATGTCGGCGTGCAGTGCGGCTTTCTTCATTTCGGTGGGACGATACAGGTACAGTCCCTTGAGAATGCCTTCCTTCACGTGCTCGCCTTCGGGCATCCGCGGCTGCGCGTAATTTTCGTTGAGCACGGTGATGTAGTAGAAAATGTTTTCCTGCTCTTCGTACATGCGCCGCATGCCGTCGCGGAGAATCACCGCCACTTCGTAGGCGAAAGCCGGATCGTAGGTGACGAGATTCGGAACGGGGTACGCCAGAAGGTGGCTGTTGCCGTCCTGATGCTGCAGTCCCTCGCCGGCCAGCGTCGTGCGGCCGGCCGTGCCGCCGATCAGGAAGCCGCGCGCCTGCATGTCGGCTGCGGCCCAGACGAGATCGCCGATGCGCTGCATGCCGAACATGGAGTAGTAGATGAAGAACGGAATCATCGGAATGCCGTGCGTGGCGTAGGCCGTGCCGGCGGCGATGAAACTGGACATCGAACCGGCCTCGGTGATGCCCTCTTCGAGAATCTGTCCGTTGATCGCTTCCTTGTAGTACAGCAGCGACGCGGAGTCGACCGGATCGTAGAGCTGGCCCACATGAGAGTAAATGCCGATCTGGCGGAACAGCGCTTCCATTCCGAAGGTGCGCGCCTCGTCGGGAACGATCGGCACGACGTACTTGCCGACTTCCTTGTCCTTGAGCAGCAGCGTCAGCATGCGCACGAAAGCCATCGTGGTGGAAACCTCGCGTTCGTCGGTGCCGTCGTAGAATTCCTGGAACAGCGCCTCGTCGGGCGTCTTGAGCTTGATCACGTTGGTGTTGCGCGCAGGAACCGACCCGCCGAGCGCCTTGCGGCGTTCCTTGAGGTAGGTGATTTCCTGGCTGCTGTCGTCGGGCTTGTAGAACGGCGCATCGGCGACGTCGTCATCGGAGATGGGAATGTTGAAACGCGTGCGGAATTCCTTCAGCTCGTCTTCGTTCATTTTCTTCTGCTGATGCGTGATGTTCTTTCCTTCGCCGGCCTCGCCGAGTCCGTAGCCCTTGATCGTGCGGGCGAGAATGACCGTCGGCGCGTCCTTGGTCTCCACGGCGGCCTTGAAGGCGGCGTGGATTTTTTCCGGATCGTGTCCGCCGAGACGCAGACGGCGCAGGCGTTCGTCGCTGTAATGCTCGACGAGTTTGAGCAGACGAGGATCCGTGCCGAAGAAATGTTCGCGGATGTAGGCGCCGGATTCCACGGCGTATTTCTGACGGTCGCCGTCGGAAACTTCGCCCATGCGTTTGACCAGCACCCCGTCATGGTCTTTCGCCAGCAGGGCGTCCCAGTCCGAGCCCCAGATCACCTTGATCACGTTCCATCCCGCGCCGCGGAAATTGCGCTCGAGTTCCTGGATGATATTGCCGTTGCCGCGGACGGGACCGTCGAGCCGCTGCAGGTTGGCGTTGATCACGAAAATGAGATTATCAAGTTTTGCGCGGGCGGCAAGCGAAATCGCGCCCAGCGCCTCGGGTTCGTCGGTCTCGCCGTCGCCGAGGAAAGCCCAGACCTTCTCACCGTGATCGGGCTTGAGGCCGCGGTCTTCGAGGTAGCGGTTGAAACGCGCCTGGTAGATGGCCATGATCGGTCCGAGACCCATCGACACCGTCGGGAACTCCCAGAAGCCCGGCATCAGCCAGGGATGGGGGTACGACGAGAGTCCGCCGCCCGGCGCCAGTTCCTGCCGGAAATTCTGCAGCTGCTGTTCGCTGAGGCGTCCTTCGAGAAACGCGCGGGCG
>QKAF01000089.1 GCA_003246455.1 Bacteroidota bacterium
TTCTGCGGATTGGCTCCCGCGAGCATCGGTGCCGTTTCGGTCAGACCGTATCCGATGGCATACGGGAACTTCGCCTCGCGGAGGAATCGCTCCACCATGTAATCGAGCTTCGCCCCGCCGATGCCGAAAAAATGCAGGCGGCCGCCGAAGGTCTTCTGCAGTTTTTTTCCGGCCAGGCGATGCAGGAAGCGGCGTCCGGTGTCGGTCTTGTACAGGCGCCGCAGCACAGCGCTTTTCGTGAATTGCGGGAGAACGCGCATGCGATAGATTTTCTCGATGACGAGGGGCACGCTGAGCATGATCGTCGGTCGCACATGTTCCAAGGCGGGCAGCAGCGCTGCTGCCGTCGGCGGCTTCTCCAGGTAATAGACGGACGCTCCCTGCATGAGCGGGAGGATCAGCCCCAGGGTGTTTTCATAGGTGTGCGAAAGCGGCAGGATCGAGAGGAACACGTCCTCGCTGACGATCGGCTGAATGCTCTGCACTTTGAGCGCGTTGAAAGCGAGGTTTCGATGCGTGAGCATGACCCCCTTCGACTTCCCCGTCGTCCCCGACGTGTAAATGATCGACGCCAGGTCCTCCTCCTGCACATCCGCGGGAGGGGCCGTCCCGACTTCCGGCGTCCACAGCGGCCGGATTCCGGCCGGAGTCTCCACCGTGAGGTCATCGAGGATGATCCTGTGACGCAGCGTCGGCACATCGACTTCCGTCACGCTCCCGGCCAGTTTCCGCGAAACGAACAGCACGTCGCAGCCCGCGTGCTGAAGGAAGGCCGCGATTTCCTTTTTGTGAAAATCCGGCAGCAGCGGCACCGCTACCGCACCCATGCTCGTCACGGCGAAATACGCGACTCCCCAGTTCGGCATGTTTCCCGACAGAATCGCGACGCGGTCTCCCGGGCGGACATTGTGCCCCCGCAGCGCCGCACGCACGCGACCGACCTCCTCGCCGAATTCGGCGTAGGTCATCGGGGTTCCGGAGACGAAGGAGAGTACTGGACGCTGCGCAAAGCGCTGAACACTGTTCTGCAGCACTGCCGCAAGCGTGAGAGATGTATTTTCAGGCATGGATCTGCGTTCCTGTCAGAAAAACGATTCCGGAACTGTTGTTCGTACGATGCGGCGGGCTGGACAGCGGATTCCCTGCGCGGAGGAAAGGACACTGAACTCGCAGTATCATTCAAATATCCGTCCAATATTTGACTATTTCAAACCTCGCATTCGTCATTTCAGCAGCTGAATGCGCAGCATTTTCTGAAGCGTCGCCGTCTGCAGCACGCAGATGTAGGTCCCAGAGGGAAAGGTCTGCAGATCCAGGATTCTCTCGTAGCTCCCCGGTTCCAGCTGCCCGTCGACAAGCGTGCGGATCCTCTGCCCGAGAAGATCCAGCACGTACAGCTGAACCGCTCCCTTTTCGATGGTCGTGAATCGAAGCACGGTCGCCGCATTGAACGGATTCGGCCCCTGCTGCTGCAGCTGCAGCGCCGCCGAGGCGTCGAAGAGGCGGTCTCCCCCTTCGCGGCAGATGTCGGTGAGCCGGAACATGCCCGGAGATTCCAGTACCGGGAACAGGGCGCCGATTGCGGCGGAGTTCTGAAGTTTCAGCTCCGTCGTTTGCTCATCGCCGAGGACGGCAATGAAATCGAAGCTATCAAGCACCCCGTCCTCGTCCGCGATGAGCGGCAAATTATCGAGCGGAATGACCCGTTCATCGCCCTCCAGCCTCCCCTCCGGTGTTGCACCGAACGGGACCAGCAGCGATGCGCGGTAGCGCAGTTCGGTCGTAAATGCGGAGGCGCCCGTGAACTGCACATCCACCGCATTGCGCAGTCGAATGGGAATACGAACGATTTCTCCCGGTGCGGCGGTCAACGTATCCGTCGCCAGCGTCGCAGTGGCGTCTCGTACGATACCTTCCCCGAACAGCTGCGCGGCGAGTAGATCCGTGCTTCCGTCGATACCGAAAACGATGCTCCCGCTGCTGCGGCCTCCTTTCTTCGCTTCGAAGCGCAGCACCATTTCATGAGTGCCGTACGGCACGAGTGCGAAAGGCGCGTCTCCCGACACGGTCGTGAACTGCTGCCGATCGGGGCCGGCCTGCTCTGCAGAGGTGACTGTCACCGGTCCCGCGGTGAGGTTGCGGATCAGTGCAACGCTGCTGTCGCGATGGGCGCCGACGGGCAGCTGTCCGAAATCGATCATCGTGACTTCGAGCGCGATCTGCGGGGCCGTGGCCTCGCCGCGGATTTCGTAGTACAGCGTGTCGACCTGCGTTTCGACGACAATAGTCGCGGATTTCAGGCCCGGTGTCATCGGATGGAATGCGAAGCCGACGGTGTGGCCATCGTTCGCTGGAACGAAAACGGGCGCCTTCCCCGCTATTACATCGAATGCCGATGCGTCACCCCCGCTGATATGGAGCCCATCGATTCGGATCCGGGTCCTGCCCGTATTGCGGATGAAGGGCTGCACGAGGGAGTCCCTCTGCGCGCCGACGGGTAGCGCACCCATATCCACCACCTGCGCTTCTGCCGACGGAACCACGATGGAAAACACCGCGTCGGAAACGTCGCTGACCTGCGCCCGGACAAACGAGGTCAGGCCGAGCAGAAAGAGTGCCAGAGATATGGACCGTGTTTTCCTCATATCAGTACGTCCTCACCACGCGGAAGCCGAGGTTATTTTGCACGGTATACCAGGGGGCCTGGAAACGTGAAGAACTGCGGCATTCCGCAGCGCTGTTACGGTAGGACCCGCCTCGCGCAACGGGGATGGATTTCCCGGTCAGGGGATTCGGCTCCCGAGGATCCACTTTCTCAACCGCCGTGTACGGATTGGTCCAATCGCCCCAGCACTGCTCACGCACGTTGCCGTGCATGTCGAACAGGCCGTAGGCATTTGCGCGTTTCTGACCGCAGACATGCGTCACCCCTCCGGCATTCCCGCAGTACCATCCCGCCAGATCCAGATGGGAATCCACCGGATCGCAATACGGCTCCAGCATACCGCCCGTGTAGAAGTCCTCGCTCACACCGCCTCTGCATGCATACTCCCACTCCGCTTCAGTCGGCAGACGGTACCCGTTCGCTTCGAAATTGCAGAGGATATCGCTTCCTGCGATCACGTAGCAGGGTGCCAGTCCTTCTCCCAACGAACGCGCATTGCAGTATTCGATCATTGCGTGGAAACTGATGCCCACTGCTGGACCGTCGTCGGGACCGGTTCCCCCGGTGCCTGCCTGGATCCCGCGATCTTTCCACTCGCGCAATTGGATTTCCGTCCGTCCCATGAGAAACGGACGCGTGATAGTCACGCGTGAAGCGGGACGTTCTTCCTGCGCGCCCGTACCGTTGACGTCACCCATGATGAACGTCCCCGCAGGTATGATGACCATGTCGTCAGGAACCGCGTCCGTACGCTGCGCAGTCACGCGGGCGAGGCATGCTTCGCTCGGCGTATTGGGAACATGCCAGTTGTAGGAAAGACCCGTCACATGATCTGCGATCACACGCCATGTCGCTCCGTTATTCGTGCTGTACTCGAGGCGCACTGGATCGGTTGGTGCGACGCCCTCCCACGTGATCACCGTATCACTGCCGGCAACGAACATTTCACCGCCGTTCGGATGCAGCAGCTTGATCACCCGGCGATCATGTCCGGTCGAAGGATCTCCGGCCGTTGCGAAGAAACCGGCGTCACATGCGTTGGATTCGATGAAGAAACGGCAGATGGCGTAGGCTGAATCCTCCGCAGTATAGCGGATCGTTATTGTACGCTCCTGACCCGGTTCCAGCGTGAACGGAGGGGGACTCCCGCCGAAATCAATCACCGTGAACAGCGGTGAATCAGGTGTAATGCGGGAGATGTCGACCGGGTGCGCTTCTCCCCGCAGAGTCACCGATCGAACGCTGCCAGGTCCTGGCGCTACGACCCCGAATTCAATCACCCGAGCCGGCAGCACAGTGATGTGCGGCAGATCGACACTTGATATGGCGTATGAGCCTTTCGTGTAGGTCCCGTATGCCGGAATACCGCAATCGACCGAACGATGGTATGCGCAGCCGCCGCTTTCCCATGTGATAATGCAGGGCGGCTGATCCTGTGCAAATTCGAGAATGCTGCGGTAGACGCTCCGCGCTTGTTCGGGCGTGGTCACGTTTTCGAACCATCGCCCGCCTGTCTGTTCCGCCACATGCCGAAGCACTTCGGGCATGACGTTGTCGAGCGTGATGCAGAACACTTGGGCCCCCACCTGCCGCGCCATGTCGAGTATTTCCTGTTCGCGCCCGCCGGCGTGTCCGTCGGTGAGCAGAACCACGACCTTTTTGTGTTTCCCGCGCGCGACAACTCCGAGAGCGCCCGCAAAGGGGAATGTGAACGCTGCATCGAAGCTCGTTCCCCCACCGGCCTGCAGTCCCGCGACCGCGGAGCGCAGGAGCGTTTTATCGTTGGTAAAGTCCTGGTGGAGTGCGTTCTGCGTGTTGAACGAGGTCACGGCGCACTCCGACTGTCCCGCGGGAATCGCGTCGATCCATGCATACGCGGCCGCCTGCGCGAGTGCGAGGCCGCCCCCGAACATCGAACCGGAGACGTCAATGGTGAGTACTGCAGAAATCGGTCCCGGGGCTTGCACCGGTGGACAGCTGACGTTCACGACACGGCGAACCTCCCCGTTTTCCGTGAGTACGAATTCCCCGGGCAGCAGCGAGAGAATGCGGTTGCCATCCGTATCGAACGCGTAGAAACCCGCGCTGACCAGCGGATAGCTCCGCGTATCGATATCGAGAAGCGTCAGCGACTGCGATCGCGCGTTCCACGGAACTCCGGGAACGGCGATAAGCATGAGGGTCAGGATACGGAGAAGGTGACGGGTACAGCTGCGCACAGTGATCCCGGGACGTGAGCGAGATATTGATGCATGATACGAAAAACGGAATGGGATGTCCAGAGCGGAGCGGCACCGCAAAACGGTCCGCGGTCCGAAGACCATCTGCAGGGGGAATGGACCTGTACGCGGTGCGCTGGAGGTGTTCGGACAGGCCGCCTTATGTTACCGGTTGAAACCGCGGAGCCCGGGATTCTCGGAACGCGGAACCTCGAGAATGCCGCGACGCACGAGGTCCGCCACGACGGCGCTGAAAAAGCCCCCGGAATTCAGCTCCTCACCGACAAACGCATCGTTCCCTTCGACGTTTCCTGCCCATACCACTACCCCGGTGGACGGGAGGAACAGTTTGACGGCGCTGGATTTCCACGCCTGCGTCTCTTTGTCGATGTCCTTCGCTTCCGGGAGGAGCCAGTCACGCAGCGGTCTGCCGCTCCCGCCGCCGTAGATGTAGAGCACACCGTCGATGTAGCTGTCTTTCAGCGCCCAGATTTTTTCCTTCTCATCCAGGTTCTTCAGCGGCGAATACAGTTCGATATCCGTATGTGCGATCGCCGAGGTATTCTCCCGGATGTACTCCGCGAACGAGGTTTCGAAATCCTGTTTCAGCGTCAGGTCCCTGCTGTCGTACACCACGAGCAGTCCCTGCAGGGGCAGGAGCCTGCTGCCGAGAAGGAACTGCGTATCGACAACGGATGTGAGGTTTACCGAGGAGCATCCCGCAAGGGTCAGGAGCAAGAGAACGAACAGGGGATAATACGGACGACGTGCGTTGACTGTCATACGGAAATTACTCGCTGGTTATGCGCTGTGGCGGACCGGGAGAAGATGGATTCGTCCCTGCGGACCCGACGGCCGGGCGGGTTCTCCGGGAGAGATTTCTCGGACGAAACCTAGGAAATACCGCGTCAAAAGGCAAAATTCTTCATGCCGGCTGCCGCACGGGAGTTGCAGCACTGCCGGCGTTTTCTCATATTTCCCCCGACTGTAACAACACACCTTTTCCATCGAATCAGCGGAGATCAGCATGCCGAATACATCCACGAGCTACATGGGACTGCAGTTGCGTAACCCGGTTATCGTCGCCAGCAGCGGATTGACACGTTCCCTCGAGAAGGTGAAGGAATGCGAAGCCGCCGGTGCGGGCGCCGTAGTGCTCAAGAGCCTGTTCGAGGAATCCCTCGCCCAGAAGGATTTCGGGATGAAGGACTCCCTGGTCGACCACACCGAAGCATACGATTATTACTATGCGCGCCTGGAGAAACTCTACGGCGGACAGGAATACACCGACATGATCCGGGAGATCAAGGCGGAAACGACCATCCCCATCATCGCGAGCATCAACTGCGTTTCCGCCGACTGGTGGCCTGATTACGCCCTGCAGATGGAGAGCGCCGGCGCCGATGCCATCGAGCTGAACGTCTTCACCACCGCGACCGATCTGACAATGGACTCGAACAGGCTCGAAGAGCTGTACGTCGAAATCGTCAGCGTGGTAAAGCGCAGGGTCGGTATCCCCGTCGCCCTGAAGATCGGTCCGTGGTTCTCTGCCCTGCCGCATCTTTCGCTCGAATTCGCGCAGCGGAAGCTCGACGGCCTCGTGCTGTTCAATCGCTTCACGCAGCCCGACATCGACATCAACGAACTGAAACCGAAAACAAGCTTCAGCTTTTCGACCGGCGAGGAAGTGAACCTGCCGCTGCGTTGGACTGCGCTCATGTCGCATTACCTGCCGCTCGATATCTGTGCGACAACCGGCGTGAAAAGCGCCGAAGACATGATCAAGCTGCTCCTCGCAGGCGCTTCCAGCGTACAGGTCGCATCGGTACTGTATGAGAAGGGACTCGGAACCATCGGAGAAATGGTTGCCGGCCTGGAGAATTGGATGGGGGAAAAAGGATTCGAAACCATCGGCGACTTCAAGGGGAAGCTGAGCTTCCACGAGACCGCGTCCCCGGCGCATTACCTCCGCGCCCAGTTCATGGAAAAAATCTCCGAGGTCGAGTAAGGCGGGGACACCAAGTCACGAAGACTCGAAGGCACAAGAAGACATAAACGTGCAGGGGCGTCCGCCGCGGCAGACGCCCGTACACGTATTAATTGCACAGTGTCTTTGTGACTTCGAGTCTTTGTGTCAGAGCGTTCATCCTTACCGGGTATCGCGGACGACAAGCTCGCCGAGATGCACCCCGAGATCCTCGGCGGTATAGAGCACCGCGTTCTGTATTTCCTCTTCCTTCATCGAAAAGAGTTCGATGGCACCGACAACGCTGCCCGCGGTCGCGATGGCAGGATGCAGGACGAAACCGGGATGAAATCTCAGCGGCACTTCCTGCGTCAGCGTCTCCTCCCATACGAGCGTGCTGTCATGGGCGCTGAAGAGCTGCTGATTCACCTTCGCGGAAAGAAACACCCCCGCGGCATTGGAGTTGAGCGCCAGGCGCTTGACATGCGTCGCCATGAGGAAATCCACCCGGGGTGCGTCGGGCGGAACGGACTGCACCCGGAGGCGGTCCACCATCATCATCTCGATCTGGTCGGCGAGTATCCGGGATACCCCCTGCGTATCGATCGCATTGTCGAGCTTGCTGTCGGCCGCAACGCTGCCGAAGATGGAAAGAAGCGCGGCGACGATTCCCGTCCACGGCGTGTCGGGATTCGGGTCCGGATCGTCGATCCACACACCGCCCGAAACATCGGCGACTTCCGTTCTATTGAGGAAGGCGACGTTTCTGCCGTACAGGGGATATTCGCGGAGACGATTCGTCGAGGCGCAGCCGACGAGAAGGGTCGATACGAGAACGAGAGCCAGTAACCGAGTTTTCATTTTCCTCACCCGTTGTGGAATGCAAAGTGCATTATATGGCCTTTTACTCATTTTTGTTTCATTCACCGCCGAGCACCTGCCAGGCACCCACCCCCTTCACCCCTTTTCCACCTCACCTCTTCACCTCTTACCCCCTTTACCCCTCTACCTCACCTCCTCACGCATTTTCCGCATTCCCGGCCGCCGTCGTATATTTTAGCTTCCAGCATTCATTGAACATCGAGGTTCCCATGCGCCGCTCACTTTTCCTGATTCTTTTCCTTCTCCCCGCTTTCGCGTTTTCCCAGGTCGACTTCGACCGGTACTTCCTCGACAAGACCATGCGCGTCGATTATTATCACATCGGCACCAAGGGCGAGGAACGCATCACGCTCGACAAGGTATTCCAGGAGGGCCCCTGGCCCGGCAGCATGGTCAATCTGATCGACACGCTGAACATGGGTGAGTTTCTTGTCCGCGTCTATGATCTGCAAAGCGGCATGCTGCTCTACTCCCGCGGATTTTCGACGGTATTCAACGAATGGCAGACCACGGGTGAAGCCGGGAAAGGGATCTGGAAAACCTTTCACGAAACCGTTCGCTTCCCGTTTCCCCGGCGCGAAGTGCAGCTCACGCTCAGCCGCCGGGACAAATTCCTCGTATTCCAGGAGGTCTTCACGTCCGTCATCGATCCGACCGACCCCACCGTGGTCATTGCCGAGCAGCAGCACCCGGAATTCGAGGTCGTCACGCTGATGGATAACGGCGACATCCACAAGAAGGTCGACATCCTCATCCTCGGCGACGGCTACGCGAAAAACGAGATGGATAAATTCAAGAAGGATGCGAAGCATTTCAACGACGTCATGTTCGGAACGAGTCCGTTCAAGGAACGCAGTGACGATTTCAATGTCCGCGCGCTCTGCGTCGTCTCCCCCGAATCCGGCATCGATATTCCGGACCGCAACGTCTGGAAAAACACGGCACTGGGCCTCATGTACAACACCTTCGGCAGCGCCCGCTATGTGCTGACCGAGGCCAACCGCGAACTGCGCGACATCGCTGCCGCCGCGCCGTACGATTTCATCTGCATGCTGATCAACGACAGCCGCTACGGCGGCGGGGGCATCTACCAGCTGTACACGACCACCTATGCGAACGAGACGCATGAAGGCCAGGAATGGCAGCGGGATTACGTGTACGTGCACGAATTCGGTCATGCCTTCGGCGGCCTGGGCGACGAGTACTATTCGTCGTCCACCGGGTACGATGAATTCTACCCCGCCGGAGTGGAGCCGTGGGAACCCAACGTCACGCGTCTCATGCACGCGCCCGACGTGAAATGGCGCACCCAGGTTTCTCCGGGCATCGACATACCCACCGAGTGGGGCAAGAAGGACTACGACGGTCTTCGGGCGGAGCTGATGAAGCTCGACCGCCTTGCCGATGACTATTACCAGAAACGCGACCCGATCATGAAGAAATCGGAGGAAATCCTCAAGAATCCTGCCCTGATTGGTAAAATCGGTGCCTTCGAGGGTGCGGGATACATTTCCGAAGGCATGTATCGTCCTTCGCTGGACTGCCGCATGTTCTCCCTCAGTCTCGTCGACTTCTGCGGTGTCTGCCGCGCCGCCATCGAACGACAGATCGATTTTTACGCGAAATAATACCCGGGTAATAATCTGCGTAGTCAGAGAAAAGGAAAACGGGGTATCCGAACCATTGGTTGGATACCCCGTTTTCCTTTTCCTTCAATCGGCAGTTCGCTGGCGCGAAGGCAGTTCTGTATGCCTCCGGACCGTCCGGCGATTTCCTGGATTACTCCGCGGCGGTGTATCTCGTGTTGAGATCGCGCGGGATGTCGACGAGCTTCTTGATGACCGTGTCGATGTCGGGAGTCATCTTTCCGTACTTCTCGATCAGTTCCCCGGCGCCGTCATAATCTCCTTCGATCTCGACAGTCAGCACCGCGTGCGCGAGCGCGGCGGCAACATCCATGAAATTATCGAAGTTGATCCCATAGGTTCCGTCGGGAGATTTGACGAGGGAGCCGTTCTCGAGGAACCAGTTCAGCTGCATGAGATTGGCCTGCCCGTGTGCTTCTTCCGCGCCGAAGCGGAGCGAACGGAACAGCCCCGCGACATAGGTCACGATGGAGCGGATCTGCCGGTTGTCGTCGATGACTCCCTGGGCATGCAGCAGTTTGTTGTTGTACAGGCCCAGGATATCGGCCTTGCATTCCTCGATGGTGGAGTACCGCTCTTTCATCCCCTTGCGCACGCTCAGCTTGTCGTTGCCGTAGACATACGGACGACCCAGCGTATGCGAGACCTCATGCAGGGTGACGAAGCTGGTGAAAGCGCGCTTGTCCACGAATTCGATCAGTCCTGGTTCCAGCACGCGTTCGGCGATGGGCTTCACGATTTTCTCGAACTTCGCTTCCATCATGTTCTTGTACATCTGCTTCTTCCCGCCCTTTTTCTCCGTCACGCGGGGGTCGTTGGGAAGCGATGCGGCGATGGTCTTGATGCCGGCCTGGAAATCGCCACCGAAATACACGATGTTCACCACCTCGAGCACATTGCCCGAACCGGCGGATTTCCGTCTGTACTTCGCGTCGATCGGAAGCGCCTGTTCGAAGGCGTCGATATGTTCCTTGTACATCTGCAGTTCCTTCGTCCCGATCGGATCCTTCACGACCACGGCGCATTCGAACGCCGTTTTATAGTTGAAGAGGCCGTCCTCGTAATTCTCGATCGGCCCGATCACGACATCGATGTCATTGTCTTTCAGGTCCATCCATGCCATATCGCTTTCGTAATAGTCGTCGTTCGCGATGGCTCCCGCGCGCAGCAGCAGGTACTTCTTGAGGCTGGGATTGTCGGCAAGTTCGGAAGCCTGCACCAGCAGTTCCGCGATTTTCGCTGCCTGGGGATAGAATTCATGGTAGGGCATGGCAAGAAGCTGATCGCCCTCGCGCAGCACCACGGTGTACTGGCTTTCGAGCGCGTCCTTCTGATCGGGATGCGCCTTGACCCAGGCCTCGAATTCCTCCTTCGTCATGTCGGGGGGATATAGTCCCGCACCCGCGGGTTTCCGTGCCGGACCTTCACCCACGAAGCGTTCGCTTTCAAAAATGCGGTCGTACGGTCCGTAATTGATGCGCACGTATTTGTAGAAGTCCTTCGCAGTCGGATCCTGAAGTGCGGCCAGGGAATCGCGTACGGCCACGGCGTCATGCGAGGATTGCATCCAGAAAATGTCATCCACCAGGCGCCCCGCTTCAATCAGTTTCGCCACCAGCTGGCGCTGCCGATCGGTAAGCATCGACATGTCGACATTGATGTCGACGTCGGCATACATGGCAAGCCGTTCGCTCACCTTCTTGTGATCGTTCGCGTTTATCACATCAGCTTCCTTTTTCTGTTGTTGTCCGCAGCCTGCGACGAGAATGAGCGCAAGAAGCGGGATTGCCAGGGCGGAGATTTTCTTCATCAGTTCCTCTTTTTCGTTGTTCGGATCCCCGAAATGTACGACAGGCGGGAAACACGGGCAAGAGCGCGGATCGTCCCCGCCGGAAGGTGCGGTGAAAAAGAATGCCCCGAAATAAACCAAAATGGCCGCCGGCGTGTTCTCAGAAAACGGACGGCAGCGCGCGGCGTTGCCCTTGTCCCGTATTTTTGACAATTTTGAAGAATATTTCTGCAATAACAGCATTTTTCATGGACGGGCTCCGCGCCCGTCACAACGCATACAACACATGTCAGAACACAGTATCGACAACCCGCTCGTCTATGGTCCCAACACCTGGCTGATCGACGAGATGTACCGGTTGTTCCAGCAGGACCCCGCATCTGTCGGCGAGCACTGGCGGGAGTTTTTCGAGGATTATCAGCCCACCAGCGTTCCCCAGCAGAGCGAGGCCCCGGCGCCCGCCGCCGCGGCTGCGCCCGCGGTTGCCGGAAAGGATGCAGCGAAGCAGCTTCCGCCGGGAGCGGAGAAGCTGCGCGGACCTTCCGAGATCATCGTCACGAACATGCAGCAGAGCCTCGCCGTCCCCACCGCGACCTCTTCCCGCGTGATTCCGGTGAAGGTACTCGAAGAGAACCGCCGCCTGATCAACCGCTACCTCGAAGACATGGTTAGCGGCAAGGTGAGCTTCACGCACATGATCGCGTGGGCGATCCTCAAGTCCCTGCGCGCAATGCCGGCCATGACCCATACCTACCTGTTCCACGAGGGCGAGCATTACCGCATCACCCCCGAGCACATCAATCTCGGACTGGCCGTGGACGTCCAGAAAAAAGACGGGTCGCGCGGACTTCTCGTTCCCAATATCAAGAACGCGGAGCAGCTGGATTTCGGCGGATTCTTCGCCGCGTACAACGAGCTGATTCGCCGGGTGAACTCCGGCGCGATCACGCCGGACGATTTCATGGGCACGACCGTGACGATCACCAATCCCGGCATGATCGGGACGGTGTTCAGCATTCCCCGCCTGATGCAGTCGCAGAGCGTCATCCTCGGCGTGGGCAACATCGACTATCCGCCCGAATACCAGAACGCGGACGCGCGGACACTGGCGACGCTCGGTATAAGCAAGACGATGACCATCACCAGTACGTACGACCACCGCGTGATCCAGGGGGCGGAAAGCGGCCTGTTCCTCGACACCATGCACAAGCTGCTCACGGGGAAGGACAACTTCTACGAAGAGATCTTCACCAGCCTGCGGATTCCCTACCACCCGGTGAAACTGACGCAGGACATCAATCCGCGTTTCGGCGGCAACGAAGGCGCCGACGGCATGGTGGAAAAACAGGCCCGTGTCCTGCAGCTGATCAACATGTACCGCGTGCGCGGCCATCTGCAGGCATTCCTCAATCCCCTGCAGCTCAGCATCGAACAGCATGCGGAGCTTGACCCGCACAACTACGGGATTTCGCTCTGGGATTTTGACCGCGAATTTCTCACGCTCGGTCTTGCCGGCCGCACGCGCATGAAACTCCGCGACACCCTGGAAATCCTGCGCGAAACCTACAGCCGCACCATCGGCATCGAGTATATGCACATCCAGGATCCGAAACAGAAGCTCTGGATCCAGGAACGCGTCGAAGGGAAGCCCCGTGCGACGTGGATGGATGTCTCGAAAAAACACCGCATTCTCGGTATGCTCAACGCCGCTGAAGCGTTCGAACGCTTCCTTCACACCAAGTACATCGGGCACAAACGCTTCAGTCTCGAGGGCGCGGAAACGCTCATCCCCGTGCTCGACGCCCTGCTCAACGAGTCGGTGCAGAACGGCATTCAGGACGTCGTGATCGGGATGGCGCACCGCGGCCGTCTCAACGTCCTGGCGAACATCCTCGGCAAGAGCTATGAAAAGATCTTTCAGGAATTCGACGGCGATCTCGATCCGGATTCCATGCAGGGTTCAGGGGATGTGAAGTACCACCTCGGTGCGACCGGCACCTACAGCGACCTCGAGGGACATAACCTCCGTGTCACGCTCGCGTCGAATCCCAGCCATCTCGAAGCCGTGGATCCGGTGGTCGAAGGCATCGCACGCGCGATGCAGGACATCCGTCAGGATCTCGAACGCAGGTCGGTGCTGCCGGTACTGGTGCACGGGGACGCGGCGTTCGCCGGACAGGGCGTCGTCGCCGAAACGCTCAATCTGAGTCTGCTGAAAGGATACCGCACCGGCGGCACAGTGCACATCGTGGTCAACAACGGCATCGGGTTCACGACGTCGCCCGAGGACGCCCGTTCGAGCCATTACGCCACGGACGTGGCGAAAATGGTGCAGTCCCCCATCTTCCATGTCAACGGGGAGGATCCCGAGGCGGCGGTTCGCGTCATCGAACTCGCGATGGACTTCCGCAATGAATTCAAACGCGACGTGGTCGTGGACATGATCTGCTACCGGAAGCATGGACATAACGAAGGCGACGATCCGAGCTACACGCAGCCGCTGATGTATGCGAAGATCAAGGAGAAGCGCACCGTCCGCAAGCTGTATACCGAGGCACTCGTGAACCGGGGCGACATAACGATAAAGGAAGCGGAAGACGCCCTGCAGTACTTCCATGACTCCATCGAACGCGCGTTCGATGCGACGAAGGAAGCGGGTCCGCCCGAAGTGGATATCGATCACGTCTTCCGCGAGATCGAGGAAAACGTCGGCAGCCGCGTCTCCACCGGCGTCGATCGTGCGTCTCTCGATGAAATCATGCGCGCCCTCACCACCTTCCCCGCGGACTTCACCCCGCATCCGAAACTCAAGCGGCTGATAGAGTCGCGCATCGGCGTGCTCGACGGCGGCATGGTGGACTGGGCGACGGGCGAGGCGCTCGCGTTCGGGTCGCTCCTCGTTGAAGGAATTCCGGTGCGATTATCCGGTCAGGACTCGCGGCGCGGGACGTTCAGTCACCGGCATTCCGTGCTTGTCGACTACAGCAACGGCAGCGAGTACATTCCGCTCAATGCGATCCGTGCGGGCCAGGCTGAATACACCGCCTTTGACAGCCTGCTGTCGGAGTACGCCGTCCTCGGCTTCGAATACGGCTACTCCATCATGCGTAAAAACGCCCTGGTCATCTGGGAAGCGCAGTTCGGCGATTTCGTCAACGGCGCACAGATCATCATTGACCAGTTCATCGCAGCGGCGGAGGACAAATGGGGGCAGAAAAGCGGCCTGGTCATGCTGCTGCCGCACGGCTTCGAAGGACAGGGTCCCGAGCACTCCTCGGCGCGCCTGGAACGCTTCCTCGTCCTCTGCGCCGAGAACAACATGCGTGTCGCGGCACCGACCACCACCGCGCAGTTCTTCCATCTGCTCCGTCGCCAGGCACTGCTCGAAGACCGGAAGCCGCTGATCGTGCTCACACCCAAGAGCAACCTCCGCGCCGATGTGGCAAAGAGTCCGGCCGATGATTTCGAGAACGGGCGCTTTCACTTCATCCTCGACGATCCCGAACCGCCCGCGGATCCCAAGCGTCTGCTTCTCTGCACCGGGAAAGTGGCCTTCGACCTCCTCAAGTACCGCAAGGAGAACGGCATCACCGACACCGCCATCGTACGCGTCGAACAGCTGTATCCCTTCTCGCATGAAGATTTCGCCGAACTGTTCAAGCGCTACCCGCACGCACGCGACATCCGCTGGGTGCAGGAAGAGCCGAAGAACATGGGCGCGTGGAATTTCATCTACCGCGAACTTCGCGACGCCCTCCAGGCGCCGTATCACTTCAGCTTCATCGGCCGCGTGATGAGCGGCAGTCCCGCCGCCGGTTCCGGGACGCTGCATGAAATCGAGCAGAAGAAGCTCGTCCGGGAAGCGTTCGAGTAAGTCGTGAAACGGGGCGCTCCTTTCGGAGCGCCCCGTTTCGCAGTAGGCTGTAAGCTTTAGACCCCCGCTCCTTCCGCGCATTTCATCCCCAAGGAATTCTTCCGTATATTGAGTGATTTTGAATTTTGAAACACTCAATCGGACAATCGAATGAAGCCCAAGCATAGAAACCCCATGATCCGCAATATCGCGATCATCGCGCATGTGGATCATGGAAAAACGACACTGGTGGATCACATGTTTCGCCAGAGCGGACTGTTCCGCGAAAACCAGGCGGTGGAAGACCGCGTGATGGATTCGATGGATCTCGAACGCGAACGCGGAATCACGATCGCGGCGAAGAACTGCTCGGTCCGCTGGGATGAAGTGAAAATCAATATCCTGGATACGCCGGGCCATGCCGACTTCGGCGGCGAAGTCGAGCGAGCGCTCATGATGGTCGACGGCGCAATCCTGCTCGTCGACGCGTCCGAAGGTCCGCTGCCACAGACTCGCTTCGTCCTGAAAAAAGCGCTCGAGGCGAAAAAGCGCATCGTCGTCGTGGTCAACAAGATCGACCGCAAAGATGCACGCCCGGAGGAGGTCCTGCAGGAAGTCTATGACCTCTTCATCGAACTGGACGCCAACGACGAACAGATCGATTTCCCGGTCCTCTACGCCATCGGGAAACAGGGCATCGCCCAGACGGAACTCGACGGCGCGGGAACGGATCTCCGCCCGCTGTTCGAGACCATCGTCGCGGAAATTCCGGGACCGGCGTACGAACCGACGGAGCCTTTCCAGATGCTCGTCTCGGATCTCGATTATTCGGATTATCTCGGCCGTCTCGCGATCGGCCGGGTGTTCAACGGTGAAGCGAAGCAGAATGACGCGCTGATGTGCATCGGGGAGAACGGCGTGCCGCGTCCCCTGCGCGTCTCAAAAATCCAGACTTACAGCGGTATCGGCCTCAGCGAGACCGATCTTGTCGGACCGGGCGACATCGCCATTCTTGCCGGTATCGAGGATGTCCATATCGGCGACACGATCTGCACCGCCGAAGCGCCCAAAGCCCTGCCCCGCATCACGGTTGACGAACCGACCATCGCGATGTTTTTCTCCATCAATAATTCGCCCTTTTCCGGCAAAGAAGGTAAATACGTGCAGTCGGGCAAGCTGCGCGAGCGCCTGATCCGCGAAACACTGAGCAACGTGGCCCTCGAAGTCGAGGATGCGGAAACCACCGACGCGTTCATCGTCAAGGGACGCGGCGAATTCCAGATGGCCATCCTCATCGAAACGATGCGCCGCGAGGGATACGAACTGAGTGTCGGTCGTCCCCGTGTGATCTACAAGGAGAAGGACGGCAAACTGCTCGAGCCGATCGAACATCTGTTCGTGAACTGCGAAGAGACCTTCACCGGCATCGTCACGGAAAAGATTTCACAGCGCAAGGGACGCATGCTCAACCTGGTCAACCACGGC